>CAYTKI010000037.1:0-3135 GCA_964438385.1 uncultured Methanosarcinales archaeon | reverse complement strand
CCTTTTCTTTCCCCTCCCGTTGGTCGGGCAAAGAAAACCCTGGGGAAAAGAAACGGTAGGCGTAGCCCTTTCTATTGGTAAAACTTTTCTTCCCTGAGCCGAAGGGAAGAAAAGGTTTGGGACTTCCCCTTCCGCATTGTACGATGCAATTGCCGATTCGCTCACGGAAGGGGCGCTGCCTTCATTCGGGACAGAGCATGCTTAACTCCTTCCAAAGAAAAAGAGGGCCGCTGGCGGGAATCGAACCCGCGCCGCAAGATGTCTTTCGCGAAGAGAGCCAAAGGAATGGCGCACCTACGCAGCCACAGTCTTGAGTTCTGCCATTAAACTACAGCAGCCATGGGCCAAAGAATAAGGAAATGCATTATAAAGATTGTGGAGAGGTTTACTCTGTCCCGAATCTCGCTAACGCTTCGGGCAGCGCCGGGCTCGCTCTTGGCTGTTGCAATTGGATATGCGGTTCCCTCCCATAGGGACTTCCCCTTCCGCATTGTCTGAAGCAATTGCCGATTCGCTCACGGAAGGGGCGCTGCCTTTATTTGGGACAGAGCCAGAGAATTCATCCCGAATAATAATGCTTCCTTAGGACAAACTTATAGTGCGCATAGGGCGCAAGGAAAGCGAGCGCGTAGGTCATTGCAATGTAATAGGGGTTGTGCTCATTTCCTATGCCAAACTCAAGTGCGATGCCATTTGAGAAGACTACAATAAAGAGGGTACTGAGAAGCGCGGCAAGGGGGATGAGCATTCCGAGAAGCACATGATGCCTGCTCTGTAGCGCGGCGATGCTTCGCGTGAGGATCTCAAAGAGAAGCCCAAGACCAATGCCTGTGAGCGCGACTATGAAATACAGAAACCATCCATTGAGGGCAAGCATGAGGGGAATGAAGATAAGCGATGCGATGAAATTTCCCGCGAGAATCATCACAATCGCGACAATTGTTGAGATATAACTGACTATTCGGTGCCGCTTGGTGGATGCGGAATGAAGGACACTTATGGCCTCTTTTATCTCGCCAATTTCCCATTTCTTCTGCCTGAGGCGGCGGGCAAGGCGCTGCATCACTCAATCCTTCCGAGAATCATATTGCGCACGTAGTCAACCAGCTCGCGGGTCTTTTGGTAATACCCGCCTACCGAGTCTATTGAGACTTCCAATATCTCCTTGTTGTCAAGGGTCGCAATCATGGTGACGTGCCTTCTGAATTCCTCGCGCGAGGCGTACTTTGCCCTGCGCAGCTTGAGGAGAAGAGCGAGGAGCTGGAGGGCGTCATTAATAACCGGGTCATTTGGATAGGTTTTTTTGAGAAGCTCTGCGCGAACGGCTGATGAAAGCGGAACAGCATCTATCACTTTTTTTTCCTTTGCCTGCTGCAGAAGCGCCTCGACTGCGCACTCATGGGTTGAGATGATGCGCTCAAGGACATGTTTTATCATATCCACCGTCCTTGTGTATTTGAGACTCACGTAGAAAAGGTGATCCACTCTCTTGAGCTCTTCAATGGTATTCTCAAGATATTCGTCCATCATAGTTGGAGGGGGCTTCCCATAGATAAAGGTTTTCCCGTTGCCAATTCAGCCGCAAAGAGGAAAGATGCGGCAGCCCTTGCGTACGTGCTCATGCCCTCTAAGGAAAGCAGCGTTAAGTCATATGCGCCTGAGCAGATGACAAGCTTTTCCTGGCGCTCGAATTCCATTGGGCTTTTCTCGTGTTCGATGAGAATGCTACGCAGCTGCATGAGGGTCTCCACATCCCGCTTCCCAAAACCAAGCTTTTTTGCCATGCGCATGCGAAACGCGCTGTATCTTCCGGAGAATGTCTGCGGAAATTTGCCTGCCATTTTTTTGAAATGATCATCAACAAGGATGGAATTCATGGCATAATCCATGGAGAGAAAAAGATGCTCAAGCACGGAGAGGAAAAGCTTCGGGCTTTTGATTGCGGGATAGGTTATGGAAAGAATATGCTCCGCTGAGGCCAGCCGCTGCTGTGCCGGCTCACGGTACTCCTGCGCTGTTTTCATGGTGTGCATTGATCCCCTCATCAATGGCTCTGATTGAATTATTTAAGACTGCAATTTCAAAATGGCTGCCGCGATGTCACCTTCTGATTGCTCCAGGGCATTTTTTGCCTCATCCCTTGAGCAATTGGCCTGCATGATGACTGCCTCTATGTCCCCATCGTTAATCCCAATGGCTTGCTCAATTTCCTCTATTTTTCCAATGACCTGGAAGGATTCCTGGCCCATCATGTTTATTTTTGCCACTTTGGGATTTCTAATGAGAAATGTCTTTTTTTCCGTTCGGATAATGACTTCTGTTGCGTCAATCTCTTCCTGTTTTATTCCCATGCGCTGCATGGCTTTTTGCATCTCGCGTGGATTCATGCCCGGAATCATAGCATCACCCGATTTTGAGAAGAGAATTGCCGTAGGTGTAGAGAATCAGCATGATGATAATGACTGCTGCCGCCAAAATAATGATATGGCCTGGCTTGAAGCGGAGCTTGCTGTGGTACTCATCGAAATAGCGGACAAGCCCGCCCATTCCTGATGGCATTGAAATCTTGTTGTCTCTACTCATGGTAAAAAATGCGGGGCCGGAATAAGCCGCCTTTTGTCGGGCGCGATACTCCTATGGGGAGCGATCGCCCGTGCCGGCATTCAACTTAGCGTCAAATGACTTGCACCGCCAGGGGCTCACCGTTTCATCCATTCTCCCTGCAACTCGGCTGGTTAACTCAGATCCCTCGCGGAATCCTTCGCACGCCTCATCGTTAGCGCAGGAAGGGGTCTCGTTGCTTTGTGGTTGCCTTCCGTCACCGGAACTCCCTAATGGGAGCAGGCATAATGCCCAATGCCGCGCCTATGAGAGCGCAGCGTTGATACACTGGTGGGCGGACTTTCCTCAGCACGAAGCCGTGAGCCGACTACCAACCCCGCAATAGGAAGCAAGGTAAAATGCATATATAAATGTTGGGGTTTGGTGAGCTGATGTGTTATCCCGAAACTATTTCCCTACGGTGGGTTTCTTCCATGCATGAAACTCACCAAAGGGAAACTTATGGAAACCATACGAAGGAAGAATGAGGGTTTGACCACCTATCAGGCAAGGAAGATTGCCCATATTAGCATA
>CAYTKI010000036.1:0-15812 GCA_964438385.1 uncultured Methanosarcinales archaeon | reverse complement strand
CCTTTTCTTTCCCCTCCCGTTGGTCGGGCAAAGAAAACCCTGGGGAAAAGAAACGGTAGGCGTAGCCCTTTCTATTGGTAAAACTTTTCTTCCCTGAGCCGAAGGGAAGAAAAGGTTTGGGACTTCCCCTTCCGCATTGTATGATGCAGTTGCCGATTCGCTCACGGAAGAGGCGCTGCCTTCATTCGGGACAGAGCCTGGTTTTGGCAAATGTTTTTAAAACGCCCAAATTTGATTGAGCGCATGGCATATACCCTTCTGATAACCGAGAAGCCGCAGGCGGCGAAGAAGATAGCCGAAGCCTTGGCGGATGGGAAAGCCATTAAGGAAGCCATACAGGGGGTGCCGTATTATAGAGTCACGCACAAAAATGAAGACATTGTGGTCGCCTGCGCCGTTGGCCATCTCTATGGGCTTGCGGAGAAGGGAAAGAAGACGTGGAAATTCCCTGTCTTTGACATTGAATGGAAGCCATCATCCGAAATCTCAAAGGATTCCGCCTTCACCAAGAAATATGCGGAAGCAATTAAGAAACTCGCGAAAGAGGCAAATAAAATCGTGGTGGCCACAGACTATGATGTGGAGGGGGAGGTCATCGGGCTCAATATTGTCACGCACCTATGCAGGAAAAAAGACGCCCACAGGATGAAATTCTCAACACTCACCAAGGATGAATTGGCTTTGGCGTTTGAAAAAAAATCCCCCCACCTTGACTGGGGGCAGGCAAAAGCTGGAGAGACCCGCCATTATCTTGATTTTTATAACGGCATAAATTATAGCCGCGCTCTTACCCATGCCATCAAAACCACCGGCAGCTTCAAGCTCATGTCCACCGGAAGGGTGCAGGGCCCTGCGCTAAAAATCATCGTTCATCGTGAAAAGGAAATCCGCGCATTCAAGCCGGTTCCTTTCTGGCAAATTAGCATTCTTGGGGAGAAAAACGGGGAATTTTTGGCATGGCATGAGAAGGATAAATTCTGGGACAATTCGGAGGCGGATGCCGCCTTTGAGAATGTCAAGGGGCAGAAGAGCGCCCTTGTCGAGTCCGCGGAGAAAAAGCAATTCGCGCAGCAGCCGCCCCATCCGTTTGATTTGACGACACTGCAGATGGAGGCGTATAGGGCACTTGGAGTGCAGCCAAAGACGACTCTTGAAATCGCGCAAAACCTCTACATTGCAGGCGCCATCTCCTATCCGAGGACTTCGTCACAGAAGCTGCCGGAGAGCATTGGCTTTAGGAAAGTGCTTAAGGAACTTGCAAAGCAAAAGGAGTACACTCTGCTTGCAAACTCAATCCTGTCAAAATCCCCGCTCAAGCCACATGAGGGGGAGAAAACGGATCCTGCGCATCCCGCCATTTTTCCCACAGGAGTTGCGATAGGATTTGATGATGAAAAGGAAGGAAAAATCTATGATCTTATAGTCAAGCGATTTTTGGCGACGTTTTCCGATCCCGCTACAAGGGAAACTTCCACAATTCACCTTGACTGCAACAGGGAGAGATTTGTCGCCAAGGGGACGCGGACAGTAAAGAAAGGGTGGCATGAATTCTATGCCCCCTATGCTGATTTTGAGGAGGAGGAAATTCCCGCGCTGAGCAAGGGCGAGCGCATTGAAGTCAAAAAAACAGAGCTTCTCAGCAAGGAGACGCAGCCCCCGAAACGGTACACTCCCGCCTCCATCATCAAGGAGCTTGAGAAAAAAAACCTTGGCACAAAAGCGACGCGCAGCGACATTGTGGATACTCTTTTTCGGAGGGGCTATGTGGATGGAAGGTCAATTCAGGCAACTGAACTAGGCGTTAGGACCATTGAGACGCTTGAGAAATACGCGCCGAAAATCATCGATGAGGAGCTCACAGCCCATTTTGAAGAAGAGATGGAAAAAATCCGCGAGGGCAAAACCACGCAGGAGAAAATATTGGATGAGGCAAAGGATGCGCTGATTAAAATCATCACGGATTTCAAGAAGAGCGAGAAGGATATCGGAAAAGAGCTTGCCTTGGCAAACATAGAAACGCGAAACGAGCTCTCCGGCGTCGGAAAATGCCCGAACTGCAAGGAGGGGGATCTTCAAATCCGCAAGGGGCGCTTTGGGGGATTTATCGCCTGCAATAAGTATCCGGACTGCAAAACAACATTTTCCCTCCCCAAAGGGGCGTTCATAAAGCCGGCGAAAAAGGAATGCGCGCAGTGCGGCTATCCTCTTGTGCTGTCCATAAAAAAAGCGAAGCAGCCGCAGGAATACTGCATCAATCCGAACTGCCCGAGCAAGATTGCCTTGGGAAAAGCGGGAGAAGAAATGAGAAAGATAGAGCAGGGGGAAATAAAAAAATCATGCCCAAAATGCAAGGATGGGCAGGTTGTTGTGCGAAAGAGCATCTACGGGATGTTTCTTGGATGCAGCAATTATCCCAAATGCAAGCATACCGAGCATGCCGATGGAAGCGAAAATAAAAAGGATTTTAATAAAAATAAAACCCAAAAAGCAGATGCAGATGATGCCAAGAAGAGCAAAACCCAATAATCATTACTGATTGCTGCGAAGGGAAAAAGAGCTTCATGAAAAACACATGTATGGAAAAGCACGGTTATTTTTTGGCTGCTTGCGCCTTTTTCGTATTGGCCCTCCCCCAGGCATTTGCGGAAGAACAGGGCCACATGACCCTTCTTGCGGTGAGCGAGTCAGCGAACGGCTATGTCGGGGGGACTGCTGACCTGTATTTGACCATCAAGCCAGGCTCTGGGAGGATATTTTTGGAGACTTATCCTTTTACCAAAGTGGACACGCAAATGTCAACCAGATTCGCGAATGAAATCGCGTGCAACTACCTAGATTTGGATTGCTCTCAATATGACTTCTTCTATACGCTAACGGCCAAGTCCTCCATCATCGCAGGGCCAAGCGCAGGCGCCGCAATTGCGACGCTCACGGTTGCCATGCTGCGAGGAGATGAGGTGGATGAAGGTGTCGCGGTGAGCGGGACAATCAATTCCGGCGGGCTGATCGGGCCTGTTGGGGGGCTCAAGGAGAAAGTTGCGGCTGGATCGAATGCGGGACTTTTGAAGATTCTCATCCCAAAAGGGGAATCATTGTTCACTAACGAGACCGTAAAAAAATCCCTTGAAAGCGCAGCTAAGGGAAAGGCGGAAATCATCGAGGTCTATACACTTGAGGAGGCAGTCTACCAGTTCACCGGGAAGAAAATAGATCGCACTTTGGCTATCAAAATCAATGACCAATACAGCTCCACCATGAGAGTACTCGCAGAGGAATTGTGCCAAAGGACGGATACTTTGGAGCAGGAAAATGGATTTGGCTTTTCAGGTTCCGTCGGGGGGGGAATGGGCAAGAATATGAGTGGGGGAATTGCGTTTGCAAAAAATCTCTCAGGGAAAGGTGAAGAGGCGCTATTGGAAGGAAGGCATTATTCAGCAGCAAGCTACTGCTTTGGCGCAAATGTGGAGTACACTAAGATCTCCCTAATCGCGAAAAATCCCGCCAAGGGGGAGCGCGCGCTATTGATGGAAAATATCAGCATGGCCATCGGCTCATTTGAAGAGGCAATTGAGGCGAGGCCGATACGCACGATTACTGACCTTGAAAGCTACATGATTACAAAAGAGCGCATCGAGGAAGCGCGGAATTATCTCAAGGATGGCGCGAATGCGTCTGATGCTCAGAGCCAGCTCGAGAATGCGGCTTGGGCCAGCGAGCGGCTGAATTCCGCGAAATCGTGGTCGCAATTCTTCGGAAAACCAGGCAGGCAGTATGAGTTTGATTTGGATTCCCTCTCCGCAATCTGCACGATCAAGATTGCGGAAGCAGAGGAAAGAATCCAGTATCTTGAGCTGTTTGTGCCAATGCCGCTTGAAACTGTTCGGAAAGAACTTAATCAAGCGCAGGAGCAGTCGGAGAAAAAGAATTACGAGCTATGCCTTTACAAGGCGAGCAAGGCAAAGGCTGGCGTTGGCGTTGTGCTTGGGGTATTTGGGGTAGAGCAGAATAATTTCAAAGAGGTGCTTGGAGTCAAGCTTGAGATAGTTAGGCAGATGATCGCTGATGAGTCCTCCAAGGGAGTGTTTCCCATCCTTGGCTACAGCTATTACGAATATGCGGAATCCCTCAAGGAAAGCGATGTGCTTTCCGCGCTTTTGTATGCGGAATACGCCCTTGAGCTTGGCAACCTGGACATGTATTTTGGCCAACAGGGGAAGGGAACTGCCAAGCAGAAGAAATCGATTGATCCGAAACTCCTTTTGGTGTTCGCGCTTGGCGTTCTTGTTGGCGTTGGGAGCGTAATTGCGGTGAGGAAGAGAAGAGAGAAAAATCTGACTTCTAAGGGAAAAAAAGGAAAGCTTAGAAAATAGAAAAACCCAACAGAACACCCGAAGGTGTCCTGCTGGGAAAAGAGGTGATGATGAATCCCTTATGGATATGGAGCAATTGTGATTGATTATCACTCTCTAATGGTTTTTATCTACTACCACTTTAGAATGAATAAACTTATATATAAAGATTTCTAAATTAGGGACTGTATGATCTCCTGGAAACAACGAACGGCAGTGCTGTTTTTATTGCCGTTTCTGCTGCTCTTCCTCTTTGGGTGCACGGGTAGTGTAGTGAAGGACGCGCAGGTGCAGGACGAAGAAAAGCTGACTGTGCCGATTTATCGGGAACAAGGGCCTAATCCGGGAGTGTTTTTCTGCAAGCAGGACAACTGCAGCGGGCGTTTGGAGGAATTATTGTCTTCTGCAAGAAATTCCATCCATTGCGCGTTCTATGACCTTGATTTGGAGAACATCGTTTCCGTTTTGAAGGAAAAAAGCAGCCAGGTGGATGTGAAGGTAGTCCTTGATGATGAGCCATATGAAGGCATTCTTTCCGGCCCAGGGGTTTTGCTGGAAGACAAATCCTCAAGAATGCACAACAAGTTTTGCGTTGTTGATGGGATGTATGTGTGGACGGGCTCATTTAATCCCACATTTAATGATAATTCTGTCAATGACAATAATGGAGTGCTAATGAGCTCCTATTACCTTGCCCAGAATTATGAGCAGGAATTTTCTGAACTCTGGAAGGAGGAATTCAGCGGCGGAAATGCGGTAACCTATCCCACTTTTTTTCACAATGCGATGAAAGTGGAGAATGCGTTTTGCCCGGAGGATGGCTGCGAGGAATTTGTTGCGCAGAGGGTATCGGAGGCAAAAACCTCCGTCTATGGCATGGTATTTAGCTTCACTTCTGAAAAGATCGCAGATGCAATGCTCTTCAATCCCAAAATCGAGGTGAACGTTGTCTTTGACAGCTCGCAGGCAGGGAGTAAATATTCCCAGTTCCATCGGCTGGGGGGATTTGGCATCCCGGTGAAGAAGGATAAGGGCAAAGGCAAGCTGCACCACAAGGTGTTTATCATCGATAACAGCACAATAATCACCGGAAGCTATAATCCCACGGCTTCCGGCAGCGAACGGAATGATGAGAATATCCTCATCCTGCATGACGAAAAGATTGCAAGGCAGTACGCAGAGGAATTCTTCCGGCTATGGAAACTATCCTATAGTGTCGGAACTAAATAATTGACCAACATTAATCCGACACTATATCAGGAGGACGCAACAAATTCCAATCAATTATTTGCGTCCGACATTATAGCAAGCGCAAATGAGATCATTTCAATAGAGACCACAATATAGCCATTATGCCATAGAAAACCATTAAAGCGCCGCAGAGGGGGCAGGATTATGCTTACCCTCTATCAATTCGAGGAATGCCCGTATTGCGCAAAAGTGCGCATGGAGCTTGAGGAGCAAAAGATCCCCTACCATAAGGAGAATGTGCCGCGCGAGCGGGAAAGCGCGATTCGAAAAATGCTTTTTGAGAAATCGGGTGTGCGCACAGTCCCTGTTATTGAAATTGATGGGACATTCATCGGGGAAAGCGATGCCATTATTATGCATTTGAAGGGCATGAAAAAAACGTAGATGTGCTGGGCTTGGGATTGTTGCCTATCGGCATTTGGCTCAACGCCTCTGACACCAGCACCACTCCTACAAACAGAAAGCCTTTTAAAAAATTCCCCTGCGAAGGGCCTAAGAGACGCTTATGGAAGAGGACTACGACGAAGAGGATGACGAAGAGGACGAGAAGGAAGAGGAAGTTGAGAAAGAGGAGGAGGAAGAGGATTTTTCCGATTTCAAAGAGCAGAATGATGATGATGATGAGGAAGAAGAGAGCAAAGAGAAGCCGGAGCAGTAGCTGATTCCATGAGATCCCATGATGTTCTTGTTGTCGGCACGGTCGCGCTAGATAGCGTGAAGACTCCATTTGGAAATGTCAGCAACGCTCTTGGCGGATCCGCTTCCTATGCTTCGGTTGCGTGCAGTTTTTTCTCCCCTCCGCGCATCATCTCGATTGTGGGAGAAGATTTCCCGAAAGAGCATCTTGCGTTTTTGCAATCAAAGGGCATTGATACTTTGGGCATCCAGAGAAAAGGCAAGACCTTTCGCTGGGAAGGGTTATATGAGTTTGAAATGAACGAGGCGAAAACCCTCAAAACCGAGCTGAATTCACTTGCCACTTTCTCGATTGATATTCCCCCTTCTTATGCGGATTCAAGGTATGTCTTTCTCGCAAATATTGATCCTGCCCTGCAGTTGGACGTGATTGATTCCCTAAAGGATCCAACGCTCATTGTCGCTGATACCATGAATTTCTGGATATCGAGCAAGAAAAAAGAGGTGCTTAAGGTCATGGAGAGGACGGATATTTTCGTCCTTAATGATGGGGAAGCGCGGCAGCTCTTTGGAACGGTGAATCTTCTCAAGGCGGCATCACTTGCGCTCAACCTTGGGCCAAAAGCAGTCATCATCAAGAAAGGGGAGCATGGGGCTCTGCTTTATACTAAGGGAAAACATTTCTCCGCTCCCGGCTATCCGCTTGAGGAAGTTCGCGACCCGACTGGCTGCGGGGACTCGTTTGGAGGCGGCATGATTGGGTATCTTGCGAAAGAAGGAAAGCATGATGAGAGAACGCTTCGCAGGGCAATTATCTATGGCAGCGTTCTGGCCTCTTTCAATGCGGAGGATTTCAGCCTCAATCGGATGCGCACACTCACCCAAAAGGAGATCGAGGGGCGCTACTTGGAGATGAAAGAGATGCGCGAGTTCTAGGGTTATACGTCACATTTTTCTTATTTTAGCAATATTTATATATTTGTGACGTATATCCTGCCTAATGGTACAGTTAAGAAAGCTTAAGCGAGGAAGGAAAGGGTATTACTACCTCGAACATACGCTAAGGGATGGGAATAATTTTGTCAACAAGCGCAAATACCTTGGAAGCATTCTTCCAAAAAATATTGGAGAAGTGGAGGAAGAGTTCATGGTTGAACTTTTGACTGAGCGCTATGGGGACCAACTGGATGCCATCAAGAGGAGATTTTCAAAGGAGCAGGGGGCACTCCCAAAGATGGCAAGGGAGCGCGAATGGGAAAACCTGCTTGTGGAATTTACCTATAACACAAACCGCATTGAGGGAAGCACACTAAGCCTTCGTGAGACTGCTGATCTCTTGCAGCACGGCATTAGCCCCCCCAATAAGCCATTGAAAGATGTCAAGGAAACGGAAGCACACAGGCGGGTTTTCCTCGATATGCTTAAGACGAAAAACAAGGCCACTTTTGGGAAAGTGCTGGAGTGGCATCACCTTCTCTTTAGAGAAAGCGCACCTGACATAGTAGGAAGGATACGCACGCATAGGGTGCGGGTTGCGCGAAGCAGAACGGAGTTTCCCCTTCCTTTTGAGCTTCAAGCATTGCTTGATGAGTTTTATGCATGGCTTTTGAAAAATGACAAGAGAATACACCCTATCATCCTTAGCGCACTTGTGCATCTGCGGTTTGTCTCCATACATCCATTCAGCGACGGTAATGGGCGCATCTCAAGGATCCTTATGAATCATGTCCTCCATAGGCAAGGGTATCCTTTCCTTATCATTGAATACACAAACAGGAGAGCTTACTACACTGCCCTTGAACGCAGCCAATTAGGGAAAAAGCCGCACATTTTCGTGCACTATGTCATCAAACGATATCTCAAGGCGCACGGTGCAAAAAAATGAGCATTTCAGAGAGAATTATCAGGATAAAAAAGAACTTCCCCTCCATCCTTATACTTGCCGCAACAAAGGGAAGAACACTTACAGAAGCGCAGGCGGCAATCAGTGGAGGGGTTAACATTCTTGGCGAGAACTACGTGCAGGAAGCAGAGAAGAAATACAGCGGGCTTAAGGAGAAGAGGAATTCTGAATTTGAGCTGCACCTTATTGGCCATCTGCAGCGCAACAAGGTGAAGAGGGCACTTGCCATCTTTGATATGGTACAATCAGTTGATTCGTTTGAGCTTGCGCGGGAGATTAATTTCCATGCCAAAAAGAAGTTTCCCATCCTCATCCAAGTCAATATCGGAAGGGAACCACAAAAGAGCGGATGCCTGCCGGAAGATGCCTCTGCATTGGCCAAAAAAATATCGGGGTTGGGGAACGTGCGGGTGCTTGGGCTCATGGCGATGGCTCCGCATTCTGGGGATTCTGGGGATTCTGGGGATCCTGAGGACTCCCGAGCACACTTCAGGACGATGGGAAAACTATTCACTTTGATAAAAAGAAATGCGGGCATTGAAAAATTAAAAAATGTGCGGATGGAGATCCTCTCGATGGGCATGTCGCATGATTACCGAATCGCGATAGAGGAAGGCGCGAACATGGTCCGATTGGGGAAAGCCGTTTTCGGGGCAAAGAGATAGAACATATCCTACTACTTGACATTTCCGAGGAACTCTTCCCTTCCCATCTGCATATCGTGCTTGATGATCTTATTGAGCAGCCCCCTATCGAGGTCTTCTCCAGGGTGATTGGGCACAACAGTCGTCCTTCCATCAGGATGCTCAAAGAACATATGGCTTCCCTGTTGGCGCTTCAATTGAAAACCAAATCTCTTAAGAATCTTCGAAAGCTCATGTGCAGAAAGAAGAGGCAGTTTTTCGCTCATACTTCGACTTGCTGGAGACTGAGGAATTTAAAGGATGTCCTGCCCGCATTGGGCTTCGCGCTAACGTAGAGGGATATCGCCTCCTTCACCCGCTCCATCAATTGGTCATAGCTCTTGGCTTGTGTTCGACATCCAGGAAGCTCGACTACTTCTGCAATCAGGTAACCATCTTCACCTTGTTCCACAATGATATTATACCTATTTGCCATGAATCAATAGAGGATAAGGGAATTTATAAAGTTATCCCATGGGATGAGAGATTCATCTTCCCGTCATGCCCCAAACAATACCAGAAACATTTGCCGGGCTGTGTCAGCCAGGGGGAGAGCGTTGAAGCTGCGATGAAAAATATTCAGGAAGCGATTTGGGCATATGTTGAATCGTTGGAAAGAGATAACATTCCTGTGCCACCTGAAACAAAAAGTCTCATGGTTGCAGAGGTATGAAACTGCCGCGGGTTTCAGGCGCTGAATTGGCCAAGATTCTCGTTAAACACTTGCGCCGTTAAGCTCTTTTTCCACACAAAGTGTGGAAAAACTGCTCCTGCAGAATGATTTTTAGTGGCTTGTTTCTATCAAGCGAACGAAGCGAGCAATCAAGAATAAAGATTAAGGGAGGCATTCCGATTTAGTCATTCGTCGTGGGGAGGGGTTCCGCTGCTTTTTGCCTGTTTTTCTTAAAAAAATAGTTTAATGCAGGAAAAACCAGAAAAGTTTATAAATAAGTTTATCTTATTATAAGAAAATAAGAAATATTGGAGGCCACCATGCCAGCAGAAACCATTAAAATGTCATCAAGAGGACAAATTGTCATACCCCAAGATATAAGAGAGGAATTAAAAGCAAGTGAAGGGACTATTTTTTCCATTGTTTCCTCCAAAGACGCAATTATATTGAAAAAAATATTAACCCCATCAAAAGAAGAGTTGATTAAGGAGTTAGGGGAAATTGCATTGGAGGGCAGCAAAAGGGCAAAAAAACTAGGAATCAGAGAAAGTGACGTAGCTGAATTGGTTCAAAGAGCAAGAAAATCGAAAAGGTAAAATGAAAGCTACAGTGGACACAAATTTTCTTATTTCAGCTACTCAATGGAATTATAGCGTTGCGCATAAATTGCTGAAAAAATTAATCCTTTCAGATGCCATAATTTTCACCACTCAAGATATTTTGGACGAGACAGCTGAAGTGCTTGAAAGGGATTTTGAATACAGCAAAAGTGAAACCAAAAATATAATTGAAAAAATATTACTTTTTGCTAAGCTGACAGAACCGAAACAAAAAGCGGACATAATAAAAGATGATCCTGACGACAACAAAATTATAGAATGTGCTATTGAATCTTCTTCTGATTACATAGTAACTTATGATAAGCATTTATTAAAATTGAAAGAATATAAAGGGATAAGAATATTGAAGCCTGAGGAAATTTTAAAGGGGTTATGAAACCCTATTTTGTAATTTTTGATTGTAATTTTTGAAAAAGAACTATTGAGGAGTGAGTGATGAACTTCCGTTATCAAGAAATAATATAAAATAATTCCCAATCAAGGAAACGCATAGAAGTCAACCATCACTCCAAGCAAATAGACTTCCCCTTTCTCGTCAATCCTTGCGATGACTTCCCCGTTGCGGCTTTGGATCTCAAGCGCCTTCCTATCTGAAGGGGGACTGACTCCTTCCGTGAGCGTCCCTAACGTGTGCAGCGAACCTGAGGAATTTATAATGGCCACCGCCGACGAAGATGCGTTCTGGATGATGAAACTCTGCGCAGGTGGGGAGATTGCCTGGAGCTTCTCGGTGATGTTGCCCCTTAAGTAGAGGTTGCCCAGCTCATCTATCTGGGAAATTAGGACTGCTCCTTCTCCCCTTATGTCAAATGTCTTTCCTGTTGGCTGCTGATCGTTTAGGCTTATCTGGCGCGTGCCGGTTGAGACTGTGTTGTTTGCACGATCCCTCACCGTTGCGTTGAAGAAATACAGCCCGGGGCGCAGGCGCGTGAAATTCAGCGAGAAGAGCGAAGAGGTCGTCTGGTTCATAAGGGATGTTCGGTTATAGAGATAATAGGTGATGTTCGCAAGATTTATCTCAGTTACCGAGAGATTCACCGCCGTGGAATTCGCCTGGCTATGGGTGTTATTTTGCGGTGTTGATGGCGTGAGGTAGGTTGCAGAGGGTGGAATTGTGTCCACGGTGAAGACGAAGATGCTGCTGTTTGTTCCGATATTATGGGTGCCATTCCTATCAACAGCGGTGTCCGCGCAGGCAATTGACCAGTTGTAAAACCCATCGCTCATGTTCGCATCGAGACTTGCCGTGGTGTTAATCTGGGGAGTTAGGAGGGTGGCGTTAATGGTCCCGTTGATGTGGAGCGTGCAGTTTATGAGAGCGTTGAACTCAAAGGGTGTGAAGGTGAAGGTGTTCTTTCCTGTGGCGCTAAAGCTTTGGTTTGCGGGGCCGTCTATTCGAATTGCAGGAGGGGTGTTGTCCACGATAGCAAACCGGGATACAAGCTCAATATTGTTCGCAGTATCATTACCATAAATCTGGAGGGTGTATTTCTTGTCCGAGGTGTTGGTGGTGTTCCAGTCATAGAAATAGTCCGAGGTGTTTTCCGGGGAAACGCGCGTCATGCTAAAGTTATCGCTGCTGTTGAAGGCAAAGAGGAGTCCGGAAACGTTGCTTAAGACATCGGTTGCCGTGAGGTTGACCCTGAAGATTCCCCGTACAATCTGGTTTGGCGAGGGGGCGTTGAAATTGGCGATGGGAGGAGTATTATCGAACATGAAGGAGAGCGCAAGGGTCCTTGCATTTCCGGCAGAATCGTTCACTCTCACGACAAGGCCTGTTGTCCCTTCAGGGAAAGAGGATGTGTTGATGGCATATTGGCCAATGCTCTCGTTTGAATCAATGACATAGTCAGATGTCCAGGTAAAGGACTCAATCGCGCCGCCACCCTGCTCCTGAACGGAGAAGTTGATGAACCTTCCAGTCTGAATAGTGGATTGGTTTGGCGGATCGACTAGAGTGATGATGGGCGGAAGGGTATCAACCTTGAGAATCCTGCCTGTCGTATTTGTGCCGTTGTTTTGGGCGCTATCGAGGCACCGTACGGTCCAGTTGAAGATGCCATTGCCAAGGATGGTCTCCCTGAAGAGGTTTGTGACGTCCTTTGTGATTGAGGAATTGGTCTGGTTCAGTGTCCCGTTGATTAGGAGGTAACAGGATGCGATTGTTCCATTGTCGTGGGGAGTGTATGTGAAAGTAGTGTTGCCTCTGCTCCAGGTGTTGTTTGCGGGGCTTGCAAGGGTGATGCCGGGAGGGGTGTTGTCTATAATGAACTGGATGTCTGCGCGCACAACATTTCCAGCGGAATCATTCGCATACACCTGGATGGTGAAGATGCCGTTTGGAATTAAGAGGGTGTTAAGGTCAGTATAATAGAACACGCCTGCCTGGGTCATGGTTATGTTTGCTGCGGCTCCGCTATAGCTAAGATTCACAAAGGGCACATCGTCAAGCGCTGATGTTCCTGAGACATTTACCCTCACTGTTCCGCCCCGCTCTGAGTTTGCCGCGGGGGTGTTGAAGGTAATCACGGGAGTTATTCCGGTGATGGTGAAGATATAAAATTGCGATGCTGTGTTGCCGACAGAGTCGTTTGCGTAAATGGTGATGTTCACCTCTCCCACTCCCCAGCCCGTGGTATTGATGTCGTAGGTGCCGTTGAAGTCAGTTCGGTTGGGGGCGTTACTACTTCCGTTGTTCCAGGAGACATTTGCGATTCCCGCAAGCGCATCTGTGATTGTGAAATTGAGGAAGGTGCCGTTGTTTATTGCGCTTCGATTCGGCGGATTGTCAAGGATGATTACTGGTGAGGTTGAGTCTATGATGAAATCATTGTCTGTGCTGTCCTGAGAGAATTCATAGCTGTCATTCGCTTTGGCAAGTATCCTTGCGACTCCCGTGTCTATTTGTGGAACTGTCCACCCGTAAGAACCGTTGTTATTTAGTCCTGAGATGATTTCATTCGGAAATGTTATTCCTGAATCTGTGGAGTAGAAGAGCGCGATTGTTATCGCATCGCCATCAGCATCTGTTGTCGCGTTGTCCCAGCTCACGTTGTAGGTTTGCCCACCCCGCAGCCTGATCCCTGAAAGGTTTGGCCGTATGACATAGGGGATTGGTGGGGCAGTATTTATCCTGAATTGGTGAATGAGCGAGCTTAAGTTCTCAAAGGAATCATTTGCCATGACGCGCCAATAGTATGTGGTTCCGTCCGCAACTGAGACCACGAAAGTCGTTGACGCGCCCTGGTAGGCAATTGGGGGGTCGCTGCTGCTTGTGCCGAAATACACTTTATAGGCGATGGTGTCTGTATCATTGTCGGCGCTTGAGTAATTTAAGAGGATTGATGATGCTGTGAGGCGGGAGTTGTTGGCAGGCGCGTTTAGCGTTGGGATTTCTGGGTGGGTGTTTTCCCTAAATGAGTGGTTTGCGCTCACTGCCTCATTAAAAGAGCTGTCATTGGCATAGGCCTTGAGGGTGTAGTTGTAACCATTTAATGTTGCAATGGAATAGGAGCAGTAATTCCTCTCGATAACCATGGTGTAATTGGTGGCGTTATTTGTCCCGTTGTAGACCTGCAGGATGCAGCTATTGATGCTTATTTCATTTGTGCTTATGTTGATGGCCTGGAGGTTTCCCTTGGAGCGTGAGTTGTTTTGGGGCGTTGGGGCGATGAAAGTGATGTTTGGTCCAACGGTATCCAATGTGATGTTCCTGCTTTCAGTTGAGATTCGATTTCCTGCCTTGTCTACTGCTGTTATGTTGATTATATAGGATGTTTGGGAGCTTGTTAGGTTGGTGTAGTTAAGGAAGTAGGTTGCGGCTGAGAAGTTTGTTTCGTTTGTTAATCTTAGCTGCGAGGAGCCGTTCCAGAGGTAGAAGGAGATGTTTCCGAAGTTCGTCTCTGTTATGGAGATGGCGACTGAAATGTTCTGCCTGGTTAGGAAGCTGCCATTGCCTGGCGTTGCGGTGAAGTTAATTACCGGGAAAATGGTGTCTGTTGTGAATAGCTGGATTGTTGTGTTCGCTCCGGTGCCTGAACCGTCCTGGCAATTTGCTTTCCAGAAGTGAGGCGAGTTGTTGAGACTAGTCCAGTTGTAGGTGATGACTGTGCTGTTTTGCGCCACAGGGTTACTAATGTTAATGGTCGCGTTTGGAAGGCTTACGTTGTCGCCGTAAAAGGTGCAGGTGTAGCTGTCTGCGACGGTGTTGTTGTCTGAGAGGGTGATGTTGAGGAGCGTAAAGTTTACCGGGAGAAAGGTAGTGTTCTGCGGGGCGTTTATGATTGGCGGGTTTGGCACGGCACTTACCTGCACGTCTAAGTTGACTGTTGTCTCTCCTGGGATGTTTTGGTAGGTTGAGTTGACTTTGACTGGGTAGATTCCGGTGGATGATGGGGAGGTGAAGGAGAGGTTGTAGTTTCCCAAGCCATCGGTCGACAATCGGGTGGCGTTGATCTGGACGGATTCGAGCTGGGGAGAAGCGGTCAGATTCGGTCCCGCCGCTCTAAATTCCGCCTGGTATTGGATGAACCTTGCGGTTGCGTTCTGGGAAATGGATGAAGGCGAGATATTATGCAGCATCCAGTCGCTAAAGGTGATGTTGTCAGGGGATGTCCTTGTGTAAAGAGTAAGGTTTGCGCCTGCAGGCGTTGAATTGATCCACGAGATCGATGCCCAGGTGGTCTGACTTCCCCCATCGATCACGCGGGATGTGAAATTTCCTGATGTGAGGAAGACCTCTCTTGTGTAGTTGATGACGGCAAGTCCATGCGCACCTGTAGGTCCGGTACATGGATCTCCACCTGCATGGCATGCCGCGCTGCCTCCTCCATAAATGAGACCTGCACTACTGAAATAGCCCCCTTTTCCAGATAAATTACCTCCGCTCGCACCTCCACCTGTTTGAGCATTTGTATCTGTGCCCATGGCACCGTTTCCAACTTCTCCCCCTGCACCTCCACCGGTCCCGTACGTGCTTTGGCCGGGTCCTGTAGTTCTTCCGGCTCCTCCGTTACTATTGACCGATCCTCCGGAACCCACGCCCCCAGCGCCTCCTGCAATCGGAGTTGCCAATTGCCTGCCTCCGCCGCCTCCGCCTCCGGTCGTCGTTATCGTGCTGATTGTTGTGGTTCCGCCAGTTGTTGCTGTAGCGCTAGCGGTTGATCCTGCGCCTCCTGCCCCAACGGTGATCGAGATGTTCTGATTCGCAGAAACGGTGAGCGTGCCTGCTGAATATCCGCCTCCGCCTCCTCCCGAGCCAAAGTATGCCTCTGCGCCATCATAACCTCCGCCTCCTCCTCCTCCTCCACCATACACCTCAACCTTAATGCTTGTGACATTTGATGGGACGATGAAATATTGCGTGGATCCCGTGTAGGTATAGAAGGTTTGGAAGGTGCGATTCACCTTCCCAAGAGAGATATTCTGCTCCGACGCTGAAAGAGAGGTTGAAGTGCTGTTAAACGTCCCTTGCGCGAAATCAGCTGCAGCCGTGTCTGTTGTCGATTCGCCCGCCGCGATCTGCGTTCCGTTGAGGTAGATATTGACCACAGTGGATGTCGCATTCGTCCCATTGCTGAGGTTGACTTTCCCGAAAACCAAGATGGGCCGCGATGCCAATGTGGATGTAACGTTCAATGACGCTGTAATTTCCATCAAGAGTATGGTCTGTGTTGTTGAGTTCACGATGAACCCGTC
>CAYTKI010000035.1:0-16934 GCA_964438385.1 uncultured Methanosarcinales archaeon | reverse complement strand
GACGCCGTGGCCCGGATTTGAACCAGGAAAGCCTTGCGGCAATCCGCTTTCGAGGCGGACGGAGTACCGGATTGTCCCACCACGGCATGAGGAGGGTGTGTTTATCAGGCGTATAAAAATGTTTCAGTGGAAAGAAAAAGCTGCGGCGGACAGGATTCGAACCTGCGTAAGCACTAAGCTAATAGGTATCTTCCAGTCATCGCCTTTTGGGCTCATTATACCACTTTCAGTGCTGGCCTAAGCCTATCCCGTTTGACCGCTCCGGCACCGCCGCATTTTGAATGTGATAATCGGCTGATTTATGAATGTTGCGAATGGGATACAAAGATGGCGGTGGCGAGGTTTGAACTCGCGACCTCAAGATTATGAGTCTTGCGCTCTGACCACTGAGCTACACCGCCGTGCAAGAATGGTGAGAAAGTTGTTTTATAAACGTTGCTACATGAACCGCGAAAGCTTTTCCTGATGCTCCTTCATCTCGCCGTCGGAGTATTTCTTGTGGTCCCAGTTGATGATAAGGCCATCCCCAGCATAGCGCGGGATCACGTGGAGGTGCGTGTGAAACACCACCTGTCCTGCATCTTTTCCGTTGTTAATGAGTAAATTGAAGCCGGTTGCCCCAAGCGCCTGCGATTGGCTTTTGCCCACCTTCTTCGCCGCCTCCATCATGACGGCAAGCATATCCTTTGGCGTGTCCATAGCGCTCTCATAGTGTTTTCGTGGGATGATTAGGCAGTGGCCCTTGTTCGCAGGCATAATGTCAAGGAAAGCGATGATATGCACATCCTGATAGATTATCGCAGAGGGGATTTTCCCGCTGACAATGTTGCAAAAGACGCAGTTTTCCATAACTTCCCTCCCCTGTTAGCCCATCGGCACTTCAACAAATTCAAGATGATTTTTCCCAATATCAAGGAATGCGATAGTGTAAGGGTGGCATCGGAATAATGCTCCCGGATTTATCACCCTGGTATTTTTTATTTTTTCATCACGCCTCTGGTGTGTATGGCCGGTGAGCACATAATCAAATCCTCCGTGGAAGATGTGCCAATCAAGCAAATTCTTGTCTGTTCCGTGATATGCGCAGCATTTCTTTCCCTGGTGAATGAATTCCATCTCTTCTTTCGGTTCCTCAAATCCAAGTGCTAATGCCGTTTTCACAAGACCCGCACGTTCCCCATCATTGTTGCCGAAAATAATCTTCATGTTCAATCCCTTGAAATAATCGAGCATGGCAGGGCTGATGATATCTCCCAAATGAATGGCCAAATCAGGTCTGCGTTTCTTGATGATTGCGACTGCTTCTAAAATGGCGTTCTCGTTCTCGTGCGTGTCTGAGATGAGCGCAATCATGGGTGTGCCTCCAATTCCTCATAGGAGACCAAGTGTGCGTTCTCAATGTCCATAACGCAGCAGGGCAGCTTGCCATTGCCCTGGGCGCTGCCCACGTTGATGCAG
Source organism: uncultured Methanosarcinales archaeon (assembly GCA_964438385.1). Taxonomy (GTDB): domain Archaea; phylum Nanobdellota; class Nanobdellia; order Woesearchaeales; family GW2011-AR4; genus GW2011-AR11. The sequence goes on along the minus strand of CAYTKI010000035.1, from coordinate 15,476 downwards.
ACGGTTTTGTCAAGCACATCCATCCAGGATCCGGACATTCGTGGCGATTCGTGGATGTGCCCATGAAGAGTTGCCAGGGGGTTGTTTTTTTCTATGAATGCCCGTATTGCATGGCTTCCCACATGCTCTCCGGAAGTGGTGATATCAAGATTAGTGCCATGCGGAGGGGCGTGGATGACATAGATTGTTTTTCCGGGATCTGAAAGGACCGCCAAATCCTTCAAGTCCTCTTCAATAGTGCCCAATTCCTCTTCACATGAGCGCAAAACTTCAGGCGAGAGCTGGGAAGGAATAGTGGCATACGTAGAGTCTTTCTTCTCCCAATCCTTCAGGCGAAAAGGAGTGGTGTTGACAAAGGAATAGCCAACGATGGAAAAGCCATTCCAAACTTCCGCTTTTTTCTTGTGGAGAGAATGGAGTATCCCTTTTCGCTGCGCCTCCTCCAGCACATCCATGTTCTTTCGGAAATCATCATTGCCCATGATAAGGAAAATCTTTTTGTCTGGATGCTTTCCCCTAAATGATGAAAAGAGTGGCAGAATATACTCTTCCAGAAACGATCGCTGAAACGCAATCCATTCCTTTAATGTGGATCCTCCCCTTGGGCACAGATCTCCGCCAATCACCACGGCATCAATATCTGCCCCACTAGCTCTCCTAAGCAGCGCCTCATAGAGAGTGCGATTACCGTGAAGATCGGATGTGTAGAGGAGTTTCATGGCATTGGCTAGCCGCTCTTTCTAAATAAATATATCGATATTTATAATTTGGATTGAGGAGGAAATGGACCGGCCGGGATTTGAACCCGGAGCCTCACCCATGCCATGGGCGCATTATACCGGATTTAACTACCGGCCCAATGGGTCCATGGGGAGATGTTTTATTTATAATATTATCGTCATTGGATTTTTATTGGCATTGCAATTTTTTGTGGAGAAAAATCATGCTCGCTTCGCTCGCAATGAATTGGCGCCTTCCCAATACTTTGACGTAGTCAAAGTCACAAACGCAGTGAGATGAGGCGCATTGGTTTTGTTTACTTCGCCGCAAGCTTCACATCGCCAGCATTGAGAGTCTTCCTTCCAGAATGCTGCGCTATGTCTTTTGCCTTTTTCGCAATCCCGGTTGCATAAGAAGTGAGAAAATCGCTCAGTTCCTCTTTTGCGTCATCCCCTACGCGCTGCGCACCTGCCCTTTCCATGAGCCGGGCGAGCGGTGCTTTCGGAATGATGAGGGTTTTTCTTGGCATGAGAACTAAAAAAGCGCCCCTACAGTCTTTGTGATGGGTTTTTCTGCGCGCGGATGTTTATATAGTTTTTGTTTGTGCAATTGTACAGATTCCTCTTTCTCATGATGTCAGCACTTTCCCCAAATCCTCTATCCTCTCTGCATAGGTTACAAAATCCCCCCTCTGAAGCGCCTCGTCCGCCTCTGTATAGAGTTGGGACGCAAGGATGTATTTCTGCTCAAGAGTCTCAAGAACCTTCTGATCTTCGGTCAGTCTACCCTCCTGATTGTTTTCTCCATCAGATGCAGTTCCAAAGAGAACTTGCAATGCCTGGCCAAGGGTTTCCTGCATGGTGAGTTTGTCTTCATAGGCGACAACAACTCGCTTGAGTTGCGGAAGCGCCCCTCCTGCGGATGCCCGTAGGTACACGGGCTCGATGTAGAGGAAGCTATTCTCGATAGGGATGACTATCATGTTGCCTCGGATGACTTGAGATCCCTGCTGCCCCCACAAGGTGAAGAGCTGCGAGATATCGGTGTCCTGGTTGATGCGCGCCTCGATTTGCATGGGCCCATAGGTCAGTTCCTGCTTGCTGAGCTTAAACACCTCAAGCTTGCCATAACTCAAAGGATCAGAAGATGCCGCCATCCATGCGATCATGTTGTCTTTTCCGCGGGGAATCAGGGGTCGGATGAGGAAGAAGCCCTCTTTTTGTTCTCCCGGAAGCTTGAGTATGATGTAATAAGGATCCATCTCCACCTGCTCGCGGTCATAAATCTCCGTTGGCATTTTCCAGACATCTTCTTTGTTATAGAACACCTGAGGGTCTTTCATGTGATAGACCCCATACATCTCATTTTGGATGCGGAAAAGGTCTTCTGGATAACGAATGTGCTGCTTGAGTGTTGCAGGCATCTCACTAAAGGAGGTAAAAAGCGTTGGAAAAACGGAAGCATAGTTCCTGATGAGCGGGTCGTTCTCATCCACGATGTAGAACGTAGTTTTTCCTTCGTAGGCATCAATGGTAATCTTGACTGGGTTTCTAAGGTAATTCACTCCATTGGTGCTTTCGCTGTAGGGGAATCTGTTGGAAGAAGTGTACGCGTCGATCATCCAGTACAGTTTCCCCTCAGCGATAATGATATAGGGGTCTGAGTCGTATTGCAGGAATGGCGCAAGCGACTGCACGCGGTGTAGGATGTTTCTGCGCAGGACCACTTTGCTTTCCTTGGTGAGGGCGCTTGAGATCATCAGGTTGAGCGCGCCAAGGTTGATTGAGAACGCGGCTTTTCTCAAAAATCCATTGAGGGCAACGCCATCGCTCCCATTGTAGGAAGCAAAGACATTCTCATTCCCAAGCGGATAATCAAACTCATTCGCTTTTGTGTTAGTGATGATAAAGCTGCCCGTCTTTTCCCCGAAATAAATGCGCGGCTGGTTGATTTTCAATGGGGCAATGGAGGTCTTTGGGGGAATGTCTTGCACAAGCAGATCCGGCAGGCCCTCTTTTGAGATGGCATTGACTGGCGATGTAACCACCCCATATCCATGCGTATAGACAAGTTTCTCGTTCACCCAGGTCTTTGCCTTGGCATCAAGCTGCTCCTGATCAAGCTCCCGGGGGGAAGTCATGAGCTGGGTCATTCTTCCGTTGACAATGTAGCGGTCAATGTCCACATCTACAAAGTCATAGTAGGTGCGGAAGAGCTGGAGCTGCCGATAGGTTGTCAAAAGTGGCCGCCAGTCCCAGAGCCGGATATTGTCAATCATCACCTTGTTTTCTGCGATCTCCTTGGATGTCAGGTTGTAGGTGACGGGAAAATCCCTCACCAAAACATCGGTGAGCCCATAGGCAAAGAGTGTGTGCTTGATGTTTTCCTGGATGTAAGGTTGCTCAAGATTGAACTCGTTTGGCTCCACATACAGCACATGCACAAGGCCTGAAACAAGCAAGCCGAAAAAGAAAATGCCGGGTATGAGAAAACTGCTCACCAAAATGAGCTTTCCGCGCCCATGCCAGGCATGGCTGATGGCGATTATTGCGGCAATCAGGGAGAAGAAAGTAAGCAGCGCATACAGAGGAAGCGCAACATGCACATCGGTGTAGCCCGCTCCATAGACAACCCCCCTATGGGAGTAGAGCAAAGAATACCTGCGCAGCCAAAAAAAGCATGCTACCACCAGAAGAAATGCGCCAAAGAGCATGAGAAGATGATTCTTCCCTTGCTGGGGGAACGTGAGTGCAAATCGAGTAATGCGCTGCTCCATTTCAGGGAGATCCTGCTCAGTTGTTTGCGGCTTTGTGGCTCTCTTTGGCTTGTGGGAAAGGAGATAGGCGATGAGCGTGAAAGCTATTGTCAAAATGAGTAGGGCTGTGATTATCGCAAGCAGGAACTGGTATAAGGGAATCTCCATCACATAAAATGCCACATCTTTCTTGAATAAGGGATCGACAAAACCAAAAGGAGTGGATTCGAGGAACCTGGGAACGGAAAACCAGAATGCGCTTGCGATGAAACCTACGACAACAGAAATGCCAAAAGCGATGCTGTAGAGAGGGGTGCGCTGTACTTTCACTTTCCTGTTCGCGACCCAGATATTGCCGGCGATTGCCAAAAAGAATATGACCGCGACAGCAACTCCCACCATTATTTTGGTGAAGAGCATGGTCTTATAGACCGAAAGGAAGCCAAGGGAATCAAACCAGAGCCAATCCACATAGATGCGCGAGAGCGTAATTGTAAGGAAGATGCCTAGGATGATGAATTGGAATCCGAATCCCTTTTGCCTCTGCGGCATGATGGTGTCCATTGGATAGAGTAATCAAGATTTAATTATAAAGGATTCGGAAAACTCATCCATTCCTCGATTGATTGTAGAAATTAATTGCGTGAGATACTCCTACTATCAAGAGACCCTTTCTCTCCAGCAATCCTACGGGACCTTCATTTTGCTCAATCATCCTCAACATATACTCTTCCCGTTCGCTGTGCATAAATTGCATAACTCTCTTCACATGAGAGCCGCGTGTTTTCAAACTTAACACCTCGATTATTTTTACATATGAAGGAAAATTACACAATCTCATAAGAATCATATCTGTCGGCATATCGACAAGGTATACAGGCTTTCCCAAGGCCTTTGACACTTTATAAGAAAACTCCATCTCACTCTCATCACCATTCCTTTCAACACCCTCAACTAGCTTTATTTTTTGATTCAATTCATCTATGCTTCTATCATTTAAGTCTAAAAAAGCTCTTAAAAACCTATAATCCCCTCCTGATATTTTATATTCTCTCATCTCTTCCCCATTTTCCTCAACAATCGGAGGGATTGTCAATTTCCCCTTAGCAGAATAAAACTTAGCACCTTTTCTCATGCGAATTTCGTCGCTTTCGATTGCAACGAACTCGCTCTTTTCAATGAGGTGCTCCAAGTCCACTTTATCCCTATTACTAAGCGCATGAAAGCATCCGACAATTTTAAGATTCGGAGCATAATCGAAAACAAGCAATTCCCCTAATTTTTCAACCATGACACGTATATTCCTCATCGAGTTATAAAGTTTTTTACCATAGCTACTGTCTAGGAGTACTTTAAATGATCATTTTGCAGATTCCTCACGAACATCTCTTCAGCGACATAGTAATTAAACCTCTTTATGCAACAACTTTTTTAAACTTAGATGAGTCTCAGCCTCCATGATAATCACTATCTCAGGGAAAGCGGGCTCAGGGAAGAGCACGATCGCAAAGCAGCTCTCCTCAAAACTGGGTTTGAAACATTATTCTGTCGGTGATGTGATGCGCGCGATGGCAGCCGAGAAGGGAGTAACGCTACTTGAACTTAACAAAGCCGCTGAGAAAGACCCCTCGATTGATAAGGAGCTTGATGATCGGCTCATCATGCTGGGAAAAACAAAGAATAATTTCATCATCGATGGGCGCCTCACCGCTTTCTTCATTCCGCATGCAAATTTTCGCATCTTCCTTGATGCAGGCCAAAAGACGCGGGCAGAGCGCATTCTTAAGGCGGGGAGAAGCGATGAGAAAAGCGCCACCCTCAAAGAAACACTTGCCCAAATAGGGAAGCGGGAGGAGAGCGAGCGGAAAAGATACAGGAAATACTATGGGGTCGATTACGCAGACAAGTTGCTCTATACCCACATTATTGATACGACTCAGCTTTCTGTGCAGCAAGTCATCTCAGCAGTATTGGATTTTGTCGGGAAAAATAAATCATAATCTTTATAAATTCCCCTCGGGCACCCCCGGAAATGGCAACGATTAAGAAGAACGATTTTGTCGAGATTGAATATACTGGAACCCTCAAGGCGGAAAACGCGGTCTTTGACACCACAAGAGTGGATATCGCGAAGAAAAATAGATTTTTTAGGGAAGAGGCATCCTATGGTCCCTTAGTTGTGTGCGTCGGTGAGCAGTTCCTCATTAAAGGATTGGATGATTTTCTTATAGGAAAGGAGATTGGCAAGGAGTACAGCGTTGATATTTCTCCCGAGCAGGGTTTTGGAAAAAAAGACGGAAAGCTTTTGCAAATGATTCCCGAAAGCAAATTCAAGCAGTCCAAGGTGCAGCCCTTTCCCGGGCTTCAGGTCAATATCGATGGGACTATGGGTATAATAAAGACAGTTTCAGGGGGAAGAGTCATGGTGGACTTCAACCACCCGCTTGCGGGAAGGGAGCTCTCCTATGCATTCAAGGTCATTACCTTCATTGATGATGAGAAGAGGAAAGTGGACGCGTATCTCAAGCATCTGGGCATGGAGAATCTAAACACATCAGCCGATAATGGCATCCTCACCATCAGGATGAAGCACAAGATTGAGCAAGTAATCGAGAAGGAGTTTGCCACAAGAATCAAAAGAATTATTCCCACAATCAAGGAAGTGAAGTTTGTTGAGCAAAAGCAGGAGGAAAAGGATGATGGCCAAAAGAAGCATGGAAGCGGCCATCAAGAAATCAGCCATGAGGGGCAGAGCCACCATAACTAGGAAAGTTCTGTTCAACAAATAAGTTTAAATACAACCAATCACTAATTTTCACCATTCTAAAGAGAATATAGAAAAAAGTGCGTACTATGGAAAGCATCCTAAATCAGGCAAAGCAGAAATCAGCCGAGTATAACCCAAAGCTCGCAAGAAAGGACTCGCCACTAAGCAGGGAAACCGCGGATGTGGATGCTGAACTAGAGGCATTCATTTCACGCCAGCACGCGACTATCAAGGTAGTTGGGTGCGGGGGCGGAGGCAATAACACAATCAACCGCATGGCAGAAGTCGGCATTGTCGGCGCGGAAATGATTGCCATCAATACCGATGCCCAGGATCTTCTCTATACGACTGCAAACAAAAAGCTCCTTATCGGAAAAGAATTGACAAGAGGCATGGGAGCGGGAGCAGATCCCCGCCTGGGCGAAGAGGCAGCAAGAGAAAGCGAGGCAGAAATAAAAAAGCTGCTCGCCGGTTCAGACATGGTCTTTATCACCTGCGGCCTTGGAGGGGGAACAGGCACCGGAAGCGCTCCTGTGGTTGCAGAAATCGCAAAGAAAGTCGGCGCATTGACAGTTGGCATTGTCACCATGCCTTTCCAGATGGAAGGCAATCGGCGCTATCAGAATGCGGTTGTTGGCCTTGAGAAGATGGAAGCGAATACCGACACCCTCATCGTCATCCCAAATGACAAGTTGCTTGAGCTTGCTCCTGACCTTCCCCTGCATACCGCATTCAAGGTTGCTGACGAAATACTCACCAATGCAGTAAAGGGTGTATCTGAACTGGTCACAAAGACTGGGCTAGTGAATCTTGATTTTGCTGATATCCGCGCTGTGATGAAAGGCGGAGGAGTTGCCTTAATTGGTGTTGGCGAATCCGATACTGAAAACCGCGCCCAGGAGGCAGTTGAAAAGGCCATCCACAATCCTCTCCTTGATGTGGATATTTCAGGCGCGAATGGCGCGCTCATCAATGTTGTTGGTGGGGAAGACATGACTCTTGATGAGGCGCGCAAGATTGTTGAGGCGGTCTCCGAGAAGCTGGATGATGACGCAAAAATAATCTGGGGAGCGCAGATTTACAAGGATATGGATAAGACCATTCGGACCATGCTTATTGTGACAGGGGTGAAATCCGCGCAGATTCTTGGCACAAGAGGCATGAAGACTGATGACAAGAAAAAACAGATGGAGCACCAGCTCGGCATCGAGTTCCTGAGCTGATTGGTATGGATGAGCCGGCCGAGCAGAATTCAAGGATGGCGCGCTTCAGGACTTTCCTAAGTGAGTGCGGCCGCGTCTTGCGCGTCACAAAGAAGCCGGACCGCCTGGAATTTATCACCATCGTCAAGGTTTCCGCACTCGGCATCGCTCTTGTCGGATTGGTTGGATTTACGCTCCAGATGATGAAGACGTATTTGTTTCAGTAGGATTCAAATATTTTTTCTTTGTGTTTTTCTTTTTGTACTGCAAAAAAACAAGTCGGGCATAATATTTAAGCGCCACATACTACACATCCAAGTGGTATCTCCTCAAACAGGAGATTGTTTATGCAAAAATCCCCCCTATTCACAGCTCCACCCCAAATGGAATACTTTTTAAACACGGCAAGTTTCCTCCTCGGCATGGAACAGCAGCAGTTTAACATCTTCGCGCTGCGCACAACCGCCAATCGTGAAGACCAGGTCATGGACTTCGTAGTGAGCAATGCAAAGAAAAAAGGCATTGAGGTGTTCTCTGTTGTGCGCCCGCATGGCATGCGCGGCTATATCTTTGTTGAAGCAGCATCCCGCGCCGATGCGGAGCAGGCGGCGTTTAACATTCCCTATGCGCGCGGCATTTTGCCAAAGCAAGTGGAATATAAGGAGATTGAGCATATGCTCGAGCAGGTCAAGCATGAGGTCAATATCCAGAAAAACGACATCGTGGAGATCATATCAGGCCCCTTCAAGCGCGAAAAAGCGAAGATTACACGGCTCGATAAATCAAAGGAGGAAGTGGTGGTCGAGCTTCTTGAGGCGGCAGTTCCCATTCCCATGACGCTCAAGATGGACGCTATCAAGGTCATCAGGAGAGATACAGATGATGAGCCAAGTGAGGACTTTTCTGATTCCCCATAGACTTTTCTTACCCAGCCCAAAGGTCGGGCAAATAAAAGTTTAATAAAATGAAAATACATAACAAAAACATACCATAATGCTTTTAAATCAGCCAGCGTTTCTGTAATGCATCCATGGCAAAAGAAAAAATCCAGGTGTTGGTGGAAGGAGGGAAGGCAACAGCAGCCCCTCCGCTCGGCCCTGCATTGGGACCCATGGGAGTCAATATCGGCCAGGTAGTCGCAGACATCAACAAAAAGACTGCGGAATTTAAGGGTATGCAGGTTCCGGTCACAATCACCATTGATAGGGATACCAAAAAGCACGAGATTTCTGTCGGAACTCCCCCGGCATCAGCCCTCATCAAGAAGGAGGCAAACCTTGAGAAGGGCTCTGGAAAGCCCAACACCGAGAAGGTTGCAGATGTGCTCATTGAGCAAATCATCAAGGTCGCAAAGATGAAGGCAGATGATACTCTTGGCAAGAACCTGAAGCAGAAAGTCAAGGAGATCATAGGGACATGCGATTCCATGGGCGTCCTCGTTGAAGGAAAGCCCGCTCGCGAGACCATGCGCGATATCGAGAAGGGACTCTTCGATGAGGAGATCCGCCTCGAGAAGACCGAATTGACCGCTGAAGAGCTTGCTCACCTCGAGGAAGAGAGAAAGCGCCTGGCCGAAGCACTTGCCAAGAAGCGCGAGGAGTTCCTCAAGCAGGCAAAAACCATCATGGACACCATGGTTGGAAAGGAATCAAAGGAAATCAAGAAGGCGCTCGAGGCAGCAAAGATCCCAGATGACATCATCAAAGAGCTCATGCCGGCAGAGGCGGCGGCAGGAGGGGCAGCGCCAGCAGGCGGCGCACCGGCGGCAGGAGCAGCTCCCGCTGCAGGGGCGGCAAAGGCAGCGGCTCAGGTGAAGAAGTAGGATTTTTATTATTTTTTGTAATCTCTCAATTTTCTTTCAGGATTTTATCCGTTCTCTCAACAGGAATGCCAATTCTTTTTAGCATATCAACTATCCTCTGCTTCTCCGCTCCCAATCCCTTCCAGTCCAGCACAATCATATCAACCTTCTCATGTATTTTCTCAATGGCCTGCCTAAGCATTCCTTCATCAAGCTTTTCAAGGTTGAATTTCGGACAGATGTGGCCGAAAGCGATGTTCTTTCTTTGAGCCAGTTTATTGAAATTGTTGCAGTAGTGCGGCCCGCCAATGCCAATCGCAACTTGAGGAATATTATTTTCACCGGTAATTGTATCGTAAGCGCCTTTTTCGCTTTGTTTATTTTCATTGTTTTTATTTTCGATAATTGGATTTTTTTTATTGCTCATTCCGTATTGGAGTTCAAGGTAATGGCTCAGTCCCCCCATGATAGAGTCCACAAGTATCCCAGAGTTTATTGGATCATCCCATTCCTCTTCAGTGCTGCCCACCTCGACAAAGAGGGATGGTTTTTTCATAAACGGGCCGTGGTGAGTCGCTTCCATTGTCACCTCATAGCCATCCCTTCTTCTTTTCAAAAGCTGCAGAAAAATAGCGTGCTGGAGGTGTGCGGATGTGGGGCATAATTGATTAGGCCTTCCGCCAGCTGTTCCTTCACCAAAGTTCCCTATGGAATGCACCGCAAAGGATTTTGTGTTCGAGGAGGAGCGGTGCTTTGAGGCAAAGATGAAGATGTCCGAGGGGATATCCTTCTCGAGATTATCGCTTATGAGCAGCTCATCATCTAGGACGTGAAGGGAAATTCCTTGTGCAGACGCCTCTTCTTTTTTTTGGCCAAATGCGTTTTTGAATGCCATTCCCGCAGGATCTTTCTTGGAGCAGATTATAGCGATGTTCATGGAAGCATGAAAAAGCCCATTCTTTAAAAATAGTAGAGAAAGTAGAAGGGGTGTTTTCTTAGGTGTCCATAATATATAAGTATATAAATAAATATTAAAATAAGTTATAAAATAAATCATAAAATAAGTATAAATTGAATTGTGAAGGAAAAACAGCCCAGATTAAATCAATACATTTAAATAAGGATAAAAATAATAATAAAAATAAGTATATCAAACTTACCCTTCACTCACCATGGTATCCTTCAAACGCAAGCTCTATCGGCGCGGCTCAAGCTGGGAAACGACCATCCCAAAGCCCATGCTCTTTGCGCTTGATGAGAAGAAGAAATATTCTGTCGTGTTCTCCTATGATGAGGCAGCAAACAAGTGGTATGTCAAATTTGAAGGGCGGGGTGATGCGAGTGATAAGCAAGCGTTTTGAGGATCTGCTGGAAGCTTTGAACTATGAAGACCTGGTGATGCTGAAGAAGGATATCGACAGCCAGGCGCTCTCAACCAAGAGAATTGTGGAAGAGAAGCTCAAGAAGAAGATGCGCGAGTTTGAGAAGACATGCTCGGTGTGCCAAAATGATCTGCGCTTCTACAGCACAAGCAATTATACTCTTATCTTCGGCCCTGATGATCTGCAAAAAAAGGCGAGCTTTTGCGGGATTGACTGCTTGGAATATTTCATTGGCCATCTCAGGCAAATCAAGAGTGGAAGGCGTCCTGAATCAAAAAATGATTCGCAACAGTCCCTAATGGATGAAGAATAGGATGGGAAATAGTTTTCATGGGCTGAGTACAGAAGCAACTCTCAAGGCAGTTGGCGGCTCCCTAGATGGTCTCTCATCAGTTGAAGCAAATAAGCGCCTTGCCAGCTATGGCCCAAATGAGATAAAGGATGCAATAAGAGTATCCCCTCTCAGGATTTTTCTCAAGCAGTTCGACAGCATCGTGATTTGGATTCTCATTGCAGCGACGGTCCTCTCAGCGTTTTTGCGCGAGTATATTGATGCCGTTGTAATTGGAGTCATTCTAATCCTCATAGCAGTCCTTGGCTTTGTGCAGGAATACCGGGCGGAGAGGGCAATCGAGGCATTGAAGAAACTCTCATCTCTGCGCGCGAAAGTGATCAGGAATGGGTTGCGCACCGACATAGACGCGAAGGAGCTTGTGCCGGGAGATCTCATTCTTATCGAGACGGGCGATAAGGTGCCGGCAGATGCCCATCTCCTGGAAGTGTTCAATCTCAAGACGCAGGAAGCCGCGCTCACCGGGGAATCCCAGCCCATATCCAAGATCACAGGGCCGGTAGCAGAGAACGCTCCTCTTGCCGAGAGGTTGAACTCCTTATTCTCAGGAACCGTCGTGGTAAATGGCCGCGGGAAAGCCGTCATCACAGAAACGGGTATGCAGACAGAAATCGGAAAGATTGCAAGGATGTTAGAAGAAACAAAGCCAGAGCCAACTCCTCTTCAGGTCAAGATGGATCAGCTTGGGAGGGTGATAGGGGTCATTGTGATCTGCATAGCTTTTGTCATTTTTGGGATGGGGGTCCTCAAAAGCGAAACCGCTCTGCAGGATCTTCTCTCACTTGATTTCATCGGTTTCATGAAGGATTCAACTGGTCTGCTCTTGACGGCGATCGCAGTCGCAGTCGCCGCGATTCCCGAAGGTTTGCCTGCCGTGGTCACCATATCGCTTGCCCTTGGCACTCAGCGGATGCTCAAGAGGCATGCCCTGGTTCGCAGGTTGCCCTCTGTTGAGACGCTTGGCTCAACCACCGTGATTTGCTCTGATAAGACTGGGACGCTGACAAAAAATGAGATGACAGTCAAAAAAATATACACAAACGGCAAGATCTTCGAGGTCACCGGCTCCGGCTATTCCCCTCATGGGCAATTCCTCTATAAGGGAAAGCCAGCGAAGATTGATGAGATTGAGATGCTCCTGGTCATTGGTGCGCAAAACAACGACTCTGAATTGCAGGGGGCGTCAATCTCCGGAGATCCGACTGAAGGGGCGCTAGTGGTTGCTGCGGCAAAGGCGGGATTCGCAAAGCAGGAACTAAGCGCCCATTTGCCCCGCGTTGATGAGATAGAATTCACCTCTGAGCGCAAGATCATGACCACCCTGCACAATCGTCAGGGAGAGATGCTTGCTTATGTCAAGGGCGCGCCTGAGATTGTGCTTGGTTTGTGCGCGTATGTCCTGGATGAGGGGGAAGTCAGAAAGATTACTGATGAGGATATGCAGGAAATCTTGCGCGTCAACCGCGAGTTTGCCGATGATGCGCTGCGTGTCTTGGGGTTTGCCTATCGCGCGGTCATGAAAGGCACTCCAAGGGGGCAAATCGAGAAGAATCTTGTCTTTGTTGGTATGCAGGGCATGATTGATCCCGCTCGCGATGAAGTGAAGCTGGCGATAGAAAAATGCAGGGAAGCGGGAATCAAGGTGATCATGATAACCGGCGATCAGGAAATGACTGCAAAGGCGGTTGCGCAAGAGATTGGAATCGTTGGAAAATCAATGACTGGAGCGCAGTTGGAGAAAGTGCAGGACCTGGATTCGGTTGTGGATGAGATCGGCATTTTTTCTCGTGTGAATCCGGAGCATAAGCTCAAGATTGTGGATGCGCTCAGGAAGCGAGGCCATATTGTTGCGATGACAGGAGATGGGGTGAATGATGCGCCCGCCTTAAAGAGGGCAGATATCGGCGTTGCAATGGGAATAACGGGAACAGACGTCTCAAAGGAGGCCGCATCCATCATCCTCACTGATGATAATTTTGCGTCCATCGTGAACGCCATCGAAGAGGGCCGCGGGACGTATGACAATATCCGCAAATATTTCGGCTTCTTGATCTCAGGTAACATTGGGGAAGTGATTGTCATATTCCTTGGCATCCTCTTCGGGCTTCCCCTGCCGCTCACCGCAACGCAGATCCTGCTCATCAATCTTGTGACTGACGGTCTTCCCGCTTTGGCCCTGAGCGCAGATCCTTTTGAACCGCACGCGATGAGGCGAAAACCGCGTAAGAAAACAGAGCCGATCTACAAGGGGCTTTGGGCGTACATTGTACTCTATCCAATCCTAATGACAATCGCTGCTCTCTCTACGTTCGTCTATTTCTATGATGGGACCTTTGCGACGCTCCTCAAGGCGCAGACCGCAACATTCCTCATGATTTCGATGTTTGAGCTCTATCAGGCCTTCACCTGCAGATCAACGCTCTATCCTGTGTGGCAGGTCGGCTATTTCAAGAACAAGTACCTTGTGTTGGCGGTTGCGGCTTCCCTAATGGTCATTGCGGCTTCCGTTTTCATCCCTGCGGTTGGGAAGGTGCTTGGCATGGCTCCCTTGAGCGTGGTGGAATTTTTGGCCATCATGGCGCTCGCAAGCATCGGCGGCATCGCAATTGAGCTCAGTAAATTGCTCAGGCAGAGGAGGGCTGCCGCATGATCTCTTTTCCTGATTTAATGTTCTTTTTGGCGCCTCTTCTTGTGCTCGTGGTTGCTGCCTCTTTCATGGTGAGATACATTGCCCGCATTGCAGTATATCTAGGCATGAGCGAGTTTGTGATAAGCTTCATCATTGTCGGCTTCTCAACTTCCATTCCTGAGCTTTTTGTCGGCATCACTTCCGCATGGTCTGGAAATCCTGCTCTCTCTTTGGGAAACCTCATTGGGGCGAACATCGCGGACTTAACGATGGTCATCGGCATCCCAATCCTGCTCTCGCGGGGCATCCGCATCAGCACAAAATCAGCAAAGGGAGATGTCTATCCCATGTTTGCCATTGCTGCGCTCCCTTTGGTTCTCATGGCCATTGGAAATGAGCTTTCGCGTTTTGATGGGCTGATTTTGATTGGTGTTTTTATTTTCTACATTTACTTTATGGTCAGAAAAGACAAAACCAAAAATAAGTTGGGTGAGCACAAGGCGGCCAAATGGCAGATTGCCAAGGATGTTTTTCTCTTTATCCTCTGCCTCGCGCTTGTCCTTGGAAGCGCCAATTTCGTAGTACAAGGGGCAACTGCGCTTGCCATCGGATTGGGCTTGCCCCTCATTATGATTGGATTGGTATTTTTGGGGATTGGCACCTCGCTTCCCGAGTTAACCTTCAATATCCGTTCTGTACTCCAGAAGCACCCGGAGATGGCTGTTGGAAACAGCATCGGGAGTGTGGTCGTGAACTCATCCCTTATTCTTGGGATTGTGGCGCTAATACATCCTATCCAGGAAGCATTGGCGTATTACTTCACCAGCTGGATTTTCCTGCTGCTGGTGAGTTTCATCATTATTTCATTTGTGAAGTCAGGAAGCCGGCTCACCTGGCACGAGGGAGTTGCGCTCATCATGCTGTATTTTTTCTTTTTGATAGTGGAGTTTTATGTGAAGGGGATGATGTGAATGTTTACAATCCATTTGTTAATTTTCGGAGAAAAAGCCGATGGCTGAAATGCCCGCAAGAAAAAATGTGCTGATAACCGGGGCATCTTCCGGCATCGGACTTGCGGCAGCGCATCTCTTCTCCCAAAAGGGCTGGAATGTGGCTGCAACGGTTTGGGATAAGTTGTCTGCTAAGAGAATCGGGCAGTTGGAGGATACAAAAGTGCATTTCCTTGATGTCACAAATCAAGTGTCTATTAAAAAAGTATTCTGGGATGCCTTGCGTGGTTTTGGGGGGAGTGATGTTATGATCAACAATGCTGTATATGAGAAAGTTTAAATACAAATAAGCCCATGGCTATTAAGGAAGAGGGTTGCTTTAATGAAAGTCCGAACAAAACTGATTCTTGGTTTTATTATGGTTTCTTTGTTGGTGTTGCTTGTGGGGGGTTTTTCTATTTACCAGATTGGCAAAATTTCCGAGCCATTGGGTAAGGAGGTGCCTAGGAGCATAGAAGAATTCACCAAAGCAGAGTATCTTGATGGCTTGGCGCAGTTCATAAGATACTATGATGAGGTGCTTACGCAGTCTGCAAGGAACTATGCATTCACCCAAAACGAGAGATGGGAGCAGCGCTACAGGGACATTGAGCCCCAGCTTGACAAGATAATAAAGGAAGCCATTGAAAAAGGCGACGAAACAGACAAAGAGTTCTTCAAGAAAGTTGATGAATCAAACCTCGCTCTTGTAAAAATGGAATATGCATCGATTGATTATGTTGATTAGTATCGATATTGGTTAACACTTTTAGGGGGTTTTTAAATACCTGCAGATTGTCCTAAAAATCAAGGTGAAACCAATGAAATACAAGCTAAATGAAAAAAACGTATATGGATTGTGAGGCAATTAAAGGTAGG
>CAYTKI010000034.1:0-82848 GCA_964438385.1 uncultured Methanosarcinales archaeon | reverse complement strand
CACGGCAGAGGCCGGCTTGGATTCAAAAGTGAAGGAGTTTGAGATGATCGCCTCGCGCTTCACCTTCGAGCCAAACGTAATCACTGTGAATGTAGGGGATACGGTCATTTTCCACCTGACAAGCGCGGATGTCGCGCACGGCCTTGCAATTCCAGACTTCGGTGTCAATGAGCTCATCCCTGCGAAAGGAAGCGCTGATGTGGAGTTTATAGCAGATCAGTTGGGCGAGTTCCCTTTTATCTGCAGCATTCCCTGCGGCTCCGGGCATAGGGGGATGGTTGGAAAGGTTGTTGTGAATTAGGGATTTTAGTCTTTTCTTTAGTGGAGTTGGAAAAAAAGGCACTAAAGAATGAGTTTTTCTCTTCTTTCACCCTCCCAAGCCCGTCACAAGAAGAAAGCTCCTATAAATTCGTTTGCAATTACTGAAGTGTGGGAAATTATAATAGATAAATCCAAACCATAACGTTTATTAAAAATCATAATCCCTCCTCTTAAATGGACAATCTACTCCCTTTTGAGCGCTTCCCACGAGAAATCCTTGTAAAGAGAGAGGGAGAGACCGACCCAACAGTTGGCTGCTTCCCAAATCAGCGCCCCATTCCTCAGCTTTTGGATTATGGCATCATAAACATCGACAAGCCAAAAGGGCCGACTTCGCATCAGGTGAGCGATTATTTGCAGAAAATTCTCCATATCGAAAAAGCAGGCCATTGCGGAACGCTTGATCCGGCAGTGACAGGCAGCTTGCCAACCGCGCTTGGCCGGGGCACAAGGGTTGTGCAGGCGCTTCTCAGCTCAGGAAAGGAATATGTTGCCATCATGCATCTCCATAAGGAAGTTGATGAGAAGCATCTAAGCCACATCTGCCAAATGTTTGTTGGAAAAATTGAGCAAATGCCCCCAATCAAAAGTGCGGTGAAAAGGCAATTAAGGATGAGAAGCATCTATTATCTTAACATCATGGAGATTGATGGCCAGGATGTCCTATTTCGGGTGGGCTGCCAGGCAGGGACATACATCAGAAAGCTCATCCATGACATCGGGAAAAAGATTGGCTGCGGCGCACACATGGTAGAATTGAGAAGGACAAAAGCAGGTCCGTTCAAAGAGGATACCCTGGTGACCCTGCACGATCTTGCGGACGCATTTCATTATTGGAAAACAGAAGGCAGGGAAGAGGGCCTGCGTAGGTATATCCAGCCGGTTGAAAACGGGGTTGCGCACCTGCCAAAGATGTGGGTGTTTGACCAGGCGGTGTCAAGCCTCTCCCATGGTATCGATCTCAAAGCGCCAGGAGTCTCAAAATTCACCTCTCCATTGGAAAAAGGAGAGATGGTTGCGCTTCTGACATTGAAAGGCGAGCTTATCGGCCTTGGAACCTCGCAAATGAATGCAGAATCTCTAAAAGAAAAAGAGAAAGGAATCGCCGCATCAACGGACAAGGTGTTTATGGATGCTTCAGTGTATGCGGGAAAGAGAGCGCAAAAGTCAATTCAAGAAATATCTCAGTAATCAAACCGCTCATGCATGGACTCAGATATAAGATCATTCTCATCCTTATACTTCTTGACCTGCATAAGCGCAGTCTTGTTGCAGTACGGGCACTTCAATGCCTGCCGTGAACCGCGCCTAATCGAGAACTTAAAGCGGCAGTCCATGCAGATAAATCGAATTTTCTCATAGTCCTTTGCGCCCATCCGATCCTTTTGCTCCTCCTCCTTCTCAAGGATGCCAAGGCAGCCCTTGCAGACTATCTTATGGCTGCGATCGTATCTGATCTGCTCAAAGGTGAACTTTTCCCGGCAGCGCGAACAGAGGTAGTCTTGCATGGCATCCCGGGAGCGAATGGGCTATTTTAATGTTTTGATGGCGTGAGGGGGTGATAGGACAAGAAGGGAAGAATGCTATATCGAGTCGCGAGGGAAGGGATTGTTGAGATTCTCTGCCCGATAGACGGAAAGACAGATGCGGGCGGGGATGATGGGTCCGCTTGACAATGTAAAAAACGTGATCGCAACACTTCCCATATTCTTATTCGGCTCCTCCCACGTTTCCTTATAGGTCTGGCCGGTCCCTTTATGCCTTGTTATGATGCCTGAAAGCAGAAGCATTGCACGATAATGCTTTTCAAAGCCGCTTTCCGGCAAGAAGTGGGAGCTGTAGCTCAGAATCAGGCCATTTCTTTGTACTACTAGTCCTGCCTTTTTTGCGAATTCCATAGTTAGGGGTGCGCACCAATCCAACCTCACATTTGTCAGATAATCGGCCCCATATAGGTTCTGAATACTTGGAAAATGGGTAATGGCGAATTTGTCACATGCGGGCCAATAACCCTTATTCATCTCCGCAGATAAATAACCCTTATTCATCTCCGCAGATAAGATTCCATCCATATTGGCTGTGGGCGGGACTTTCATGGATGAGTGAGAGGGGAAGGCATTTATAAAATTTCTTGAATTAGTAACTTTAAAGTGATCAAAGAAGGAACTCCAGTGATTCAGAAGGGGCGAAACTCTTATTATTTTCCATATCCACAACAATGAATAACAAAACCCAACACCAAATCCCTTTTTTCTAAACCAGTATACAAAAACGTAACATTTATATAGAACCTCTCCCTCTGAAACACAGAAAAAGACAACTGCCTGGTATCATTATCGATTTCAAGGCGAAAAAACGAGGTGCGGAACATGAGCATGAATTTTATTGTGCAAGAGGCATTGAAAAACAACACTGCTTCAAAACTAGACGAGGATCTTCAGGTTGGCCACGCGAGCATTAAGGTCATTGGCTGCGGAGGCGCAGGATCTAATATGGTCTCCTGGCTCTACAAGAAAGGGATTAAGGGCGCGGAGATTATCGCGTGCAATACGGACAAGCAGCATCTTCAGATGACTGAAGTTGATAAGAGATTCCTCATAGGAAGGGAAATTACAAGGGGCCTTGGCTGCGGCGGATTCCCCGAGAAAGGCGCTCAGTCAGCCCAGGAGAGCATTCAGGAGATCAAAGCTTCATTGGCAGGTTCAGACATGGTCTTCATTTGCGCAGGAATGGGCGGAGGAACCGGAACCGGATCTGCTCCCATTGTAGCTCAGGTTGCAAAGGATGCAGGTGCCATAGTCATCGGCACGGTCACCATGCCATTCAAGATTGAGCGCGCAAGAATCGACAAGGCTGAATTTGGCCTAGCATCGCTAAGAAAGCACTCAGACACCGTCATCGTTATCGACAACAATCGGCTTGTAAATATCGCTGGTAACCTGCCAGTACAGCAGGCATTCGCAGTCGCAAACGAGCTTGTATCCACCATGATTCGGGGAATCGTTGAGACGATTGCTGTCCCAAGCCTTGTCAATCTCGACTTCGCGGACGTGAAGGCAATCATGACCAACGGTGGTGTTGCAGCAATAGGCGTTGGCGTCTCAGACACCACAAATCGGGTGGAAGAGGCCGTCAAAGGAGCCCTCTCAAATCCCCTGCTCGAAATCAGCTACAAGGGCGCATCTGGCGCGCTTATCCACATAGAAGGCGGCCCAGACATGACGCTTGATGAAGTCAACCGGGCTGGAGAGCTTGTGACTGAATCCCTCGATGAAGACGCAAACGTGATTTGGGGCGCAAGGGTCTCGGATCACATGAAGGGAAAAGTGACCGTCATGACCATCATCACAGGAGTCAAGAGCCCCTGGATTATGGGAAAGGACGTCAAGGATTCGCGCAAGGCGATTGCAAAGCGCGTCTCAACTGAGCTCGGCATTGATTATTTTGTCGAGTAAATTTTTTATTTTCATTTTTTTATTATTATGGCCAAAGCAGGACCCATGCAGTAAAAGGCAGCCCGGCAGGAAAAAAAAGTATAGCACTCCAAAAAATGAAAAAGCCATCCAGTGAGGCCTTATTGATTGAAAACAAGATACTCATGCTCTCGCATTTTCATCGATTCATCACATCCTATATTTCAAAACCCCAATAATCAAAATAATCACACTCATGTGCGGTTTGCAATCGTTGAATCATAAAAATAAAAACCAATCTTAAAAAAGGACAGAGGGATGACCATGGCAATTGATTCAGACAAAGTTATTTCAAAGCTGGTAGGCGATATTGTTGAGAGCAACCAGAAGATTCTTACTGCGCAAAACCACGAGAAATTCAAATCGCTTGTTCCATTTCTCATGCAGAAAAATATTGATGACATTGACTTTTCCATGTTTGACCATGAGACAAGGACCCACCTGCTTAATGCATTAGGCGCAGAGCATCTCAAGAAGGGAAACATTGAGGCATCGCTCAAGGCATTCATCCTCGCTTCGAATCGGGGAGCGCTTAATGAGATAGGGGATTACTATGTGTCAACCTATCAGCATTCAAAGGCAATCGAAGCATTCAAGCTGGCGGGGGATAATGTGAAGCTCCTAGAATTAGGCAAGCGCTGCCTCACAGAAGGCAACCTAAAGGCCGCAATCGAGGCGTTCAAGGTCATAAATGATAAAAGGAGTCTTCTTGACGCAGGCGATGAGGCGCTGCGCATGACCAAGTACGAATTTGCTATAGAGATTTATCGCGCCCTTGAGAACCGCGAGAAACTCATTGAGGTAGGAAAACTCTGCCTTTCCGGAAATGATGTGGCAAATGCCATTCTCGCCTTCAAGGCGGCAGGAGAGCCAGAGCGCCTTAACGACGTTGGCGACTTGTGCCTCAAGAACGGATCGCTTAAGACTGCGTATGAAGTCTATCAGATGGCCGGAAACCAGATGATGGCATCCTTCATCTCGCAGAACTTTGTCAAATAGGTGTGCAATGGACCAGGAAGCACAGCTCAGTTTTCTTATGGAGAAGCGCCTCTCAATACTTGTCGAGATGGCAACTAAGAAATACGATCGTGAGATTCTTGAGCTCAAGGCCCAGCTCCACCAGGTTGCGCAGGAACTGGAAACAGTGCGCTCGACCTTGAAAAACATCCGTATCGAGCAGGCGCAGGCCCCTCCCACTCAAGCCCCAGCAAGGCAGCAGGAGCACATTCCGCAGCCAAAGCCATTTGAGCACATCTCAAATGAGCAGATTGCGCAGGCATCAAATGCAGGAGAATCGGTCTCTGCACGAATGGCGCGCACTGGAACCTACAAATCAGAGGATGTCTCGGTTGAGAAGTTCTTCTACTATGGGAATAAAAAGTAAAGGATCATATTATTCTTTTTTTTATTTCTTTTAAGAGAGGATCAAAAAGCTCTTTGGAGATATCAAGGGCATCTTCCAATTCTGCGGTCGTCGGTTTATATCCGTTATAATTGATATTGTGCCTCAATGTCCTCAGATTTTCCAGGATCTGGATGGGCCTTTTGGCATTCACCGGCAAATTCACAAGTTCTTTGATCTGCATGATATGGTTATCATGCTTTATTCCCCTGTAGACAAGTAGCGCATCGCCAAGCATGCGGAATGATTCGTAGATATTCCTGATGATCGTTGGAGATGATTCAGGGGACTTGGATAGGGAAAGTGTGAAATTCATGTCTCGTTCAGCAGCATCAATGATGCTCGCTGCCTTCATCCTGTCCAGAGCATGTTTTCCAGGGCGTATCATGGCTATACCTCGAGAAACCCTTCAAGGACAATCCCATTCGAGACATTCGCAAAAAGGTTAATGTCAATTTTTTTCCGGGAGAAAATGTGGAGGTTTACGGAAATGTTGTCCCTAAAGCCGAGCTTGAGCATCCCTATTTTCCGAACCTCCATCTCATTATCCCCAACAACCTCTGCCGCAATGTCCACATCACTTCGTTCTGTATCTTCCCCTTTCCTATAGCTGCCAAAAAGGACTACGGCCCGTGGATTAGGGACGTTCTTCCGAACTTCCTCGAGCACGCCCGATTCATAGATGAGCTGAAGATGATAGGGCATTTTTCTTGTTAGCAGATAGGGATGAGTGGGGTTCGCCCTAATCCACCAGATTTTACCAAGAATTTCTATGGTGAGGAATCCCTCATCCTGCAGCATCATAACAGCATTCTTGACAGAAGTTTTTGACACATTGACAGCCCGGCTTAGGTCGTTGAGGCCAACTCCCTTGCCAGGATATGCAAAGAACCACAGCAGCACGCTCGTATAGGCATGTGTTTCCTCCAAGACGAAAGACTTCCCTATGTTTTTCTTTGCCATACTATTCGAATTTATTTAGGACTATATAAACTTTTCTAAATCCAATTGGTTCTATAAAAACTTAAATGAATTTTTTCAGAACCTTCAATACTAATCAACCATAAACAGCTGTGAATCTCTCCCGACATCAAACAGCCCAAGCCGTGCCCCAACATCAAGAAAGCAGTGCGCATAGCACACTGCCCCATACGCCAAAATCAACTCCCCTTTCTTCTGGAAATGCAGGGCATCGGAATAGTACCTCTGCGCCAAATCCAATAGGTCTTGGGCATCATGCATGCTCTTGGAAGTGGGTTTCACTTTCGCCAATGCCTCTTTGGTGAGAATAATGTAATTCTCAAGCCGTTTCCCAAGTTCGTTTTCCATTACTCCACCTCAATGTGCCAAGAATTGATGTAATATTATGAAAAATAAAAATCAAAGGAATTTGCGCAGTTCCTCAGTCTTCTCAACCGCGATGTCAATCATGCTCATGACATCCTCTTCACTGAGCGGATCGTCGCCTCCCTTCTGCAAAGCGCAGAGAGTTCCATTTTCCTCAACTGCAACGGATAAGCGGCTGTCATAGATCTTCTCTTCCTCAAAGGTCGGATCCACAATATAATGGTCGCCGATTTTGAGCACTGTCACGGAAAGTGGTGCCTTAGTGATAGGAAGTCGCTCCTTTGTGCGGGTCTTGTAGTCTAATTTCCCCCCCTCATAGGCAGGTAGTGTGCAGTCCTGAAGCGCGGCTAGCGCAGCGAGGGATCCAGCGTCAAAGAGATTGCCGCCTTCATTGAGGACGCAAATGTCTAAGACAATAAACCATGCCTTCTCCTTGGGAGTGATGCACAGTTCTTCAAAATCAACCGCCTTGCTTTCCCGAATGCCGCGGTCAACTACCCTTGAAAGCTCAACTGCCTGGATTCCCGGTGGCCCGGTCTCAAAATCAGGGCTTGCCAATGGATAGAGTTCAGATCCAATAACTATCCCCCCTTCATCAGGAGTGTCTGGATAGGGCTTGTCCACATTCATCTTGATTCCTGCGAGCACTTCCGTATCCCCAATCCGAACATACGCGGAGCCGTCCGCTGATTTGATATAGCCCTTGACAACCTCAATGGGCTGCCGATAGTCAAGAGGCGCTCTCCCATCGAGCCGTGTGCCCTTGGACAACAGCCCAAGAACGTGTGTCTTTAGTTCTTCGTACATAATCAATCACCTTATTCGTTGTTGTTTGAATCAGCAGGATATTTCTGCTTGAGCGCTGCCTTTTGGATTTCATAAATCTCCTTGCAGGATTTCTTCGCTTTTCTCAAGGCGTCTTTGAGCATGTCCTTTGATACTTCGCCGTCCATTTGAAGCAGGGTAATCTTGTCTAAATTAGGCATCATCGCAACTGGAATGTCAGCGACTGGGCCATCTTCGTACGCTTCCTCGGAATAGTCCAGGTCAACAACAATTTTGTCATCCACGCGGCCAACAGAAATCGCGGACACGAGGTCTTTCATCTCAAGGCCAGCATCCGCAAGGGCCATGGAAGCCGCGCAGATGCCTGCGCACCTGCTGCCCGCCTCAGTCAATGGCAGCTCGATGAAGACATCAACCACTGAATTGGGAAAATCACCAAGGTTAAGCGCGGGGAGCAGCGCTTTCTGAGTCACCATGGATATTTCTTTTGATCGCCGTGAGCCGCCTGGCCTTACTCGATCGTTAAAGCTCGAGAACGGCATCATGTTATAGTAGCATCTCAGGATGCCTTTGCTTGGATCCTGCATGAATTTTGGGTGCAGGTTTCTCGGCCCATAGACCGCGGCATATGCCCAGGTGTTTCCAATTTTAAACAATGCGGATCCGTCTGCCCGCTTGATGACCCCTACTTTTGCCTCAATTTGGCGCGCCTGGTCAAAGCCCCTTCCGCCTATTCGTTTTGTGTATGCCATCAGTATCACCGTTATGCCATTTTCTGGAGGTAGCCCTTGATTCGCTCGGTAAGACCGGGAATGTGGCTCTCCCTCTCTATTTTTCTTATGGTTGCAATCGCTTTCTGCTCGCCATTCGGCTCACCCTGGATCCAAATAACCCCATTTTGCCCGACCAGGATATTGCAATTCAGTGCCTGCTTTATCATGGAAATCATGCTGCCCTGCTTGCCAATGATGCGGGGAACTTTGAATGGATTCACTTCAATAATCCTTCCGCCCAAAAGCTTGCGTAGGCCTGGACCTCGCATCGAGACATCAACAAGCTTTTGGCTTGTGACCTGGATCACCTGGCACATCACAGAATCGTCAAGGCCATAAATCTGCGTCAGGTCCGCTCCTCTCTGTATGAAATCCGAGCTTGCTTCCTTGAGTCCAAGCATCGCAGAATAGGCAGAGTTGGTGTCCAGTCTCCAGCCGTTCAATGTGATGTCAATTACCTTGCAGATAATCACATCATCGCGCTTCGGCATGTATTTTCCAGAGAGAGGGATAATCTTTACACTCCTCCCCTCAATGGAGACGAGCCCGAGGCGCTCTGCATAGATGTACTCGCCCTGCCTGTATGTTCCTGGCCCAGGGAGAAATCCCATGTCAGTGCAAAGGGTCTCCCCCGGCACGACTACTTCCTTATGCTTAACCGTTACTCCATTTGTCATGTGTCTCACCTTATCGGATAATCATGATCAAGTTCCGTGTTCATGGCGAACATTTTTTGGTTGCTAATGACCACAATTCTTGTTTTGTTTTTGAGTCGAATGTTGTATTATCTGATTTCTTATTTTGTCCGCAGCACACTCACTTCCACTTCCCCGTGGCACACCGCGTTGATCTGCTCGTAAAAATCCGTCTCCAGGCCGCCTGGAATCTCGATGACTGCGTGAAGGTAACCGTTGTTCTGCCACTCTTCCCTTAGCAATGGGCCGAACTTCTTGAGCACCGCATATGCCTTGCCGGTGTATTTTGGGTCGATCTTGATATTCATTTCCTTAATCTCGAATTTGATGGGCATAAGCGGCCTTAGCTTTTCAATGGCATCATGCAGCTGCGCCTCTGCCGGCTTGCTTTCGTCGACATTGAATTTTGCCTCTTTCAGCGCCATCTCGATGCGCTGGATTGGGTGAGGCAGGTGGGTCTTTGGGTCAACCCCATTCACGTGCAAGAGGTTGATGAGCTGCCTAAGTTTCTGCTCTTTTTGGCGCTGGCGCATCTCCTGCGTTTGCTGGATTTCGCCCTTCCTGATGATGGCAAGCGCAACTTCATTGACATCAGTTGTCTTGAACGCATCCTCCATTGCTTTCGGGGAAGCCAAGAGTCCCTTGTGCGAATCCGTAAATATTTTCATCACCGCAAGAACGTCGTGCATGTCAAGCTGCTTGCCCTGCCTAATCAGAAGCGCATTCTCAGAATCCACGAGGATCTCAAAGTGATGGCCATGGCTTGTAAGCCTCGCAATGACTGCTTTATTGACGTCTGTCATGTGCTTGTTTTGATTTGTTTAGTACTATTGTTTATGTGTCGTTGTTTGGTATAGTTGCGCTAGTGGAAATCTTTAGTGTGCTACTTCACTGGCTTTTTCTCATCTTTCTTCTCATCCCGAATGCCGCTTGAGATTTTTTCAAGCTTTGCCTTATCAATTTTCATGAAGCGCTTATCGGCAGCAGAAACGCTCATCGCGTCCACGCGCTCAATTGAGAAGTTCTGCGCAAGTACCTTCTTCAGCGACTTGATGGCGAGCTTGAGCCCATCTTCCAGATTCATGTCATCACGGTATTCTTTCTTGAGCACTTCCTCAACTTCCACTTCCCCTTCCCCGATTGCGGTTGCCTTGTACTGGAAATAGATGCCCGTTGGATCAGTCTCAAAGAGCTTAGGGGTCTTCCCATCAACTCCAGCGATGAGGATGGAGACTCCAAAGGGACGCAGCCCGCCTGATTGCGTTGTCATCTGCATCAGATCGCACATGTCCCTCACAACGGATATCATGTCAATATCCGCGTCATAGGTGACCTTGTGCTGCTGCGCCTTCAGTTGGGCCCTATCGATGAGCACACGGGCATCAGAGATGATTCCCGATGCTGCGGCTATGATGTGATTGTCAATCTGCCAGATTTTCTCCACCGATTCCGGGACAATGAGCGGGTCCATGATGCGCTTGTCCGCAACCAAAAGAACGCCATCCGTGCAGGATATGCCAATTGCAAGCGAGCCCTGCCTAACTGTTTTCTTCGCATATTCCACCTGCAAAAGCCTGCCGTCAGGCGAGAACATGGTGATTGCGCGGTCATATCCCATCATCTGGTGTTGTAGCGGTTGCATGAAATTTCCTCCGTTTTTTAATTGGTACTGTGTTAATTTTTTATGTGTTTATTTAATTTTTAATGTGGATTTTAAATTTTATGTAGTTAGGGTAATGGAGTTAGTGTATAGCATTGTAGTGGTTGATGGCCCTTTTCAATGGTTTTTGTTTGGGGAGTGGTGTTCGTTGATTGCCCTTTTTATAGGTGCGCTTTACCCTACGGTTGCAATATCCTGCTTGTGTGCATGGATAAATCGCTGGACGGCTTTTTTGAGGATGCCGGACATCCCAATGGATCTGATGAGCGCTTCGGTGTTGCCAATGGACTTCACAAACATCAGGGCAGCTCGGATGTTTGCAGTCTCCTTGTGGGAAACTCGTAGTATGCCTTTCTGTGACGCGCTTTGCCACCGATCGTGCAGGATAATAAGCCCTGCCCGTGCCATGCCCTGCTCTCCAAGGAACGCATGGCATTCCAAAAGGATGGCATCTGCAACTTGCTGTGCAGTGACCGGCTGCCTGGAGACTACCTGAAACACAATATAGCGCTTCTTTTCCCGCATGCTTGGCCGCAAAGACTTCAACTGTTGCGCCATTATTGTTATCATCTGAGAAGATTATAGCTTCAGTTCTTCTCTCGCGTGTGGAAAGAAATCCCTTCTCGATTTATAAATATTGCGGTTTTATTTTTTTCGAGTCAATCTCTAGGAAAATAAATGTGATAAATTCTCTGTTGGCCGGCTATTGGGAGAAACAATCCATGCATCAATTCCCCCCTTCACAAAGTGTGAGCCCAGCATGACTGCAATGAGATGAAGCCTATCCTCCCTTGGTGTTGGCATGATGGCAGGCAATTTATCGCTTAGGAAAATACCCACATCACTTCTAAAAGCAGCATTGTTTCCTCGATACCCAATCACCACTGCTGGGGTCCCATAATGCTCTCCGGGTGGATGAAACATTCCCCCGGGTTCAGAATATCCGCATCTTATCTTCCTTCCATCAGCGAGAAGGTAAGAGTCATTTTCCCTTTTTCCTAAAAGGACAACCAGAGATTGGACATCACTCATAAGTAGAGGAGACAAACGGATTTTAAAAAGTTTTCTAGTCCAAATGCAATTCAGGAGTATTGTGATATGATCTCTTTTTTCATTTTTTTAAGGGTCTCCATATCCTTTGCCTCCATATTCAGCCGAAGAAGTGGCTCTGTGTTCGATGGGCGCATATTGAACCACCAGTCGGAAAATTCCATGGTTAGGCCGTCCAGCTCAGATATTTTTCTTGGCTTTTCCCTTGGTTTTTTTGAGAAGTAGTCCTTGATTTTTTTTATAGTGGCATCCTTATCCTTAACCATGATGCTGGTCTCTTCAAGTGTCAAATAGGTCCGAAATTCATCAAGAAGCGCAGATAATGGCTTGCCTTCTTGTGAGAGGACTTCGCAGATGATTAAGCTTGAAATGACTCCTGAATCCGCGAAATAGTTGTCGCGATAGTAATAATGCGCGGAATGCTCCCCTCCGAAGATGGCATTTGTCTTGCGCATGGTTGCCTTGATGAAGGAATGCCCAACCCGCTCAATCACTGCTTTTCCGCCATAGGTAGCGATGGTCTCTGGAACGGCATGCCCGCACACTACATTATAGATGATGGTGCTCTTGGGATGCTTTGCAAGCATTGTTTTTGCGATAAGCGAGGTGATAAGTGAGCTGTTGATTGTCTCGCCATTCTCATCAACAAAGAATATCCTATCCGCATCCCCATCGAATGCCATGCCGAAGTCGCATTTCTTTTTTCGGACAGCGTTCTGCAGCCACATCAGGTTCTCGTTTTTTGAGGGATCAGCAAGATGATTTGGGAATCTCCCATCCAGCTCAAAGAACAGGGGAACAATCTCAATAGGAAGACCATTGAACACAAGGGGAATTATTTTACCCGCCATTCCATTCCCGGCATCAACCGCCACCCTCATTCTTTTCAATTTTTTATATTCGATAAATGAGTGGACATGCCTTACATAATCCTTTAGAACATCCTTTTTGATGATTTTTCCTTTGGCCTTGGATGCAGCCTTAAACTCCCCTTTCTCAATGATTTCACGCATTGCCCAAAGCCCGGTATCCTGATTGACCGCAACAGCCCCTGGCTTTGAGAATTTCAGCCCATTGTAATGCGGCGGGTTGTGCGATGCGGTGAGCATGACCGCTGGCAAATTCAATTTTCCTGAAGCGAAGTAAGTGGCGTCGGTGCACACTTCTCCGATATCAAGAATATCCGCCCCTAAGTCAGAGGCGCCTTCCATAAATGCCAGGGCAAGCCCAGGTGAAGAAACTCTCATATCCCTGCCAACGATGAGCTTTTTGCATTTAAGAAAGGTTACAAACGCCTTGCCGATCAGATACGCCGCTTTCTCGTCAATCTCCTCAGGATAGGCGCCGCGGATGTCATAGGCTTTGAAGATTGAGGGGATCATATGCGTATCCATCAGAGGAGGTTTATGCATTTTTTGTTTCATTTTTGCAAACGCTTATTGTATCGATTGGTTCTGCCAACAATGATGCTTATTTCACAAAAATTTTTTTGGTTACTGCCGAGAACAATTTTTTATGATGAACTGCTTATCTAAAATGAACCATTTATGTTTTTGCCTTAGGTCAAAAGAATACCCTTTTGCCATTGAAGCGCTCCCAACCTCAATGTTGTTGGAGTTTAACACGTCTAAGGCGGGGATAAAATCAGCATCACCGCTTAAAAGAATGCACATTTCCGCTTCTTTTTTGACTAGTCCCAGCTCAATCATATCCACTGCAATCAAAACATCAACACCTTTTTCTTTTTTATCAACGCTTCCGATATAGTCGTTCCAATGTGTTTTTATAATCGGAAGGCATGTGCTGCACAAACCAAGAGACTTTAATTCTTGATTCATTATTTGCAGGCGCTCTTGGGTTGAATTTCTTTGGAGTTTTCTTGTTTTTACCTCAAACCTCTGGAATTTTTTGACGCTATCTAGAAATTTTAGGTGTTTGTAATAAGTTTCTTCGCCATCCGCAATGCTTGGAATTGAATTGTAGTATATGGTCTTTACTCTTTGGCAGGTATAATGTTCGCATATGGCATCTGATAATTTTTCAAGATGTATAGAACTTGGTTTCACGTAGCTTTGCTTTAGATTATGGTACAAATTATTTCCATCAATAAATACGATAGCTTTTTTCCTCGCCATCTTCCATCTATCCTCCAATGGATATATTAAACTATCTCTTTGAGCCTAAAATTAGAAAACCTTTAAATATCAAGAAAGGGTTTAGGAATATATGAAGTCCCCAGTATGACCTCTGTAATGGGGGGAATGCTGGGTTTTTTTCTTTAAATGTTCTTATTACTCCAAATCCCCCTCATCAGAAGCTGAGATCCCCTTCCACTTCTTCTCCGCAAGGGCAAGCCGCTCATGCGTTCCGATGTCAAACCACTGCCCCGCAAATGGAAAGCCACGAAGCCGACCTTGTTTTGCGAGCTTGGGAAAGACATCCTTCTCAAGCATCGAGAATCTCTTCTCAGGAATCATATCAATGACTTCCGGCTCAAGGATGTAAAAGCCGGCATTGATGAGATTTGAGGGGGCATTCTCCTTCTTTGGCTTCTCAACGAACTCCACAATCCTGCTGCCGTCAAGCCGCGCAACCCCATAGGCGGAAGGATCCTCAACGGAAGTTAAGGCAATGGTCGCAAGAGCGCCTTTTCTCTTGTGCAGGCGAAACATCCTCGCGATGTTGATGTCCTTTAGTTCATCGCCATTGGAGACAATAAAGCTATCCTTAAGCTCCCTTTTACAAAGGCGAAGCGGCCCTGCGGTTCCAAGCGGCTCCTGCTCTTCCACATAGGAGATGTGTAGGCCGAGCTTTGCTCCATCGCCAAAATGCTGCCGAAATTGATCTTTTAGATAACCCGTAGAGAGGATGACGTCGCGAATTCCGTATTTTTTGAGAAGATAAAGAAGGTGCTCAGTAATGGGCTTTCCCTGCACAGAAATCAGGCCTTTGGGCATCTTATCAGTCAATGGCTTAAGCCGCGTCCCTCTCCCGCCAACCAAAATGACCGCCTTTGAGGGGATGTTCATCCCAAGCGAGTCCCAGAGCAGAACCTCAATTTCCTGCGAGCGGTTCTTGATGTCAACGCCATCGATGCGCTTGTCAATCTGCGCAAGAAGATTCTCATCCAAGGTGATAGTGATGCGCTCTTTCATGCCACGCCCCATTGCCTTTTATTTTTTCTTCTTTATAAATATTTGCCTCTTCGTATGATAGTATATGATGAATGGAAATCTTTAAATACAATGGCTCGTTTGGTTTTTCCTAGGGGTTGGTAGTCTGCAATGGTTGACCGTAATCTCGCATTGGAATTTGTCCGCGCAACAGAAGAGGCAGCAATCGCATCCGCAAGGTGGATGGGGCGGGGAGACAATCACGCGGCAGATGGAGCTGCGGTAGAAGCCATGCGCAGGCGGTTTTCTGACATGGCAATCAAGGGCCGCATTGTTATTGGAGAGGGTGAGCGCGACAAAGCCCCTATGCTCTACATCGGAGAGAAGGTTGGCACCGGTTCTGGAGAGGAGATTGACATAGCAGTTGATCCTCTTGAAGGCACAAATATCACTGCGAATGGCGGATATAATTCCATCTCAGTCCTTGCGGCAGCCCCAAAGGGAAAACTGCTCCACGCTCCCGATACCTACATGGACAAGATCGCGGTTGGCCCAGCGGCAAAAGGCGCCATTGATTTGGATGCATCGGTAAAGGAAAATATCGAAGCTGTCGCCAAAAGATTGGACAAGAAATGCGACGACATAACTGTAGTTGTGCTTGATAGGGATCGGCACGCAAGGCTCATCAAGGACATTCGTGCATGCGGGGCAAGGATCCAGCTCATTGGCGATGGAGACATCTCAGGCGGGCTTGCAACAGCCCTTCCCGATTCGGAAGTGGATATGCTCATGGGAATTGGCGCCGCTCCCGAGGGAGTAATCACCGCAGCAGGATTAAAGACGCTTGGCGGGGAGATCCAGGGGCGCCTTGCATTCAGGAACGATGAGGAGAAAAAAAGGGCAAAGGCAATGGGAATTTCCGATTTCAACAAAAAATTCTCAACAGATGATTTGGCAAAGGGTAGCGATGTCATGTTTGCGGCGACAGGAGTTACAAGCGGCTCGTTCCTAAGAGGCGTTCGCTTCACCGCCCACGGCGCGATTACGCATTCCATCGTGATGCGCTCAAAGAGCAAAACAATCCGCTATGTCGAGGCGCACCATCATTTTGAGCACAGGGAGAGCAAGAGAGCAAAAAAATGATCATGATGCACGAAAAGGAACTCCAGCAAACAATAGAAGAACTCGTAAGGGCAGGGAAAGGAATCCTTGCTGCAGATGAGAGCGTGAACACAGCGGCAATTCGCCTTGCAAGCATCGGGATGGAATCAACTGAGGAGACCAGGCGCAAGTACAGGCAGGTTGTGCTTACTGCTCCCGGTATGGAGGAATACATTTCCGGAGTCATCCTCCATGAGGAGACGTTGTATCAGATGACCAATGGTGGCATTCTTTTTCCAATAGCACTCCAACAAAAAGGTATCGTTCCCGGCATTAAGGTGGATGAAGGGCTCGCCAAGTTCAACGGGACAATAGAGCAATATACCAATGGGCTCGAAACACTTGCTGTTCGCCTTAGGAAATATAAGAAACTTGGATGTAGGTTCACCAAATGGAGGGCAGTCTACAAGATTTCAGAGACAACACCCACCGATGCGCTCATAAAGAAAAATGCAGAAGATCTTGCAAAATATGCGAAAATCTGCCAGGAGGAAGGATTTGTGCCCATTGTCGAGCCGGAAGTGCTCATTGATGGGGATTATAGCATAGACAAATCCGAGGAAGTGACATATAAGGTGATTAAAGAAGTGTACGCCTCTCTTCATAGGGTTGGCGTTGCGATCAAATACACAATTCTCAAGCCAAGTATGGTGATCTCAGGAAAGCAGGCAACAAATAGGGCAGGCGTTGAGGAAGTCGCAAGCCGTACCATAAAAGTTCTTAAGACGGCAGTACCTGCAGAGGTTCCCAGCATCAATTTCCTCTCCGGTGGGCAGTCCCCGCAGGAGGCGACAGCACACCTTAATGCGATGCACGTGCAAAACCCATATCTTCCGTGGAATGTGAGCTTTTCCTATGCCCGGGCATTGCAAGAACCTGCGCTTTCGGCTTGGAAAGGGGTTGATGACAACATTCCAAAAGCGCAGGAGGCGTTTGTCCATAGGGCAATGCTCAACGGACTTGCGGCTCAGGGAAAATATAATCAAATAATGGAGCGTTAGCATTGTTAGGCAAGCATAGAGGCATCCATTGTTGATTAGATCCATTAAAATAGAGGGGAGAAAAGTTCCAGGAATTCAAAATCAAAGTGAGTATAAGAGTGGAAAATAATCAGGGATAACCAATGAAAAAATCAACGGAAAGGGTGAAATCATGGCAATTCGGGTAGCAGTGAACGGATTTGGAACAATCGGCAAAAGAGTGGCGGATGCAATCGCGCTTCAAAAAGACATGAAGCTTGTGGGCGTGACTGCAAATTCATATAGTTGGCTTCCTGAAATTGCTATGAAAAAGGGCTATCCTATCTACGCCGTAGGCGATCCAACTGAGCTTAAGGAAAGCGGGATAGAAATCGCAGGCACTGTCCATGACCTTGCAAAGCAGGTTGATGTCATTGTCGATGCCGCGCCAAAGAAACTGGGCAAAGAGAACCTGGAGAATTTCTACAGGCCAAACAGGGTGAAGGCGATATTCCAGGGAGGGGAGAAGCACACAACCGCGGGAACATCCTTTGTTGCGCAGTGCAATTACAATGAGGCGGTGGGCAGGGATTATGTGCGCGTCGTCTCCTGCAACACCACTGGCCTAGTGCGAACACTCCATGAGGTCAATAAAAAATATGGCATCCAATCCGTCCATGCGACCATGATCAGAAGGGGAGCAGATCCTGCGGACATCTACCACGGCCCAATCAATGGGATTGTTCCCGTCTTGGAAATGCCTTCGCATCACGGCCCTGATGTCCAGACAGTGTTGAAGGGGGTTGAGATCTTCACAACTGCACTCTCAGTCTCATCAACCCTAATGCACGTCCATTCCATCATCGCTGACCTGAAGAAAAAGCCAAACACCGAGGAAGTAATACAGCTCTTCAAGGACGCGACAAGGATTCGCGTTGTAAGAAATGCTGAAGTCATCCGCTCAACCGCTCAGATCATGGAGCTGGCAAAGGATTTGGGCAATTCCCGCGGTGACATGCCTGAAATCTGCGTCTGGGAGGAGGCGATTGGAATCGATCCCAATGGCAAAAATAAGCTCTTCTACATGCAGGCAGTGCATCAGGAAAGCGATGTCGTCTT
The DNA here is from genome assembly GCA_964438385.1 of uncultured Methanosarcinales archaeon. Classification (GTDB taxonomy): domain Archaea; phylum Nanobdellota; class Nanobdellia; order Woesearchaeales; family GW2011-AR4; genus GW2011-AR11. The sequence goes on along the minus strand of CAYTKI010000034.1, from coordinate 64,989 downwards.
GGAGAACATTGACGCTATCCGAGCGGTCATGGGCGAAAAGGACGGGGAGAAAAGCATCCGCATGACCAATGAGAGCATGGGGATAAAGTAGTTCCTTATTTTTTTTATTGTCAAACGAAATATATTTTATCAAATACTCCCTTAAATTGTAAATTTTCAATCAAAATTATTCAACACTATGGGATGCAAAAAATGTAAAATGGAGTTAGGACTTTTCAATTCATTTTTTGGAACTGAGTTGTGTACTTCTTGTCATGATAAGGAAAAATTAAATCTTAAAAAAGATCTTAAAAAAGAAAGAGCGAATGAAAAAAATAAAAACGAGAAAGATAGTGAAATTAGTGATACTATAGGCGAAGTATTAACCGACGAACTTAAATTTGAAATAGATTATATACAAGATGGTACATTCATTAAAAAATTAAAAAATGGTAAATTTAAAATAACTGAGAAAGAAATAAGGAACGGTTTAAAAAATAAAGAAATTAATGAAGATAACATTATTGAATTCGTTAATTATCAAATTGAAGTAGCAAAATTAAAGCTACGTTCGAAACAATATGAACTTAAGAAAATAGCAGAAAAAGAAGTATTCGGTAAATCAAAAAATAATAGACAAGCATTTTCTGATGATGAAAAAGAGAGTATCCTAGCTAATTCTAACAATGAATGTACTATCTGTTGTGCAAAAGAAGGGTTGTATATACATCATAAGGATAAAAACCCAAGTAATAATCAGATAAGTAATCTATTAGTTTTATGTGGGGTCTGCCATAAAAAAGTACATATGAAAGTAAGATAAGTTATGGGAGTAATAAAAGATAATTCTTTTTAAAATATACATCTTCTTTGTCAAACGATAATATTTTATTCGATGCAATCTCTGCCCTCAGTGATGGGGAGCGTGGCAAATGGCTGCGCGAAAGATGTTCCCCTTGAATTCTTTTTTTTTAATGCTATTTTAACATAACGCCAATCTTTATTAAGAAGTCCAAGCTCCTCATTCCCCATGAAAAAAGGATACTGGGCAACCGTGGATGAGGTCATCAACCGCTCCGACATCGTAGTCCATGTGCTCGATGCCCGCTACCTGCAGGAGAGCCGAAACAAGGACATCGAGAAGATGGTGAAGACCAAGGGAAGGCGCCATCTTTATGCCATCAACAAGAGCGATCTGGTTCGAAAAAAGCTCCAGGTCCCAAGGGAGATGCAGCCCTATGTCATCGTCTCAGGAAAGCTTGGCTCTGGGATAACAAAGCTGCGCTGGATGCTCAAGTCTCTCTCCCCAAATAAGGAAGGAAAACCGGTTGTTGGAATTGTCGGCTATCCAAACGTCGGCAAAAGCTCGATTATCAACCGTCTCAAGGGGCATGGCAGGATACGGGTCTCCTCGCAGCCGGGCTTCACCAAAGGCAAGCAATACGTCGCCACAAATAATTTTTTCCTCATTGACACCCCTGGCGTGATTCCAAGGGATGAAAAGGCGGATCTCAAGCACCTCAAGATGGTTTCCAAGTCATTCGATCTGGAAGACCCTGAGCTTGCGGTCTTTGAGCTCATGGACGCGTTTCCTGGCCTGATTGAAGGGTTTTTCGATGTTGAGCCACACGAGGACAAGAATGAGACTCTTGAGATTATTGCGAAGAAAAGGAACTGGATCCGAAAGGGAAATGAGCCGGACACCATGAGAACGGCAAAGACCATCCTTCAGTTGTGGCAGGATGCGAGGATTTCTCCTTAGTTCCACTCAATATCCAGCTAAGGAATGCGACGGGGGCAAAAATGAAATTGGAAGACGTTAAATATGTTTTTTGGGCAGAAGACGATGGGGGATTAAGAAGGACATTTAGTAAAATAGTGTCAATGAATTTTCCCCATGCCAAATTAGTAGTGGTGGAAAACGGAAGAATTCTTGTTGAAAAAGTCTTACAGCATTGGCGCGATAATGGGGAAAAATCAGCGCCGGGAACTATCATTTTTACCGATAATACGATGCCGGTATGGGAGGGCCTACGTGCTATTGCTGAAATTCGCACCTTTGACAAAAAAGTCCCAATAGTCATGTTATCGGGCGATGTTGACCCTAGTGCTACTGCTTCCAATGCCAAAAATAATGGGGCGAATGGGTTTATTGGCAAACCATTTAGATTGCCGGTGCTTGCTGAGGCAGTTGAAAAATTACATGCGGGCTCTTTTTTTATCTTATGATGCCCTGAAAAACTGAATCTTTAAATATATTGGATTTTTCTTAGAGTTCTATGAACCTCCACGAAAAATACATGCGCATCGCCCTGGAATTGGCAGAGAAAGGCCGCTCAACCGCCTCCCCAAACCCGATGGTTGGCTGCATCATTATGAAGGGCGGCAAAATTATCGGCAGGGGCTACCACAAAAAGGCAGGAAAGCCGCACGCGGAAGCCATCGCATTGAGGCAGGCAGGGAAAAATGCAAGGGGCGCGGCCATGTATGTCACATTGGAACCCTGCTCTCATTTTGGGAGAACGCCGCCGTGCAGCAGGGCAATCATCGCCGCAGGCATCAAAGAAGTGATCATCGCCCATAAGGACCCCAACCCAAAAATCCACGGCATCGGGGATCTAAAGCACGCAGGAATCAAGACAAATGTCGGAATCTGTGAAAAGGAAGCTAAAAAAATGAATGAGGTTTTTGCAAAATATATCACCACCAGGATGCCATTTGTCATCCTAAAGCTGGCCACGACCTTGGATGGGAACATAGCAGCCTCCGCCGGATCATCAAGCTACATCACTTCAAAAGAATCGCGAACCTTAGTCCATAAGATGAGAACGGAAGTTGATGCGGTCATGGTGGGCAAAAACACTGTGCTCCGTGATAATCCGCGCCTCACTCCGCGTTATGCCAAAGGGAAGGATCCCTGGAAGGTCGTCGTTGATTCAAGGGCGGAGATCCCATTGAGATGCAACCTCATGAAATGCCCGCACAAGCTTATTCTTGCGGTAACCGGCAAGGCGGATTGGAAAAAAGTGCAGGTACTGGCGAAGAAAGGTGTGGCAATCATCGTGTGCCCTCAAAAAAAAGGAAAGGTCCATCTTAATTATCTGATGAAAGAGCTTGGCAAAAAAAACATCGCCAGTGTTATGATAGAGGCAGGCCAATCGCTTGCGACAGCGGCTCTTAAGGAAGGAATTGTTGACAAAATCTTGGTCTTCATCGCGCCAAAAATTTCAGGTGAAGGCATGCGTGCAATTGGGGATTTGGGAATAAGGCACATGAAAAAGGCGCTTCAGCTCAAAGACGTAAGAATAAAAAAAATAGGGGATGACGTTCTTGTGGAAGGATACCTATGAGCATTGCACAGGCGATTGAGGATGTTCGGAAAGGGAAATTTGTCATCATTGTAGATGATGAGTGCAGGGAAAATGAGGGGGATTTGGTTATTGCTGCCCAGGACATAACTCCTGCCAAGGTAAATTTTATGCTTAAATATGGGAAGGGGCTGATCTGCGTGCCCATGATCAAATTGCGGCTCAGGGAGCTTGAACTGCCTATCATGGTTGGGAATAATGAGGAAGCGACCAAATGCATTTTTACCGTATCAGCGGACGCGCGGAGAGGGATCTCTACAGGGATTTCTGCCAAGGATAGGGCAACAACAATCAGTTTACTTGCTAATAAGAAAAGCACGGCAATGGATTTTGTCAGGCCTGGACATGTATTTCCCCTCATGGCGCAAGAGGGAGGGCTGCTCAAAAGAAAAGGCCATACCGAGGCATCGCTTGAGCTGTGCCACCTTGGAGGAAAGCAGCCGGCGGCAGCCATCTGCGAAATTCTCAATGATGACGGCACAATGGCGCGCATGCCGCAGCTGCGCAGGTTTGGGCGAAAGCATGGAATCACTCTTTTGACCATAAGGGAGCTTGAAGGGTATGTTGGGGGCGGGCGATGGATCCATTAATCGCCAATGCGACGGTTCTAGTCTCTGTCGCAGAGGCCTCAAAAGGGCTAGTTGACCTCGCCCAGCTGCTGGTTGGAGGGTTTGTTGGGCTCTACATCATCAGCATCATTCTCACATATTTTACAAATAGGAAAATAATCAAGCTCCTTGATGAGATCAGAAATGAGCTGAAGGGTAGGAAATAGTTTTTTCTGAAGTGCTTGTGTTTTCCGCCAAACTACTTGGGAAATTCCTCCAAAGGTGGGAAAAACAGAAAGGTTTTTAAACTACTAATTAGTAACAACAAGGGTGAGATACTCATGAGGCCAATCACTCTCATTGCGATAGGAATAGTTGGACTACTGCTCTTTGTGATAGGATACTCTGAGCAAGGCGCAAGCACCCAGTTCCAAGAACAGCAGGGGCCGCTCATCTTTGTCCTCAATGCCGACGGCACAGATGCTTTCCCAAAAGCGCCCATGTCCTTTGAGACCTCAACAGGATCAGATGATGCGACATGGCTTTTGGATTCCGCAGAGCGGAGAAGCGATCTCAACCGATTCCGATACGTTGACGCCCAGACGGATGAGGACGATCTGCGTGAAGACACCAAAAAGTCTCGCAACTGGGAAACAACCCTTGATGGAAAGACCCTCGCAGGATATGACGTTGTGCGCGACATCAACGGCGAGTTCGAACACTGGCAGAAGCCCAAGAAGTCTGATAAGACATATGCTTATACGGTGAGGTATGGGTATGGGTGATGTAGTTAATTTACTAATAAATTTGGGAAATGGGGTTTTGATGAGACCTCACAAAAGTATTATCAAGATCCAAAAGGGTGTTGATGGCTGTCCTGAAAACCCAGAGAAACTTTCTTCATTAATTTCAGATGGGACAGTAGTCTACACAGTAGATTCAATTATTTCCCCTTTAGTTGATCATCTATTTCCAGGTTCCTTCTATATAGCAACAAAGCCTCAGGGTGTAAGTGGGGATAATTGGCTCGCCTTTGAAATTTCAAGATTTGGGTTGGGTTTGAAACAAGGAGAGGTAAGAGTAACTGGGGGAATGAATGCATTATGGGATGCATATGAGAAGAATAGATTGGCAGCATTTGGAACCCTTCAAACACCCTGGAATGAACTTGGAATCTCTTTTAACCCAGATGGAGCGGTTGCATTTCATAATATTGAGCAAGCAAGGGGTCCCTTGGAAACCCTTGCATCCTTGTATGGGCCTCTTAGGGCTTATCTCAGAAATAATCCCCCAGAAAGATCCATTGTCTCAGTATACACTTCTCGTCTATCAGCACCGATAAGCTTATAAAGAGTAAACAAGCAATTATTCCTTACGTGGGGGTGGGTTTTCCTATGGAAAATTCTAAGATAGCAAATGATACTATAGACATCGTTCGTGTGGATGGAACGCTCTACACGCACAAGCAGATAGAAGTGCGCGAAGGTCGAATCTATATGCGCCTCAAGCGCCGGAACCTGCAAAAGCTCTATGGATTTTAACAATCGGCAGATAGTAGCCGTGCTTCTCAGCATTGCCCTGATAGGCAATCTGACCCTATTAGCCCTCAGAAAAATTAATGATATGACTTTCTGGGTCGTGCTTGGTATTATCGCAGTTCCGTGGCTTTTTCTCAAGAAGCAGTGGAAGAAAAAGACTTAAAGGTGAGTTTCCAGCTGAGCAAAATGAAAGAAGACCTTCCCTTCTGCCGTTACTGCCAGGACCCGCTGCCACTGTCCCAAAAGCCGCTCACCTGCGCTTCCTGCGGGAGAAATTCAATTCCCATCACAGAGAGAGGAATTAGCATCTCTCCCAAGGAAGTGAAGGCCAAAATGGACAAAAAGCAGGACTTCCTCTTTCTTGACGTGCGCTGGCCGCATGAGCGCGAGGCGGCAAAGATTGAAGGAACAATTGCAATACCGCTCAACCAGCTTGAGAATCGCCTCTCTGAGCTTCCAAAAGGGAAGGAAATAATCATCCACTGCAAATCAGGGGGCAGGAGCAGATTCGCAACCATCACGCTCCTCTGCAATGGCTTTTCCAATGTCAGGAACATGGTTGGCGGGATCAATGAGTGGAGCAAGGAGATAGATCCGAAGGTTCCGCTGTATTGATACTCAAATGTTTGACACAGAAAAAAATCCAAATTACCAATAAATTCACTACTTTTAAAGTGTAAAAATAGAAAGATTTATAAATATGTTTGGGATAATGAACAATCATGACCAAAAATCCACTAAGGGATCTGCAAGTGCCTCTCTTTAATTTAAGGCTGGATGGAGTAATTGACAGGGTAGTGGCAGAATTAGCAAACTCTGCAAAGCAACGTGCAGCAAATAAAGCAGCACTTTTAACCGCTTCTCAAACCCCTTCAATCCCGTACACTCCAACAGGCATCGATCTGAAATTCGATGATGGGGCGGTACGTCTTTTTCGCCACCTTGATGGAGGGTTCCAATATTTAATAGCGGAAAAACCCGGTGTGGATTACTCCGGTAGGGTGAGAGTCATCAACCAAATTGTCTCTGATTGGGTGAATGGAAGGCTGACTCCTCCTCAAAAAATGAGCCTTCAGGGCAGATTGTCAGGTTTGGATGCAAAATCACTGTTATTATTGACCCTGCTCAAGCCTTCCAAACCATCTTATGATGATGGTCCTACCTTTCCGAACATTGCAGAAATTTATTCAAGGATCGGATGGAGCGGAGATCAAAAAAAGAGGGTCGGAGAACCCGACATAGGCGTCTTTGACGATGCTCGATCAAAATATCCGGTAAGTCCAAATGTCCTGCTTGTTGCTACAAAAAAGGAGCTTGGAGTAGGAATCTACTCGGTCACCCTCACTCCAATATCTGCCAGAGATGATGTAAGATATCCATTTACACCAGATAGCAATGTCCGGTGGGATAAGGATCATCCAAAAATCGACCTTCCCCTCATTCGAAATGAGGATCCTCATAAAAGAATAGTTCCTCATTACTCAGATAACAGACCCTATCTACTGGATGAATTAAACCGGAGGAGCATTGCGGAGAGGCATCCTCGGGAGATTGATCAGATTATTCCATTTATGAACAAAGAAATCCTTCCAAGAAACCCCTTTTCCACCCTCTACCAGAAGAGTTAGAAGTTTCACCATTGCTGGAAATACTTGGCAGAAGGGGCTCACCATTTCTAAACTTAAAAGAAGATTTAACGGAGATGAAATTCCCGCGCAAGTGGTAATTTTTTCAGGAATTCGTAAGAAAAAACCATATCATTTTTAAGTTCCAATTGATGGAATGAATTCATGCACATCAACACCCTTCTCCAAGAACTTTATTCCCGAAAGCAAGGTGAGATCAAGCTTGACCTTGATAGGGTGACCCGCCTTGCAGCTCTTCTCGGAAACCCCGAAAAGAAGCTAAAAGCGATCCACGTCGCGGGATCCAACGGCAAAGGCTCGACATGCGCGTTTCTTTTTTCAATTTTAAGGGAAGCGGGCTACAATGTCGGCCTCTACACTTCCCCGCATCTGAGACATTTCAACGAGCGCATTCGGATAAACAATGAGTACATCTCCAATAGGGACATCGTGCGGCTCTACAGGAGAATCAAAAATCACATGGCAGGCGATGAGACCTTCTTTGAGATAACGACGATGATGGCGTTCCTCTATTTTGCCGAAAAAAAGGTTGAGGTTGCGATCATTGAGGTGGGATTGGGGGGCCGCCTGGACGCGACAAACATCCTCACCCCATTAGTTTCAGTCATCACGAGCATAGGTTTGGATCACACAAATATCCTTGGGACAACCATCAAAAAAATCGCAGGAGAAAAGGGAGGCATCATCAAGCCAAGAATCCCAATCATCACCTCAGCGAAAGGAGAGGCATTAACGACCATTAAAAAAATTGCCAAGGATAAAAATGCCCCGTTAACACCATCATTGCCCTGGAAAAAATCAAAAGGGAAAATTTCCGTCAATGGGTACAGGAATCTCACTCTTGGATTAAGAGGGGATTACCAGGCAGAGAACGCGGCCTTGGCAATCACCATAGTTGAAATTCTCAAGATGAAATATTCATTTCTCATAACAGCCAATCACATTAAAATGGGCCTAAAAAAGGCCTATTGGCCGGGAAGAATGGAATACCTCGCAAAAAATATCCTCGCTGATTCTGCTCACAATGCAGAGGGCATGAGGGCGCTTGGTAGCGAGCTAGGCCGCATAAAGAAAAAGAAAATCATTATCCTAGGAATCCTAAAAGATAAGGACATCAGGTCAATGATGAAAATAGTCAATAACCATGCGCGGCTGCTCATCCTTACAACGCCCAAGAGCGAGAGGGCAGCCCCTCCGGAAGCTCTAGCAAAGTTTGCGATAAAGCCGTGCCTCATCATCCCAGAGCCAAAAGAAGCATTGGCAGAGGCAAGGAAGATGATAAAAAAGGGAGAGTTGATTGTCATCACGGGTTCGATTTATCTGCTTGGCAGCTATCTTGATCCTATGAGCAAGGCAAAGATTTTCCAGTAAGCCAATAGTTCGGTGTGGCAATGTGTGCTATTAAATCAGTGCATTATATCAATTCTCAGCAAGATTATTATTGGCTCCAAAGTGAAAACACTTATAAACAAACTTCCATTGGTTTGGGAAATGCTCGTCGAGTCATTGTCAGGCGTTAGGGGGCTTTTTGGCAAAGACCTCACTCTAAAGATCGCGCAGCGCTATGCTGCCGGCTATGTGCAATTCCTGAGGAAAAAAACAAAAGGAAAGCGCCTCAATATTGTTATCGGAATGGACACCCGCCCCTCAGGGCCCGCAATCAAGGACGCGATAGTGCCCTTTCTTCCCGCAGATATTACAGATGTCGGCATTCTTCCAACCCCTGCTGTGGAGCACGCGGTGCGACATTTCAGGGCGGATGGGGGAATCATCATCACCGCATCCCATAATGAGCCCTATGACAATGGGTTCAAGTTCCTGGGGAAAAGCGGCGCAGTTCTTGATGAAAAAGAGATGCAAAAAGTTATTGCATTGAAAGGAAATATGGATTCTTCATCTCTTAGTAAATTTATTTCCAGGAATAGTGAAATCCTTTCTGGCCGCAATATAGTTGAAAAAAGAAAAGAGGCCATTGACGCGTACCGGGATTTTGTGTTTTCAATAATTGGTAAAGATTCATTGGAAAAAATAAGAGGTGCCAAATTAAAGGTGGTCATTGATGCCAATGGGGGTGCAGGAACCATTGCCAAGCACATCCTTGAGCGCGCGGGTGTTTCTGTTATTCCCTTGAACATGGCTCCTGGTAATTTCGCCCATAAGGTGGAGCCGACACAGGAGACGCTTTACTACCTCTCCCACCTCATCAAAAAGGAAAATGCCCATTTCGGGGCCGGCTTTGACTGCGACGCAGACCGCGTGGAAATTGTGCTCGGAAATGGCCGCATGGTATCGGGCAATGAAAGTATCGCTCTTGCCGCAAGGCATGTCCTTTCGCAGTCCAAAAATCAAAGAAAAGAAATCATAATAGTCAACAATGCCACTTCATCAATGGTGAGAAAAGTTGTTGAATCCTATGGGGCATCTCTTAGGGAAGTGGAAGTTGGGGAGAGTAATGTAGTCAGGGCAATGCGAAATGCAGGAAGTAAAATTGGAGGGGAAGGAAGCTCATCCGGTGTCATCCTCTCTCCCCAGACCTGTAGGGATGGCATGTTGTGGCTGCTCTTGCTCTGCGCAATAATTGCAAAGAAAGGCAAGAATGTGCATGAAATCGTTGACGCGCTGCCAAAATATGCGTATCTCAAGCAGAAGGTCGCCATTAATCCAAAAGCATTAAAGCCGTTGCTGGTAAAAATAGCCGGCCAATACAAAAAAAGAAAAAGAAATATAATATCATCAAAGGATGGAAGCATCAAGATATTCCTGCCGAATGATTCCTTCATCTGGTTCCGCGGCTCAAAGACGGAAAGCGGCGTCTTGAGAGTGATTGCGGATTCGCCTTCAAAGGAGCAGGCAGAGGCGGAGATGCAAAAGGCCATGGAATTCATCAGGGGAAAAACATGATCAACGCAAAAAATCCAAGGGTAGAGTTGGGAAATCCACACGGGCTGCTCTCTGTTTTATTGAAGTATCTTGTTCTCCCTCTGCCAGATAAAAAGAAAGAAAAGGGACAATTCGGTCTTGAGCGGCAACTTGGGCATGATAAAAAACTAGCCCCTATCGAGGAGATCAAACAAAGCATTGATTCACTCATCAAGAGAAGTTTTCCGGAAGAGGAAGCAGAAATCAATGCGCATCTGGCAAAAGAAACATCCTCATTAGTTACCTACTCTTTTTCAAGAAAGACAATGGAAAAGCGCAATTATAGTGTCTCAATCAATTATCATTCAACTGATGGGGAAGAGCGCATGGATATCACATTCGATCAGGAAGAGGAATCCTCTACTGAGACCATCATCACCAAAAGCTCACGGAGAAAAGAGGCAAAGCACTACTCATTCTCAATTCTTAGGCCAAAGGCTCAAATTGAAAGGCGCGGCTATGAGGTGCATGCATCCTATGAGTACTTCAAAGGAGAGGAACATGCCGTAGTCGAATACAGGGCAAAGGGATATGCAGAGCAGATCATTTCCCAAAAATCTGATTTTTCAGAGAGGGTGCCCTTCAAGGTTCTCCACATAAGGCCAAAGAATATGATGGGAGGTATTCTGGGGTACACTTTTCTTGGCGAGAGTTACATGGCATTGCGTGATGATTTAATCGGCTCATTGAAGAAGGAAGTGGACATCCATGAGAGCATCCACACCCCTGATGAGTATGAGACGCGCGTGCTCACCTGGTGGATGATGGAGAGGCCGAAGATGCAGTATGGGAAGTGAAAGCATGAAAGAGAAATGGCGCCTCATCGAGCTTGAAACCAAAGATGCAGCCATGAACATGGCAACCGATCAGGCCATTGCCGAGCAGGCAGCCCTGGGAAACTCCCCGCCAACCATTCGATTCTACCGGTGGGAAAAGCCCGCAATCTCCCTTGGCGCCTACCAGGCGCTCTCCGACATCAACATGGAAGCTATTGCTCACCACAAGATTGAGCTGGTGAGGAGAATGAGCGGCGGAAGGGCAGTGTTCCATGGAACAAAGGATTTCACCTATTCTGTTGTTGTTCCCATCAGGATGTATAATTACAGCATCACAACCGCCTATCGCTCAATTTGCAACAGCATCCTTGTCGCATTGAAGAAGCTCGGCATCAAGGGGCGGCTCGAGCACAGTAATGATGTCCTGGTCGGGGAGAAGAAAATTTCCGGCAATGCCGCAAAAGTCCTTGATTCCGGCTGGTATTTGCAGCACGGAACCATCCATTACGAGATGGACCATCGCCTGATGAGCGAGATTTTCAGGAATGACCTTCGGCTTTTCGAGGAGAATGCTACAAGCGTCCGTGAGCAGAAAGATGCGTCGCAGGAAGAATTGTATCAGGCGCTGCGTGAGGGCTTCACCGCAGATAAGGAATGCCAAGTCGGAATGCTCACTCAAAAGGAGCTGCTGCGCGCAAAGGAGTTGGCATTTGTGAAGTATCGGAATCCTGCGCTGCCATCGGGAACCTTCGCGCGGCAGAGAGGAGCGTGCTCTGTGCTGCCCGGCGGGCAATTATGAAAAGGAATATTTGCGTCAAGAGAACATTTATAAATTCCTTCCATACACTCATCATACGGTGGTTTACGTGATTAGGATCGCCGTGATAAGTTCTACCCGCGCAACAGTGATGGACGCTCTAATCGATGCCATACGCTACGAGGGGCTCGATGCTGAAATAGTGGTGGTTGCATCGAATAAGCAAAGCCAGGCATTAGAGCGTGCGAAGGGATTTGGCATTCGAACAGAATTTGTTAGCCAGAAGGATATGAGCAAGGTGGAATATGATCATGCATTGTACAGCGTCCTCAAGCCCTACAGTCCGGATCTCATCCTGCTCGTCGGCTACATGCGCTTTCTCACCAAGTGGTTTGTTGAGCAGTTCCCAAATAAAATAATCAACATTCACCCAAGCCTGCTTCCGGAATTCGCAGGTGGAATGGACATGGAAGTGCATGAAAAAGTCCTCAAATCAGGGAAGAAAATAAGCGGCGCCACTCTCCATTTCGTTGATGAGACGCCTGATGGAGGCCCTATTATTTTCCAAAAGCAAGTTGAGGTTTCCGAAGATGAGACTTTGGAAACCCTCAAGGAGAAAGTGCAGGCAGTGGAACAGGAGCTTTTGGTCAAGGCGATTGGGCTCTTTTGTGAAGGAAAAATAAGAACAATGGGAAATAAGGTTGCAATAGAAGGCGAACCAATGCTGCAGTGAGGGACAATGGCAAAAGACACAAAAAAAATCGCATTGCTCTCTATCTATGACAAGCAGGGGATTGTGGAGTTTGCAAAAGGGCTGAGAAATTTTGGCTACACTCTCCTCTCCACCGGAGGCACGGCCGCTCTCTTGAGGAAAAATGGCATTTCCGTGACAGAGGTTTCTGAATACACCGGCCACAAGGAGATTTTGGACGGAAGGGTAAAAACCCTGCATCCCAAGGTGTTCGGCGGCATACTTGGAAACATCAATGACCAAAAGCATCGGCAGGAAATGGGGAAATTTGGAATTCAGCCCATTTCATTGGTGTGCGTCAATCTCTATCCTTTCCTTGAAAAAGTGATGAAGAAAGCCCCCCTTAAGGATATTTTAGAAAATATTGATGTAGGGGGCCCAACCATGATTCGGGCTGCGGCAAAGAATTTCCATAACGTGGCGGTTGTGGTTGATCCAAATGACTATGTCAGGGTACTTGATGCATTGAGAGCGGGCAAAATAGATGGAGCGTTTCGCTCGCATCTTGCATTGAAGGCGTTTTCCCATACTGCGCGCTATGACACTATCATCAACCGATTCTTCGTGGAAAAGTTCGGGGGCGGGATATTCCCGCAATACTACAATCTCACTTTCGAGAAGGTCCAGGACCTAAGATACGGGGAGAACCCGCATCAGAAGGCCGCGTTGTATAAGCCTTTTTTGGACAATGAGACCGGTGTTGCGAATTCAAGGCAGCTCCAGGGCAAGGAATTGTCCTATAACAATATCCTTGATGCGACAGAGGCCCTCTCCATTGTTGAGGATTTTGTCCGCCCGACAGCTGCCATCATCAAGCACACAAACCCAAGCGGAGTGGCATCCGCAAAAACCATCTCTGAAGCGTTCAAAAGCGCGCATCAGGCAGATGTCAAGTCTGCATTCGGAGGTGTTGTTGCCCTCAACGTTCCCTGTGATGGCAAGACCGCCTCCTTGATGCAGGACTTATTCATCGAGGTCATTATCTGCCCAAAATTTGAAAAGGAAGCATTGGGCATACTTAACAAAAAAAAGAATCTTCGCCTGCTTGAGACGGGCAAATTCATCATTGAGCGCTCATCCCCTGAAATGAGGCGCATATCAGCTGGGCTTTTGGTTCAGACTAGGCAGTTCCCTTCGATTACTGAAAAAGACCTCAAGGTGGTCACAAAACGCTCGCCAACCAAAAGGGAAATTAATGATTTGATCTTTGCGTGGAAGGTCAATAAGAACGTGAAGTCTAATTCAGTTGTCTTTGCAAAGGATGAGCGCACAGTCGGCATCGGCGCAGGGCAGATGTCGCGCGTTGATGCGGTGAAGCTCGTTGGCATCAAGCCGGAAAGCAGGACAGTTGGCAGCGTGATGAGTTCGGACGCCTATTTTCCATTCCGCGACGGGCTCGATGAGGCAGTGGCTCTTGGAGCAACAGCGATTATCCAGCCGGGCGGAAGCATGAGGGATAAGGAGATCATCGATGCCGCAAACGAGCATGGGATTGCGATGGTGTTCACAGGGATTCGGCTGTTTAAGCATTGAGAGAGGACTCTAGGGTTTAAAGGAGTAATTGTCGTTTGCTGAAATTTCTTGTCCAGGGAGATTAATATCGTTGGCAGGTTTGGCTGGTTTATACGCAATTCCTCCATGATACCCCTCTATTGGGTACTGATTTGCAAAATTGATATAATGCTGATTGAAGACGTGAGCAGCATCATTCGCGGCTTTAAGAGAAGACCCACCAGGGTGTGTCGCCACGACAATGGTTTTATGTCCTGATGCTCTTGCAAGATCTGCAATCTCTTTTGGAATCCGCTCATTCGCCGCATTGAGGACAAGAACTTCTAATTGTGATTGGGTATTTAGCGCAGTGCTTATTCCATTAAGTTGTCCACTATACTCCACTTTGGAGCTAGGATGATTACATGCCGCAAATGCCCTTTCTTGTGCTGCCATAGTCCTTTCTGGGGAGGAAGGGTATATAAACCTTTCTATTTTTATTACTTATTAGTAGTTAAAAAATGACCATTTTAGCTCTTGCTGCCGGCCATTGAAAAAGAAGGGAATGCTAGGCCTTCTTGAGTAGGGGCCGAAGAAGAAGAGGAGTCACAACAGTTGTCAAGAGCGACATCATCACAAGCGAGACATAAATATCCTGCCCGATGAGGCCTAAATTGAGCCCAATCAATGCGATAATCATCGCGACTTCCCCTCGGGGCGACATTCCAAAGCCAACGGCTGCAGAATCTCTCCACCCCATTCCCTGCAGTTTCGCGGCCAAGCCGCATCCAATCACTTTGGTGAGTATGGCAACCACGGTCAAGGCGATCAAAAACAGGACAATGCTGGGAGTCAGCGCATTGAAGTCGGCCAAAATCCCAAGAGATACAAAGAATATTGAAGCAAAGATGATGTGGAGGTACTCAGCCCCTTCCCTGAAGTTCTTGCTGTTGCGAAGCTTCACGTTCTCCAGGGCAACGCCTGCGATGAATGAGCCGACAATGGCAGATAATCCAATCAGTTCAGCCCCTAGAGCATATAGGAAGGCGAACATCATTGCGAAAATAAAAACGAACTCCGGGTAGCGTTTTGCAATTGTGCTCTTATCCATCCTGCGCACGAGCCATTGGACAGCAGTTAGGCCGATGAATGCGCCAAAGGCAAGGAAGAAAACTGCTTTCACCAAAAGCCAGCCAAAGGAGGTGAAGGAGAAATTTCCCATGACAAGAGTGTCTGCCATGGACAACGCCAAAAGCCCAAGGATATCATCAATGACGGCAGCCCCGATGATTGCCCGCGCAACGTCTGTGTGCAGCATTCCCATCTCTTTAAGGACCTGAGCGGTGATTGCAATGCTTGTTGCGGTCAGGGCAGTGCCAACAAAAATCGCGGAAGCAAAATTAAAGCCGAAAAGCGTGGCCAGGTAATAGCCGCTAATCCAAGGGACCACAACCCCAATCAGTGCAACCAGGAAGTATTTTGGCTTGAAGATGTCAAAAAGCTTGAATTCCAGACCGACAACAAAGAGCAGGATGATCGCCCCAAGATGCGCGACACCAGCGACAAAATCAGTGTAAGTGATCCATCCAAGGACGCTTGGGCCTATGAGGAGTCCCACGAGAATTTCGCCAATGACTGCGCTCTGGTTGATTCGAGCTGCAAGAAGATAGCCGGCGAGCGCCACAAAGAGGAGAAGCGACATCTGAAATTCAATTGTGGATGAAATGTCTCCAAATGAGAGTGCCATGGGGTTTTAGGTGCAGAGGGGATTTATTAACGTGGTACCCGATAATCCTAGAGTGAAGCATGGATTGGACAGGTCTATAAAGATAAAAACGGCGCGACCCAGATTTGAACTGGGAAACCCTTGCGGGAACCAGCTCTCAAGGCTAGCGCAGTACCGGATTGTGCCATCGCGCCATATGCCATGAAATCTTGCCCTGCTTTATATATTTGCTTTTGCTGCGAAAAATTAGGCATTTTCTATTGAGGGGGCAAAAGAATGGGTATTTTATCCTTAATAGGGTATTTTTTGCTGCATATCACACAAATCAGCCATTTCTTGTCTTTTGAGTATTTTAAGTCATTCTTGCACAATGGACAGGCAAGAATGTCAAAAAGATCTCTTGGAATCGGATCTTGCGCATTTCCCGCATTTTTAACTCTAGCCATGTGACGGAATAAACCGAAAGATTTATATAGAGAGGGCACAATACCTTTATAAGATTTACCACAGTTGCCGAGGAGGCGCTGTGAGACCTGCACCTTTCGGGGGAAAGACAGGCCGGCTATTTAATGATTGTTAATCTTAACTACAGGTGAGCATCTATGGCAAACGAACTCGTGAAAAAATGTCCCGAATGTTCGGGAATCAATCTTTCCTGGAATAAAGATCGCGGAGAGATCATCTGCAAGGATTGCGGTCTGGTCATCGAAGAGAAGATGGTGGATTTCTCGCAGGAATGGCGGGAGTTCGACTCAGAGGATGGCGAGAATAGGCGCAGATCAGGGGCGCCAATGACTTACACCCAGTATGACCAGGGCCTTGGAACTGAGGTTGGCCAGAAGTCCGACTTGTTTCGGCTGGATGGGCGCGATAGGAACAAATTCTTCCGTCTCAGGAAATGGCAATATAGAATTTCAACTGCCATTGAGAGGAACCTCAAGCTTGCCCTTGCTGAGCTGAAGAGAGTGTCAAGCTATCTCAAATTGCCAAAGTCTGTTGAGGAAGAGTCCGCTCGCATCTATACGCTTGCGGTCCAAAGGGGTCTAGTACGAGGAAGATCAATGGAATCTGTTGTAGCAGGGGCTTTGTATGCTGCCTGCAGGCGCCATGAGGTTCCGAGAACCCTTGATGAGCTCTCTGAGGCGTCAGGTATCGAGAAGAAGGAGATTGGAAGGACATACAGGTTTGTGACCCGCGAATTGGGAATAACAATCCTGCCTTCAAATCCCGCGGACTACATCGCACGTTTCTCTTCTGCCCTAAAGCTAAGCGCAGAAACCCAGTCCAAGAGCATCGAGATCCTTGAGAAAGCGCAGAAGGAAGAGCTCACTTCCGGTCGCGGTCCAACTGGCATTGCTGCTGCTGCCCTCTATGTGGCCGCACTCATTCATGGCGAGAAGCGCACCCAAAGGGAAGTCGCGGATGTCGCTGGCGTCACCGAAGTCACAATTAGAAACCGCTACAAGGAGCTTTTGGAGCAGCTTGATCTTGAGTCTGAGATAAAAAAGACAAAGAAAAAGAAGAAGCGGTAAAACCGATACTTTTATAAATTTTTTAATTTTCTTTTCATAAAAAAAGAGTTCTGCGAGGATATATCCATGAGTTTCGAAACCATAGATGACACCATCAAGAACATGCAGATAGGCCGAAGTGAGCTTCCTTTCCGGGATTTTAATTCAATGGAATCCCAGTGGCGGCGTCCGCGCGTGACCCGCCATGCGAACGGCCTTTACCATCAAATCCTTACACCCGTTCAAATACCGGCTGACTATCCCTCATTTTTCCTTGCGCTGATGGGTTCCCAGGTGGTGACTCAACTCAATGTCAAGACCATCGGAAAGGAATGGGAACGCTGCCCTACACTCCGCCTTAGCGAAGCCATGATTACGCGCTATTTGTCAAAGCGCGCACAAGCCAACGAAACAAGCGCCAATTTTCTCAGCGTGCATTTCCAAAACGACGGATATGAAGCAGCACTTGATTTCGCAAAGAGAGGAGACTCTCTTGTGGGCTTTTGCCTTTATCCAGCCAAACAAGACGCCCCCATCAAGCTGAATGCAATACTTCCGGGCTATTAGCTTAATTGGTTTGCTTATTGTTTCTTAGAAAAATCGTGTATTTTTTTCTCAAAATCAACAATCCTTCCTTCTCGGACACTAATGCCTTCTTTCTTTAGCATCTCTATCTTTCTTTTGCTTCCCGAGGCAAACCCTCCAAGTCCTCCATCCGAAGACACAACCCGATGGCAGGGAACTTTCGGGGCATAAGGATTTTTATTCATCGCCTGCCCAACAGCCCGATACGCCCGTGTGCCAAGCGCATTCGCGAGCGTCTTGTAGGTCGTCACTTTCCCTCTCGGCACTTTCCGAAGAAGAGCGTAGCAGCGCTCGTTGAATGATTTTTTGTTTTTCATTGTTTTTTATTGCTCTGCACGCCTAATTCCCTTAGCAAGTGTTGGTAGAGGGCATCAACTGCACTAAACGTGGTCTCAGGAGTTTCCCTCCCTGATTATTTTATTTTCCCTTAATTTTCCCAGAAATGCAACAAATATTTAAAACAATCCATTGTGCCAACAGCTTACCCTTTCGGGGCCGTAGTGTAGCTTGGTATCACTCAAGGCTGGGGGTCTTGCAACCGGGGTTCAAATCCCCGCGGCCCCATTCTTTCTTTTGGTCAAGCTTTTCTTGGCTGACTCGCAGAGGAAGCTAAGAAAAGGTTGGTTCTGAATCCCCGCGGCCCCATTCTTTATTTTCAAGCAATGGCTGCTCTCTCAACCTTTTTCCCATAAGCCCTATCTGTATCAATCCCCTTGAATCCAAGAGGGACAAAACGTTTCTCAAATTTTTTCCTGTACTCGCAAGCGACTATCTCTCCGCACTCTCTTCTGAGAATGTTTACTCGGGACATAAATACTGCATTACATTTCTTCATATGTTGGGAAATATCTTTCCCCCAACTATATACCTCTTTGTTCATCCTACATTGATAATAGGGGCCATTTACATTGTTAAGGGGCGGCTCATCAATCATTCCCCTCCTAAATGATTCAAATGCTTCTGGGTTGAGTATATTATGGCCGTCATGTATCACATATCTAAAATCCCTCCAAATAGCGATATTAAGCCCGTTTTGATAGGCAATTATCGGACCTGTTTTTAGAGTGTCTCTCAAATTAAGGTCAAATTCAAATAAATGATCAGCTAAACGTTCTGCACTAAACTTCTCATCTAATGGCTCTCCTCTAAGACCAATACAGAATGTGTTAACCCCTTCTTGAGTCTTCAATTGATGCTCCAAATGGATGTCTTGGTTAAGAAGGGCGTAACCCATCTCGTTTACAACTTTTTCATTAAGGTTGCACATTCCTTGTATGTATCCTAATCGGTATGCTACTCCCTGCGGCATCAATTGTCCCTCTGCTACCAGCTCAACAAAAGCTCTAGCCCGCTCACTCTCCTTAGCTATCTCAATCACAGGATCAACCCACTCCCTATTATTACTACTTCCCCTCATCAAATGATGCCCAAGCCATTCAAATCCAATTGGAAGAGATGCCCCTTTCCTGTCTAAAGCTACATCAAGTAGATCATGAGAGGGAAGAAGCCCTGCTTTTGCGTCTTCCTTTGCTTGCTCATAATAAGATCCATAAACTTGTAATTCAGCTAATGCTTTGCGTATCTTTCCTGCTAAATCCATACTTGGAGGAAATCATAATTTCTTATAAATTTACTGATTGTTTATAGGATGGGGCATATTTCCCTGAGGGCGTCACAGTCCGGCTCGCTCTTTGCTATTGCAATGGGCTATGCCTCGCCTCCCCGTAAGGGGCACTTGGAAACATATTTCCGGTGCCCATCGAATTGCTCTGGGCTTCCCCCTCCGCATTGTATGACGCAGTCATAGCACCGCTCACAAAAGGGACGGCAACGCCCTAATATGCCCCACCCTGGATTGTTTATATTTAAGGTAAAATCTTCAAGGATTACTCCAATTCAAGCTGGTGCACTTGACTATTAATTTCATTATCTCCCTTATCGTGCGCCAAAAATCATCTGTAAAATCATCGCCACATTTAAAAGCAAATCTTTATATATCTCCAAAGGAATTATTTTATCGATGTTGCTATGCTAAGTAAGCGCCTATTGCCCTTCATTTTCCTTCTTCTTGCTTTAGCCACTGTCTCTGCACAAGCCGCGCCTGGGACATTCTCTGTGGAAGTTATACCTCTCGAGACCAAGATTGCGATTAACGAGACCGCCTCATTCAACATCACCATCTTCAACGGCTTTGAAGATGATCGGGAATTTTATCTTGAAAAAATCGGCTATCCGTTCTGGGATATGTATCTATTGCCGCTCGCAAACCCGATTACAATCGTGGTTCCAGAAAAGAGCCAAAAAAGCTTTGTGCTCTACGTGAGGCCGCTGCATATCACGGTCGTGGACACCTATACCCTTGACACCTATGTTGCCGATATGGCAACCGAAATAAAGCAGCTCATTCCCCTCACTGTTGGCATCAGGTCAACAGAAGGGCTCATCCAGGGTTATGTCCCAACTGTCCTCACATCAGTGCAGATGCCTTCCATCATCGATCCGCGCAAGCCCTTGCGCGTGACAGTCAACCTCAACAACCAAAACCTGCTTGATTACCCCAATCTCACCATACGGCTCAGTAGCGCGCTTGTCAATGGCGAGTTCCTCTATGAGCTCGGCCCAAAAGAGGAAAAAAAAGTAGAGATTGTGAAGCAGCTTAATCCTACAACTCCGCCCCAGCAAGACCGCCTGGTGATTTCTGTGCTCAGGGAGGGCAAGAGCATTATTAATCCCATCACTAAGGAGTTCTCAATAGAGGAGTACGTAATCAAAGATGAGCAGCCAGAGTCCAGCAACTTCCTCAAGAGCCAAAAACGTATCTCCTTTACCTCTAACAATCCGCAATACCAAGGTATTCTCAGGGAAGAGACATCATCATTCAGCAGCTTATTCACATCAACTCGCCCAAAAGCCGCAATTGTTTCAGAAGGTGACAAGGATTATTTTGTCTGGAGCATCAGTTTTAATGATGAAAGGAAGATGGAAATCAGCATCACCAGAAACTACCGGCCCCTGGTCATCATCATCGCAATCATCGTCATTCTCATTGCGCTCTATTTCGTCTTCCGAAGCCCTATCGTCATCATGAAGGAAGTCGCGTCTGTGTCCACAAAAGAGGGGGGGATTTCAGAAGTCAAAATCATCCTTCGCCTGAAGAATCGGGGCAAGGAGACGCTTACCGGTATAGAGGTTGGCGATATCGTGCCTCAGATTGCCTCCGTTGAGAAGGAGATGTCTATTGGAGTGATGCATCCGGATAAGATAACCACTCACCACAACCAAGGGACCATTATCAAATGGACAATACAGCAGCTTGAGCCAAGTGAAGGGGTTGTGCTGTCTTATAAGATGAAATCCCGCCTCACTATTGTGGGAGATTTCCATCTGCCCTCTGCGACCGCAAGGTGCAAGCACAGGAACTCGTATGTGATCACCAATTCTAATAGGGTTATGGTGAATGGGTAACCGAGAACAGAAAAATTTTCTACCCCTTATACGCCTTCCCAATCAAATCGCTCTTGGTGATGACGCCAATCGCCTTGCCCTGCTCTGCAACAATCACCATCGGGCAGTGCCGCAAAAGCCCAGAGATCATCTGAATATTCGCATTTTTCGGGACAAGAGGAGGGGCGTCAGTCATGATTTCCCGTGCAAGCTTCGCCTTTCCTTCCATGAGCGCGTCAAGTATGGCAGTTTCAGAAAGTAGCCCTGCAATATGGCCCCCTTCCATCACCGGAAGCTGGGATATTTGGTGCTTTTTCATAAGCGTTACTGCCTCCCGAATTTCCGCGCCGCAATCAATGCTGATGACCTTTCCGTTCATCATTTGTGAGGCGATGACCTGATCCTTTCGCTCAAAATCCTCAAGCACGCGAAAAATCTGCTTCACCTTGGTATAGGTGGGATCCAGCCTTTTTGCCTCAATTTTTGCGATAAGTGACTGGGAAACATTTGCCTGCTTCGCAAGCCCAAGCTGGGTCATACCAAGCTTCTTGCGGATTCGCTTGATGTCGTCTATCTCGTACATAGTGCTTTGGCGGGGTGATTCCTTTAAATAATTAACGCAACGCTGTTTTATTCTCTTCGGAATATTGGAAACAATAACCTTTTTATAACGGGCTCCGCGCATATTCCAAAATCCAATATCGAGGTGGGTACATGGTTAGAATTGAATTTTTTACATCGGAAAGCGTAACGGAAGGACATCCGGATAAAATCTGTGACCAGTGCAGCGATGCGATATTGGATGCGTTGCTGGCTCAAGACCCTTATTCCCGAGTTGCGGTCGAGTGCCTAACCACAACCGGTCTCGTCGTTGTCGCAGGAGAGGTCACAACAAAAGGATACGCTGATATTCAGACCATCATAAGACAAACACTTAAGGAGATCGGCTACACCAACCCTGAATTTGGAATTGATTGTAATGATGCAGGAGTTCTCGTGAGCATCCATGGCCAGAGCCCGGATATCGCGCAGGGCGTTGATGAGAAATCTGCTGAGGGGAAAGATACTGCGGAGCAGGGTGCTGGCGATCAGGGGATGATGTATGGCTTTGCCACAAATGAAACGCCTGAGCTTATGCCATTGCCTATCATTCTGGCGCACAAATTGACAAGAAAGCTTGCCGAAGTAAGGAAGAATGGCACGGTAAAGGACTTGGGCCCGGATGGCAAATCACAGGTGAGTGTGGAATACCACGACGGAAAGCCAAAGCGCATCTCCGCGATTGTGATTGCGCAGCAGCATCTGGAGACTGTTCCGGAAGATACGCTCAAAAAGGATATCCTTGAGAAGGTCATCAAGCCGGTATGCGGCAGCATGATGGATGTGCATACCCAGATCCACATCAACGCCACAGGAAAATTTGTCATAGGCGGCCCTGAAGGAGATACCGGAGTAACCGGCCGAAAAATCATTGTCGATACGTATGGAGGGATAGGCAGGCATGGCGGCGGCGCGTTTTCAGGCAAGGACCCCTCAAAAGTGGACCGCTCGGGCGCTTACGTCGCGAGATACGTGGCGAAGAATATCGTTGCTGCAAAATTAGCGGATAAATGCGAAGTGCAGCTTTCATATGCAATCGGAGTTGCAAGGCCAACATCGGTCAATGTCGATTGTTTTGGCACTGATAAGGTCCCTCACGAGATGATTGTGGAGCTGGTCAACAAGCACTTTGATCTGCGGCCAAAGGGGATCATCACGATGCTCAATCTCAGGCGGCCAATCTACAAGCTGACAGCTGCCTATGGCCATTTTGGAAGGAATGAGCCGGAGTTCACCTGGGAAAAGACTGACAAGGCGGATGCGCTGAGAAGGGATGCTGGGTTGAAATAAGGGTTTGTTGTTTCATTCTTTATTGTTCCATTTATTTTTTAATTTTCTTGTTATTTCAATTATGATTATAAATACATAAAGCACCCTACACCTCATGCAGCTCCTCAAAAACATCCACGCCATAGACCTCTCCCTGCTTCTTGAAGACACTCTCATCATCTCAGATCTCCACATCGGCTTTGAGGAAGCGCTCAATCGGCAGGGGGTGCTGATTCCCCGCGACCATTTCCCGCGGCTCATAAAGAGAATGGAAGGAATTTTTTCTCAGGTTGAGATAATGCAAAAGGGCAAAAAAGGCAGCATTAAACTAAAACAGATTATCATCAACGGCGATCTCAAGCACGAGTTTGGGACGATTTCAGATCAGGAGTGGCGCCACACGCTTCAGTTTCTTGATTTTCTTGGGAAGCATTGTGAAAAAATTGTCCTCATCAGGGGAAATCACGATACCATCCTTGGCCCGGTTGCGAAAAAAAGAGGAATTGAAATCCACGACAATTATTTCCTGGAGAGTTTTGATGCGCTGGTATGCCATGGTGACAGGCTGCCTGATGCAGGCCTTCTCAAAAAAGCCAAGCTCATCATCATCGGCCATGAGCATCCCTCTGTTGCGCTGCGATCAGGGAAGCGTGTTGAGAAATACAAGTGCTTCTACCTTGGAAAATACAGGGGAAAACCATTAATCGTGCTTCCTTCCCTTAACCTGCTTACCGAAGGATCTGCATTGATGCAGGATGTTGTTCTCAGCCCTTTCCTAAAACAAGACACCTCAGGGTTTGAGGTTTTTGCTGTTGAGGATAGGGTTTACCGGTTCGGAACACTGAAAAATATCATGAAAAATCTTGATCCTATAGTAACTGACCTAAATTTTTGAACAATAATAGTCAGTTACTATATCAGGAAGGCACAACAATTTTGTATAAAAATTTGTGTCTTCCGCTATATTAAGACCGTACGCTAAAAGTTTGGGAGAACGCCTTGCTTCGCAGGGCAGCATCAGGCTCACTTTGGCCTTCGTAATGGGTGGGCGACTTTTCCCGTAGGGAGCATCCCCTTTGTCGCCCGCTTTCCTAATAAAAGAGCCGTTCGCAAAGGATGCTGCCCTCGGCGTTCTCCCTTATGTTGGCAGACTCTCACCATTCACACAAACCTTTTTATAGGCCCTTTACAAAAAATGTAAATTATGGCTCAAAAACCATCCAATTATCTCAAACTCAGTCCGCTCGAGGGTGCAGTTATCCAGTGCCTCTGGCGCGCGGAGAGGATGTATGTCCGTGACATCTACAATTGCCTGAAAAAAGAGCGCAAGGTTGCTTTGACCTCCATTGCCGTGATTCTCGATCGGCTCCATAAGAAAGGGCTGGTAGAGCGGAAAATTGAGTCCAGCAGGGGTGGCTTTCGCTACCTCTATAGCGCGGCAAAGGATGAAAAAGAGTTTGAACGCACCCTTGTTGAAAACACGGTAAATACGCTCATCAACCGTTTCGGAAAGACCGCGCTAAGCTATTTCAATGAGAGGTTTTCCAAGTAATGGCTTGCACAGAATGCCTCTTTGGATTTTTCTACGACCCAATCAAGGTAGGAATTTCGCTCGCATCATTTGCGCTTTCCATCGTCTTTTTTCTCCTCATGCGCAGGCAGGTTGCTCCGAAAAAGAAAGCGGTTCTCATCTATGCGCACCTCTTTGCACTCATCATGCCGGTGGTCTACTACATCTTTACCAATAGCTGCATGATGGTCGCAGGGGCCGGATTTTGCAATACCCTGAAGCCCGCCTTGACCATCTTTCTTGTGACATTAGGGGCATCTGCTATCACGGGCTACCTCCTCACGCCCCTGATGCTAAAAATCAGCTCAAATACCGCTCAAATCACCAATCACCGCCTGGAGTCGTTTATTTCCCTAGAAGCAGATAAAGCGGGCATCAAGACTCCTGCCCTGCACCTCATTGATTCGGCGAAGCCGCAGGCTTTTTGCGTCTCCATCCTTAAGCCAAGGATTTATGTCTCCATGGGCATGGCTGATCTCCTATCAAAAAAAGAACTTGAGGCGGTATTATTGCATGAGCTTGGCCACCTCAAGCACAATAGCTCCTGGCTGAAGCTCTCGACATACCTGCACCGCCTTGCTTCCCCATTCTCCGGTTTCACTGACCTGAACCCTTCCCTCAAAAAATCAGAGCAGGAGGCGGATGAATTCGCAGTCGCAAGGCAAAGGACTTCCCTCCACCTGCGAAGGGCAAAGGATAAAGTTGAGGGATTCGAGCGCTGCTGCTGAATTCTTAGGTGCAATTTTTCCATTTTGCCGCTGCCACAAACGCAAGTATTTAAAACAAGGCGAGATTCACTCCCCTAAATGGTGGATTATAACATCGTCAAGCATTGCGGGCTCTGTAAGGTCCGCTTTGTTGTCAAGAAGGCAGAGATACGCAAGCACTATTGCAATGTCTGCCAAAAGAAGATTAGTGAATCAAAAAAGGATTAAGGAGGGCTCATCATGAAAGGAACAGTAAAGTTTTTTAACCATGAAAAAGGATTTGGATTTATTGCCGCAGAGGACAGCAAGGAATATTTTGTCCACAAGACCGCCTTGGGCGCTGATGTGAATCTCAATGAAGGGGATGAGGTAACCTTTGACGTTGAGCAGGGAGACCGCGGACCAAAAGCAGGCAATGTGACAAAAAACACAGCTACTTCTCAAGTGGAACATGCAGGTCACAGGCAAAAAACAGGGGATGTGGAAAAGGAAGATTAGTTTTTATTTGATTTTTATTTAGAGTTGGGTGCGTGCATTCCGTATTTATTTTTTTCTTGGATGCTTTTTTCTATCATTTCTCCAAAATGGTTTTGACATCTTCTAATAATCCATCATAACTTCCCGCGCTTCTCTTCTCCCTTTGCCTATGGGAAGCAAATGATCGTCTTTACGCTCTATCCCCCTATTTTCCGCGCAAAATAGCCAATCATGCCGATTGTTTTGCGACGGTCTTACCCTTTGCTTGGAATTGATTTTCCCGCCCATATTGTTTTGCGCGCATCCGGCAATGAAGACTACTATGCAGAGCACAAGGACTGAAAAAATTGCCCTGAAAGGTGTTTTTCCCATGATACTGCTCCTAATCTCCTTATCTCCTTATCTCCTTATCTCAAAACAAGCAGACCAGTTGCATACATGATAAGCAAACCTGCCAAGAACCCTGACACATTGGTCAATGTAAAGAGCGAAATCCATCTTCCCTTCGCCATATGGTGGGTGATATCAAACGCCACATCAAAGATGGCTCCTGACCCAACCGCGAGGAAAAAAACCGCGAACGCGGGAGAATACGCATATCCGCCGATGAGCGTTCCTAAAATAGTTGGCCCTCCTGCAAGGATGCCCATGAGAACAAGGTGAATATAGAAATTTTTGATAAGGGAGGATAACCGTGCCAATGGCGCAAGAATTGCCACTCCTTCTGTCACATTATGAACCATGAATCCAATCACAAGCAGGCTTCCCAATGCAACTTCCCCAATTGCATAGGCACTTCCGATCGCGAGTCCTTCTCCAAGATTATGAAGTCCGATACCTAGCGCGATTAGGTACCCCCAGACGAGTGCCGCCTTATGCTCTTCTCTTGCTTTGTAATGCTCCATGCGATAGCTCACCGCAGAGAGGGTGATAATCGCAAGCAGGAATCCGATGAGGAGGATACCGATGCCGTTGTATGACTGGGGAAGATCGGAAAGAAGCTCGATCGCTTCTGCAAAGGCATCAAACCCAAGGAACACGAGCAGCCCAATTGTCAATGCGAGGAGAAAACCATACCACCTCTCCCTTAATGTTTTTAGGAATGGAAGCCAGAGCAGTCCGAGAAGGACAGGAATGACTCCCACATAGATCCCAAGAAGAATGAATGCTTTAGTATAATGGCTGCTATACCGGGGAGTGATCTGCGCGACCTCGACCTCCTTATCGAAGGTGACTCCGTTTCTCGATACCAGCGTAATCACTTCTGCATCCCCTTCCAGCCATGGATAATGTATTTTCACCCTCGCCTTATCGAGCGGCTCTAGGGTGTTTGTGGGGTCGATTGTGAATTCCCAATATGCGTCATTCACAAGTGCCTGTGCAATGGTCACATCTTCCGG
This sequence comes from uncultured Methanosarcinales archaeon, assembly GCA_964438385.1. Taxonomy (GTDB): domain Archaea; phylum Nanobdellota; class Nanobdellia; order Woesearchaeales; family GW2011-AR4; genus GW2011-AR11. The sequence goes on along the minus strand of CAYTKI010000034.1, from coordinate 37,927 downwards.
TCCATCATTGAGGATAGTTACCTCGATATATTCAGGGGAGAAGATGACTCTTTCAAAAAAAATGTTTTCTATAGGGGCAATTTGCGAAGAGAAGACTCCCAAGGGGCCGAATTTGAGGAACACAAAAAGCAGAACTCCAAGAAGGAAAAGCGGCAAAAGGGCTGCTATCCATGTTTTTCCAAAGTGCTGCGGTTTTGTGTCCATTGTTCCTTACCGTACAATCAGGGTTCCTTTCATTGTGCTATGGCCTTTGCCGCAATACACTGAACAGCGGAATCCAAACTCGCCTTCGCGGTCTGCCGTAAACTCAACAATCGCATCCTCACCGGGAGAAAACGCCTCATTGATGCCGTAGCCGGTGATGAGGATGCCATGTCTCACATCTTTGGAAACAAGGCGCAGCCGAACATTATCTCCCTTCATAACTTCAATAGTGGAAGGCTCAAAGGTGAAATCTTTTGCGATGATTGTGATCTCTTTCACCACATCTCCTTCTAAAAAAGCGGCCATATAGGGCGATTCCTGCTGCTGAGTTGAGCAGGCAGAGAGGAGAGTGACTATCATCAAGGCAATGAATGCATACCACCTCATTCTTCAACCTCAAAGAATCCCATCCATCCAAGCTCGGTGAATTCAGAGACGTGGGCGTGAAACATGTACCTCCCTGGATACTTGAATCGCACATCAAGGATGGAGCGTTCACCCTGCACCATGGAAGTGATATCGGTGTAGGCATCGGGCTCTAGCATTGTGCCTGTGGAATATTCTTCAAAGAAGTTCGCATGGAGATGGAATGAATTAAGCGGATCATTCTCCACGATGTTGATGAGGTAAATGCGGACAAGCTCTCCTTTTTTCACTTTGATCGGATTCAGCGCGTAGTAGAAAGCCTTTGAATTAACCGCATACACTTCATTATCCCCATCAAGATCGGTGTCAAAAGCGTTCATCACCATGATAAGTTCCTGATCGGCTTTTGGGCGGGTGTCGTTCTTCGGATCAACTATATATGCCCCATACAGCCCTTTCTGGATGTGTTGCTTGATGGGATTTGAATGGCAGTGGAATAGATGCACTCCGAAGGGATCAGCATCGAATTCATAGGTGAAGTTCTTCCCCGGATAGACAAAATCCTCTTCCATAGACCCGTCCATGCTCCCCTCGTGGAATCCATGGAAGTGCATGGTGTGGGGCTTTGAGCCTCTATTGGTGAAATGGATGCGTATCCTATCTCCTTCTGTTGCGCGAATTGTTGGCGCTGGAACCTGCCTGTTGTATGTCCATGCGGGATAGAAGACGCCTGGAGCTATCTCAATTTCCCTATCTTCCGCATCAATCCAGTATTCCCTTAGATGGCTTCCATCAGCGCGTTTTGTTTCCTTGTAAAATTTTTGGCGCTGCTCTGGCGGAAGTTTATTGTAGTTCCACGTATCAAGATATTCCGTTGGATCAAACCCATCATCGCCATATGCCCCTGTTATTCCCATCGCCTCTTGAGAGGTTTGTTGCGCTCCCGCATGGCCGCTCATCTTCTTGAAAGAATTTTCACATTCAGGATTATCTCCTAGTGAACTTGTGCAATACTCGCTTGCTGCCTTTTTCATTTCCTCATAGGGGGCTGTCTTGCTCTCTTTCCCATTCAATGTACAACCAGCAAGAATTGCAATGAGGATACTCAGGCAAAAAATTCCAATAGGGATTTTCTTTTTATCCATAGTTACATATCGCCTATTCTTGGTATGGGCTTTCCATGGGGATCAGTCCTTGGGTTTCCAAGGAGCCCCCTCATTTTTATTATGGATTCATCGGAAAAGGCATGCTCGAGGCGGTGCGCCTCATTGTGCACTTTCTTGGCGTTGATCTTAAGCGTCTCCTTGAGGAATAGCTCAATGATGCGGTGCTTTGATGTCAGTTTTGCCGCAAGGCGCCTGCCTTTGGGAGTGAATTCAAGCTTGGAATAGGGGGAGCTTCTGATAAGCCCCTCCAAATTGAGCCGGCGCACCATCTCGGAGACCGTTGGCTTTGTGACATGAAGATAAGTTGCAACGTCCTTCGATTTCATCCTCTTGCCCTGCTCGTCAAGCAGATACAGCGCCCGCAGGTAATCTTCCCGTGTCTGGGTGGTCATAGAAAGTTAGGTTTGCCTAACTTCTATTTAAAGGTATGTTTTTGCTGACCTGTTAAGTTTTCTGTGCATAATTAGATATCTAATTATTTACAAGAGGGAGTGTTAGATGTCCTCTAATTTTTCTTTTAGAGAATTTTTAGAGATTGTCTTAAAGAATAATGGAACCAAAAGATATTTTTATTTTTTCTCTAAGGGTGTAGTTTTAATTGGAATATTTGCTGTAATTGGATTAAAAAGTTTATCAATAATAACCCATCCCCTAAAGCTCCCAGTGCCAATAATATTGTCCCTATGGTACCAATAAAAAAATTTATTTCTTCTGATTTGAGAGTATTATGTAATAATAATACTCCTATTCCGATAAAAATACTGGATATAACAAAAGTAATAATTTTTGCTTCTATTGTACCGGCCATAATTGAAATGATAGTATCTTCCACACTCATACAACCTTCACAAGTGTATGAATGGCGAAGGGGATTTAAAACCCTTTCGCCGTTTCTTTAATCGCTGTTTTAGTCAACTCAACCACCTATTTTTTCCTTCCTCCATCCCCTGCCCAGCCAACTCACAAGACACTTTTCCCATCGTTGTAAGCGCCTCTATGAAGTCATGCTGCAAAACAATCCCCGCCCATCACCCAAATCTTTAAATATGCACTGCCTGCCATAGTTTTATGCCGAAAGCGAAAAAGAGGGGTGCCGAGCCCTATGATCCGCTCAAAGAGGTCCCGGCAAAAGTCCCTTCAATCCTCTGGAAGCGCGCGGCAGCTTTTCTCATCGATATTGTGATTGTGTACTTTATATTCTTTCTCGCGGTGGGAGACCAACTCAGTGACACAATTCCAAAGGCCGCCTCATTTGCCCAGTCCTACGCGGTGCTTGTGGAATCAGACAATCTCATCAGTTCCCTTTCAGTCATCTATTCCCTTCTGCTCTTCATCTATTTCCTGCTGCTTGAGAGGAGATTTGGACAGAGCATCGGCAAGATGGTAATGAAGCTAAAGGTTGTGGGCGAGGATCCCATCACGTTCTGGAGGCATATCGGAAGGGTGATGTTCCTCATTCCTTTTTTCCCCTTCATACTGCTTTGGCTCATTGAACCCATAGTCATGCTCTTCACTGAAAATAATAGGCGATTGGGGGAGATTGTAAGCAGGACGCAGGTGGTTGAATATCAGGAGGTTCAGCCATTGCCAAGTGAAAAATGATCCGCCGCAAAAAAAAACAGTAATAAAAAAACAGTAATAAAAAATTCCAATCAACAAATCATCATAAGGCGAATCAGTAGAAGAGAAAAATCATTTAAAAAAAATAAAATTATAAAAAGAAGGAAATAATAAAATATCCGCAGAACATGGAAACTCAAGCCCAAAAGCCAAAAAGAAAATGGCCGTACATCTTATTCGTTCTGCTTTTGCTCTGGTTTTTGGGAACAATATTTTCCTCTGTGATCTCAAAGTTTACTGGCCTTGAAGGCGGCTCGCTTGGAGGAAACGTCGCCCTCATCCCGGTGAAAGGAGTCATAATGGGAGATTCCCCTGGCGGCTTGTGGGATGATTCCGCGTCTTCGCAGGAGATTGTAAAACTTATTGAGAAGGCGGATGAGAGTTCCTCCATCAAGGCGATCATAATCGAGATAAACAGCCCCGGCGGAAGCCCGGTTGCGACAGATGAGATTGCGCAGGCGCTGAAAAAGGTAAACAAGACAACGGTCGCCTGGATTCGGGAGGTTGGGGCATCGGGTGGCTATTGGGTCGCTTCTGCAACTGATCATGTCGTTGCTAACCGCATGTCAATTACCGGTTCCATTGGGGTAGTTGCTTCATATCTTGATTTCTCTGGATTTATTGAGCGCTATAATGTATCATATGAGCGGATGGTTGCGGGAAAATACAAGGATATCGGGACCCCCTTTAGGGAGCTCACAACCGAAGAGAGGGCATTGTTCCAAAAAGTTCTCGATGACATGAGGGATGATTTCATAGATGAGATTGCCATAAACAGGGGGATGGCGCGCAAGGATGTTGAGAAACTTGCCACCGGAATGTTCTACCTGGGAAGCGACGCGAAAAAGCTGGGATTGGTGGACGAGCTGGGCGGAAAGGATGAGGCAATAGCGTATATCGAGGAGAAAGAAGGCATCACGGCTGATGTTGTCAGCTACAATCCATCTCCCTCATTCCTTGACATCTTCGGAAGCGCGCTCTCCGAGCAGTCATTTCATGTGGGGCAGGGTATTGGCGATGCTGTGGTTGAGAAGGGGAAGACTTCTAAGCTTGAAATAATCACCTAGCCAATGTCCATGCTTCTTTTTGCGATGTTGAAAACAAAATCTTTAAATTCCTTGCAGTCGAAGTGAAAGTAATGAAAAACATTTTTGCCCTTTTTTCCATGAGTATGCTCCTTCTTCTCACAGCATGCGTTGCCAATGCCCCTCTAGAGAAAAAAAGCGCGATCCAAATAGAAGATACTTCTTCACTAAAACCCCTCATGAGCGGCCTAATCAAAGGCAATTCTCCTCCCGAGTTCTCCCTTTCCACGCTTGACGGGAGGATTCTCACCCTTGTAAGCTTCAATGGCACTCCTGTGCTCCTCTACTTCTTCACCACCTGGTGCCCTTACTGCGCAGAGGACTTCTCAGCTCTTTCAGGAATCTATGCGGACTATGAGGCAGATATCCAAATCGTAGCTGTGGATATGGACTTGGGAGAGGATGAAGAAAAAATCAGCGAATACAGGAAACGCTATCCCGCGCTTTCAGGAGTTATTTTCACCACGGGCAATATCGACATGCTCTCCGCATACCAGATAAAGTACACCACAACCAAGTATGCCATAGGAGGGGATGGAAAGCTCTTCTATGTCGGCTCTGGAGCATTAAGCGAAGGGCAGTGGAAGATTCTTTTGGATGCATTGAAAAAATCAGAATAGTGCAAGATTTCGAAGTGCTCGCAATGACCTTTCTGCTGTTGTGATTACCCCTCAAAATCAAAAAAAATATAAACTCAGCAAGCCAAGTTGAGCGTATGGCCATGCTTTCCCTCGAATGCTCGCGGTGCAACTACAAGTTCAGCGCAAAGGTGATGCCAAAGAAATGCCCCTATTGCGATAAGGTAGGCGGAATTGCCCTGGCAAAGTCGGCCCAGGACCTGATTGATGAGACAATTTCAGATTCTAGCCAATTTGGATAGACTAATTGTAAATAAAGAATTACCTTCTTCTTCTAAACATAAACGGTGCCCAAAGCCCCCTGCTGTAATACATCCCAACTAAAATGAGGGTTCCAAAGAGCAGTATCGGAGCGTACCACGGGTTCTGTGTCAGGATGCCATCAGCGCCGATGACAGCACCTGTCAGGGAGCTTATCCCGGCGCCTGCCTTCTTGAGTGGAGATCGGCCATCGTGCACCTCCACATTCTGCGCAAGCAGCGTGCGCCCTACGACCGATTCATTGCGCTCCTGCGCAAGACGCATGCCCTGCGGCAGCAGCACCGTATAAGTGCCTGTTGGCAGTTCCTTGTCGAGCCCAATTGAGATAGTTTGCCCGGGCTTGAGCTCAATTTTCTTGCGGACGACGTGGTTCTTCTCCTCACTTTCCACAACCAGCGTGATTTCATCCTTGAATGGGACATTGCCTGCGTTCTCAACCACAACAGTTTCTCCCTGCTGGGAAATCCGAATGTCTGTGATTGTATTCACCATAAATATCGCCTGGGAAGCGAGGTTGGTATAGCGGCTTTCCAGGACATACTCTCCCGGAGGGATGTATTGCCCAAGGATGTAGCTTTCAAGGGCTCCGCTTTCGCTTGTTCCCTTGAAGAGATAGACGCCTTCTGGGGTTTTCAGGCCAATCTCCACGGAATCGGAGATGCGATCGCCCGCCTGATCAGTGATGATAACTGAATAGCTGATGTTTTTTCCCGGGTCTTGCTGCGGTTCCTGGATAGTCACCTCAAGTCGTGATGGCACGGCAATGACTTCCACTTCCCCGGTAAAGCTGCCCTTGTTTTGCCGCTCATCGGTTGCAACCATCCGAAGAGAGTGCATGCCGGTCTTTGCAGAGCTGCCTACGCCAAGAAGGACCAGGAACTTGCCATTGAATGTTGCCACCCTATAACTTTCATTATCGAACCAAAGGTCAATGTCCGCATTGATTGTCTTATCGCCCGCGCCGCGCACAAGGCCTTCAACTTTTTTTGTTGTCCCAGGGAGCGTGGAGAGGTTTTCGTTAAGAAGGATGATGCTCAGCCCGTCACTGACGCTAAACCTAGTTGAGAGTCCCCCCTCTATCGGCTGGCTTTCCTCGTTGAGCAGCTCCACCCGAATTGCGCATTGCCCTTTCATTGGTGCAAGGATTTTGAGAGGAGGCGCATCCACCTGGCTTCGAAAGCCCGCCTGGAATTCGACAGGGGAAAGGTAATAAGGCAATGAGAATCTGTCGCAGGCCATAGTGAAGCGCATGAAGCCAAGCAAGTTCTGATCAGACGCGAGTGACGCCTCTGCCTCAACAGTATCCCCTATATTAAAATAATCCTGAGTGACAAGCACATTGATCTCAGCATATGCCGGAGGCATGAGTAGGAGCGCAAATGACAAAACAAGAAATGCTCTCACTGGTTTCATGGGCATTCCAATCCCTTTTGCATTTAAATAATTTACCATTGAAAAGTTGTTATTGGAAGTATTGTTGTCGGTTTTTTTGTTTTAGGTCAAGCCAAAGTTTGTTAATGTCCAAGGCCAAGCTTGCGGTCCATCTCACGCGCAGCATCCCGTATTTCTTCACAAGTCCGTTTGAAATCCCTCTCGATCTCATCGACAAGGGAGTGCAGGGAAGAAACGCGCAGGATATAGCGGTTATGCTCATTCATCACAAGGCCAGATTCCATGAGCTTATTGAGGTGGTGGACAACAGTTCCGCGGGAAAGCCCTAAGGTTTGCGCAAGATCATCGCTTGAGAGCGCATGCTGCTGCTTTGTGGATTTGAGAATTTCGATGAATATGCGAAAACAGCTCTTATCCTTGTCCCTTAGGTTGATGAGCCCAAGCGAGCTTGCGAGCCACTGCAATTCACTATTGATATTGATTGCATCCGGCCTTCTGATGCTCATAATAGTGATGCGTTGCCTAACGTATACCATGGTCTCCCAAACCAACCAATAACTCTCCTCTTTATAAATATTGTCCGAAATGTTTATATATATGTTTATTTTAGCTTTATTCCGTTGATTTAAGTTCAACAAATAGAGTGGGAGTATGAAGGAAAAACCTGAGAAAAAGGATGTAAAAGAGCAAGAACGCTCTCACATGCAATCACATGAGCCCTCCACCCCCCCTGAAGAAAAGTTGGATGTTCAGATGGCCACTGCAGAGTACAGCCATCAAAAAATTGAAGAATTGACAGACACCCTAAGGCGCCTTCAGGCAGAGTTCGAGAATTTCAAGAAATGGACTGATAGGGAGAAGCGCGAACGGGAAAAATTCGCAGCAGCTCAGCTCATAGGGAAGCTCCTTCCATTGCTTGACACATTTGATGAGGCGCTCAAAAACTCCTCGCAGCACAAAGACAGCCCCCTTGCAAAAGGGATAGGGATGCTCCATGCGCAGCTGCTGGCAATCCTGCTAGGAGATGGGCTAAGGCCAATCGAATGCTTGGGAAGGAAGTTTGATTCGCATTACCACGATGTCATGCTAAAAGAGAAGTCAGGGCAGGAAGAGGGGATTGTGCTTGAGGAATTCCAGCGGGGCTATATGCTGCATGATAAGGTGCTGCGGCATAGCAAGGTCAAGGTTTCCGGGCAATAACTCTGCAAAAACTCAACTTGCCTAATCGGCACTATCCAAGCCCAATCACTATTCATCCAACATGGACTCAATGGAGACCATAACAAAAACTACGCCGCAGGAAAAAATAATCGCGTTGGCGCCGGCATGCGGCTGCAGCGAATGCAGACACGGCTGCCATATGGGTTCCGGCTTCTTCGCGAAAGGCGAAGTTGAGAATCTCGCGAAGTTCCTCAATAAAAATGTTGAGGACCTGAAAAAAGAACGGCTTGACGAAGTGGAGCAGTTTGGCACCGTACTCTTGCGCCCGAAAATAAATGGCAAGCTCTATGGGCAGTGCACTTTTTTCGATGAGTCGGTAGGATGCACTATCCACGAGGCAAAGCCATTGCAGTGCAGGGTGGCCATGGGATGCAAGCCCTATGGGGAAAAGCTCATGCTGTGGTTTATGCTCAATCACATCATTGACAAAAGCGATCCAAAGAGCATCCGGCAATATGCCGAATACCTCAAATCAGGGGGAAAGACACTTCCCGGCGGAGAGCTGGATTCACTTGTGCCAAACAAGGAATTACTCTCAAAGATGCTTAATTACACAATCATGCAATGAATTGCCCAATCACGAGATTAAAAATCCAATGGAAAAAATCAACTACTCAATAAGTTATAATGGAGAACAATAGTTATTGATAGAATTTGTATTGTTCTCCAGATATAATGGGGCTTTTGAATTATTAATTATTTATGCGCCCCATTATAATTGGTAAACGAGCTATAGCGGCGGACGTTAATTTCCGTAACAAGTTGTTAACGCCCGCCTGATATGTCAGGAAATTATATTTCCTGAGCACACTCAGAAATCATTGATTTCTGATGTAGGCAAGGATATCAATTACGATTATCAAAGTCCTTGCCTATAATTCAGAAATGGGAGGAGTGAATAATGGTAAAAATTGACATCAACATCAGCCCGGTGGCAGCGCAGGGGGCATCCTCAAAGCCAAAAATCCATCTCAGCGCACCGCTCATCCTGCGCTATCTCATCGGAGAGGACGAGAAGGTAAATGACATGGTCGTGCTGGGAGTAGAGGGCAAGGATCTTGTGACAACCGACAAGGAGATGTATGAGGCGCTTGGAAGCGTCGCGAAGTATGATGTGTTCAAGCCCATAAGGCTCGCGAAGCTCTTCGAGATGGTGGATGTTTACCCCTACAGGGACTTGACGCATAAGCAAAAGCCAGTCCTCACTTTTGAGAAAGTGGAAGAAATAAGGGAAGCTGCGCTAAAGCAGGATGCGGCTAAATCCCAAAATTCCGATGAGGCGAAAAAACAAAAAGAACAGGGGCAATGACGAATCTTAAGCAGAATCAGTTTTCATATTAAAAATCATTTAATGCCAAAAAAAACAACAGCATATTGAAAAATAAAAAATAAACTCAACAGGTGAACACAATGGCAGACAAAAACAAAAAAATGGAAAAGATAATCGGTATAGATCTTGGAACAAGCAACTCCGCAGCTTCTGTGTTGCAGGGCGGAAAGCCAGTAATCATCCCAAGCGCGGAAGGGACAACGGCATATGGCAAGGCATTCCCAAGCATTGTCGCATTCACAAAAGACGGCCAATTGCTCGTTGGTGAGCCCGCAAGGCGGCAGGCGGTCTCAAATCCGGAAAATACGATCTCAGGGGCAAAGCGAAAGATGGGATCAAGTAGCAAATATACTATTCTCGGCAAGGACTACACTCCGCAGCAGATCTCCGCTTTCATTTTGCAGAAAATTAAGAAAGATGCGGAAGAGTTCATCGGAGAATCCGTCTCAAAGGCAGTCATCACCGTTCCTGCATATTTTGATGACGACCAGCGCCAGGCGACAAAGGATGCGGGGACCATTGCCGGATTGGAAGTTGTGCGCATCGTGAACGAGCCGACTGCAGCATCATTGGCATACGGGCTCGATAAGCAGGGCCAGGAGATGAAGATCCTCGTCTTTGATTTGGGCGGAGGCACCCTTGATGTGACCGTCATGGAGTTTGGCGACGGTGTGTTCGAGGTGAAATCAACTTCGGGAGACACCCAACTTGGCGGCCGGGATATGGACAATGCCCTTGTGGATTTTATTCTTGACGAATTCAAGAAGAAAGAAGGCATTGACTTGAGTAAGGATAAGACCGCGATGCAGCGCGTGACAGAAGCTGCGGAAAAGGCAAAGATTGAGCTTTCCACTATTTTGGACACTGAACTGAATCTTCCGTTCGTAACCGCAACCCACGAGGGGCCAAAGCACCTGCAGATGAAGATCACAAGGGCAAAGCTCGAGCAGGTTCTTGATCCAATCGTTAAGAGATGCAGGCAGCCACTTGAGCAGTCTATCAAGGACGCAAAGCTCTCGCCAAAGGAAGTTGGAAAGATTATCCTAGTCGGCGGACCGACAAGAATGCCTATTGTCCGCAAGTTTGTCGAAGAGTACATTGGAAAGCCGGCTGAAAGAGGGGTTGACCCAATGGAATGTGTGGCACAGGGCGCTGCCATTCAGGCAGGAGTATTGGCAGGAGAGGTAAAAGACATCCTGCTCTTGGACGTGACTCCCCTAAGCCTTGGCATCGAGACCTTGGGCGGAATCTTCACAAAACTCATCGAGCGCAACACCACAATTCCCATGAAAAAAAGCCAGATATTTTCAACGGCTTCGGATAACCAGACCGCAGTCACCATTCGGGTGTCGCAGGGAGAGAGGCCGATGTTCAATGACAACAAGGTTTTAGGAAGCTTCAATCTGGAAGGCATTCCGCCTGCGTCAAGGGGCATCCCCCAAATCGAAGTGACCTTTGACATTGATGCGAACGGCATTGTCCACGTGACTGCAAAGGACATCGCAACCAAAAAGGAGCAAAGCATCCGCATCACCTCCTCGCAGAAGCTAAGCGATGAGGAAGTCAAGAAGATGCAAAAAGACGCGGAAATCCACGCCGAAGAGGACAAGTTGCGAATTGAGCGCATCCAGACTATCAATGATGCCGAGCAGCTGGTCTTCCAGTACGAGCGCACCCTAAAGGAAATGGGCGATAAGATGGACAAGTCACAGCTTGAGCCGCTGCAAAAAGACATTGACGGGCTAAAGGAGCTGCTCAAGGACAAGGATGGGAATTATGAGACCATCAAATCCGCAAAAGAGGTCCTGGAGCAGAAATTCTCAAAGATTTCTGAAGAGATGTACAAGAAGGCAGGCGAGGAGTACCAAAAAGAGCATCCAAAGGAAGGCCAGTCTGCGGAAGAGGGCGGCTCAGATGGGCAGCAAGGCGCTCCAAAGCACAAGGGCAAGGAGAAAGTTGTTGATGCTGAGTTCAAGGAGAAGAAGAACTAAGCTTTCCGCAAATTTAATGTTATATATTTTTATTTTCATTTTTTTAATGAGCTGCATTGTTGGCACAAGGCGCGCTTTTCAGTTAAGTACATCAACAATAAGTAAAAGAATACCATGAACATCCCAACCAATCAGCAATGCCTCGCCCTGCTCGAGAAGAATAAGACCCCGCCTAATGTCATTGCCCACTGCAGGGCAGTGCACAATTTCGCTGTTTCCCTATCCAATAACCTCCAAAAGAAAGGCGTTGAGATAAATATTCCTCTTGTGGAAAGCGCAGCGCTGCTGCATGATATCGAGAAGATAAAACCTAGCCATGTCATCGCAGGGCATGATTTTGTCCTGGCAGAGGGCTACCCGGAAGTTGCCGCGGTGATGAAAAAGCACGGGCTTGAGAAATTGGATGATAGGTCGTATTGCCCAAAGACAACAGAAGAAAAAGTGGTTTTTTATGCCGACAAGCGAATTCAGCATATACAGGTTGTGCCACTAGAGCAGCGCTTCGCCTACATCAGAAAGAAATATAACTCTCCCGCGATTGATCGGGAGATTGCATTCACAAAAGCAATCGAAAACGAATTCGCCCTTGTGCTGGGAGCGATGCCATAATGGCAAAAGACTACTACAAGACACTTGGCGTCAACAAGAATGCCTCAGCAGAAGATGTCAAGAAAGCGTACAAGAAGCTCGCAAAGCAGCACCACCCCGATATCAGTAAGGAGCCGGGTGCAGTGGAGAAATTCAAGGAGATAAACGAAGCGGCCGCAATCCTTGGCGATGAGAAGAAGCGCCAGCAGTATGATAGGCACGGATCGGCTGAAGGAGTGGGAGGGGCCGGCTTCTCCGGATTTGATTTCTCGGATTTCATGAGCCAATCGCAGGGATATGGCTTTAATTTTGACGATATTTTCGACACTTTTTTTGGCGGCGCTGGCTTTGGCAGGTCCCGGAGAAGGCAGCAGAGCGAGGGGTATGATTTGCGCTCTGATATCGAAATTTCTCTTGAGGAAGCGGCAGCGGGAATTTCGAGGGAGATGTCTATTTCCCGTCTCGAACAGTGTGAATCATGCAATGGGTCTGGGGCCAAAACTCCAAATTCCATTGAGACCTGCCAGGAGTGCGGCGGCAGGGGAATAAGCATGCGCTCGCAGCGCACCCCCTTTGGCATGTTTCAAACAACATCAACATGCCGAAAATGCAGCGGCGAAGGCAAAGTCATCGCCGAGGAATGCGGGAGCTGCGACGGCACAGGAGTTGTCAAAAAAGCGCGAAAGATTGAGATCAAGATTCCCGCTGGAGCGGAAAGCGGGACCAACCTTCGCGTGCGCGGAGGGGGCGAAGCGGGTGAGAGGGGAATTCCGCCAGGAGATCTCTACATAGTGGTGCACGTAAAGCCGCACAAGATCTTTCAGAGGGAAGGGGATGATTTGCATTTCAAGGTGCCGCTTCCTTTTACAATTGCCGCTGTCGGCGGGGAGATTGAGGTTCCTACGCTTGATAGCAAGGCCTCACTTGAGATTCCCGCAGGAACCCAAAGCAATACAATTTTTCGGCTGAAGGGAAAGGGCATCCCTCATCTTGATGGCAATGGTAAGGGAGACCTATATGCAGAGGCCATCATCGCAGTGCCGGAGAAGCTGAGCAAGAGGCAAAAGGAGCTGCTTAGGGAGTTTGAGAAAGAGTCGGGGAAGAAGGGCTTTTTCAAGGAGATATTTGAGTAGTTATTATGTTCTTATCTTTTCAATGAGCCGGTTTTTGGCAATGTAGGCGCTTACTGGCTTTGGAACAATTTGCTCCCATTTTATCCCATCGGCAATCATATTTCTCACTTGTGTCGCGCTCACGCCTTCAATAAAAGGGAGAAGTTTTGTCTTATAGCCCCTCTTCTCAAAAAACTCCCTTGCCTGCGCGTTTCCCATAAAGACAACATCTGGCTTCGGCATGATTTTTTGAATATGCGCCGCCCATTTCCCATCATCATGGAAATCAGGTATTTCGACAAGCTCATACGCGCTTATGCCCTCTTCCTTTAAAGCGGCATCAATCATCTTTTTTCTCTCCCGTGCCGAGAAGGGGTTCTTCTCCGTTCGCTTTTCATTCGCGCTGCCGATGCCGATATAGAGAAAATCAACTTCCCTCAGCGCTTCCTTGATATCACGCAGGTGCGCGTTATGCAGCGGCTGGAACCGCCCGATGAAGAGGCCTATTGTTTGTTTTTTTGCCATGTCTTCTATTCCTCTTTTCCTTTTGTTATTGGGGAAAATATATAAATGATTCCTTCACCACCAGTCCCATGAACACAATCGCAGTCATCGGCATGCAGTGGGGCGATGAGGGGAAGGGCAAGATCATCGATTTCCTTTCCGAGAAGGCAGATATTATCTGCCGCTTCAACGGCGGAAACAATGCTGGACATACCCTGATTGTGGGAAAAGAGAAAACTATCCTTCATCTCATCCCTTCGGGAATCCTGCGCAAAAACAAAGTAGGGCTCATCGGCAATGGGGTTGTGATTGACCCAAAAGTCCTTCTGGAAGAGATGGAAACCCTCGAGAAAGGAAAAATCACCATAACGTCCCAAAATATCATGATAAGTTCAAACGCCCATGTCATCCTTCCTTTTCACATCGAGATGGATAGGCAATCCGGCGCAAGTATCGGCACCACCAATAGGGGAATTGGACCGGCATACATGTTTAAGGCGGCAAGAAAAGGATTGCGCATGCACCAGTTCGTGGACAAGAAGCATCTCAGGGAACACTACGGCAAGGATGATTTTTATGGGAATTATGCAAAATATGCAGATAGGTTGAGGCCATTTGTGAAGGACACTTCTCCTTACCTATGGAGCGTCCTAAACACCAAAAAAAAGCTCCTCTTTGAGGGCGCTCAGGGCACGCTGCTCGATATTGACCATGGCACCTATCCGTATGTGACCTCATCAAACTGCACAAGTGGCGCAATCGCAACTGGCCTTGGGATCCCTCCAAAAGCAGTAGAATCCTCATTGGGAGTGATAAAAGCATACACTACAAGAGTAGGCAATGGTCCCTTCCCAACAGAGTTAAAAGACAGATTCGGAGAGCAGATAGCAAAGGCAGGAAATGAATTCGGGGCGACAACAGGGCGCGCGAGAAGAGTTGGTTGGTTTGATGCAATGATTGGGAAATATTCCGTTGCGCTCAATGGCATTGATTCTATCGCCCTGACAAAGCTTGATGTTCTCACCGGCATAAAAAAGCTCAAAATATGCGTTGGCTACAAGCATAAAGGAAAGCTTCTTTCCCATTTCCCAACAGACATCTCCGTTCTAGATGGTGCAATTCCAATCTATGAGGAGATGGATGGCTGGTGGGAGGATTTAAGCGGGGCAAGAAAGCTTTCAGACCTTCCCAAGTCTGCCTTTAGGTACATGGAGCGCATTGAGCATTTGATTGGTGTTCCCATCTCCATCCTCTCTGTTGGGCCGGAGAGAAGCCAGACGATTGTGCTGAGGCAGGAATTCTTGTTCTGAAGGATAGCGGTTTGAAATAGAGTAATATTTAAAGAAAGGAAATTTTTACTGCTCTAAATGAAGCCGATCATCACTCACAAGGCAAAAGCAAAACTGCCCACCATCTACGGCACATTTGACATTCATGTCTTTGAGGGAAGGGATGGCAAGGAGCACATAATGCTGCTAAAAGGGAAGCCCTCAAAAAAAAAGCCCATGCTCGTGAGGATGCATTCGGAATGTCTCACCGGAGACACACTCGCGTCAATGAAGTGCGACTGCGGCCTGCAATTGCACGCAGCCCTTCAGAAAATCGCAAAGGAAGGTGGCGCATTGGTCTATCTTCGGCAGGAGGGAAGGGGCATTGGGCTTGCCAACAAGATAAAGGCGTACGCATTGCAGGAGAAGGGGATGGACACGGTGGAAGCCAATAGGAAGCTTGGCTTCAAGGATGATGCGCGTGATTATGAAATTGGCGCGCAGATCCTACGCAAGATGGGCATCACAAAAATTCAGCTCCTTACCAACAACCCTCAGAAAGTTGAGGGATTGCAAAACTTCAACCTGGACGTTGTCGAGCGCATCCCGCTCATCCTTCCAACCTACAGGGCAAGCCAAAAATATATGAAAGTGAAGCAGCAGAAGCTTGGGCATCTCCTAGATTAAGCAGTTGGGCTCTAACCTTTACAAAATATGTAAAGATTTAAATATTATCCATAATCCATTCTGTACATGAGACCCATTTTCGCAATCCTCACTGTTCTTATTCTCATTTCCGGCTGCGCCCCTCTGCAACAGCAATCATTTTCTCAGGGCAGCATGGGACATGGCATGATGGGCGGCGCGCAGCAGGGACCCCTTACCCCCCTAAAGAGAAGCGTGGAGAATCTCCCAAGCGCAAAGGCCGCAACAATTCTTGAGCCAAAGGATGGGGAAACAATTGAAATGAGTACTGATATCGTGAAGAAAAAAATCGGTGCAAATACGATGCGCATGTTCGGCTACAACGGGCAGATCCCAGGGCCCCTCATTAAGGTGAGGCAGGGGCAGGCAATCAAGGTTTATTTCAAGAACAACCTGGACATGGAAACGACGATCCACTCGCATGGCATTCGGGTGGAGAACAAGAATGATGGAGTTCCGGGGATCACCCAGGACCCTGTGCTGCCAGGAGAGAGTTTCCTCTATGAGCTGAGATTTCCTGACGCGGGAATGTTCTGGTATCATCCCCATGTCCGGGAGGATTACCAGCAGGAGCTTGGGCTCTATGGCAATATCTGGGTGCTGCCAAAGAATGCGGAAGAGAATCCCGTTGATCGTGAGGAAGTTCTCATTTTGGATGATATCAAGATCGATGAGGGGGATGTGTTTGGCTACACGGAAGAACAGATCAATCATGCGCTGATGGGAAGGTTCGGGAACATCATGCTCGTCAATGGCGATACCGATTACCAACTAAGCGCACGGAAGGGCGAGGTTGTTCGCTTTTATCTGACCAATGCCGCAAACACAAGGCCATTTAAGATTTCCTTCACGGGAACGAAGATGAAGGTCATCGGCAGCGATCTTAGTAACTATGAGCATGAGTTCTTCGCAGATGCGCTCATCATCGGGCCTGCGGAGCGCTATATAGTGGATGTGCTCTTTGAAAATGAAGGCGTTTCCTATCTGAGGCACTCAACGCACTATGGTTCCTACACTCTCGGCTCAGTTAAGGTCTCATCAGGACAGGCAAAGCAAGATCATGTCTCTGATTTCAATGAGCTGCGGCAATATGAATCCACAATAAATGAGATGGCAGCACTCTCGCCCTACCTTGAAAAGTCCCCCGATGTCGAGTGGAAGCTTGCGATAAACATGCAGGGTATGGACAGGATGATGCATGCTGATGAGGATGGCATTGAATATGAGGATCCAATGCCCATGATGACGCCATCGACCACAAACCAAACCCTCAAGTGGCAGATGATTGACATGAAGACCGGAAAGGAGAACATGGAGAACCAGTATCAGTGGAAAGTTGGCGACTTGGTGAAGATTCGTATGCGAAACGATCCAAATTCCATGCACCCTATGCAGCATCCCATTCACTTCCACGGGCAGCGCTTCGTGGTCCTTTCGATTGACGGAAAAGAGGTTGAGAATAAAGTGTGGAAAGACACAGCGCTGATTCCCATTGGAAAGACCTATGACCTCCTCCTTGAGATCTCAAACCCGGGCGAATGGATGGCGCACTGCCACATCGCGGAGCATCTGCAGGATGGGATGATGGTGATGTTTACCGCTACCTAGAATTTGAGCAATTCCATCACCCGTCCCAAATCCTTCTCCTGCACAAGGAGAATAGTATCAGTCCAGCAGCTCATCTGCTCAACGATGTTGATGCCATTCTCGCCCAAAAGCGAGCAGAGATATCCCATGATGCCGGCGGTTTGCTCAATCTCCTTCGGGCTTTTCAGGATGACTTCAACGAGGCCTTTGTTTTCCTTGATGATGAAGTTGCGAAACGCCGCCTTGATGTCTTTGGAGAATTCTTCTACTGTAATCAGCGTAATCGCGGAGATTCCTTCAATGACGTGAAACACCTCTCCTGCTTTCTTCGCCTTATTCTCAAATTCAAGAAGGGTCTTTTGAGGCGCGCTTTTCTCAAGGACAAACACAGCCATACGATTCTTTATCTCAACTCTGCTCTGCTTGAGAATGGAGAGTATCTTCTCCTGCGAAGATTTTTCCTGCCTCACTTTCGCCTGATAGCGGCGCGCGGCGATGAGGAGCGCGTCAAAATTCTTCTTGGGATCAAGCTCAAGATCAATTGCGATCTGCCTTGAGAGGGCGGAATAATTCACAAGTCCCTTCTTGAGGCAATCCCTAATTGTTGGATGCTCCTGGATGTATTTTTCAGTCAGCTTTGTGATATTCATAATTGTAGGAAAACGGATTCAACCGCTCCCAAACCACCCCCGTGGTGAATAGTATTATTGGATCACTTAAAATTCCTGAACTGCCAAACCTGGACCGCAATGCCCGAGTCGAGAATCACCCCGGACACATCAACCCACAAAGAAAGCTGCGTTTGCATGCAGCCCGTGAAAAGTAAGCGTCTGTGCCTTGGCCAGTTTGGTACCCTAGTCGTGAAGGCACATCGCTTAATGCTGGAAGAGGTACCGCACCTATATAAATGTTTCTTTTTGGACAATAATGTTTAATATTTGTAATAAATGTCTAAAATAAAACAAATGTCCGATATTAGACTTTTCTGTCTAAAAAGTCCCTTATGGGTCGTCATATTTAAAAGTAGCGGTGGGTTCCCAAAGATATGGCTACATTACTGCAAAGGGACCCAGAAAGCCCGGCGAAAATAACACGCTTCTTCGAAATAGTGAAGGGGCCAAATTTTCAGAACCGAGACTGTACTGACCTCGCTGATCTCGCAGATAGAGCCCTCTCCCAAAGGGGTGCTAGATTGATTCCTGGATTTTTTGAAGGATTGGTGATTCACCCTGATTTTGCCTATGGGGTTTTAGCATGGGATAGGGTAGTTGCTGAAGGGAAAGTTCCCCAATCTCAACATAGAAATGTTCAATTTCTCCCTCAACCGCCAAAAGAAATGTATGAGGGGCTATTAGGCTATGGAATAGTATTTTCTGAAGTATTTAACAACCAAGGCCAGGAAGTACCCTATAATTATCTTGATAAGCTCATGGTTCACCCAGATTCTCAAAAACAGGAGGTTGGAAAAAATATTGCTGAGATTGTGGCACGGATTACTGACACTGGCGCACCAAAGCTGCTCGCCTTGAGGACTAAAGATGAAAATTTATTGGGATGTTACAAAAGCATTGGGGCATATCTTTTGAAACAATTGGGAATGAACCCCTCGGAGCCAGTACAGGTTCCAGGCACTCCTTTTTTTGTTTTCTTTTATGGCGTCCAAAAATACGATAATCAGACATTAAATGGTCTTGCATATAGCATTGGGGCAAAACCTCACACGATTATTCTAGTAAAAAAATAAAATTTTCTCACAAATACCCGCCAAGCAGCCCAAGACCGCCGTTCATCGAGACAAAAAGCGGGACGAAGACCAGCGAAATAATCGCCATCAGTTTCAAAAGGATATTAATCGACGGCCCCGAGGTATCCTTCATGGGATCTCCAACAGTGTCGCCAACTACTGCTGCATGGTGCGCAGATGATCCTTTGCCGCCATGAGCTCCTGCCTCGATATATTTCTTCGCGTTGTCCCACGCGCCTCCCGCGTTCGCCTTGGAGACCGCAAGGACAACCCCTGAAGCAAGCGAACCCGCAAGCACTCCGGCAAGGGTCTCGATTCCAAAGAGCACGCCAACGCCAATGGGAGTGAGGACAACTAAAAGCCCGGGAGCAATCATTTCCCGCAAGGCCGCCTTGGTTGAGATGTCAACGCAGGTCTTGTAATCTGGCTTTGCTTTTCCCTGCATGAGTCCCTTGATCTCCTTAAATTGACGCCGAACTTCAATGATCATGGCTTCAGCCGCCCGCGCAACCGCTTTCATGGTCATGGCGGAGAAAAGAAATGGCAGCATGCCGCCGATGAAGAGCCCTGCGATGACCTTGTTATCAAGAAGGTTGACTCCCGTTGCCAAGTCAATTCCCGATGCGGCAATGAACGCGCTAAAGAGTGCAAGAGCCGTGAGGGCAGCAGATCCAATGGCAAATCCCTTTCCGATGGCAGCAGTCGTGTTTCCTGCAGCATCCAGGACATCAGTCTTTTTTCTCACATCCTTGGGAAGGCCTGACATTTCTGCAATGCCGCCCGCGTTGTCGGATACAGGCCCATAAGCGTCGATTGCAAGGGCAATGACCAGGGTTGAAAGCATGCCTATCGCGGAAATCGCAACTCCATAGAGCCCTGCGAATTTGAACGCCAAGAACGCCGTCACTGCAATGAGAATGACCGGAATCACAGCGCTCTCATAGCCAAGGGCGATTCCCTGGATGATATTTGTTGCAGCGCCAGTCTCTGAGGATTTTGCAACATTTCTCACCGGCTTGTAGGCATGCGAGGTAAAGTACTCGGTCACAAAGCCAATCAAAAGGCCTGCGATTAAGCCAATGGCGAGTGAAAAATAGACTCCTGAAGAAGTATAGACTACTGTGTACAATGTAAAGCTCGCAGGAAGCCAGAGTGCAGTGAGGAAAAACATGGCTACAAGGACGAGTGCAGATGCGATGGTGAGGCCCTTCTTAAGCGCTCCTTCCACATTGCCCCCTTCCTTCAATCGGACAAATCTGACTGCAATCAATGCGGCAAGGATGCCAACTGCGGAGACCGCAAGCGGATAGAGAAGTGCGGATTGCAATCCTGCTGCGCCAAAGGCGATTGCGCCAATCACCATGGCAGCGCACGTGGATTCTGCGACGGATCCGAATAAGTCAGCGCCCATGCCAGCGACATCACCGACATTGTCTCCGACATTATCCGCGATAACAGCGGGATTGCGCGGATCATCCTCAGGGATTCCCTTCTCGACTTTTCCTACAAGATCGGCTCCGACATCGGCGGCTTTTGTGTAGATGCCTCCGCCTACTCTTGCGAATAATGCGATTGATGAGCCGCCAAGGGCGAATCCGGTCAAAATCTCCATGGTGGATGCTGTTCCTATGCCCATGACTTTTGTTAAGAGGATATAGAGAAGGGAAATGCCAAGGACTGCAAGGCCAACCAATCCAAATCCTAATACTGTCCCTGATTTGAACGCGATATCAAATGCCTTGCCAATGCTGCTTCGTGCCGCATTTGCCGTTCTCACATTTGCCTTGGTGGCTATTTTCATGCCAAGGAATCCTGCAAGGATGGAGATGGCTGAACCCAATACAAACGCAAAAGCAGTCCAGGGCGCCTCGTTTATTGCAGGCGTTTCCGCGTTATCAAGGAAAAAGAAGATAACTCCCCCCATGATGAGAATGAACCACACTAGTGTCTTGTATTCACGCACAAGAAACGCCATCGCGCCTTCTTCGATTGCCTTTGCAATCTCCTGCATCTTCGCGTTTCCTGTTTCTGCTTTCTTTACCTGCTTTGCCACCCAAAAGGACATGGCGATGCTAAGGATGCCAATCACTGCGATTGACCACACGAAATGAGCGCCGACATAGGCGACTGCGGTATCAATAAAACTCATAGTTCTTCACCCAACCTTTAAAGGCTGGGGTAAAAATGAGGGATATTTAAAGGTGTAGGGTGTGGGTGGGGAGCGGAGTGGTGTAGATTTATATACGACACTTCTCCTTCCTTGCCGATGCAATTCAAAAAAGGAAGTATCATCATCGAGAGAGAACTATCCGAACTAGATAAATTCACGCTCGGCTTCATCATTGTCCTAAGGAAGCATACATCCTACGTACTCGTGAGCGGCTACGTATCCATCCTCTTGGGCAGGTCGCGCTCAAGTGAGGATGTTGATGTCCTCATTCCCAAAATGGAAAAGCATGTTCTCGGTGCCATGGTTTCCGATCTTTTGCGCGCCGGTTTTTATTGCCTTAACACAGAATCGTTGGAGGATATTCTTGATTATCTTAACGAGGGTCTCCCCGTGCGCTTTGCCAAAACCAACACGGCCATTCCGAACATGGAGCTTAAGTTCATCAAAAACCGCATCCAAGAGCTTGCTCTGAGGGAAAAGCTCACAGTTGACTTTGGAAGTGATGTGTTTTTTATTTCCCCCTTGGAGCTTCAGATCGCCTTTAAGGAAAAGATACTTAAATCCCAAAAGGATAGGGAGGATGCAGAGCATCTTCGGATGGTCGCAAAAGACCATCTTGATTTGGGCCTCATAAAAAAATACGGGATGGTGCTAGATGGGTTTTATTGAACAGAATAACAAGGAACGCATGGAATTTGTCCGCAAGTGGGCGGAATATATCCGAACCCATGATGATGTGAACTGGTCGAGGCAGCAAAATATCATCATCAATTCCTGCCTCAAGGGCGCGACCATGACCAAGGAGCAGTTTTTGCGGATGAAAGGGGAGCTTAAATAGATTTTTTTCAATTCCAGAGTGCAAGTCCCGACCAAAACCCTTATTAACCCATTGAGACTATTACTTTTTTTTAATATGCGTACAATCGGCAAATTAGTTCTAACTGATGGGACAGAGTTCTGGGGTATTTCATTCGGCGCGGAAAAATCCGTAGCGGGCGAAGTAGTTTTTAACACCGGAATGGTGGGCTATCCCGAAGCAATGACCGATCCCTCCTACAAGGGGCAGATACTAACGCTCACCTACCCCCTGATTGGCAACTACGGCGTTCCGGGAAAATTAGAAGAGAACGGCATAGACATAAACTTTGAATCAGACAAAATCCACATCTCAGCCCTCATTGTCTCCGAATACTCAAAAGAGTACAGCCATTGGAACGCAAAACAGTCATTATCAGACTGGCTAAAAAGCGAGAACATCCCAGCTCTTGAAGGCATTGACACAAGAAAGCTCACCAAGATCCTAAGGGAAAAAGGCGCGATGCTCGGAAAGATAATAATAGGGCAAGACATCGAATTCTACGATCCCAACACAAATGATCTGGTCTCGCAAGTCTCAATCAAAACACCAATGGAATATATGCCAAAAACATATCCCAACCCTCCAAAGATTATCATGCTTGACTGCGGCCTCAAAAACAACATGATCACCTGCCTCCTAAAGAGAGGAGCAATGGTCAAAAGAGTCCCCTACGATTACGACTTCACAAAAGAAGACTATAATGGTCTCTTCATCTCAAACGGCCCTGGCGACCCGAAAATGTGCGGGCAAACCATTAAAAACGTCAAAAAGGCAATGGAACAAAGAAAACCTATCTTCGGCGTGTGCCTCGGAAACCAGATCCTAGCCCTAGCCGCAGGCGGAGACACCTATAAGCTAAAGTACGGGCACAGATCCCAAAACCAGCCCTGCATCCAAAAAGGGACAAAAAGATGTATCATAACAACCCAAAACCACGGTTTTGCTGTCAATATGGGCTCATTAGGCGATGAATGGGAGGAATATTTTATCAACGCGAATGATAACACCAATGAAGGCATTCGGCATAAGACCCTCCCCTTCAGAAGCGTGCAGTTCCACCCGGAAGCACGGCCCGGCCCAATTGATGCAGAATACCTATTTGATGAGTTTATGAGGATGGTGAGACCATGAAAGCGGTGATTCTTGATTATGATGGTATTGTCGTGGATTCTGCAAACGGCAATGAGTTGAGGAGCAAGAGGGTAGCGGCATTATTCGGTGAGCCATGGAGCAGGGAATTCATGGATGTATGGAAAAATTCATTTCTCCATCTTACTGAGGGAAAGCTATCGCTTGGAGAGTACTATGCAAAGATCGCAAAGATCTGCGAAAAGCCAATCACAGGGGCGGAAGATACCGAATACATGAAGGGCGAGCAGATAAGGGACAAAGAGCTGGGAACCCACATTTCTGAAATAAAGAAAAACCATCCTCAAAAGACCAAATTCGCAATCCTCGGAAACTATGTGAGTAGATGGGCAGAGCACGTGATGGACCATAATAAATTAAGCAGGAATTTTGCCGCAATCATCATCTCCGATAAAATAAAGGCCAGAATGCCGGATGAAGAGTCTTATCAGGCGGTCACAGACAAGCTCGGAATGAAGCCCCTAGACTGCATTTTTGTGAGCCATCATCAGCAGCACCTGGAAGGGGCAAAAGCGCTTGGCATGACTGCATTGTACCTGGGGGATATTGACCATCAGGGGGAGAGTTTTCCTATCATCTCAACTATATTGGATGTTCAGAAATACTTGTAAGATAGTTGTGGCACATTCCTAAGCGAGTGGGGGAAGCTCTAGATGTTAGAAAAACCAAAAAAAGTCCTGGTGCTGGGCTCTGGCTCCCTAAAAATCGGAGAAGCAGGGGAATTTGACTATTCGGGAAGCCAATGCCTTAAGGCATTAAGGGAAGAAGGAATCTCCACAATATTGGTAAATCCGAATATAGCGACAATCCAAACATCAAAGGGGATGGCTGATAAGATATACTTATTGCCGGTAACTCCTTTCTTTGTAGAAAAAATCATCCAGAAGGAAAAGCCGGATGCTATCTTTCTGAGTTTCGGCGGGCAAACTGCACTGAATTGCGGCGTCGCATTGGATGATATGGGGGTCCTGAAGAAAAACAATGTCCGGGTCCTTGGAACGCAGGTAAGGGCTATCAAGCTCACCGAAGACCGCGAATTGTTTGCAAATGAACTTCGCGCTATTGGTCTCTTTACGCCAAAAAGCAAAGCCGTGATATCAGCCGAGGCTGCATTCATGGCAGCAAAAGAAATCGGCTATCCGGTGATGGTGAGAGCCGCTTACGCCTTGGGCGGCCTAGGTTCAGGTGTTGCAAGGAATGAAGAGCAGTTGAATGCCCTTGCCACAAAAGCATTCTCCTATGCTCCGCAAATATTAGTAGAGGAGTATCTAGGGGGTTGGAAGGAAGTGGAGTATGAGGTCGTGAGGGACTGCTATGATAACTGCATCACGGTATGCAATATGGAAAATGTCGATCCCATGGGCATCCATACCGGGGAGAGTATCGTTGTCGCACCTTCCCAAACGCTCACAAACAATGAATACCATAAGCTTCGGGAAATCGCAATCCGGCTCATTCGGCATCTCGGGATTGTTGGGGAATGCAATATACAATATGCATTGGATCCTCATTCAGAGGACTACCGCATAATAGAAGTCAATGCGCGGCTCTCAAGAAGCTCAGCGTTGGCATCAAAAGCAACAGGATATCCGCTTGCGTTTGTAGCGGCAAAGCTTGGCCTCGGCTATGCGCTGCCGGACATTAAGAACTCCATCACCCAAGCCACAACTGCCTGCTTTGAGCCGGCGCTTGATTATATAGTGATCAAATATCCCAGATGGGATCTCAAGAAATTCAGAAACGTCTCAACTGAGCTGGGTTCGGAGATGAAATCGGTGGGTGAGGTGATGGCAATAGGCCGCACCTTTGAGGAAGTGCTCCAGAAGGCATTGCGGATGCTTGCGGTTGGCCTGCACGGACTGAGCGCAAACAAGGTCGAAATAGAGGACATCGATCAGGAACTCGAAAACCCAACCGAAAGGAGGATGCTTGCGATTGCCGAGGCGCTGCGCAGCGGCTATTCCATTGAGAAAATCCACTCATTGACAAGGATAGATAAGTGGTTTCTGCATAAGATCAAAAATATTATTGATATTGAATGCCAATTAAAAGCGAACACTCTGGACTCATTGGACAAATCCCTGCTGAAAAAAGCAAAAATCGCTGGCTTTTCTGACTTCCAGATCTCGCGCGCGCTCTTCAGGGGAGGGGATGCCAATGGCAATGTAATGGTTATACGCTCATTGAGAAAAAAGCATGGCATTCTCCCATCAATTAAGCAGATAGATACCCTTGCGGGAGAGTTCCCTGCAAAGACTAATTATCTCTATCTCACTTATTCAGGTGAGGAGGATGATATCTTTTTTGTCCCGGGAAAAAAAGCCATGGTGCTTGGCGGCGGGCCTTATAGTATTGGCTCATCCGTGGAGTTTGATTGGTGCGCCGTGAACACTGTAAATACCCTCAAAAAGGAGGGCTACGAGACCATTATGGTGAACTATAACCCGGAAACAGTCTCCACTGATTATGACATCTGCGATCGGCTCTATTTTGATGAATTGAGCTTTGAAAGGATCCTTGATATTTATGAAAAAGAAGCCCCGGATGGAGTTATTATCTCCATGGGCGGCCAGATACCAAACAGGCTGGCCATGAGATGCCATGCTGCCAACGTGAAGATTTTCGGAACATCCCCTTTGGACATCGATAAAGCGGAAGACCGCCACAAGTTCTCAAAGCTCTGTGATGAGCTGAAGATTGACCAGCCGGAGTGGATGGAAGCACGCTCTATTGAGGAAGCGAAGAAGTTTGCTTCCCAAGTCGGCTATCCTGTTCTCATTCGGCCAAGCTATGTGCTAAGCGGTGCGGCAATGAGCGTTGCAACAGAAGAAGCGCGGCTGGAAGAGTACCTCAAAAAGGCAGCGGATGTCTCAAGGGAGCATCCGATTGTTGTTTCAAAATATATTCTGGACGCAAAGGAGATAGAGATAGATGCGGTCGCACAGGATGGAGAAGTCAAGATCTATGCCATTTCTGAGCACATTGAAAATGCAGGTGTGCATTCAGGGGATGCCACCATGGTGCTGCCCCCTTACTTTACCTATATGGAGACTGTTCGCCGCATGAAAGATGTTTCCAAGAAAATTGCGCGAGGGCTTTCCATAACCGGCCCATTCAACATCCAATTCATAGCCAAAGAGAACGAGATTAAGGTTATCGAGTGCAATGTCCGCGCATCCCGCAGCTTCCCATTTGTGAGCAAAGTTACAGGTTACAACTTCATTGAGCTTGCGGCCAAGGCGATGCTGGGCAAGGATATCTCAGGTAGATACCATACTGTTGACCTTGATCATGTAGGGGTCAAGGCCCCCCAGTTCTCATTCTCGCGGCTGAAGGGAGCTGACCCTGTGCTCTCAGTTGAGATGGCATCCACAGGAGAAGTTGGCTGCATAGGGATGGACTTGAAAGAGGCATTTCTGAAGTCATTGCTCAGTGTTGGATACAGGATTCCCTCAAAGGAAAAGGGCATTTTGCTTTCCACTGGGCCAGTGAAGAGCAAGGCAGATCTTTTGGGAAGCATTCGCAAACTGAAGGAAGAAGGGTACGAGCTGTATGCAACTCCTGGGACGCACGATTTCCTTCTCCAGAATGGAGTGGATTCCCTCACCTTGCATTGGCCAAATGAGCAAAAAGAGCCCAATATACTCACCTACCTTGCAGGAAAAAGGATTGATTTGGTGGTCAATATTCCAAAATCCCTGGAGCGCGATGAGCTGACAAATGATTATCTTATCAGGAGAAAGGCGATAGATTTCAATATTCCCCTCATCACAAATGCCCAGCTGGCGAAGCACTTCTTTGAGACAATCGCGAGCATTCAGATGGATGATTTGGAAATCAAGGCGATGGAGGAGTATTGAGCATGGTTGAAAGAGGAATTTTAACAAATGAACCAGTTCCGGCAAAAATTGCAGCTTTCTTTGGAAGGGGGAATGAAATTCTTCGTGCTACTAGACAACTCAATGTGACCCCTACTGGAATGGAGGTGTTTGACATTTTTCTTTTGGTGACTACTAGAAGACCTTCTACTCAGGAAAATAGTGGCCATTGGACAGTGTTTGTGCCTCCTTCCCCTCATGATTATATATCAGCAGTTCCTTACGCCCTTTCAATAGGGGAAGATCATGTTGCTTATATGACAGCCCTTAATCGATGGCGAAATCCCCAATACAAATAAATATAAAGTTCCCGCACAATATTTCTCTCAAATGGGCAAAACAAGCAAAAAACTCCTCGGCATCCTTGCCCTGATATTTGGAATCATCATCCTCATAGACCATGACTTGCTTGCCGTGCTTGTTGGAGTGTATCTTATCATAGTGGGCATTTCAAACCTTCTTTCGTAGTGTTATCGCGCGCCAAAGCAATAGAAGCAGGGGTGTGTGGAGGGCTTAGATATAACTGCAAGCGCGCTCAGAACATACCCTCCCTAAATAAGCCAGGCACTATTTTCTATTGGCAGCCCGCTTGCCTATTCCCCTTGAATGCTGCCACCTAAAGGCATTGTTGTTGAGGATTAATATTCCAAGCCCAGTTATCATGAGAAGGATGCCTATTGTTATTTCCTGCACATGGCTATGATAACCAGGGTGCACCCCGATATGAACAGCATGGACTGACAGCCCAGCAAACGCTCCTGTTGCAAGCAAGATGATGCCTACCGCATTAAGGAATTCGCGAAAAGAAAAAGAAATCATGAAAAAAAGAAAAAAAGAAGGGCAAAATGCCCTTATTCTTTTACTCCGTAAGCAACACCCAAACTCACGAGCGCAATCGCGGCGTGAAGATAGGTAATGGCTGGGTTAATGCCCAACAAGCTTAACAGAAGGGTCGCAGTTGCAGGGATAAAGCCGAGCACAGCAACAACAGCACTTACAATTCCTAAGTACATATTGAAGCTCTTGCCACTGCCGCTATTTCCAAACCACAGTCCCAAAGCACCACCCACTAAGTGGAGGATGTTTTGGTAAGTATTCACTCCAAACAGGCCGAGAATGGGGTTCATGAAGAATCCCAATACTCCTACCAGAGCCAATACCGCCCCTATAACCATTGCATATAGTTTTTGTACGTCTTCCATTAGGGAATCACCCAAAGGTATCTTCGCATTTTCGATATATAAATCTTTGCCATTTTTTTGACTGAAAAATATATAATAAAAGAGATGTATTGAAATAGATATGTTCTAATATAATTTAAATGAATGTGGGTTGCATTAAATTGTCATCCATTATCTACAAGCCATTCCAATTCTTTTCCAATATCTGCCAATTGCTCATGGTTTTCCGGGTTCATCACAAATTTCTTCAATTGCTGCTCTATCTTTTGCGCTTCTGAGTGTGGTCCCAAATCCCGTACCTGCTCAAGAAGCCCATAGAGATCTCTTGCCTGTGCTCTCATGCTGCATTTGTCCATCCGCATCACCTTTTTTATTCTTGTTGTTTTGAAATCTTGCTGGGATGAAGAAGGTAAAGAATATTCTTATATTAATATTTAATTGAATTAAAAATTCTTAATGGAATTAAAAGTCTTGAAAGGGGTGACCAATGAATTCCATATTCTTCAATATCCTAACCCCTCATCTTAACCCACAAATTTAAATCCTCTTTCCCATTCTTTACTTCCACCATGATCCCCCCACTTCTCACCCTAAGGGAAGCATCATTTCTTCTCCACAGCCCAAAAGGAGAGGTTGCCCTCTCATTGGACTTGGGCAAAAGCAAGGCAACTGTCCTCATTGAAGAGGATTCTGTCATACTTGGAAACCAGGCACTAAGCAAGAGCGCATTGAGAAAAGTGAAGGGAGATTCAGTCTATTTTGTTGATGGCAATGCTCTAAAGCAGGTTTCCCTATTCTCAGAGGAGACTAATTTTTACTATAAGCTCTTTCCAACAGCAGATTGGCCAACTATCACTCTTTCATCTACCCCCATGCACCGCCACACGCGCACAACCCCAAAAAAAGATACAGAATTGAAAATCAGGGAAATCAGCCCAGTCAAGGGCATCGTACTCGACACTTGCTGCGGGCTTGGCTATACGGCGATTATGGCTGCACAGCAGGCGGAAAAAGTGCTCACCTTTGATTCTGATCCCAATGTGCATCGCGTTGCGGAGTACAACCCTTATTCTGAGGAGCTCTTCACTAATAAAAAAATCCAGTTGACCCAGGGAGATATATTTGAGGAGATTAAGGCCATGAAAAGTGACACTTTCGATAGAATTATCCATGACCCGCCTACTCTCAGCTATGCGCCTAAGTTGTACTCTGCGGAATTCCATCAGCAGCTCTTTCGGGTGCTAAAAAGTGGAGGAATCCTCTACCATTACTGCCCCCAGCCGCAAAAGACCAAGGGAAAACTGCTCTATCCAAGGATCCAAAAGCAGCTGCGCGAAGCTGGCTTTCAGGAAGCAGAATATCACTGGCAGAGTTCAGGAATTCGGGCAGCCAAATGAACGGGAATAAAATCCTATGCTCACTTCTGAAAGAATTTTTCCAAAAAGCGAAAATTACCCTCCCCCGCAGGATTTCAGTTCTTGATATCGGCGCGGGCAGGTGGGAATATGCAAAAGCATTGCAGCAGTTTCTCAAGTCATATCAGATGGGGAAGGGGAAGCGGACCGTGCGGTTGGTTGGCATCGATCCGCTTGGAGCGCAGCTTTGCCCAAGGGTGCCAAGAGGGGCGCTGTATCATTCGCTCGATGTTTTCCAATTGAAGGAAAAGAGAACATATGACATGGTGTTTCTCATCCACCCTTTTCCAGAGTATCGCCAAATTAAGCATGGTCTGTCCACTTACTCTCCAAAAAAGTTCTTTGCGAAGGTAATCTCCCTGCTAAGGAAAGACGGCTATGTTTTCGGCATCGCATATGGCGCGCCTCGGGAGGAATACGCATTGTTTGATAGTTTCCCAAAGAAAAACCTCATCCTCCTTGAGCGCTACAACAATGAGCAGGCAATGAAGCATGACTATGCCCAAGGCAGGGATACTTATTCAAACAGCATGGTGCTCATTGGGAAGAAATAATATATTAAAATTTATTTTCCCGTCCTGACAGAATAACCTTTGTCGGCGTCACCACAATATCCATCGCGACATCATGCGCTTCAGAGGGGAGTGAATCAACGACCTGGAAATCAAACGCAAGCCCTATCTTCACCGCATGCGTCGCCTTCTTGAGAAACTTGTCGTAGTATCCTTTTCCAAATCCTAGGCGGTGCCCAAAGGAATCAAAAGCGATTCCCGGAACAATCACCAAATCAATCGTTGAATGCTTCACCGGCAATGCATCAATCGGCTCTAGGATCCCATGTTCACTCTGCAAGAGATTCTCCATGCTCAAAATCAGGGAAGGAATGATCTCCTGCTGCGACATCTTGGGCAGCAGCACTTTCTTGGAGAGAAGAGCCAAAGCAATCATCTGGTGTGTATGCACTTCGCTCTGAAATGAGGCATAGAACATCACTATCCTTGATTTTGAGAACGCGTCAAGGACAAACAATTTCTTCCGAATCTGCTCGCTGTGCTCAAGGATTTCCTCTTTCTTCAATGAGTCCCGCAGTTCAAGAACCTCCTGCCTTATTTTTTCTTTCTTTTCCTTGGGGGTGTATAGTTCAATGGGCATGTTGAATCAGCCGCGCGCAAGCTTCTTCATATGATCAATCCTCTTCTGGATGAGTTGCCTTGTCCCGATGTCTTTTCGATGATACAAGTTTCCCTTGACATGGGAGCATCCCTCTTCTGCGATGCGCTCTGCATCTTCGAGGGTATCAGAAACGCCAACAACTCCAATCGTACGGGAAGATGTGGTGTACATTCCCTTTTCCTTGGCATCCACCGCGGCAAAGTAGAAAAGGGCATCGCATTCCCCATCCATCTCTATCTTCTCGTTTTTCGCAGGCGTGTCCGGATAGCCCATGGGAACAACATACTTGCACACTGTCGCCTTGTGTGCGAATGTGAGGGGGACCGTATGAAGATTTTGGCCGATGATTGCCCTGCACACATCAATAAAATCCATCTCAAGAATCGGCAGCACATTCATCGCCTCAGGGTCTCCGAACCGCGCATTGTATTCTATTAATTTCACTCCGTTCTTGGTTTTTATCAGGCCGGCGTACATCACTCCTTTGTAGCGCTCCCCTGTTTCCTTATGAAGCGCATCACACATCTTCTGCGTCATCCGAAGACCGGCTTCAACATCTCCTTTCCCAAGAAAAGGCAGCAGATGGTTGGCATCAGAATAAGATCCCATGCCGCCGGTGTTTGGGCCCACATCCCCCTCAAGTGCGCGCTTGTGGTCTTGGACAGGAGGCATTGCAACAACGGTATTTCCATCGGTGAGGCATTGCAAAGAGAATTCCTCCCCCTCAAGCTTTTCTTCGATGACAACAGCAGGATGCGTCTTGAGGATTTCTTTAGCATAGGCAAGCCCCTCCTTTCGGGTCTTGAAATGATCATCCTGGACTTGCACGCCTTTGCCCCCTGTGAGCCCATCCGGCTTCACAACAAACTTCTCCATTTTTTGAACAAAGGACTGTGCAGTGGAAAAAGTTTCCTTGGTGAATGATTCGAATAGAGGATTCCCTTCGATGGAATATTTCTTCATCAAGTGGCGGGTAAAGGACTTTGAGCTTTCAAGCCGCGCAAGCGCTTTCTTTGGACCGATGCAGGGAATGCCTACCTTCTCAAGCGCGTCCGCAACGCCATGCGTTAGCGGCTCCTCAGGCCCGATTATCGCGAATTCAACGTTCATTTTTTTAGCGAAAAACGCGATGTCCTCCGCAGAGGCATAGCTTCCCAACTCAACGCCCTTGGCAAACGCAAGAATGCCGGGATTATTTGACTGCATATAGGCATAAATGTCTGGACAATGTCTGCTCCTCTCCAATGCTTCAGCTATCGCATGCTCCCGCGCGCCATTGCCGACAAGAAGGATGTTCACCATGGAACGGATGCGTTTGGCGCCGTTTATATTTTTTTCGCACTCAGCAATATGGAATTGGAAACAACGCTTACCGAGCTTAGCGCCATTGCCGCGCCCGCAATCATGGGGGAAAGGAGCCAGCCAGTTGATGGGTACAATACTCCGGCAGCAATGGGAATTCCAACGATATTGTAGAACAGCGCCCAGAACATATTTTGCTTGATTGTTGACATGGTCATTCTGCTCAACTTGAACGCCTTTGCCACATCAAGGGCATTGTTTTTCATCAAGACGATGTTCCCTGTTTCCATCGCTACATCTGTGCCTGATCCCATCGCTATTCCAATGTCAGCCTGCGCGAGTGCCGGAGCATCATTGATGCCATCTCCAACCATCGCAACCACCCCTTCCTTCTGCAGCTGCTTGACATAGGATGCCTTTTCATTGGGAAGCACATCGGCAAAGACGTTCTTGATTCCAAGCTCTGATGCAATCGCCTTTGCAGTCCGTGAATTATCGCCAGTAATCATGTAGACTTTTATGCCCTGCTCCTGCAGCATCGCAACCGCTTCTTTTGATTCTGCTCTAACAGTATCGGCAACACCAATCATGCCAAGGACTTTCTTTCCATCGGAGAGCAGCATGAGCGTTTTTCCATTGCTCTCGAGCAATTCCATCTGCTTTGCAAAGGAAGCAACTTCCACCGATTTCATGAGTTTTCTGCTGCCAAGCAAGAATGCTTTTTTCCCGATAGTCCCCTGCACGCCATGTCCCGGAATTGCCTTGAAATTGCTCACTTTACAGGTAACTATCTTCCTGTTCTTGGCCTCTGTGATAATTGCTTCTGCAAGCGGATGCTCGGATGATTTTTCAAGCGCTGCCGCAATTGATAATACCTCATTATGATTTGATTTCCCAAACGCAATGACATCAGTAACCTTGGGCTTTCCAACAGTGAGCGTTCCCGTTTTATCAAAAATGACATAAGAGACCTTGTGGGCCTTCTCAAGCGTATCTCCTCCTTTGATGAGTATTCCCTGCTTTGCGCCCTTGCCTGTGCCGACCATGATGGCAGTTGGTGTTGCGAGTCCCAATGCGCACGGGCATGCGATGACCAAAACAGAAATGGCGGTAAGCATCGCAAAGGATATCGGCTCTTTGAAGATGAAATACCACGCGCCAAAGGTGAGAGATGCTATGGCAATGACGATAGGGACAAAGTATGCAGATATGGCATCGGCAAACCTCTGGATGGGCGCTTTTCTTCCTTGAGCTTCCTCAACAAGCCGAATAATGGACGCAAGGGTAGTGTCCTTTCCAACCTTTGTTGCCCGGAATGTGAAGCTGCCATGCCTGTTGACCGTCCCCCCGATGACCATATCACCTTTCTTCTTCTCCACAGGGATACTCTCTCCAGTGAGCATACTCTCATCAACTGAGGAGTCGCCTCGCAAAACAATTCCATCGACAGCAACCTTCTGCCCTGGCTTGACAAGGATACCATCGCCAACCATAACTTCTTCCACAGAAACGTCCAACTCCCTCCCATTCCGAACCACAATGGCCTTCTTTGGTGAGAGATTCATCAGAGATGTGATGGCTGCGTTTGTCTTCGACTTTGCCCGCGCCTCAAGGAACTTCCCGAAAATTACAAGGGTGATGAGCACCGATGATATCTCAAAATATTGCTCGGCGCTTCCCGCTGCAAAAACTAGATAGACGGAATAAAAGTATGCAGCGCTTGTCCCAAGAGCGATAAGAGTGTCCATAGATGCGCTCTTATTGAGAAGCGTTGCCCATGCTCCCCGATAGAATGTCCATCCCACATAGAACTGCACAGGGGTTGCCAACGCAAAGAGGAAAAATTGCGCATAAGGAATCTCGCTGCCAACAAAGAGCATACCATCTTGCATGAAGAACATCCCGATGATTAGCGCAGGGACTGAAAAGATGATGCTGATGAGAAGAAGCCTCTTCACTTTTGAGAATTCCATCTCTTTGTGATGCTCATGCTCGGTTGCCGAATGCTCATTTGCGATTGATGCGCTATAGCCTTGTTTCACCACGGCATCAACAAGATTTTGCTCATTGGATGCAGCATCATCATAGACCACAGTTCCCTTTTCTGTCGAATAGTTGACATTCGCTTCGATGACCCCCGGAGTCTTGAGAAGCCTCTTGGTTATGAGCGCAGAGCAGCTTGCGCAGTGCATCCCGCCGATTGCAAGTGTGATTGTTTTTGTCATTTTATTTCCTCTTCAAAAAATACAATGATATGCCAAGGATAACTATCATGAGGAGCTGGATTTCCATGCCATTGAACGGCAGAGCCGCCCAGCTGAACGATACGCCGACTATTCCAAAGATAAGCGGAAAGACACTTGCAACACACGCGGGGCATATCCCTGTTGCAAACCCTCCGACTGCTGCAGCGCAGGTCATTGTCCTTTCCTTTCCAATGTTCTTCCTTTCTTGGAATTTAATGTAGGAATAAACGCTGTTGATCGCAATTAACATGCCAATCGTTAGGGAGAGAAGGGAACTGAGCAACAATTCTTCCCATTTTATCGTGTCAAGATAATAAGGAATGTATCTTGCTGTTGCATAGAATTGCGATATGAGCACATTGGCAGCCATATAGACTACAAAGATGCCAACAATCCAAATTGCATACGGTCTATTGAAGACTTCCCTCATCTGTTTACTCCACTACCAATGTCCCCCTGCCCATGCCCATTGCGCATGCGAAAGGAAATGTTCCGGATTTTGCGGGAGTGAATTCAAGGACATTGTCTTTTTCCGAAAAGTGCTTTTCAAGATTCAATTCCGGAACCTTCATGACGCGATAGCACCCTGTCAATCTCTTTGTATCTGCGATGATTTTCGCAGGGACACCAAGCTTTAATTTAATAATCTCAGGCGCATAGTTGAATCTTCCCCAGCTTAATATCGCCTCCTGAACGCCATCCTTCATCTCCGCATCATAAACGGCGCCCCCCTCTATTGTTTGTGCTTGCTGAGGTGAGTTAGTGCTGCATCCTGCAAGCGCGAGCGCAATAGACAATATCAACAATACCATGATGTTCTTTGTTGTTTTCATTGTTAAAACACCCTTGCAAGCCCTGATTTTGGGGCGAATATCATTATCGCAATGAGGAGTGCAATTGCAATTATGCAGCATCCTGCAAAAGAGATGAACGAATGTGGATTCCTTTGAATTTCTTTGTCCTCGACCACTTCCTCATAGAGCATGTAGGAAAGCCCCCACATCACGATGAGATTGAGCAGCATGAATACGGGCATGAGTAGTAATATGCGGTCGGCAAAAAACATCGTTCCAACCATTGCGCCCATGAGCCCTCCCATGATGCCTGCCATCATTCCTTCCAATACACCCATAACGCCGCAGCATTTGCCGTTGTATATCCCGACAAGCGTAGCTGCAATCATTCCCGTCATGCCGCCTACAAACAATCCATTGGTTGAGGCAATGATTGTCCCAACAATCATTCCCGTTTGCATACCAAAGGTCATCCCAACCATCATTCCCGTCATGGATGTTATGTTGGCGCGATATGCATTGAGATGCCACATTGCAGCGCCAATGCTCACAATGATAAGATTAGAATACCCAACCCACCATCCATATCTTTGCAAAAAGATCGCATCTTTGATAATTGCAAACTGGGCAACTGATTCAATGGCGAACAAAAGAATTAGGGTAATGAGGCTATACTTGAGCATGGTGTATTCGATGGCGTATTTCCCTTTGTTCTCCTTAAAGTCATGCCATCTTTCCTTGAGAGTTCTCCTGATGAACGGCTCATTTGATGCCCGATAGCCCTTGTGCTTAATGAGGTTGATGAGGTTCTGAACGGAAATTTTGTCTTCGTCATGGGTGATTGCAATGGTATTTCCTTTTACAGAATGGAATGTTACCCCCTCCGTCATTAAGAGAGCTCTGCTTATGACTTTTACGCAGCTCTCGCATTCGATGTCTGGGCAGTATAATCTGGTGTTCATGCATTCACCTTGTAGCCTTCGCCTTCGATTGCTGCAATGACTTTCTTCTTGTCCTCATGCTCTGCATTGACACTGCCCATTTGTTTCTTCTCATCAATTGAAATTGAGATGTTCTTTGCGCCGATGTCCTGCAGTGCCTCTTCAACAATAATTTTGCAGCTCTTGCAGTGCATGCCTTTGACCTGTAATGCGATTTTTACCATGTTTTTCCCTCCTTGCACACATTTGAGCAGTATTTCGATGTGTGGAAATGCATCAATTCAAGCACTGGCTTGATGGTCTTTTTATTGAGTGTAAAGAAGTGCTCCTTGCCATTCTGCTTCATGAACACGAA
This sequence comes from uncultured Methanosarcinales archaeon, assembly GCA_964438385.1. Lineage (GTDB taxonomy): Archaea > Nanobdellota > Nanobdellia > Woesearchaeales > GW2011-AR4 > GW2011-AR11. Next base: position 1,682 of record CAYTKI010000034.1, on the reverse strand, counting down.
TCCGCAATGTTGCAACCGCTTAAGATTGTGCGAGACGGTTGGCTGCTTGAATCCGGTTGCCTTGCAGATTTCTGTCACATTCAAATCTTTTTTTCGAAGAGCTTCGATGATGTCTATCCGAAACTGGTTTGCAAGTGTGCCAAAATATGTACTATAGGGCTCTTTAAGCGGTGTTTTCATGGCTGCGTACCTTTACGTATTTTGTAAATGTGATATATAAATCTTGCGTAGCATTCCTAGGTATATTCGATAGTGCCGTTTCCATCAAAACAAGCAAAAACCTGCCTTAAATGAATTTTCTCCATCATGATTGTGTGTTTGCTTTCCATTTCAAAACTATGGCATAAAGGAAAAACGCCGTGCTTACTGCAATAAGGTATGGACGAATGGGTTCAAAATAGATCAAAACTCCCGTAAATCCGAGCAGGAACACAAGGATTTTGTTGCATACTGAGCATCCAAAAGTGAGAAATCCAAACACTCCGCCAGTGGTTGCTGAAGTGTTGCACACATTGTCTTTTTTGGCTGCCATTCCATAATGCGCTAGCCCAATATAAACGCCCAATAGCAAGGAGGTCATTGCCAGTGAGAACACTTCAAACGAGCCAAAAGGAGTCATTCTGGTGAAAACTGGATTTTTTATGATGGCACTTACCATTCCAAAAATCAGGAACAGAAGGATGCCAGAGAGTGTACCGGCAAAAACTGCAGTAAGTTTTTTGTTTTTATTGATCTTAAACATCCAATACAGGAAATAAGCGCATAGCAATAATAGGCCAACTATGTAAATCCATCCATAGAGCGAAACTCCACCAATCATTATCATTTCACCTTACAACGTTTTTCACCTCAAAATTGCTATATCTTGAAGGCTTACAGGATTTTCGCAATATTACGCAATAGGATTTATTTTTCATATCCTTTTTTCGCCCATTCCACTATGCCCCCTACAACATTGTACACGTTGGTATAACCACGATCCGCCAATGTTTGAGCTGCTATTTCGCTCATTCTCCCTGTCCTGCAATACAGCACAATTTTGGAATCTTTGTCCTTTGGCAGCCTGTCAAGCTGGTTTTCGATATCATCATACGGAATAAACGCATCCGTGCCGTTGATGTGCTCCTGCTCTGGGATGTGGACATCAATCAAAGTGAAATCTTTGCTTTTTAGTTGCGCATTGAGCTCATCAACGGACATATTTTTGTAAATAGCTGAAAGCAAAGGAGGCGAACTTTCTTGGGGAGAGATTGAACAGCCAATGAGAAATAATGCCACCAATAGCCCTGCAAAAACTGGTTTTGTTGTTGTCATTTTACTTTAACGTCAACCTTTAACCATAGTGTGACAGCTACACGGAGCATCCAGTCAATTCCTCTAGTCTCTTGAATGATTGGGCGTTTTCATACACTTTCCCATCGATTATCCATGTTGGTGTTTTCTCGATATCGCCGTATTTATCTTGAGGATAGTCTGTAAACTCTTTGTAATTAATATATTTAAAGGAAGGGCCGAACATCGCTTTTTGGCCTTGAGTGTATTTGCACCATCCCATTGCACCATACATCACTGCCCCTTTTTCATTTAAGCATTTTGCAAAATTATCATAGGGGCCAGGAGTTGTGGCGCGAACAACTGCGAATATAATGAGAATGCCAACAATTGCCCCAACACCCATAAGC
>CAYTKI010000033.1:0-11449 GCA_964438385.1 uncultured Methanosarcinales archaeon | reverse complement strand
GAACCTGTTGAAATGAATGAAGAATCCAACAACTATGAAGATGTAACATCTCTTTCTCTTGAAAAGGATTTAGAAATTAATTTAATGAAGAATTTAGAACAACTTGAACGGGGATTATCTTCTCCACAATCACAAGTTACTTTTGAATTTGGCGAAGTTAGAAGTATAATTGACATTCTTGCAAAGGATAAAGATGGAAAAATTGTAGTGATAGAGCTTAAAGCTGGCATCGCAACTGAAAAAGTTTGTGGGCAAATTTTAAAATATATTTCACAAGTAAAAAATAAGATAAAAGATGCCGATGTGAGGGGTATAATTGTTGCTCATGATTTTGAAGAAGGATTAAAACTTGCAGTATCTTCCCTTAATAATGTTACACTTAAAAAATATAAGATTAATTTTGAATTTGAGGATATCCCTCTAAACAACTCTGGGGAAAAATATGGACAAAGATAATGCGCTCGTAGTATTCCAAGGCAAGAAAATTAGAAGGACTTGGTTTAACGATGAATGGTGGTTCTCTGTAGTTGATATAATTGGGGCATTGACACAAACTGATAGGACTAGAAAGTATTGGTCTGACTTAAAAACCAAGCTAATAGGGGAAGGTTTTGAAGTGTCCGAAAAAATCGGACAGTTGAAATTAATGGCGGATGATGGCAAATTAAGGCTTACAGACTGTGCCAATACCAAAAATATGTTTAGAATTATACAATCAATCTCATCCCCTAAGGCAGAGCCTTTCAAGCAATGGCTAGCTCAAGTTGGCTATGAGAGGGTACAGGAAATAGAAAACCCGGAATTGGCCCAAAATCGCATGAAAGAGATATACAAAGCAAAAGGCTATTCTGAAGATTGGATTGAAAAAAGAGTCAGGGGAATTGCAATAAGAGATGAATTGACGGGTGAATGGAAGAAAAGAGGAGTGCGGGAAGAAATAGAATACGCAATTCTCACTGCAGAGATTTCAAAAGCTACTTTTGGCATGACTCCAAGCGAATACAAGAAATTTAAGGGACTCACAAATGAAAACTTACGGGACCATATGGATGATTTAGAACTTATATTTAACATGCTTGGCGAAGCATCCACTACTAGAATTGCAAGAGATAAAGATGCTCAAGGTTTTCTTGAAAATAAAGAAGCAGCAAAGAAAGGCGGAATAGTTGCGGGTGTAGCAAAAAAAGAACTTGAACAGCAAAGCGTCCGTAAGGTTTCCACACCAGAGAACTATCTTTCTGAACCAGAAAAGAAAAAAAAGTTAGAAGATAAGGGTAAAAAGTAGGAACTCCCTCCATTTGTCCTAGAAATGTCCCCCTATCAGCCGTTTAGCAACTAAAAATTATCGAACTTAACTGTTAAACGAACTACCTCTCCCCCCTCATCTCCGCAATCAAATCACGAAGCGATATCGCCTTCTCAAAGTCAAGCTTCTCGGCCGCAACGCGCATCTGCGCTTCAAGCTCGATAAGCTGCCTGGTCAATTCCTCCTTTGGAATATGCTTCACACCCTTGATATCGCGCGTCTTCTCCGCTATGGTCTTCACAACGGTCTTTGGAGTGATGCCATGCGCCAAATTATACTCGATCTGCTCCTCTCTTCTCTTCCCGGTAATCGAGACTGCCCCCCTGATAGACTTGGTAATGGTATCCGCATACAAAATAACCCTTCCATTCACGTTTCGCGCAGCGCGGCCAATGGTTTGGATAAGACTCCTCTCATCCCGCAAAAACCCCTCCTTATCCGCATCCAAAATAGCGATAAAAGACACCTCGGGCAGATCAAGCCCCTCACGAAGAAGATTGATCCCAACTAAAACATCAAACTCGCCGGAGCGAAGCTGCCTAATCAGCTCAATCCTATCCAAGCTTTCGATCTCGGAGTGCAGATAGCGCACCTTGATGTCCTCACCCGAAAGGAAATTAGTGAGATCCTCAGACATCTTCTTGGTGAGTGTTGTCACAAGAGTGCGCTCCCCTCTCCCCGTTGTCTTCCTAATCTCAGAGAGCAAATCCTTGATGTGCCCTTCAATTGGACGGACTTCAACCAGAGGATCAACTAGCCCTGTTGGGCGGATGATGAGCTCAACGATTTGCCGGGATGATTTTAATTCATATTCTGCGGGGGTCGCGGAGACAAAGATAGCGTGATGAAAGTATTTTTCAAACTCCTCAAATTTCAGGGGGCGATTATCAAAAGCACACGGCAACCTAAACCCAAAATCCACAAGATTCTTCTTGCGCGAGTAGTCGCCATGATACATCGCATGCGCCTGGGGAATCGACTGGTGGCTTTCATCGATGATGAGAAGGAAATCCTTTGGAAAATAATCAAGGAGCACATAAGGGGGCTCGCCAACCTTTCGCCCATCAAAATGCCGCGAATAATTCTCAATCCCCGTGCAATAGCCAAGCTCCTCAATCATCTCAAGATCATATTTCACTCTCCGTTTCAATCTCTCTGCCTCAAGCGGGCCAAGATTTGGAAGATGAGAATCAAGCTCCTCTCGGATGGCAATGAGCGCCTCCTTCTGCTTCTCCTCAGGAACCACGAAATGCTTTGCAGGAAAGATCTTCAGCGAATCAACGGATGAAATCTTCTCACCGGTAAGGTGATGGACTTCCGAGAGGGAATCGACCTCACCTGAAAAGAGCTCAATCCTGATAATCTGCTCATCATATCCGGGAATGACATCAATGCGATCCCCACGAACCCGGAACTTCCCGCTTTCAAGCGCCGAATCATTGCGCTCATACTGCATCTCAACAAGCTTTCGCACAATCTCCTCACGCTTTATCTTCATTCCTTTAGAAAGGGCAAGCGACATGGATTTCGCATCCTTTGGATCGCCAAGGCCGTAGATGCAGGAGATAGAGGCGACAATGATGACATCATCACGGGAGAGAAGTGAGGTCGTTGCCTTAAGGCGCATGCGCTCGATTTGCGGGTTTCGCGTGGCATCCTTCTCAATGTAGGTATCGGATGTCGGGATATAGCTTTCGGGCTGGTAGTAGTCGAAATAGGAGATGAAATACTCCACGCGGCTGTGGGGAAAGAGCTCTTTTAACTCGGCGTAGAGTTGAGCAGCGAGGGTCTTGTTATGCGCCAAGACAAGCGTTGGTTTCTGCACCTTTTGGATGACATTGGCCATCACAAAGGTCTTTCCCGAGCCTGTAATGCCAAGAAGCGTCTGCCGTGGATACTTCCCATAGCCAAAAGTGAGCTTCCTAATCGCCTCTGGCTGGCCGCCTTTCGGGGAGAAATTTGAGATGAGATTGAAGGGCATGGACTAAGGGGGCAAGATTTAACTTATAAAACTTCGGTGGGCACTTGTCCAGTGGCTCCATCTTTGGCGCATCTCCCCTGAAATCGCGAGGAAATATTTATAAATCGTGACATTTTACTCCCCTCATGAACAGATACGATAAAGTACATTCTTATCGGCTTCCAGTGAAGGTTTCTGAGCCAGGCCATCCGGACAATCTCCACAAACGTTGGGTAGAAGTCTATCAGCCCGTGATTCAGAGTGAACCGGAAGAGCCGAAAATCTTCGGATACCAAGCGCGCATTTCTCCCAATACAGAAAAGGGGATTGTGTACTGGGGATTGCTCTCAACAGAAGATGAGGCTAGGGTTGCGTACCAAATGGCAATCCGGGAATATGCAGAAAAGATAAAACAAAGCCAAAACTCCTCTTCACAGCCTAAACCTCCGAAAGACCCCTTTTTCTATCCCGAGGAAGGCCACCCTTCAATTGATGTGGCAGTTGCAGCCCTTACTGCTCACGCCGAAAGAAACGGAATGGCACTCTTGAAATCCTCTTAGCGCTCTTTTTCTTTCCCATGCTAATAGAATGAAGTGGGCCCGACCAGATTCGAACTGGTGACCTTTACCGTGTGAAGGTAACGTCATACCGCTAGACCACGGGCCCGACAGGTCAAGGGGCAGAAATACGGCATATAAATCTTGCTTTTTGTCCGTTCATTATCTTGAGAATGAAAGTGACCTTTGAAACTCACTAATCCTTTAAGATCACACCTATTTTTGCGGCGCTATTGACGACCTCATCAAGAGTTAGTTTACCAACTCCTATTTTGGCTCCAAGTCGAGATTTGGTCAGTGATGGAAGGTCGGCAATTTTATTGATTCCTAAACTATGGAGAGCACCTAGGGCATGAGGACTCAATTGGTTCCCCAGCACATTCAAGTAATCTATCGGCTTTTCCCCCAGATCAGTATAGAACATTCTATGAATTTGCACCCCTACTGCTATGGATGTGGCATTAGGGTAGGCCGTTTTAAGGTCAATTGACACTTCTTCCGGCCTTTTGCCTGTAGGAGGGTGAATCCTCACATCAACGCCATCAGCCAAACCATTAAAAGGCTCCCCTTGGGCGCACATACAGGATATATCGATAATGGAATAGCCCAAATCGGTCAAATGTTTAGCTGCATTTTGTAAATCTGTTGGATAAAGTTTTGGTATGGCGTTATTATTGATATGCACCACTAAAACATCCCTCGATCCTTGAAGCATTGCATTAAATGTCATAAGAGAAGAAAAACTCAAGGATATTTAAATCTTCCCTTTGACTCTATTTTTAAGTGGTAAATTTTTATTGCAGAGACATTCTTACCACTGTATAGCCCAAAAATTTTGATGTTGGTGCATAAACCTTAAATAAGGACTGCACCGCCCCTCACAAAAATTTCATAGGTGAATTCCATGACAATCAAGAAAGGAGACAAAGTCCACATCCACTACACCGGCACATTAGATTCCGGAGAGGTCTTTGACAGCTCAGATGGACGCGAGCCGCTTGAGTTTGAGGCGGGAGCTGGCAATGTTATTAAGGGCTTTGATGATGCCATCATTGGCATGAAGAAAGGGGAGGAGAAATCCTTCCGCATCAAGGCATTGGAAGCATACGGTGAGCGCGATCCAAACCTTCTCTCAGAGGTTCCAAGGGAAGGGCTGCCAAAAGATTCTGAGCCCAAGGAAGGCATGCAGGTTATGGTGACTTTGCCAACAGGCCAGCAAATGCCTGCGCTCATCTCCAAGGTCACAGAGGATCACATCACACTTGACCTGAACCATCCGATGGCGGGGAAAGACCTGAGTTTCAAGATTAAGGTGCATGACGTAATGTCCGATAAAAAACTGGAATAAATTTCAGGCAATCTCAAAGAATTCTTCGTTTTTATCCAATCACACCGCGTCAATATCCTTAAGGCACTGCTGGATTGTTCCCTCGCACCCCTTGCACATGCCGACAAGCTTGAGGTCTCGTGTGGCATTCCGAATCTGCCCCAGGCGATCTAGCATCTGCCGAAAGAAGCGGATGAGGTCCCCTTCCAATAAATTAGTATTCTTCATGATTTCAAGCACGCTTTTGCCATCGGAACACGGGTGGACAAGCGAAGTCAATTCCTCAAGGTGGCGAAATCTCCTCTCCTTTTCAAGGTCGTGATGTCGCTTGATTGTTTTTCTTAGATCAGAGAGGTGCTTTGTCGGGAACTGCTGATAGAACTCTGTTTTTTCACGGAATTCATAGCAGATGGCAGCGGTGAGCAAAAGGATTTGGTACTCATCAAGGTGATAATAAAATGAGGTCGCGAAAAGCTCTGAGGTGAGTATCTCATCCGAATAGATGTGGGAGGCGAATTCGCCCTTGTCAGTGAGCCGATCATTTTGGATATACTGCATCTTGATAAGCTTTTTTTTCATCGCCTCGAACTTGAAGGCAAAGAGGTGCTTTGCGACCTGATCAAAGCGCACGCCGTATTTCTGGTAGGTGTAGAAGCTCTTGCAGAGGATGACATCAATCTCTTCTTGGTTATGGCGCTTGATGAGGTTGAGCACGGTATTGACCGAGAGCCGGAACTGGGAGTTGATTGGGAGTACATCCTTATCGGTGATGCTTTTGAGAAGGGAGTAATTGAAATCCCTCCTATCTATCATGACATAAGCGAATCCCTCCTTGTCAATGCCTCTCCTCCCCGCTCTTCCTGCGATTTGGAAGTATTCCTTGGAGTTGAGATAGCGAAAAGAAATGCCGTCGAACTTGCGCAGCGAATCAAAGCAGACTGATTTCGCGGGCATATTGATGCCTACGGCAAAGGTCTCTGTGGTATAAAGCACATGGATGAGCCCTTTCGCAAAAAGGTCTTCAACAATCTCTTTGATGATGGGGAGAAGTCCCGCATGGTGGAACGCGATGCCTTGGGGAAGGGTCTGGCGAAGCAGTTTTGTTGACTTGAGATCGTTTATCTCAACAGGGGCAGTGGAGAGTTTCTCCCGAATAAAAGTGGAGATTTCCTGGTTGTAGGGAAAGAGGTTTTTTTGGGAAAGCTCGCCTGCGTAGTCCTGGCATTTCTGGCGTGAGAAGACAAAGAAGAATCCCGGGAGCTTATCAGTGATCTCCTTGACCAGATCTACATGCGAAGGGGCTTTTGTCTTTGCGTTCCGATGGTGAGTTTTTCCGCGGATGTACTTATCTTGGGGAATATCCTTGATTTCCCGTATGTGCTCAAGGGTTGTGATTCCCGCTTCCGCGTCAAACCATGACTTGTAGAGGGGAACCGGGCGCTCTTCGTGCTTCACAACGATCACCTCATGATTTTTGATGGCAGAGATCCAGTCGGCGAACTGCTGCGCGTTTGGAATTGTCGCGGAGAGGCAGAGAAATCGCACATGATCCTGCGAGAAGATAATGGACTCCTCCCAGACATAGCCGCGCTCAATATCATTGATGAAATGGATTTCATCGAAGACGACATAGCTTAGCGCCGCAAGGGACGCATCCCGTGTAATCGCCATGTTACGATAGATTTCAGTTGTCATAATGACTATTGGCGCTCCTGAATTTTTGGAGATATCCCCGGTCAATAGACCGACGTTTTCCTCCCCATAATCTTGCGAGAATTCCCGGTATTTTTGGTTTGAGAGCGCCTTGATGGGAGCGGTGTAGATGACTTTTTTCCCATCCTTAAGGGACTTGCCGATGATGTAATCAGCAATCAATGTCTTTCCGGAGCCCGTGGGAGCGGAGACTACGACGCTCTTGTTCTGTTCGATTGCGAAAATTGAATCTTCCTGGAAGGGATCAAGAACGAGGTTCTTATATTGCATGAAGGAATGGGATTGGGAATCCTTTATTAATGTATAGTGGAGCGCATTTGAAATATAGTAACTGACCTAAATTTTTGAACAATAGTAGTCAGTTACTATATCAGGAAGACACAACAATTTTGTATAAAAACTTGTGTCTTCCGCTATATATAAAAAATAAGCTCCACTTTATCAGGAGAGCAATGCCATTTCCATTAAGAACTATTGCTCTTCATTATATAGTAAAAGGCGCAAAAATTTGAGCAATAATTTCAATCTCTGATTGAAATCTACGAACGATAGTGAGTATGAATATGCCTTTTACTTATTACGAACGGACAACTATTGCCCAATAGATTTTGTCCGTGAGTATAGCTGCCAATTTCTCCTTAAAATTCTTTATTTTTGGTAAGTATATGGACAATTTGTTCCAGAAAATTTATAGGTGAAAAAGAAAAATAAAAAAAGATGCGCCAGCCGTGCAGGAGGGATGATGGTTAGGTTTGCCCTCAATTTTGACTGACTTTAGAGGCTTAATCTCATTTACAAATCCAATGTGGATTGCTTCTATTTAAAACTTCTTTATTCATTTGGAAATCGTCACTACATTTTCAATACAAAATTTAAATATCGTTATTTTGGCCTTACATTTAATTTAATTGCAGGATAAAAAACAGAACGGGACTTTACCAAGAACTGCCAAAAAGTTTATAAACTTACAGTTTACATATGTAAATTGTGAGTTTACATGAAGGAAATCACAGACAATGAGATGAGAATGGTGCTTAGAATCTTCAAAAGCCCAGAAAACACCTATAATGCAAATAGCATGGCAAAACACCTTGAGATTAGTAGGATGGGTGCGCTTAAGATAGCCAAAAGGCTGGAAGAGGAAGAAATTCTTATCTCCAAGGAGATGGGCAAGGCTAATTTCTTTCGCCTTAACATGGGCAACCGCTATGTGAAGCAATACCTTCAATTTCTGCTCATGAGGGAAGCACAAAGCGCCCATCCCTATGTTAAGGCATGGCTCCATGACATCAGGAAGATCAAGAAGGCGGATGCCGCCATGCTTTTTGGCTCTGTTCTGCGAAAGCACAAAGAAGCAAACGACATTGACGTGCTCTTCATTACAGACAGCAAGCGCTTTTCTGCCCTGCAAAATGAGATTGATCACATCAACCAGATCTCAGCCAAGCGCATCCATCCCATGTTCCAGAATAGGGAAGACATCATAAAAAACATTAAAAAGGAGGACAAGCCATTGCTTAATGCCCTCAAGGGGATTGTCGCATTTGGCGAAGAGAGCATTATCGAAGTGTTGCAACAATGAGTCACGCGAGCAATAAGCTGGATTGGTGTCTGAAAAAGGCAGAGAAGGAGGTAAAGGAGTCCGGAACGCATCGCGGCCTCACCCACGGAAAGCCGGACAAGGCAAAGGCTCTTGCCCACTTTGAGAAAGCCAAGCACTATCTGTACGCAACCGAATATCTCAAAAAAGGAGGATTTTCAGACATCAGCGCAAGCACGGCCTTCTATTCCATGTATCATTGCCTCCTTGCCATCGCCGCAAAGCATGGATACGAGAGCAGAAACCAGGAATGCACCGTTGCCCTGGTTCGCAGCCTCATTGAAGAGAACAAAGTAGGGTTAAGCAATGAGATGCTTGACAAAATCTCTTCCATTGATCTCACAAGGCAGGAAATGGCATCAGTTGCTCTTCGAGAGACATTCCAGTATGGGACTGAGCTTTTCATGGAAGAGAGACTCTACAGCCAGCTCCTGAAATTGGCCAAGGAAGTTCTTGATTCCGTCAAGGAAATCATCAATCAGTGAGAAAAAGACCATGAACGATGACACCTCCATCATAAAGAAAGTTACTTCTGAGACATTTGCAAGCATTACGGGCCCTCTCAAGGCAGAAGCTAAGAAAATGGAAATGAAGGAATCAGATGTTGTAAACCTTGTCCACAAGGCAATAAAAGCCGCACAATGAAAATAACAGTAAATACTAATGTCTTAGTCTCCTCCACTTTCTGGGAAGGAAACTCCTTTAAGATAATTCAAAAATCATTTGAGAATATTCAAATTCTCACTCCAAAAGAATTCCTTCGAAGAAAATAATTCACATTTTCATCAATTTGTTACTACTCATCAGAAGTAAATATGCGCCAGCCGGGATTTGAACCCGGGTCACAGCCTCTTCACGTGGTGCCGAACTTCTCCGGGTACCTTGGCAAGGCAGCATCATAGCCACTAGACTACTGGCGCGTTAATTTTGAGGATTTTCCGTTATTTATAAGAGTTATGGGTGCTTCTCGTGCGGAAGTAATTATCTTCCATAAAGCGCGGAAATCTTCTCGAGGGTATTGGAATCCCTTGTCGTTGCGCTCATGCCAAGTTTCTTCTCAATCATCAAATTCGAGAAGAGCGGCTTTTTGGAGGTATCCTTCCGAACCATCGAAAACACCTCAGTACCCTTTATCCAAAACGCCTCGATGTCGCTGCACAATTCCATGATGGCCTTTGCGGATGTGGCATCCGGCTCCTCCAAAAGAAACGTGATGTATGTTCTTGTGATGCCTTTAATGTTTGTTTTCCTGAACGGATCAAGTGCCGCAAGCGCAGAAATCTCATCGATTGTCCGAACCAGGGTCACAACCTCATAGCCAAGTTTTTTCTTAAGGCCGTCCTCTATTTTCTTCCGCAATGTGTTGGAATCCTTTTCAGTTGATTCAAAGATGACATTGCCGCTCGCGATGAAGGTTGCAACATCCTTGAACCCAAACGAAGAAAATATCTTTGCAAGCCCTTCCATTTTGATTATCTTATGACCGCCGACATTAATTCCGCGAAGAAATGCAACATATTTTGCCATTGTCGTTTAGGGGACCTTCCCCCTTTTCTTTTTACCAGCCCGTTTTGCGGACATTTCTTTTAAAAATGCTTTGCATTTTCAATGCTCCGAAGAGCTTTGCTCTTCGAGAGCTTTTGGTCAAGCTTATCTTTCCCGAGCCGCAGGCGAGCGGGAAGAAAAGGTTGAAAGGAAATAGTGGGCCCGACCAGATTCGAACTGGTGACCTACACCTCTCTTCGAGGCATGTAAGGGTGTCGTCATACCGCTAGACCACGGGCCCGCATTCATTTGAGACCACTGGAGCGTATAAAAAGGTTTTGTCCGCCTTATTTTTCGCATTCTCCCATTAGTTTTATATACCTCCCTCGTCTAAAAATCACTATGCTTGAAACCAGGCACGTCGACCGCATCTTCTCGCTTCTCACGGAGGGGGATGAGATAACCTGGCAGACAATTCTCTATGATCTTGTGCGAAAGGAAGGGATGGACCCTTGGGATGTTGATATCTCCCTTATTGCACAGCGCTACATCCAGCTCATTCGGGATCTTAAGGATCACGATTTTCGGCTCTCAGGAAAAGTCCTGCTTGCGGCTGCGATCCTGCTCAAGCTCAAGTCCAGCAAGCTCGTGGATGAGGACATTGGCGAATTAGATAGGCTAATTCGGGGAGAGGAATCAACTGATGACCTTCTCTTTGAAGAGCCGATTGCCCCCTACCCAAGGGAAGATATGGGCGATATCTCCCTTATCCCAAGGACTCCGCAGCCAAGGAAGCGGAAGGTATCTATTTTTGATCTGGTGAAGGCTCTTGAGAAGGCCCTGGAAGTGAAGCATAGGCGGGTGCACAACCACATGCCTCCTGCCCCGCTTGCCCAGCATAAAAAGTCAAGGGACATTACAGAGCTTATCCGTGATATCTATGGCAAGATCAGGGTTTTTTTTGGCGCACAGCCCATGGGGAGATTGACCTTTCAGAATCTTTTGCCATCCGAATCACGGGAGGATAAGGTGCATACTTTCATTCCGCTTCTCCATCTCTCCCAGCAGCGAAAGGTTGATTTGGAGCAAAAAGTTGCGTTTGGGGAAATTGGCATAACTCTTGCGGTTAAGGAGGAGTTGAAGGAGGAGCTTGCGGAAGACGATAAACCTTAGCTTAAGATAGCATTCTTTCATCCACGCTTAGTTTTCCCGCCCCTGAAAAGATGAGCGAGAGCGCCATCGCCGAAAGGCCAAGGTCGCGAATCATGATATCATTGTAGCCGACAGAAAGCGAGATTGCGAGCAGGTGCAAAAATGCCACTGCGGCGACAATTCTTGTTTTCCACCCGAAAAGAAGCAATAATCCAAGGAGTATTTCCACAATCCCGTTTGCAAGGACAAATGCCTCCGCATTCACAGGAAGCAAAGGAAGAAGCCATGAGGGAAGAAAGCCGATCCACAGCTCAGGGTGAAGCAGCTCATCAATGCCGAACCAGAGCAG
>CAYTKI010000032.1:0-4597 GCA_964438385.1 uncultured Methanosarcinales archaeon | reverse complement strand
ATCACATTCACCGGGCAGGAGTCTGCGGCTTCCTTATTTTGGGAATAATCTTTCTCATCAAGGTCAAGCTCTTCCCAGCCATCTTCGCGCATCGTGCTCTTCACAATGTCTGATTTTCCATCTTCGCTCATAATCCAAAAGTCTGGGGCAATCGCCGCGCAGGCCGCGCACCCGATGCAGTTTGGCCTATCGTGCTGAATCTGGAATTTTGGTTTAGCTTTTTGCTCTTGCTGCTGCTCAGTCATGGGATAGTAGTCTCCTCTTGTATTTTTTAAAAGTATCCTTTGTCTCCTGAAGTTAACAATTGTTAAGAGTGGGGGATATTATTTAAAGGTTGCGGGAAGAAACGGCGCAATCTTCTCTTTCGCTTCGCTGTTTTCATCAAACCTTCCAATGAGAGCGTCCATCTCTTCCCTTTGCAGGTGGCCGCACTCCACCAGAAAATCAGTGAAATCAATCTTCCTTGCCCTATCCACTCTTTCCAAAAGCTCTGCGTAGGGCAGGTTCATCGCCGGCCGAATTTTCTTTGCCTTCATCAGGTCAATGATTATCCTATTCGCCCACTCAATGATGAGGTCGTTTTGCACTGCATTAAGAAACGAGCCGTCGGGAAATGCGTGCTCAAGGAAAGGAATCAGCTCCTTAAGCTCCTCTGGCAGTGCAGGAAGCAGTTTCTCCATTGCGCCGCACTCCCCAAAGAGTTGGGAAGGAACTGCCTTTCCGGAAAAGGAGAATGGGCTCTTGTTGAAAGGGAAGAGCCTGCACACATAGGCGCGTTTGGTGTGGTAGATGGAGCATTTCTTATTCTCAAGAAGCGGGCACGCATCGCCAACGCTCTCCATGAAATAGCTCATGATGATTGCCGTATTGGAGTTAAGGTCAAGGATGGCGCGCAATGGTTTGATGCGGGCATCCTTCCCTATCTCATCGCTCCACCCCTCAAATCTCTTCGCCTCCCAGTCCCATAGGGGAAAGGTCATGCGCTCAACTGGAACCAGCTGCACCACGGGAAGCTTCCCAAAGGCGAATTCCTCGATGAATTTCCTATCCTCCGAAGGGATGAATCCCCGTATGTGCGAGCAGCACTCCCCGCAGGCGCTGCATTGGAATCTGGGCTGCTCGGTTAGGGGTATGAACATGGGTGCTCTCTTATGCTCTTTGATGCCATATTCTGGATAGGTTTATAATATTATTTTTCTTCCACTTTGGAATGGAAGAAGGAGATTGGCGATTTTTAAAAAACATGGGGATTACGACGCTTGCAACCATCGCTGCGGGTGCGGGTGCGACCGAGCTTTCCGACCTATTGGCAGATTCTTCGCTGCTCAATTCCATGGCTTCAACAGGAGTGCAGATCGCTCTCACCCCATTCATCTATTTTTATCTTGAAGTGCGTGGGAATAGGGAAAAATACTGTGATAACAAGAAATTAAAATGGAGAACTCTGGTCACCGAAGGGATAAAGCTTGGCATTGCCATCCTTCCCGCCGGGGCTGTGTATTATTCAGCAAGGCCTATCGTGATGTATGCCTTCCAAGAGCCAAGTTCACTTGATCCGTTCTTGTCTTTTTTTCCAAAGGAAGGATTTTCCCCATGGATGTCTTCCCTATTTGCTGATGGTGTGTGCTGCGCCATGTATCTTCCATCATCCACCATATTGGCGCGATATGCGGGAGTGACAAGGAGTTCTCCCAATCCGAAGGATTGTGGGCTTGGTGCTTAAACTCCTTGGTGGAAGAGAAATAGGGGAAGACATACTAGTGAAAATGTTCAAATTCATGAAATCCTAAAAGAAGATTGCTCCTTCAAAAGCTCAAGCGCATAACGCAGTTTCTCTTTGTTCTCGGAGTAAATCGTGAAGAGGGGTTCTCCCTTCTTTACCGAATCGCCGATATGCTTGTACAGATACAATCCTGCACCTTTGTTCAGCGGAGCGCCGGCAATGCGCGCGAGGCGTGAAATGATGATATTGTCGATGTCTTTCACTTTGCCATTCCTCATGGCCTTGATGTCAATTGTGAATTTGCCCAGGCGCAAATCCTCAGGAGGGATCTCCTTTCCCAGCTGCGCCTTGATGATTTCTTCCATCTTTTTATACGCTTTGCCGGATTCCAAGAGTTCCTTTGCGCGCTCCATTCCATTCCGGATCCCAACCATGCGAAACATCTCGGCGGCCATCACAAGGCATTTCCTCTCCAAATCAAGGGGCCTGCGCGGATCCCTCTTGAGCAGCCATAAGACATCCCGCGCCTCAAGCGCAGGGCCGATGCCATTGCCAATGGGCTGCTCTCCGTTGGTCATAATGACTCGGATTTTCTTCCCAAGTTTCTTTCCTATGACTTCAAACTGTTTTTTCAGGTGCCGCGCCTCGTGCGCATTCCTCACTTTTGCATCCTTGCCAACGGGAATGTCAATGAGGATGTGAGTGGAAGAGACCGAGTATTTCTTTGCCATGATGGATGCCAAAAGCTGGGATTCCGCATCAATATCCAGGGGTTTTTCCACATGGATTATCTTATCATCGGCTGGGGCGAGTTTCAAGGCGCCGCCCCACACCATGCACGCGCCAGCCTTGTTGACTATTTTTTTCATGTCCTGGATTGAAAATGTGACGCACGCGAGGGCTTCCATGGTGTCCGCGGTACCTGCGGGAGAGGTGATGGATCGCGATGAGGTCTTGGGAAGGGTGTAGCCGGCAGCTGCCATTAAGGGCACAAGAACCATGGTTGTCCGATTTCCAGGAATGCCTCCAATGCAGTGCTTATCAAGGATAGGGTATCTCTTCCATTTCAAAATCTCGCCATGTGACGCGATGGCTTTTGTCAAAAGCACCGTTTCCTGTATGGTCATGGCGTTTGTGTAGCAGGCAGCCACAAAATAGGTCAATTCAATGTCGCTGAGCTTGTTGTGTACAATGTCCCAGACGATTTGATTAATCTCACTTTTGTTGAGCCGTTGCCCATCAAGCTTCTTGCGGATATATGCAAGGGAGAGGGGCTTTCGTGCAAGTGTGATGGCAACCAATTCGCCGTTCTTCAGCCCAAGCTCTTTCTGCGTCTCATTGAAGACTCCGATGCTTCCTTCCCGCACCACGTTTCCGTTGTCGGCAATGCTCACTGTTGCCGTCTCAATGATGCCGTCCTTCTGGAGTTTTATCCTATCAAGCGTGTGGATGTCCATCTTGGCAGCATCAGATGCATTGAGAACGACGATAAGCGACCCTCCGGAAGAGATGTCCATGTCTTTCACTTTGAGCTTCATTGCAATGTCCTGCCGATGGGTGTTTTTATGTTTATTGTTTTTGGAAGTTCGGAGAATAAAAGTCAATAAAAATACAATGAGAAATGCAACCCTGAGAAGCAAAAGCCAACCCGCCTCGCAGGCATTTTCTTTTGGTCAAGCTTTTCTTTGCCGACTTCATGAAAACGCCAAGCGTTTTCAGGATGCCGGAGGCATTGCCTCCGTGCACGAAGAGGAGGGAAAGAAAAGATTGAAAGTAATGGGCCCGACCAGATTCGAACTGGTGACCTTCACCGTGTCGAGGTGACGTCATACCGCTAGACCACGGGCCCGCATGTTCCCGTGATGGCGGTTTGTTTTTATATCTTTTGATGCAAACGTTTTTAAATCTGGAAATGGTAAAAAGGGCGGATGAAAGTCGCGGACGTGATGAAAAAAGAGGCGCCCCTGGTGGAAGAATCCACAACTATTGCAGAGGCAGCGAAAGTTCTTCTGGCATACGGGGAAGATATGGCCATTGTCTGCACCAAGGGAAAACCTATCGGAATGATTACAGGTCACGATATTACCTGCCATCTTGGCAAGGGCGGCAGTCCGAAGATGCGCGCGGCAAAAATCATGAGTTCGCCAATCATCAGCATCACTCCCTACGCGGAAGTTGAAGAGGTGCTGCTCCACATGGATGCCGGGCGGATAAGAAAATACCCCGTTATTATGGGTAGCAGGGCCATGGGAACAGTATCGCTGCAAAGTATAGTGGAAAAACAGAACGCGAACATCCGCTTTCATCGCCTCGTGCAGGACGCGGTCCTAGTCCTTTTCGTCTTCTTTGAGGGAGCAGTATTCGCGCTCCATTTCCTAGGTGGCTCAACATGATGAGGGCAAAAGCAATCATGAATCCTGATCCGGTGAAGCTGAAGTCAACGGACACCATGCAGGAAGCGTCAAGAAAGCTTGCGGAAAAGAAGGCGGCCATGGCGCTTGTGTTCGACAAAGGCATTTTTGCGGGCGTGCTCACCCCGGAAGAGATTTTTGCAGAGGTCTATGTCAAGAAAAAAGCAGGGCTTAATACACCGGTAAGCCGCTTTGTCCACAGAAATTTCATCCGTATCGAACCTGACTACGCCCTCGGCAGAATTGAGCACATCTATAAGCACGGCCCAAAAAGCAGGTTTGTGGTGATGGGGGATAAATCTCCTATCGGGATCATCACGGAGCGCGAGCACGTGGCTGCAATGCGCGATTTCACCCAGTACCATCACCTCATGCAGGAGGCGATCCTTACAATCTTTGGCATAAGCACCGCATTCTTTCTCTTCTATTTCAGCCCCTTTGGCGCGGTGATGAGAGGGGGCTA
>CAYTKI010000031.1:0-19566 GCA_964438385.1 uncultured Methanosarcinales archaeon | reverse complement strand
TGAAATTAGGCCGCATCGCAGCCTAAAATTTGAGGAACTTGAGACACCACAGCAGGCATTTATTCGCAAAATGCCTGCGGAGGCTATTTAAACATGAAACGAATTAATGCATCGAAGGGAAATAGTTTCAGGATACGACAGGTGAAACAAAAAGCAAAACCCTTAAAAATATCGCCCAACACAGCTGCCCAATACAGTATCGGGGTGGTTGCATGGCTAAAGGAACAATTTTAATCATAGGGGCGGGGGGAGTTGGAAGCGTTGTGGTGCACAAGTGCGCGCAAAATTCTGACGTCTTCAAAAAGATCCATCTTGCAAGCAGAACTCTGACTAAACCCACAGCCATACAAAAAGATATCAAAAAGCGCTGGAAAGTCGATATCGATGTCCACGCGGTTGACGCCGATAAGACTCAAGAGCTAGTCGCCCTCATCAAAAAAATAAATCCAGAACTCGTTCTCAATGTCGCGCTTCCCTACCAGGATCTGACAATCATGGATGCCTGCCTTGAAACAGGGATTAATTACATAGATACCGCAAACTATGAGCCCATCGATGAGGCTAAATTTGAGTATAGCTGGCAGTGGGCATACCAAGACCGCTTCAAAAAGAAGGGCATCATGGCAGTTCTTGGTGCGGGATTTGATCCTGGGGTCACCAATATGTACTGCGCGTATATTCTCAAAAAGCATTATGACAAGATTCGATTTGTTGACATACTCGATGCCAATGCCGGAAGCCACGGCCATGCGTTTGCGACAAATTTCAATCCGGAGATCAATATCCGCGAAGTCACCCAGATTGTGCGCCATTGGGAGAAGGGAAAATGGATAGAAACACCCGCAATCATCGATCCCAAGAGCATCCATTTCTCATTTGACTATCCAATCGCAGGACCAAAGGAGAGCTATCTGCTCTACCATGAGGAAATGGAGTCATTGGTCAAAAACCTTCCGGGACTTGAGAGGATACGCTTCTGGATGACGTTTTCAGAGAATTATCTTACTCACCTTCGGGTGATGCAGAACATTGGGATAACCAGAATTGATGAGGTTGAATATGAGGGGAAGAAGATTGTTCCCATCAAGTTCCTCAAGGCATTGCTTCCAGATCCCGCCTCCCTTGCGACCAACTATTCCGGAAAGACAATTATTGGCTGCATCATCACGGGCGTTAAGAACGGCAAGGAGAGCACCAAATATATCTACAATGTCTGCGACCATGCGGAATGCTTCAAAGAAGTGGGCTCGCAGGCAATCTCATACACCACAGGCGTTCCTGCGATGGCTGCCGCCATGATGGTAATGAAAGGGATCTGGAAAGGAGCTGGTGTTTGGAATATGGAGCAGCTTGATCCTGATCCTTTCCTTGATGTAGTGGTAAAGAATGGATTGCCTTTCAAGGTCGTTGACTTCAAGCCGCTGCCGCCGAAGATTTGATTTTTTCATTAGGTTTTTCCATTAGTTTTATATTTACTAGTTCCATTGTTATGCTTAATGTAGAGTTGTTTAAAATTTTTTAATGAATCGGAATATTGGGGAGTTGAGAATGGCAGAAGAAATCTTTGAGCCGTACTGGGAGAAGGATGGGGCGAAGCTCTTTTCAACGTTTGACCCTTCGAAGGTGAAGACGCCTGCGTATGTTGTTGATCTTGGCATCCTTGAGGACAACCTGAAGATTCTTGCGGATGTCAAGAAGAGAACAGGGGCGAAGATCCTTCTTGCACTCAAGGGCTTTTCGATGTTCTCGACATTTCCTCTGATCCGCAAGTATCTCGATGGGGTCTGCGCAAGCTCGGTCAATGAGGCGCGGCTTGGGAAGGAAAAGTTTGGAAAGGAAGTCTACACGTTCGCTCCGGCGTACAGCGATGAAGATATCAAAGAGCATCTCAAATATTCAGATCATCTCATCTTCAATTCGTTTAGCCAATGGGATCGCTACAAGAAGACTGTCAGGGGAAGCAAGCGGAAGATCGATTGCGGGATCAGAATCAATCCCGAGGGAAAGGGTGCGGAGAATGATCTCTACAATCCCTGCGCTCCGTGCTCACGGATGGGAGTCACGCTCAAGGAATTTCAGCCCAAAAATTTAAGTGGCATTGACGGCCTTCATTTCCATGCGCTCTGCGAGCAGGGAGCGGAAGATCTTGCGCGAGTGCTTGGCGAGGTAGAGAGGAAGTTCGGAAGATACCTCTCAAAGATGAAATGGGTGAATTTTGGAGGCGGGCACCTTATCACCCGGTCCGACTACAATGTCGACCTGTTGTGCAAACTCATCATTGATTTCAAGAAAAAATATGGAGTGCAGGTCGTTCTCGAGCCGGGAGAGGCGGTCGCGCTCAATGCGGGCGTTCTTGTTACCTCTGTGCTTGATGTGATTCGGAATGACATGGAGATCGCGATCCTTGATTCGACTGCTGAGGCGCATATGCCTGATGTCTTGGGGATGCCCTATCGCCCGACAGTCATTGGAGCTGAGAAACCTGGCGTGAAGAAATACACCTATCGCCTCGGAGGGATAACCTGCCTTTCCGGCGATATGATTGGTGATTATTCTTTCGATAAGGCGCTTAAAATTGGAGATAAGCTCATGTTCGCGAACCAGGCGATTTACACGATGGTGAAGAACACGACATTCAATGGGGTTCGGCTGCCGAGCATCATCCTTCGGGATAGGAAGGGAATGCTTAAGACGGTCAAAACCTTTGGCTACGACGAGTTTAGGCATAGACTATCATAAACAGCATCTTTCTGCGAAGCATTTTCTTTTGGTCAAGCTTTTCTTTGCTGACCCGATGAGGGGAGGGAAAGAAAAGGGCTCAGAAACCTTTTTATATTGTCTTCCCAAACTTCACCCCATGCTCGACATCAAGTTCATACGGGAAAATCCCGAGGTGGTGCGCAAGGACCTTAAGAAGCGCGGCGATAAGGAAAAGCAGAAATGGCTTGATGATCTTCTGAAGAAGGATAAAGAGTTCCGCAAACTTCTTGGAGAGAACCAGAAGCTGCGCGCAAGCAAGAACGTGATAGCAGAGGATATCAACGCGCTCAAGAAGCAAAACAAGGACATCTCAAAAAAAATCAAAGAAGTGAAGAAACTTCCGCAGAAGATCAAGGAGAGCGATGAGCACCTTGCGCAGCTCAAGGAAAAAATTGATTTCTACCTGATGAGGATCCCAAACATCCTGCATGAATCCGTACCCGTTGGCAAGGACTCGACTGAGAACATGGTTGTTCGGGAAGTTGGGAAGAAGCCGCATTTTGATTTTGAGCTTAAGCCCCATGGGGAATTGCTTGTTGAAAAGGGGCTTGCAAACTTCGAGAAGGCGGGAGAGGTTTCCGGCAACGGCTTCTATTATTTGATGGGCGATGCGGCGCTCCTCGAGATGGCGCTTGTGAACTTTGCTGTTGAGAAACTTTCCAAGAAGGGCTATACACTAATGCAGCCGCCGCTGATGCTGCGCAGAAAGCCGTATGAGGGAGTCACTGACCTTGCTGATTTTGAGTCCACTATGTACAAGATTGAGGGAGAGGACTTGTTTTTGATCGCGACATCTGAGCATCCGATTGCGGCGATGTATCTGGGAGAGACGCTTACCGAAGGCCAGCTGCCGATAAAGCTGGTGGGGTATAGCCCCTGCTTTCGGAAGGAGCTTGGGAGCCATTCCATTGACACCAAGGGGATTTTCCGCGTGCACCATTTCAACAAGGTTGAGCAGTTTGTCTTCTGCAGACCGGAAGAATCCTGGAATTTTCATGAGGAGCTGATTGAGAATGCTGAGGAAATCTTTAAAGAACTTGGGCTGCCCTATCGCGTGGTGAGCATCTGCACGGGCGATATCGGCATCGTTGCCGCGAAAAAATATGACATCGAGGTGTGGATGCCGCGAGAGAAAGTGTATAGGGAAGTTGTCTCCTGCTCAAACTGCACGGCGTACCAAGCAACACGCCTTGGCATCAAATACCAGAAGGGAAATGAGAAGGAGCATGTCCACACGCTCAACAGCACGGCAGTCGCAACATCGCGCGCGGTGCGAGCCATAGTTGAAAATTTCCAGCAGAAGGATGGCAGGGTAAAAGTTCCCAAGCCGCTTCAAAAGTATCTTGGCAAGGAGTTCATTTAAGCCTGAGCAATCCGATTCATTAGAGCCGATTCAATAAGAATAGGTAATTATTGATTATAGTAAAAGGCGCAAAAATTTGAGCAATAAATATGCCTTTTACTTATTACGAACGGACAACTATTGCTCAATAGATTTTGTCCGTGAGTATAGAAGCATCCAAAAAAAGAGGTTGAAATGGCATCAGTCCCGGGCATTGTGTATGTCTCTGTTGGAGCGCTTGTGACAGTTGTCTCGCTTTTGATGGGGGATAAATTCAAGCTGTTCTTCTATGTCGGACTTGCCTTTCTCACCTTTGGCGGGGCAGTCTCCTTCATTGGCGCGATGCAGTACCATGGGGCGAAGAAAACCGCGCAGAAGCACCAGAGAGCGGCGCAACGGGAGATCGCGCAGAAGTATCCGCAGTATGCGCAGCAGTATGGAATTGCGCCTGGGCAGCAGATGCAAAGGGCGCAGCAGGGCTACAAGACCTGTTCGCGGTGCAGGACTGCGGCACGACCCACGGATAATTTCTGCGGGAGATGCGGCTCAAGAGTGTAGGTTTTCTTTATGGAATTCGCGCACTGCAGCGCGACAAAATATTGCGAGCCAAAGGCGAGCATGAATATCCTTTTAAGTAAAAATAGGATGAATTTCTGCCCCAAACCTTTAAAAAACACCGCACATTTTAGCGTTATGGAGGACTATGCCGGAAGGTTAGCGCTCTTCTGTGACCAGCCACGCGCTTTAGCTGGGGCGAATCCCGCGAGAGGTGCAGTCTTTGCGCCAAGGTCTTGGGTAGGGTGTTGACACTCTGTCCTAATTGGCTCTTTTGTCTAGAAACCCCGTGAGGCCCGGAAGGGAGCAGCGGTAACTGGTCTTTTGGGCGCTTTTGGGGGCGCGGAGCCGAGCTTTATCCAAGGAAGCTTTTGCGCAAGGGCTGCGGCGATTTCGGGGTGTCCTCCAACCTTTTCTTTCCGCTCCTCTCCGAGTCGCGAAAGAAAAGCTTGACCAAAAGAAAAGAAGCGCCTCAAAACCTTTAAATACACTCTTTTTACCGTCTTTGCCATGGGAATCAATACAGCACTTGTGGTGTACACTGCTCCCCGCTCGAAGGAAGAGAAGCGATCGCTTGCCCAAGCCCTCTCTGCACTCAAGGACAATGGGATAAAAGCAGTCCCAATCGATCGGGAAAAGGCAAATCCATCTGACTTTAAAAGAAAAGACATTGTCATTGCCGTTGGCGGGGATGGGACGTTTCTATTTGCCGGCCATTACTTGCCCGAAGGCATACCCCTCCTTGGCATGAATGCGGACATCGCGACCAAGGAAGGTTATTTTTTGCCATTCACCAAGGAGACAATTGGCAGGGCAATCGAAAAGGCAGCGCAGGGAACGCTCAAATGCATCGAGCTTAGCACGCTTGAGGCATCAATCAATGGCAAAAAAATCCCCCTTGTTGCGCTCAATGAGTTCTACATCGGATCATCCAAGGCATACCGCACCTCGCGCTATGAGATGCAGATTGGAAATATCAGGGAAGTGCACCGAAGCTCAGGAGTCATCGCTGCGACCTCCTTTGGAGTGAATGCATGGGCGAAGTCCGCGCTTCGGAACAATATCCATGTCCCGCATGAGTGCTTTGCATATGTTGTTCGGGAGCCGTATGAGCGCAAGGTGTTCTCGCATTATCGGCTCAAGAATGGGATTTTGCACCGCGGAGAGAAAATTACCGTGATTTCGGCAATGGAAGATGGCATTGTCGTTTCGGATTCCCTCAGCAAAGAATTCCGCCTCAAGAAGGGAGACAGAGTGAGCATTACGCTCTCGCCAAAGAAAGTGCTTTCGGTGATTCCCTGATGAAGTGTGCCTGGATGGATGGCAGGATTGTTCCTTGGAAGAAAGCCCAGGTGCCTCTGCTCACCCACAGCCTTCATTATGGAAGCGCGGTGTTTGAAGGCATTCGGGCGTATGAGTCTAAAAGGGGGGCTGCAATCTTTCGGCTCAATGACCATATTGATCGCCTTATTTCTTCAGCGCATGCTTTCGGCATGAAGATCGGTTTCTCGAAAAAGCAGATCTGTGATGCGATCGTGAAGGTTGTTTTAAAGAATAAGATGAAGGGCTGCTATATCCGGCCAATCGTGTATTATGGTGATGGCTATCTGGGGTTTGACATGCGCAAGAAGAAGACACATATCGCAATCGCTGCGCTCCCGTGGGTGAAATACACGGCAAAGAAAGCAGTGCGCGTGAAGATTTCCTCTTATCGTAAGATTTCCCCCAGGGCTATTCCCATCGAGGCAAAAGTCTCCGGGATTTACGTGAATTCCATCATGGCGCTTCGCGATGCGCAGGATGCGGGATTTGAAAGCGCGATATTGCTTGATGAAAATGGATTTGTTTCAGAAGGGCCGACGGAAAATCTGCTCATGGTGAAGAAAGGTAAAGTCGTTGTCCCAAAACGGGGCACATCGCTTCAGAGCATCACCAAGGATTCTCTCTTGAAAATTGCAGTGGATAGAGGGATTACTGTCATTGAAAAAAGAATAACCACCACTGAATTGAAGAGAGCGGATGAGCTGTTTTTTGCGGGAACCGGTTCTGAGATTACGCCTATTGTTGCCGTGGATGGAAAAAAAATTGGGAATGGGAATGTGGGGCCGATAACTACTTTACTTGAAAAGATATACGATGATGTGATTCATGGCAGAGATAAGAGATATGGTGGGTGGCTTACATATACGGACTTTTATTGAAATAGGAAGGAAAATTAGGTTGTTTTCGCGCTACTTTCCAACACCCATGAGCTTGCGCAGCTCCTTTCCCACTGGCCCGATTTGGTGATTTGACTGGTCCTTTCTCATCTTTTTCATTCTTGGGATTCCTGATTTAAAATCATTGATCCACTCCTGCGCGAATTTTCCTGATTTGATTTCTTTCAGGACTGACCTCATATTTTCCTTGACCTTTTCATCCATAATCCTTTGGCCAGTGAGGCGTCCGCCAAATTCCGCAGTGTTTGAGACCACATCGTACATTCCCTCAATGCCTTTTTCGTTGATGAGATCCACTAAGAGTTTTAGTTCATGGAGACAATCAAGATAGGCCATTTCAGGAGGATGGCCGGATTCGACCAGCGTCTCATAGGCGCGCTTGATGAGTTCTGACACTCCTCCGCATAATACGACCTGCTCGCCAAAGAGATCGCCAATTGTTTCCTGCTCGAAAGTACATTCCATCGCCCCTACTCTCAGAAATCCACAGGCCTTTGCTATTGCCAAAGATGTCTCTTTTGCTTTCATTGAAGTTTTTTGATGGATTGCGATGGAGCAGAGCACCCCCTTCCCTTCAAGATAGAGCTTTCGGATGGTTGGGCCAGGTGATCTTGGAGATACCATAATGACATCTACGTCTTTTGGAGGAATGATTGTCTTGAAGACTATGCTAAATCCATGCGAGAAGGAGAGTGTTTTTGTTGAGTTGAGATACGGCCTGATTTCTTTTGAATAGACATCCTCATGATCCTCATCGGGGAGGAGTATATGTATGATGTCCGCTTTCTTTGCGGCGTTTGGAACGCTCATGACCTTCATGCCATCTTTTTTCGCCAGATCAAAGCTTTTCCCTTTCCTTAGGCCGATGATTATATTGACACCAGAATCCCCCATGCAGAGTGCCTGGGATCTTCCCTGCGAGCCATAGCCGATCACCGCGACAACCTTGCCTTTAAGCGGAGTGAGTGATGCGTCCTTATCGGTGTAGAATTTGAGGTTCATTTTTTCCTTGCCATTTTTATTTTTTGATGAAATCTTTGCTGTTTCTATGGAATCATTGTTCAATAAAGGCATACGAACAATCTACGGGGAAAATAATTTGGGAGGGTACAATCTGAGCGCACTTTATGTTTTGCCTATGCCCTCCACGCACCCTTGCTTCTGAGCTGGATAGTGCAAAATTTGTTATTCCACTACGATCGCCGGCTTTCCGGGAAGTGCCTGCTGCGCCTTGGGATGGCTGCACTCATTGGCCCTAATGATTTCCACGGTACAGCGCAAGTCGTCCTGATAGATTGCGCGCCCTTCCTCAAAGGCGAGAAGCTCCTGCTCCTGAGAGAGGATAAGCGCAGGGATACTGCTGGAATTATTTATCAGCCGCGGGATTAATTTTTGCAGCGTGCTCCCTTCTTTTTTAAGCTCGGTCGCCATGATTGCCCTGAGGATTTCCCCCACATCCCTTGTTTCCTGAAGCTTCTCTTTCAAGAGGGACATCATCTTGTATTTCCAGGGGCTTGCGATGAAGAGGGTGACTTTGAATGGCTTTTGGATCTTTGCCAATTTGAGAACGGCATCAATATCACTTCTTGTATCTGAGAGCATGCCATCAATGTAGCCGGCTTTCTCATCTATTTTCTCGGCATCATACGTCGGCCAGTTTGCATGCATGGCCAGTCCCTTTTTCCCGGTCTTTTCCCAGATCTCCTCTGCGATGAAAGGAGCGAAGGGGGAGAGCATGATTATCTGCGCCTCAATTGCCTGGCGCATGATGGTCTTGTTTGGGTTGCTAGAGGTTTTCCTTTGGTATTGGCGCATGGCTTTTGGAAGATCGAAGAAGATTTTCTGCAAGGCGCTCCTAAAGAGCGTCTCTTCCATAAAGCCACTCGCCCCCCTTATGATCCGGTGCAAAGTGGATTCCATCCACATATCCGCCGAGAGCACTTCCATCCTTCCCTTGCCATGGTGCTCAAGGCAGAAATCGTAGAGAGCGCTAAGCTTAGCAGGGCAGGATTTGGCGAATTCCGAATCCCAGTTGGGATCGTCAAGCCCTTCGCCTCCGGAGAGGATGGTTATCCTTGAGCCGTCCACCGGGAACTGCTGGACTAGCTCTTTTAAGAGTATGAAATTTCCAAGTGATTTAGACATCTTCTTGCCATCAACCATCACCCATCCATTCACCCCAAAGGATTTTGGCCAGTGCAACTTTTTGAAGATGGCCGTGTGGTTAAAGATTGACATCGTGAGATGATTTTGGATGAGGTCTTTTCCCGAATTCCTAAAATCCATCGGGTACCAATAGTCAAACTCCTGCTTCATCTTTTCTGCAGACCTAACCCCCTTAGGGGCTGCCCCAATTGAAAGAAAAACATAATCAAATAGCGCGTCATCGACATGTTCAATCTTTTCTTCCCTGATGAAGTGGGCGATGGTGTAGTATGCCATATAGACTGTTGAATCTGAAAGGGCTTCAATCACCCATTTTTTATCCCAGGGAAGATTTGTCCCAAGCCCATACTCCCTCACGCATGCCCAGTTCTGAAGCCAATTGAGCACATAAGAAAACTGCTGTCTTGATTTTTCAGGATAGAGTCGCATCTGCGAGAGGCACTCATGAGCAGTTTTTTTCCAGTTCGGATCCGCGTAGTTGAGGAACCATTGATCATGGACTATCTTCACCACGCTTGGTGTGAGGCAGCGGCACACCACCTTCCCTGTAAGCTGATAGTAGAGATGCGCATGGCCCATTTTCACAAGCTCATCTTTTACTTGGCTCTTGTAGAGCTGAACTTGCTTGCCTTCTAGGTTTTCTGAGAAGAAATCCCTGTAGAGATGGTTGAATGTCGATGAATAGAAGCTCATCTTGTAGAGCTCGTTGCGTATCTTTTCCAAGACCTTTTTATCGTCCTGGGACTTCACGCCATGCTGCTTAAGGAGGATCTGTGCCGGAACATCGCCAAAGCCAGGAGTGCTGAGGACAGGTATAGGTTTTATTGATTGGACTTCGGCCGGATTGAATCCATATTTTTTTTGCGCTTTATCATCTTTTTGGAAATCCCACAATGCAATGAGGTCATCTGCCGAGTCAGAAGGCACTGAATGGACTAGCCCAGTCCCAAAATTCGCATCGATGAAATCAGCAGGAAGGATGAGAACTTCCCTTCCTCCCACGACTTCCACTTTTTTTCCAATGATATCCCTTCCTTTAACTTTCCCAACTATTTTGGGATTGAAATCCTGGCTCTCGAGAAGCGAGATGCAGTTCTCCCCCACAATCCACCTTTCATTGCCCACTTCAATTTCCCGGTAGATGATAGAGGGATTCACATAGAGATTAGTGATTCCAAGAATAGTGTCTGGCCGAAGCGTTGCGCTGACAATAAGTCTTCCATCCTTTAGCTTGTGCTTGATTAAGAGGAATTCCTGCGGCGTCTCGCCTTCGCCCTCGATCCTATCGTGATCGCCAACCGGCCAGTTGTCCTTTGGGCACCACACAACTGGATGATTCCCCTTGATGACATAGTTCCCTTCCCTTAATTTCCGAAATTGCCACTCAATAAATTTGCTGTAGTGGGGATTGAGATTGGTCGTGATAAAGCTTCTCCTAAAATCTATTGATAATCCAAGATCCGTTAGGTCTTTTTTTGCTGCCTTGGGAAAGAATTCCGTCCAGTATTTTGGATCTGCGAATTTTTCAATCTCCCCATCTGAAAAGCCCTGCAGTTTCATGGTCTGAATCTGCTTTGGCTCATTTTCCCTTATCCTCTTCGCGACGCTCTCAATGGGAGAGCCCGTGCAGTGCCAGCCCTGGGGGAAGAGGACGTTATGGCCGGTTTGGCGCTTGTATCGTGCGAAGACTTCGGTGCGCATGATGCTGTAATAATGGCCCAGATGAAGGTAGCCATTCATGTAAGGGTAGGGGAAAGTGACAAAGAACTTCTTTTTTCCCTGCTCTGCGTTGGACTCAAATGCCTTCTGCTCTTCCCAGATGCGATTCCACTTCTGCTCCAATGCCCTGAAATCCACCATACGTCGGGAATAGGGGGGTCTGTATTTATATTTTGTTGTGGGATATCAGAACTCTTCCAGCTTTTTAATGTGATCAACAAGCTCACTGCTTATGATAAGCTTGCCATTGTCAATCACATAGCGGAAAGGAAGGATTGTTGATTCGCCCTCTGTGGTCACTATCTCCACTTCTTCTACAAAACGGATTTTCTCAAGAGGGGTGCCGTCAAGTATTTTCTTTGCAACGTATACTGCGGTGTCAGTTGATAATTGATGCGCGCCGAGATTCCTTGTCGGGAAATGAAGTGCCTTGGTGAGAAGCTCGGTTCGTTTCTGCGCAGGGTTGTTGCCTAAAATGCCGCCAAATATGAAGGAGCTGAATTTTTCCCTGTCCGTTGGCTTTAGCGTATCATTCGCATACGGGTCAAGGATGCAGGCGTCCTTGAGATTCAGCTCTGAAACCATACGCGAGGTTACCTCGCCATATTGCTTCAGCCTCTGCGCCTCTTCGCTTTTGAGATTTGTGAAAAGGACATTTCCTTTGCCCACTTTTTGGGAGAGATGCTTGTATTCCAGAAAACACCAGTCATACAGCTCCGGATCGAGATGCTCGATGATGAATTTCATGGGCTTGGTGAGATAGGCCTCCTTTTAAACATTATTTTTATAAAGGATTCTCTACCTGAAAAAGGAATGCTCCATAGCGATCCGAAGAATCCCTTTAAGTACTATGATCCACGCAGCCTTCCCGCATACAAGGATTTATTGGTGCCTGATGCTGCCGTAATTCCGACTACTGATGAGGGCGCATGGGAGCATTTTCCCCGCTTTAGGTGGGCCTATAATAAGCTTGAAGTCGCCTTATCCCAGAACATACTGGCAGCACCCGTCGGCATCCTGCCCAAGAAGTTCCCCGTATTTCTTAAGCCCATAACAAATCTCTTTGGGATGGGTGTTGGCGCAAAGATGCTCAGCTCGGAAATAGAATATGAGAAGAATAAGCACTTGTCCGGCTACTTCTGGATGGAATACCTTGAGGGCGAGCATCTTAGCCATGACCTTATTGTGAGGAAGGGAGAGGTGCTTTTCCATCTCACTTTCCTAGGCCATTCATTGGGCAAGGGAATGTTTGATTTTTGGGAAGTAACCCAAAGGGATCGTCCCCTCAATTATGCGATACACTGGGCCAGCAAGCATCTCCCTGAATACACCGGCTGCATCAACATAGAGACTATCGGTGGAAAAATCATCGATTGTCATCTGCGGATGGGAGATATTGATCGGCTGTGCAATAAGGAGCTGATGCAATCAATTGTTGATTTGTATTCCTTAGGGAAATGGCAGTTTTCCCTAATGCCCCCGCCGTTCTTTATCTTTCCACTATGGGGGGAAAGAAATGTTGCCTATACCATTGATACCAACCTTGCCCAGGACATTTGCAAGCGCCTCACTTGCTACGCCATAGAAGATCCAGAACTCTACTATCAAAATCCGATAGGGGGGGTTCGCATTGCTGTTGCCTGCGGCTATGATAGGGAAGAGTGCATCAGGGCGCGGCAATTGCTGTATGAGAAATTCATCCCAAGACCAAGAAAACCAAAATAAAACCCATACTTATTAATCCCATTTGTTGCTGAAAATCGAAGCTATTTTATTCCAAGAACGCCAAATCCTTCATGACCTCCAAGATGTTTTCAAAGTGGATCCGCAGCAATAAATTACTCGCCACACTCGCACTTCTTTGCACATTACTGATTATATTTTTTTTCTTATATGTTGGGATTCGAAATCCGACCCCTATAGGACCATGGAAATGCAACATCTATCCGCCTTTTGCATGTGTTGACTTTCAGATCAAACTTTCAGAGGATGCAATTTACTTAAAACTTAAAAATGGAGTAAATGAAATAATCCACCTTACAAGCATTGAGCCTTATTATTCATCTTTTTTTCATTACCAAACCCCTCAACTGCGCACCGTCTCCCGAATACTCAGACTCCAAATGGGAAATTGGAGAAGTCAAGGATATCAAGCTCACCAATTGTGGGTTGGGCAATCTTGGCTTTAGAGAGAGGAAGACAAAAGAAATCTCTTTTGAGCTGTCCTATTCCATTGGGAATTACACAACCCAATCCCTTGTGCATGGCAAAGGACTTCTCAAAAGCATAGTTGTGCCCTAAAATGGCCAGATTAAAAAAATCAGAACTTCTTGAACTGCGCAAGGGTGTCAATGAGCTCCACGTGGCCAAGGAACATGGAGCGGCAGCAGTAGCGCTTCATGCCCAATTCATCAAAGACTTTTTTCCTATCCTCGCCCTTCGCAACCCTCTCCCGGAACTGTTCGTAGAGCTGTCCGATGGGTTTTCCGCAGCTCCAGCATCTTATGGGAATAATCATTGCATCACCTGTATGATTTCTGGGTCTTGGACCGTGCTTTTCCGTGCCGATTGGGCTTCTTGACTTCCTTTCGGCGAACGTCTGCCACCAGCATATTACGGTCGTATTGGAGGAAGAGTTCACGCAGCTTGCTTCCCCGATTGATTGTGACCAATGATTTAGCAATCGCTAGGCGCGCGGCGTCTGCCTGGGAAGACATGCCTCCGCCCATGACCTTGACGTCAATGTCAACTTTTAAAGCGGCATCTCCTGCCAGGATGAGCGGCTCGCGCATCTTTGCCTGATAGAGCGCAGGAGTATAGTTCTCAAGCAGTATGTGATTAATGCGCACTCTTCCAGATCCTGGGTATGCGCTTGCCCTCGCAACCGCCCTCTTTCTCTTTCCTGACTCTTGCACTGGTTTCATTGTTCACCTATTTCAGATGGGTGGAGCCCTGCAATCTGCAGATTCTTCCTACCGTGATAAAATCTTCTGCGTTGGATTTTGAGATATGGGCATGGGCTATTGACTCTGCCAACTGATCCTTGAATTGGGCGGGAACCCCGATGTAGCATCTGATTCTTTTGAGTGCAACAGATCCCCTTGCCGACTTGTGGGGAATCATGCCCTGGATGGATTTTTTCACAAACGATTCCGGCTCCCTTGAATAGAAGGGGCCCTTTATATGGTGGCCGATATCCACCCTTCGCATCTTTGCCTTTGCCGTAGTTACTGCCTTCTTTCCCGTGATGACTATTTTCTCGCAATTGATGATTGATACTTCTTCACCTTCCATGGCGTGCTTTGCGACTGTGCTTGCGAGCCGCCCTAGGATGAGATCTTTTGCGTCGATTATCATGCTCTTACCCTATGATCTTAATTGCCTTTCCCTTGGGAGCGGATTTGCTCAGGTCAAGGAGAGGAATTACAACTCCACCTGCCTGCTCAATTTTTTCCTTTGCCCCGCTTGAGAATTGGAATGCGGAAACTGTGACCTTGTGGCCAAGCGATCCTGCGCCGAGCACTTTTCCCGGAATGACGACGACATCATTCTCCTCTGAGAAGCGGCTGATGCGAGAAAGGTTCACAACACGGCGCTGCCTTGTTGATCTCTCAAGGTCAGATGCAACTCTCTGCCAGAGGAATGCGCCCTGCTCAATGCCCCGCTTGCGCAATTCTGCAATCAAGCCCTGCAGTTCCGGATTTGTTGGCCCTGTTCGTTTCATGGTAACTCTTTGATTATCATTTGTTGATGATTCCTTACCCGCTTCGCGGGCTTTGGTTTGGCGCCGCGCCCAATGCTGCACACGCGGCGCAACTTTTGGCGCCCCAATGCGGGCGCCCCCTATCATTTATTCTTTCTCTCTTATTTATGACTATAATGCGGGGGAAGGGATTCGAACCCTCGCACCCACTAAGGGACTAGCCCCTCAAGCTAGCGCATTTGACCAGGCTCTGCCACCCCCGCATGAATGTGATGGAAACATTGTTTCCAACATGCTGGTGAGCTTAACTCTCCTTGCATGAGCGGGTCCTGAATGGAAGCATGGATGCCCGCGTGAGCGGATGGCTCGGTGGATGATAAGTGTGCGTTCTTGATGTTGAGTGCTTTATGCATTCTTGACTTTTTCTGACAGCTCATCGAGCATGGTATCGAACTCGTCGAGGGCCCTTAGCACCATCTCCTTGCAGGAGAGCTGGCCAAAAGACTCGATGGTGAAAAAGAGGTCGTTATCGTGGCCTTCCTTAATTGCGCCGTTTGAAACCTCTTCGGCAACGCCCGCAAGGTCGACTGTGAAGAGATTGTCTTTTACGATTTCAAGCTTTCCGCCCTTAATCTCAAAGACATTGCCGTGGGATTTGTCCACGACCTCTTCGGGGTTCTTGACGTTTCCTATCTCTAGGACTGGCTTGTAGCGGTAAAATATATGGCCTGAATTGAATTTCGCATGCTCCTTTCCCTTGCCGAGAAGCGCAGTTGCCTCAAACTCGAGTGATTGTCCCTTGAGCAATTTCACGATGGGAAAACCCTTGTCAACGGGGACAATTGCAGGGTCCTTTGATTTTAGATCTGCTGAATATACCGTGCATGGCCCTTTGGCCTTAAGCACGAGCTTGACTATGCATTTGAGTGATTCGCGATCCTCTGGCTTTTCCACCATCTTGTAGCTCTTGAGGTCGGTCTTGAGCGGAATGAGCCCGAGGCGGTGGGCAATTATCTCATCAAAAAGAATCGAGCTGTTGTCCTTAAACTCGACCTCATCAATTGCCATGACCGGAACGTCGTCAACTATCAATCGCCTCAAGGTATTTGCGAACACCGTGCTTGAATCCTTGAGGAGGAAAGATAAAGTTCCCTTGTCCTTGTTGTTCTCGATGATGCGGATTTCCATTTTAGACCCTTCGTCCGCGCTTGCCACCCTTCTTTCTGCAGCCGTCGTGCGGTATTGGTGTTACTTCCTCGATGAGCCCAATCCTGAGGCCTTGCCTTGAAAGCGCGCGAATCGCCGCCTGCGCTCCAGGTCCTGGGGTATTTGGGCCGTTGTGGCCTCCGGGGGCCTTGATCTTGATGTGAATGCCGTTGATGCCCTTCTCAAGCGCTTCCTCGGCAACCCTTTTTGATGCCATCATGGCGGCGGTTGGAGAGCTTTCCATGCGATCGCTCTTCACTACCATTCCGCCGGATGCCTTGGTAATGGTCTCTGAACCGGTGATATCTGTGATGTGGATAATGGTATTGTTATACGATGAAAAAATGTGGCAGATGCCCCAGCGGATGTTCTCATCGCCTCTTTGCAGGCGCTGCGGGTTTTCCCTTGGCGGCCTCATCGGTGGCCTTGAACCTGATCTTGACTGCGGCCTCATCTGCTTCCCTCCCTTCTTAGCGGCCTCATTGGCCTTCTCATTTCCCTGCGAGGCCTTCTTCCAAAGCGATCTTCCCTCTTTGGCCTCTCCTTCGCCTTTCCTTTTGCAGTCGCAATCTCAAGGTGGCCATCTTTTTTGAACTGTGAATCATCGGCATACACCACTGAGGACTCCTCGGAAATGCTGACCAGATAAGAGGGGATGGTAATCTTTTTACTGTTAACAGCGATGTGCTCATGCACGATGAACTGGCGCGCCTGGCCCATATTCTTTGCAAGGTTCTTTCTCATCACAACTGTCTGGAGACGGCGTTCCATGAGATCTTTTAGCCCCATGTTCAAAGCGTCGTCAAGCTTTGAGCCGTTCTTGATAAGCCCTAA
This sequence comes from uncultured Methanosarcinales archaeon, assembly GCA_964438385.1. Classification (GTDB taxonomy): domain Archaea; phylum Nanobdellota; class Nanobdellia; order Woesearchaeales; family GW2011-AR4; genus GW2011-AR11. Next base: position 3,062 of record CAYTKI010000031.1, on the reverse strand, counting down.
GCCAATGAGTTTTGAGACGAATGCCTCCTTTTCCTGACCGGTTGCCTTTAATGATCCGATGAGCCCTTTTGTCTGCTCGAAATATTTTTTCAATTTTGCATTCATCTTCCATATCTCATTCTTGCGCTTGAGCCCGTATGCATTAAGAAACTCGGTTTCCACGGCCATCCTAGCTGCCTGCCAGGGGTGCAAGGGCTTACTCCATTTCTTCTTGGGTCGTTTTGGATCTCCCATGGTTTCCCTTACATCCTTCCCGACTTTGCGTCAGGGTTTCTTTTGACACCTAGGACCTTGCCCTTGTTCTTTCGGAAGTTTGATTTTGTGCGCTGGCCGCGGACCGGCTGCCCGAGGGAATGCCTTACTCCCCTGTAGCAGCGAATCTTTTTGAGCATCTTGACATCGTTATCCAAGGTGAAGATTAAATTTGAGGTGATGAGATGCTTATTTGTCCCCTCTTCTTTGTCTTTTCTTCGGTTAAGCATCCAAACAGGAAAGCCGAATTTTGAGGGGTTATTGACAACCTCATCGAGCTTCTTTACCTGCACATCATTTAAGTATCCTGCTTTCATGGATTTGTCTATTCCTGCCATGGTGCAGGCGGCATTTGAGAACATAACACTGATTCCCTTCACCTTTCGCAATGCTTCCATGACGGGCTTCTTGCCGTCCAAGTCTGTGTTTGCGATGCGGACGAAGTATTTGAGTTCCTTTTGCTCTGCCATTGTTTTGACCTTTAACTGAAATTGTAGGATATCCCGCCAACAGAATTACGTTTCCGTAACCCTAAGGTCGCACGCTTTCGCGCACTCGGGCTTTAGAAGAGGGATTTTTGGGGTGTTTATAAAGATTATGGATTGGAGTTGTGTTGTGAAATCGAGGCTCACCATCCCCTGTTGCGTTTCGAGGATTTTCAGTAGGCAGGCTCTTATAAGTGGAAAATAGAGGACAGAGCAGATACTTTTAAATATTGGATGCCTTCTAATCGTCGTTGCATATAGACGAATGGAATTCTTGTTCTGTTCGTGGGGGAATAAAAATGAATAAGAAAGGACAATTACAACAAATATTAGTGGGGACTGGAATTGTGTTTGTTATTGCAGGAGCCTTAATGCTATACTTTGGGTTGACGGGTAATTCCTCTAAACTCACAACTAGTGGAGCAATTGCTATTTTAATTGGTGGTGGCGTCTTAACAATTGCTAAAAAAATTGGATAAAAAACTCTAAAAAGGTCGATTTCTTGGGTAGGTTGGACGACACTGGTGAATGAGGTTTTGGTAAGGGTCATCTGTCATAATATCTTCTGTGTTATCCATGAGATAAAGGAACTGGGCTTTGACCCCCAGTTCAAAAAAATAAAAAGATAATTTATTTTAAAAATAAACTCAAAGCAATGAATCTTGAAACCAAGAAGTATTGTCATTATTACCTCCATGTAAGGCAAATTTTTCTGGAGAATTAAAAACTTCTACAAAACTTCTTGGTGATGAAACTTTAAATTAAAAACCCCTTCGCCATAGGCGGACTCCGATGCGGGATTTTAAACTCGCCTGTAAGGTGATTGTGGAATCGCATTATTATAAAAAACTATCTGTTGACTGCCAAAAAAAGTCCCCACCTCTTCCCCCCTCACCGAGACGGATTGGAAGAACCAGACACTCCCCGCCTACCCCTTCTATTGGAAAGAGGTGCAGCCTGCGCATCCTTTCCCACCAAATACTTGAACACAATGGGGGCCACAAAGGTGCAAAACAATGCGACGGCAATGATTGCCGTGTAGATGTCAACGGTGATTATTTGGTGATGGAGGGCAAGACTTGCAATCACAAGCTCGGTGTCCCCTTTTGGGAGTACGCCCCAGCCAACGATGAATCCTTCGCGCAGGGTTCCCTTGCCCAAAAGAACGCCAATGGCAGTGCCAAGGATTGTTCCAACGATTGCTATACCTATGAACACCGCTATCAGGGGAAGGTTGCCTGAAATGGAATTCAAGTCCATGCTGAAGCCGACGCTGATGAAGAAAAGCGGGATAAGAAACCCAAAGGAGATTGTATGGAGGGAATGGGAGAATTCATTGCGCCTCCAGGGCTTGAGATCCGCATCCTTGAGAAGCGTATGGCGCATAAGGATGCCTGCGACTAGCGCACCAATCAGTGAGCCAACACCCAAGAGCTCTGAAAGGTAGGCCATGGTAAGGACGATGATGAGCGCCCCCATGAAGAGCCCGGATTGCGATTTCTCGCGCTCAAAGAGCCGAAGAGCGATTGGGATGAGAAATGCCCTGAATACAGCAACGATTACGATGAAAGCAAAAATGTCCAAAAGAAGCGTGGAAAAATCCACTGAGCCAAGAGCTGCTGAGCGGACCGTGACTAGAATACCACTGATGAGAAGTAGCTCAAAGATATCATCCACCGTGCCCGAGGCAATGATGATGCTTCCAATCCTGCTTCGCAGGAGCTTTGCCTCATCAAGAATATCAAGAGAGATTGCCTGTGAGCTCACCGAAACTGAGATGCCGATTATCAGGGAAACAATGGTGTCAAGTCCGAAAATAAAGTGGGCGGCAAGGAATCCTGTGATGAGCGGAATTGTGGTGTTGAAGAATGCAACATAGGCGGAGACCCGCATGGTTCTCTTGAGCCCGCGAAGGTTAAGCTCAAGGCCGATGAAGAAGAAGAGCAGGATAATCCCAATATTCGCGAGATATGAAAACGCAGTTCCAATCTCATCTGTATAGAGAATATCCTTGAGGTAGGGGATGCTGAGAATGACGCCTGCGAGGAGCTGGCCAATCACGCGCGGAAGCCTAAAGTAATGGAACAATTCGGAGAGCACATAGGCAATCACCAAGGCCAGCAAGGTGAAGAGGAGCGCGTTTGCCACGCTTCCTTCTCGGTGAACTCCTTTATAATCCTTTATGCTTAACTGGCTCTGTCCCGAATCTCGCTAACGCTTCGGGCAGCGCTGGGCTCGCTTATGGATGTTGCAATCAGATATGCGGTTCCCTCCACGTCAGCCTTTTCTTTCCCCTCCCGTTGGTCGGGCAAAGAAAACCCTGGG
>CAYTKI010000030.1:0-17989 GCA_964438385.1 uncultured Methanosarcinales archaeon | reverse complement strand
AAATAATGCAGGGGAAGGGATTCGAACCCTCGAAGGGACTAACCCACAGGATGTCTTTTCGACTTAAGTCCTGCGCATTTGACCAGGCTCTGCCACCCCTGCGCGGGCAATTGAGAAGGAACTTGTTATATAAAGCTTGTTGCGCAACCATTTCGAGGTGAAATGAAATGAAGCCGAGAAAAAGGTTTTATGAGACTCTCTTCACTTCCTCCTTCTGGAAAAAGCCACGCACCGTATCGTAGAGATTTCTTGTGTCAGAAGAAAGCTCCCCATCGTGGATCTCAAAGATGTTCTTTTTGATGAAGCGGTCAATGATTGCGCGAATGAAAAATATCCACGGCTTGTTTTCATAGGCGTGCAGCTTGTGCCTCTCAAGCAGGCTATCCATGTCAATGAGAACATCGCCATGCTGCACGCGCTCCTTCTTGCCGCCAAAGGAGACCGTGACATCCTTCAGCCGCCTAACAACGATGGTGAAACGGACAATGGCAACCACCTGGGTGTTCATATGCTTCCAAAGCTCAAGTGAATGCCTCAATTCCTTGCCATCTCCCTTATGGTGTTCCAGATGATCCTTAATCTCCTTATTGTAGTGGTGCTCATCAGCCCAGTGGTCCACAAGGTTAAGCAGCTCGTGAAGTGAGAACGAGCCGCTGTAGGTGAAGCGGAAATAAATGGATACAAGGCTTTTTTCAACCATGGTGATTTGCCTGTAATTTTTTCTTTAATCTTTTTTTGTGATACATCCAATAGAGTTGGAAATGCGGGTAGGCTGATTGGGATTTAATCGTGCACGGCAATGGAATTGGGCAGCGTTTTGAGCTGATGCGTGCTATAGACGTTGAAGAGCCGCTGCATAAGGGCATAAAGCTGGTTGACATGATCGGTAAGGATGTACTCATAGCGCTGGTAATAGTCCTTGTAGAAGTACTTGTCATAGAGCACCCTGATGAACTGGAACATTGCGCGATCCTCCCAGCGGGTATCGTAGTCGGTCTCCGTGTAGGCGTTGATGACAATGAGCACCTTCCCGTTGTCCACAGCGCGCTTCTGCCCCTCGATCACCACATCTTTCTTTGTCATCTCGGAGACAAGGATGCGGATATTGATCTCAAGGCGCATATAGTCGGTAATCTTTTTCCAGGGAGAGATTTGAAACTCAATAAACGTTCCGTTTGGCATATGATATTCGAACTCCTTCAGGGGCTTTTTGTCATACCCTTTGTCATAAAAGTAGTTGTTGATGGTGCGGAATAGTTCCTGCGCCTGGAACGGTCCCTCGTAGCTGAAGCGCAGATTGTCAACAAATATCCTATTGTCGCCCATCAATGCACCCCGGCGCCGTAGCGGTGCTCGTTGATGCGGGACTCAAGCTTGAGCCGCTCGGTGATGAGTCCATGCAGCTTGAGCAGAATGGAGTAGTACATCTTATCCCAATGCGGAAGCAATAGTCGCTTGAAAAAAACATAGTAATTCATGAATTTCCTCAGATGGATTGAAAACCAGCTCCCTTCCCATTTCTTCTCATAGTCCCACTCCACCTTGCAGCTCATCTGAATCCAAAGCCGGCCTTTTGCCATCATCTTTTTTGTCCCATTGGGAAGCGTAATCTCAATATCATGCTCATCGAACGTCTCCATCTTGAGGGCAAGGTTAAACCGGTGGTATTCATCAACATTTCGGTGCGCAGCGAAGACATAATCCCTCTCAACGCCAAATGGCCCGGGGTGCCTATGCCTCTGGAGCCGCTCATAGAACCTGAACTTGTTTTCCGTCATGAAGTCCACAACCGTGCGCATAAGGCCATCCATGTCCCAAATGCCCTTATACTGGATGTAGAGGGTTGCGGTGGGCATCGAGGTGTTATACATCTCATAGCCCATGAAGTTCTCTATCCTTGCCATCTCCTTTTTTTCCTTCGTGCGCAGTTCGTGCTCATCCATGGGTGAGTGATTCTTCTGGAAAAAGTGTTTATATACTTTTCTACACGTTCTCTCGGTGAAAAATTAACAGTTTTAAAAAGAGGTTTCATTGCCCACAAGATCAAGATTTTCGTCTGCAAATAAGAAAGGGTAGAAAAAAGTAGGGAGAGGGAAAAACCAATTTAAGGGAACATCGAGCGCAGCATCCCTTTCACTTTTCCCGTGTAGCCTAGGTCCCTAAGCTCTTTAGTCATAAAGCGCCGCTTGCGATCTTCTTCCATGATTTCGTATTTCTCAACCACAATGTCAAAGAGCTGCGGCTCAACCTTAAGGACATCCTTCATGGTGAGGAGCCCGGTAAGCTTTCCACCCTCAACTACGGGCAGGTGGCGGATGCCTTCATCCCTCATCTTGACAAGCGCGTCATAGATGTCCGCTTCAGGGGAGATGGTAATAAGGTCCTTGCTTTGGAAATCCTTCACTTTCTTGGTGAGCGGGTTTATTCCCTTGGCGACAAAATGCCTCACAATATCCTGGTCGGCGATGATGCCAATTGCGACTTCTCCATCCTTGACAAGAAGCGCCCCGATGCGGTGGTCTGCCATAAGCTTTGCGGCATCCATTAGCGTCGCTCCCCTCTCCACCGAGATGGGCTTTGTCGTCATGCAGTCATGTACGGTTATTCCCGTTTTCATGGAGTATGAAAAGGTAAACATATTATTTAAATATAGCGGTGGTGGAAGCTATAGGAGAAGCAAGGGCGATGACCATTAAAGTTCTATCAATTCAGCAATATCTCCATCCCTTCCCCAAACACCTTCTTCAGATCATCGATGAGCTGATGCCTGATAAAAACGCGCTGCGTTCCGGAGAAGGAGTTCATGGCCTTCTCCATCTCCTCAAGCGAGCTCTGCTCAATTTTTGAAAGCCCCCCTTCCTTTGTGACTTTCGCCATGCTCACTTCTTTCTGCTCCGCGTCAATGTCATAGATGATAAATGCCAAGTCGCCAAACACCAGCGCTTCCCCGTACTTGGCGCCGTGCTTCACCCGAATGCGCACGCGCTCAAGCTCGCGGCTCCTCTTGCGCTGCACATACTCGATAAGCTGCCTAATGACCTGAGTGGTATCCCGGTGCACAACTTCAAGGTCAACTTTTGAAAGGTTGTTTTTCTCTGAGTCTTCCCGCGCCTTGAAGAGTTCCTTCACGCTTTTGAAGAATGCCTTGGGCATCTTGCCCGATGAGATGAATTCCTCCTCGAACAAGTCAAGCACTTCCGCATCTTTAACTTTCTCGCGGCCTTCTGCGCGAAGCGCGTCCCGAATCACCATGTTTAATGTGTCATAGAGGTGGGCCATATCCTGCTTCTCGCGCATCTTCTCGATCTGGGTGAAGAGCCGCTTGATGCGCTTGAGGTATTTATCGCCATCATCAAGCATCTGGTCAAGCTCTTTTCCAGACACCTCTTTGATATCCCCATGCTCAATCCCCTTGCGCACTTCAACCGAGTGCTGCAGAATTTTCACATATTTTTCCTCAAGCAGCTTTTCCTTCTTGACAAAGACATCCATCATGACCTGGGGGGTTTCCTTTGGTGTTGGTGGCGCAACGCCGTAGAGCATCAGCGCTGCCTGCGAGGGCGTTAAGATGGCATAATAGATGTCTTCCATCCCAATTTCGTTAAGTTTTGCCTTCACGCGGCGGATCACCTGCTCTCCCGAGCCAAGGAACATGTCGATTGCTTCCGCAGAGGGCTTGATTTTTCCCATCTTGAGAAGCTGCTTCCAGGGCATGAAGATGCCGCGATCGTAAAAAGCGACACCATCCCGAAGGAGAGTGAAGATGACCGGGTTTGCTTCTTTCAATGAGTCCCAGAAGTCAGTGAGGATATAGACCTGGATATTGATCTTGTTGCGAATGCCTGTAAGCTCTCCTGCCTCAATGCCCATGCCGATAATGATTGCGCGCAGCTTATCCTTCAGCTCAACGCGCGTCATCTTCTTAACATCGGTGTCATCAATAACAATCCACACATCAATATCGCTTGTCGGAGTTGCCCGGCCCTGCACAAGCGATCCTGCAAGCACATAGGTGAGGATGTATTTCTCGAATTTCTTGAGCACCATATTCTTGTGTATTTCAGCAATCTTAATTGCCTGAAGCATCCCGGTGTCATAGACCGGAGCGCCCATGGCGATGGTTGCGAGAAGGTCATATTTTCCATCGAAGCAGTTCTGCCAAAGCTCGGAGAGAATGACTGTTTCTGTCACCATATTGGAATCGATGCTTTTTGCGGTTTCCGCAATGATGGTGGTGAGCTTTTCCTTCAGCTCTCCCTTGGGCATTTTCGAGGAGTCAGAATCATCAACCAGGACAAGGACATTGATCTTATCTTTCTCTTCTTCCGGTATGATGGGGGGCTTGGGCGTTTCTCCTGGGGCAAGCGGCTGCATCATCTGCTGCATCGCGGCTTTTGGCGGGAGGAGGGTGATTCCCGTAATATATTTTCCGAACTTGTCAAGGATCTGCTTCTGAAGGCTCTCAATCTTTACCTTTATTCCTCGCAGCTTCTCCTGCACATCCGCTGGCAGGTTTGCAAACTGGGGAGGCAGCTCTTCTTTTGGCTCTGGCTTAGAATTCTTCTTCCCCATGCAGGGAGCGACACAATGTTCTTTTATAAAGGTTTTGCCCATGAAGTTGATTTATTTTCAATATATACAAGAAATATAAAAAAAGAAAGATTTATATAGTAGTTATGAGTTAAAGATATTACTTAATAGTGGTAAAAAAATAAGAGAACGCTGGACAAAAGCAGGGCGAAAACAAAAGAGATAAAACAAAAGGAAAATAAACCATAATCAACTACAAGCAAAAAGGGTGGAAACGATGGCTGAAAACTCAAAAAATTTGGAAGAGAGGGTTCTTGGAAAATTTGACAAAGCAACTAATCATGTTCTTGGAGTTCAGAGTGAAGACTATGTTGCATCTCTTGATACTCACCTCTTAAAGGCAGTGACGGCTTTTGCTGGAAAGGATATGAAGGAGAATGCCGCAGGTCTCGCGGGTGAGATGTGGAAAATAGCCACTGGTGAAATTGCCGAGAAATATGGATTGAGCAATGATAACGCTTTCCAAACTACGGATCCGGACACAAAACAAACAACAGACCAATATGAGTCCTTTATGGAAATGCAGTTGGGCATATCTAAAAAAGACATCGAAGATTTGCTCTCTGAAGTGGGCAAAGTGGATTCCCAAACAGCTGGAAAAATTGTGGGAGCTGCTTATGGTAAGCACCTCGCAATTCGGAGGAGCAGGGTCATTGCAGAATCAATTCGGTCAAATGAAGATGTCCAAAATCTCCTGGGATATCTTGCCAAGCTTCAAAAGCAGGATAACACTCCTGAAAGCATAAAGAGAATGAAACTTCCAGAGTTTATGAAAAGTGGCATCTCAATTCAGGATGCGCAAAAGCTCTACGGTGACGTCGTCCAGAAATTGCTCGAGGTATCGGATTATAAGTCCAATACTTCGGGGCAAAAGGAGTATGCCTTGCCGAAGGCAGCATAAGCGATTTTTTTCTTTTTAATTAATCCTCTATCAAGCATCCGGTGAAAAAAACATGCCACAACCACCATACGCAAAAACTGGAGGCCCAAGCTACGCTATCTTCAAGGAGCTGCCGCACTATCGGGGGCCTCCTGTCGTGGACGGGAAGAAAGTGCCCAAGGAGATGGAAAAGCCCTCCAAATGGATGGGCAAGAATCCGGAAGGGGGGAATCACAAGACCGCCTATGCCGATCCGAAAAATGAGCATCCTGACCATCCTGCAAACGGATTTGATGATTGGGGCGCAAAACCCATTGGCTATGAGGGCTGGAAGCATGCAGGAACTAATGTCAAGCCAGCAGATTACAATCCTATCTCAAAGGATACCCCAAGGGGGGAAAGAAGCATTGAGATTATCAAGGAACGGCTCCTCAATTCCGGTGAAGGATTTACTCAGGTGAATCTCATGGTTTCAATCGACTCCTATAATGGAGACATGAACTATGCTGGTGTTTCTGCAAGCGAGCAGTGGAACAATAGGGATGATAAGCCCGGCTACCATCATGCTGTCGAGCGCGCAAAGAGCACATATTCAGGAGGCGAAGGGATTATTCCGGGGAAGAAACAGAAAGAGCAGCATCCTGAGCACGCATCAGGGCAGGCAAAGGGAGCAGATATCCATGATGCTAATTCAAAAGCCACGCAGGAAACTGCCCACCAAAAAGAAGAAACACGCCATCATGCAAATGACAATACTCCAGAAGGCCATGGCAGCTTCATGGGCAATGAAAATGAAGGGGCAACCGGTGATGATGAGTCCTCAAAAAATAAGGTCAATCCTATTGGAAGATTTTTCGCAAGAAAGACGGCAGGAGCGGCAATTGGCTCGGCTTTTCGGGGATTGGAAAGAATAGTCGCCAAAGCCGCATAATCACAATGAATTCTAACTGGCATTATTTTTCTTTAGAAGCATTCTCAAAAACAGCTGAAATGATTACCAGCCGGCCAATGGCAATCGCGCAAATGGAAGCAATGAGGAGTATCAGGGCAAGCATCCCCAGTTGCTCTAGGTAGAAAGCGGCAAAGAACAGCGGGAGTGCAGCAATGCAAAGAACCAAAAGATAAATCATAAGCATCCTTATCAGGGAAAAGAAGTTGGCAGGGGGGAAAACGTGGAGAAAATTCTTAATCTTCTCCTTCTGGGCAAGTGCCATGGCGATGGGAAAGAAGTAGAGCACAAGTAAAAAGCCAATCAAAGGAATTGTGTAGGAAAAGCTCTGTCCTGCCGTCGGAACGAGAATCTGCTTGACAACTTGGGAAATCGCAAGCCATCCGCACAGAAACAATAGCAACGTGAAGAGTGATGAGATCGCAAGTGATTTCAGGAATTGAACAGCAATGCTTTTTCTTCTCTGCGATGAAAAAAGCAGTGAGCCGGATAGCGTATAGTTGAATGCCCGCGATAATGCAAAGAGAACGCTCGTCCACAATGCAAGAAAGAATGCGGAATGGGAAATTCGTTCGCTCTCCTTTTCCATGATGCGAACATCAGTCAGTGGAATGTTTAGCGATGCGATATTCTCAGAAGTAGGCGTCTGCGCCATCCAGTCCTGGGACTGCAAAAAGGTGCCGATGTTCTCCATGGATGACTGAAGGGTGAGTGAAAAAATGAAAAGCAAATAACCGACTAGAGAAAAGAAAAGCATCTCAATAAGCACAAGGAGCAGGAATTTTAGGGGGTGCCTTCGAACAACGTTTCCTGCAATAATAAAAGAAGAAGCCATAGCACACTTAGGCAGCGCAGCACACCTGTTCCGTTTTGCCGGAAGGGTTGCAGGGTAGTGCGGGGGAGTCAATTTTTCTATTGGGAGGATTGCATTGCGGCCTGCATATTCCCTCCGGTTCAGTGTTGCACCGCACTTGGAAAGAAGTTATTCCAGAGGAGGATACCAAATCCTGTAAAGTCCCGTCTGATTTTGGAGTTCGGTATAGTACTTCCACTTTCAGCCGATGGCTTCCCGCGGAAAGGCCGGGAGGGATTGAGGCATGGTAGTTTAGGGTAGTGAATGCAGAAGGTTCAGCGCTCATCGTTATCTGGGATTCAGCCTGCTCATCAAGAATCAAAATCACTCCTTTGATCTCGCTGTTCTGATTAAGGGTAATAATGGAAGAAACCTCAATGGCATCTCCGGGGTTCGCTGCGGATGGCTGGACAATCGGTGGCTGGATGCTAGGCCCGAATTGGCCCGAGGTGAGCTGGCCGTTCACAATCGTGATTGTGTAGGTGCGCTCCTGCTTCTCTCCTTCTGGGCTAAGGGCAGGGTCATTGATGTTGCAGTCTGAAATTCCCCCAAAGCCGGAAGACACATCACGCACATTGTAGAGCCCAACGCTTAGCGTCATCGCGCCTTGGCCGGTTGTGGTTGAATCAGTAGGAGGTGAGATGGTGATGGTATCTGAGATACGTTTTGTTTTGATTCCGGTCAATCCCTGGCGGAAATTAACATTGAGTATGCTCACTCTTGTGCCCCCATTCCCAACTTCTGAAGGGATCTGCCCGCTTCCCTGCGTGACTCCTCCAAGCTCAACAAGGATCTGCCCATTGCCCTGGGAGCTTATACGCATGGCCCCATCGCTGGAATATTTTTCTTCGGTGTTGAATGGATTGATTTTAACTCCTGCGATAATCGCAGGATAATCGTTCCCCATGTCTGCATTCTCAAAATCCGTTTTGCTGAGGATGCCATCCTCATTAGCATCAAAGAACTCTACCCTGAAATCCTGCCGGCTTAAGCTGTCAATGGCATCAAGCCGGGCAGTGACCCCTGCAGGTGTCCTCACCGGCGCAAGTGTTTGGATTTTGAGCTGGTCAAGAACTCTCAGCGTGGCAGGTGATGTCCCATTCATCGTGACCCTAGTCGCCTTATTCGACGTCACCGGCCGATTGATGCGGCCAACAAGGCACTTATCCCCTCCAACCTTATAGACTTCCGCTTCGACATCAAGCGGCTGCCCGGTAAGGAGTTCCTTCACATCCTCCGCCCTCTGGCCGTTGATCTTGAGGTTGCTGAAATACGCAAAGCCCTTCCTGCTGAAGAAATCCAATCCTCCGCTGCAGAGAAGGACGCCAGAAAGAGGCTCTATTCGGCATGCAGTGATGTCATGCGCGGTCCTATCAGTAATGGGAAAATAGAACACGCCAGCATCAAAGCCGGTTGGATAGCAGCGCTCCTTTATGGTCTTGGCGATTTTTTGGTTGGGGCGAAGCGTTATCTTGAAATGGTCATAGCGATACGTGCTTGTCACAACTTTGTGGAAGTTTTTGTCTTCAAGCTGGTTTTGCTTAAGCTCTTTGCTGCGCGTGAAGAATTCAAGTGTTTTTTCTCCAGTGTTTAGGCAGGGGCAGTTGAAGCCATCAGGTGATTTCTGCTTGGTGCAGTCAGCGCCCATCCCCGAGTCAAGCGTTGCGCGGTCCACGCAGGCAAGCTCCACTTTATAGCTTGAGAAGTCGCATCCCGGATTGATAAGCCAGGAGCCGCGGTATTCGTAGGTTGACTGCGCTACCTTGGGGTCAATCGTGAGGTACTCGCGGCTTGCAGTGACCGTCTGCACAAGGGTTGCAAAGGGCTGTGAATAGGAGGCATCAAGGAAACCTTTGACCGAGAATGGCCAATCGTAGCCGAATGCAGCAAGGCAGATTTTTCGGGCGGTCGCATCCACTCCCCCTCCAAACATCTCTTCAAGTTTGGCATTGCCATATTCCTTGAGGAATTCTGAGCGCTTGTCTGAGAGCGTGGAGGTGACTGCCGTTACTCCCCCTTTCATCGTGTCCGCCATGGCCTTGAGGCCATAGGAATCTTCTTCATCAGAGAATTTGAAATCAAAAAGTCCGCCGGTATCACATCCGTTGAGGCGGTATTGGAAAAATTGTATTACATCCCACGCAAAAGAGCACACATATTGTGTGAAGAGCTCCTTGCACACGCCGCTATCCGCCCTTCCGGTTGTGCGCACCTGGACAAGGCACGTCTGAAGCGAAGAGAGGATGTTGCTGATGAGGATGAGTCGCTGCTGCACCCCTCCGATATTTGCGCACTGGAAGGCAGAGATGTGCTGCCGGTTGGAATCTATCATAAGAGTGTCGGTATCAAGCCCAAGGCCCGCATTGAATCCAAAGCAGGCGGGAAAGTCCCTGCCGTCAATATAGCGGTACGGGTTGTATTCGGTATGAAGCGAGGTTCCATCTTGATCTTTTGCCTGAAAGCGAATCTTGGAATAGCGATAGCTCCACACAAGAGGAGTGTGAGTGCTGGTGTCGGTTTTCTGGACTGAATCGTCTGTTTTGATGACATTCTTATTGGAAGTTGAGATAGTATCAGATAGGTATGTATCTGAACTGTCATAATACTGCCTTTTCTCTCCCGGCTCGCCTTCAATGCAGCAGCACTCATAGCGCTGACTTAAGTCATTACTGACTACTGAAGGGTTGTCTAATAGGGTGCCAAGCCCATATCCTCCCGATCCAGAGTATGAATCTCCCGCGCGGTAATAGCAGTCTTGCGTAAAGCCCTCCCGCCGTGCTGATTTCACAGGGAATCCTTTTTCATCAAGTCTATCCTTGAAGGTGGCAGTGGTTCCTTTTACCTGAATCCTGTTGTTTAGGGAGATGCATTTTTGTGATGTGGTGCACACACCTCCCCGCATGGCCTTTGATCCGGCGATCGGATAAAGCGGGGTGTCCCTCCCATCAATGGAAAGTTGTGCCGTTTTGCTTGGATTGAGAGAGTTTCCACGGCAGATGGCGTTGCAATCTTTTGGTTGGGGAAGGATGTAATTATCCTCATTCACTTTTAGCGCATAGACAGAGTTCCTTGATAGCGCATTATTCTGGGGGCAGTCAATCTTGAAAAGGTTGGTCTGGGCATCAAGTGGATTTTTTTCGATGCGGCAGATGGTAATACCTGAAGAGTATCCATATGTTTGTCCGGATGCGTAATTGCTTGGGATTTCAAGGCATTCGTCATCCCTGTTAAAATTGGTGGAGGGTGTGCGGGAAGGAGTCCTCTGCGCTGCCTCAATGCAGTTCACCTTGCGGACAGGATATCCCCGCGCAGATTCGTCATTCGCGCACCGTCCCGCAAGCGAGAGCTTGGTCTGCAGCTCGGAGTCTTTTTTTGTCTGCGTCCATTTCGCGGGAGTGGAATGGCCAAAGAGCCGATCGCACGCATAGCGGTATGCCTTGTAGGTGTTCTCCTCAATTTTCCATGCGGAGTAAATCTGAGGGAAGCATTTTTCCATGTCAGCATCGCTGAGGTAATTGAGCCGAAATGCGTGGTAATCCTTGCTCCCCTCAAAGGATTTGATGAGCGCCTTGCAGTAGTCATTGTTGGATTTATCGCCTTGTGCGGGTAGGAACGACGCATAGGCGTCATCGGAGATTCCCCCCGAAAATCCTTTTGATACTCCTTCGGTAATCTTTTCGAGCTTGAATTTCTTCTCCGTGAAAATCTCAACCCCTCTTCTCCACACCTGCGTCCCAAAGTTCGCGCCATAGGCGCTGATGCAGCCGATTGCGACATAGGGCATGAGCGCATCAATCTGCTCCTGGACCGCTCGGATGGTAGAGAGGGATTGGTTGATGATGTCAACTGAATCATAGAGCAGCCAGTCAGGCAGGATATCCCTTGGATCGATGCGGCTATTGTCCATGACATAGGTAACTTCCTGGCATGTGGTCTGCACATCTGTAGTGCGCCTGCCGTTGATCTCGTGCTCATAGGTGATGGTGACCTTAAAAGGAAAGGAAAGCTCATTGTTGATTGCAGAGAAAAATCCCTTCCAGTCAGTGGAGAGCCATCTGTCCATGCCGGTGATCTTGTTGAGCCGGATAGCTGAGTAAGACACAGACCCATCCTGATTCACCTGAACTGCCTGGCCTCCAGCGGGGAGAATCTGGCAGCTGATGTTGAATCTGGGATCAAGCACTTCTTTTGTTCCGCAGGCCTTGGTGAGCGACACGCTCTTGATCTTTGCGCTACGCGGGTTTCCCTGACCAAGATAAGTATAATTGAAGTAGAAATAAATGCTTTCAGTGTTGTCGGTAAGCCGCTCTGTGCTCAGGATTGTTGGGCTCTGGAATTCAGTGAGCGGGATGACATCCCAGCTCAGATTGCCGCTCCAGCACGTGCCGATGGTGAGATCGGTTTGCAGGGCGTTTCTAAGGCCCGCCTTATCCGTTGCGATGAAGATTAGTTTTGCCTTGCGGGATTGCTTAATGGCAGTATCAGTTGAGAAATCCTTCTCATCTATTTCACGGATGCCAGCTGATCCGCCAAAGAGGCTTACGGCATCAACTCCGCTAAAGCGGAAAATTCCCTGCTCATCCGCGGTCGTTGAATAATCAGCATTCGTTCCGCAGAGGTTTTTTGAGCGCACAATCGCCCTGCAGCCCGCATCAAGCTTGGTCTCATCAAAATCTTCTATCTCTTTCTTGAGTCCGGTAATGTCAAAGCTCAGATTATCCATGTTAAAGGGTGTCCTACTCACATAGAGGTGCACCCTCGCTCCAGGTTCGGTCTTGCCCTCAATGCGTATCTCGCTTGCATAGCCCTCGAACACCAATGCGTTTGTGGGAGGGGAGATGATTTTGATGTCAGGTATTTTGGTATCAAGTGTTATTTTTCGATTCTCCGTGACAAGGTTTCCCGCACGATCAGAAAATTCAATTTTAACCTCATATTCCCCATCATTTTTGCCTAGGGCAAAAGAGTTGCTGAATTCGCCAGTGGCATTTCCCTCAAAAAATGGCTTTCGGAATTCTTGGTTGATGCCAACAACTGCTGGCTTGATGCCTGCAATTGCCCCGCTCGGCGGGAGCCGTGCACTCAGGGGAGCGGATTCCTTGCCTTCTTTTCCAAAATCATTCATATAGGAAATCGTGTACGCATAGGATTTTCCCGCATCAACAAGGAGATCAGTGTAGCGAGTAGTTGTTGCCGGCTGGAGCACGGCGATTGGGCCAACATCAGCCCTTCTGAGGATGTAATGGCTAAAATCCCTATCCTGCACCTGGTTCCACGCAAGGGAGATTGCATTTTCCAAAATTGAGGTGTTGTGAAATCCGGAAACATTTCCTGGAGTAGTCCCATTCTCCTTGGTGGATCGCACAAACACCCGAACGAACACAAACTCGTTTACGCTTCCCGCTATCGTGATGTTTTTTCCGGAAATAAAGGAGGGGATCTCTTTGAGGGCAACCACCGGAACATCAGTATCCACCGAAACGTCAAAAAGTTTCTGGTTCGTGTTTCCGGCCTTGTCCTTGGCAATAATCTTAATGGCATTGTCCTTGCCAAGTAGAATTCCCTTGAAGAGAATTCTGCCCTGCGCCCCGACCTGATCTCTCCCAAGAACGCGCGCTGGGGTGTTTTGGTTATTGACAAAAAGGGAGACCTCTGAAAATGGCTTGGTGGTCCCAATGATATCGATTGTCCTTCTGTTGAGGTATCTGGGAATGGACACGTTGAGAGGCGGCGGCTGCAAGTCCTTGCCGGCGATAAAGCTTGAGCTGAGGTTTGCGCAATTGGATGAGCCGACGCAGGAGATGGCAACCATGTTATAGGTGGTGTTTTTCTTGAGACTGCTAAGGGTGATCTGGTGCAGGGTGGAAACCATATCATCTTTCTCAACTGAAATGGACCCCAGTTCCCCATAGCGCACTTCACCCGAGGTATTCTTGTTTGTTTGCCAGATGATCGTGATCTGCGAGTCTGTGGCGTTCTGGAAATCGAGGTTGGAGATGGATGGGGGTGTGTTGTCTGGTCTTGTTGTTGAGGTGATAAGGGTGTCAGACAACTGCCCTTCATTGCCAGAAACATCAACCGCCCTTACTTTGTAAGAATATAATTGTCCGGGAACAACAGGCGTGTGGTTAAAGAGGGGAAGCGTGCCATTCGATGCATTTCCAATGCGCACCCCGTTCTCAGAAATGATATAATGCTGGAGGTCATCAGTTGATGGCACATTCCACGTCAGGGTGATGGAGTCCTCAGTCTTGGAATGCTCGCGAAGGCCAAACACCTTCGGGGGAGGGATGGTATCAAGAGTGTTGAATGAATACTTTAATCCGTTGTTGTCATCAAGCGCTTCCGCTCCATTCGCCTGCGAGCTCACCTCGTAAAAATAAGAGGTATCAGTATCAAGCCCGGTGAGGGTGATGCTGTGGTTTTGGAGACTCTCCGTGTGCACGGCACTGAGGCCCAAAAGAGGAGTGGTGCCAAAGCGGATTCTTCCGGTGGAGGGCTCATCTGTAATCCAGGTAATCTGGGCAGAATTGCTCATCACTTTTGCAGTCTCCACATGTGTTATGGTGAGTGCGAAGCTAAAGGGAAGTACACAGAGCATGGCTAAGAGTGCCAAAATACAGAGCTTCAATGATGTTTTCCTGTTCTTTTTTTTCAATTCCATTGTGGTAAGTGGTGTGGTAATTAATCGGCGGTTATGTCAGTTCGGGTAATGGGACATCTGCGGAATGCTTGCTCAACGCGTTCATGAATGCAGTGTCCTCATCTTCTGATTTGCCGTTCTGCGCGATGGCGTGGAAACGTATTCCTCTTGCATCCCTAAGCTGCTCAAGCGAAGGTGTCCAGTCCGCCTCATATCCGCCAATGGTTTCCTCATTTCTGAGCAGGCGAATCGAAACATGGTAAGTGTGGCCACTATCCATGGGGAACTGAAGTGGAAGTGATGCCGAAGAGGGGAAGGTTGTGTAGGTTACAAATGAGGAATCGTTCGCCTTAAGGACAATTGCCGCGCTTTCGCTTGCGCCTAAAAGCTCCTCCTGCCCAATTTTTCCGAGTGGATGCTTGACTACGGTAACTGATGCGATATCTTTGATTGGGGTGAGGAAGACCAGCGTGGATTTTCCCTCGGTTTGGATCTGTTGGAATTGGGACGATGGCAAATAGCCAGGAGCATTCACCTTAAGGACGCCATTGGTGCAGCGCGGGAACTGCTTTACAATCCCTGCTGCCGCGCCAAGCCCGAGCCATTCGCTTCCCCCCATCCCGCAGCTGAATCTTCCGCAGGAGAAAGTGATGTTCGCGCCCCTGATAGGATCACCCGTTACATTGTCAACGATGAGAATAGTGGTCTCAACGTCCCTATTCGCGCAATAGTCTTCAGAGACAATGGTCTCTTCCGAATCAAAGAGCGAGGATCCGCTGCTCTCCCTAGACGGCTGGTTGTGGTCAACGGAAGCAGTGAACGCAAAGGAGAACACATAGGGCTGCTGCGGCGTCTCATCAATGACATCTACCTTGATCGGGAATGCGAAATCATAGGTAAAGTGATAGATGTTGATGCAGACCTTTGAGAGGATGTCTTCTCCCTGCTGCGGTGCTGCTTTCATAAGGCCATTATCGTTAGGCCTGGCATTGAATGCCATCGGCCATTTCGAATCGTAGCGAAAGCCAGCTTTCAGTCCATCAAAATTCTCCACTCCAAGATCCCAGACATAATGCGATGCAAAGTAACTGTTCTCAAAGGTTTCCTTGCCAAAGGGATTTGGAACGTACTGCGTCGTTGAATAAGAAGTCCCTTTCACCTTGATGAAGGCAAGGTTTGTGCTCAAGAGTTCCTGCATCCTCTCCCGAACTGCTGTTACCTGCCATGTCCTTGGAGAGCAGTCAAACTCAAAGCCTGTCAGGGGGATATTTGCAGGATCAAGGGAGAGGAGATCGATTGCTTTGCGTTCAATGAACTCATCATTGTTTTCCCCCTCCATAAGCGTTGTGGCAAGGGAATAAATCTTTAGGAAACGGATGGGCAAACTTTCTGAAAACACATCTTCGGAAAGCGTGGTGGAGTTATCCTTTGTTGTTGCCCGCACCTGATAATGGAGCGCAAGAGAGGTTTCCTTCTCGTTGAAAGCTATCTCGGCGCGCGGGTTTTGGGAAACGGAGATGTCATAAATCCTGCTAAAGGCGGAGAGATTGTCAATGCAGGCGGTAAAAATTCTGGCCGTCTCCCTTTCCGCTTCCTTTTGTATGAAATCAAGAGGAGGCACAGAGGTGATGCCATCATGCCACCAGTACGGCTGCCTTAGCGAGGTGAATGCGCCAGTCTGCAGGTAAGCAGATGGGTTGCCTTCGATTGAAGAAGGGATGTTGGCATAACCGCCCGTAGTGCCGATTTGCCGCATCGCCAAGTCTCCTGAGTCCTTAAGGCAGCCCAGAATGAACGCCTGCAGGGGGGCTACTTCTTTTGCGACTGGCTGCGGTTTCTTTTCTGTGGCATCAATGAACACAAACCACACAATGCCCATGAGCATGATAAGGATTGCAAGCACCATGAAGATGGAGAGCTGCGCCTTCCGGCCTATTCCTCTTTTTTTCCGCATAATTCTCTGGCTTACCTCTTTCTGGCAAATTGGGATTTGTCGATTCTGGTGAGGTCAATCTCCACAAAATCTTCATCAGTGAGCTGAAGAAGCTTGACGATGTCTGAAGGGATGCGTACCACTAGCCCCCCAGAAGTCTTGACCACTTTTTTGGTGTATTTCATTCCCAGGCGCACTTTTCCCATATCAATGTTTCGTCAATGATTATTATGATTTATTCGGGCTAATTTATATCTATTTTATATATGAAATATATATAAAAAATGTTTTTTAATGGCTAAATAAACACCTATAATGATTGTTTTAACCAACTTTTAACCATGAGACTATTTAAACTTTTCCAAATCAATGGCCAAAATAAGCTGCGCCAGATACGCGCGGGAGGCTGCGATGAAAAGCAGGGTGAAGGCAAGCAGGAAGATCTTGATTTTGGCACCGGGAATGAGGCCCAAGAGTTTCATCGAAATCACATAGAGGGAAAAAAGGGTAAAGTAAGGGAGGGCGAGATAATGTAGCTTGGTAAAGGTGAGGGAAAATCCCCGTTTGACTGCCTTCCACGTTGGCTCCATAGTGAATAAAGTGAGGATGCTGTTGCCCAAGATGATGAACAATGCAATAAGGGTAAAAAGAAGGAATTTAAGCTGCAATAGGTTTGCCAGATAGGCGAGAAAGGCAAAGAGTGTGAGCCAAAAACTGGTCCATATTGCTCCAAAGAGGAAAAATTTCCAGAAGTGCACGGAAGTTGGGCGCTGTTTTAGCGTCAATGCCCAGATAAGGGTCTTCAATAGTGTCCAGAGGAGAATAATACCCACAAAAACAAGCAGGATGCCGCCAATCACGCCGTAGACAAATGATTTCGCCTGCCCCAAAAGCAGAGCGGCCTGCTCGGGAGAGATCCCATTTAGTGTCTCAGGAAAAGGGATGGCGGCATATTTTTGCTTCAGGGCTTGAAAAGCAAACCTAAGGACCCAATAGCAGCCAAAATAAAAAAGAAAATCGAGGAAGGCGAGGGGAGCTAAACGCCATCCGGCAGATTTCAGGGAAGTTGGAAAAATCGCGATAGTGGATTTTGCATAACTTAAGAAAGTTAATGGGGAATTCTCAGTAGCCCTTTTTGCCATTGGAATTCTTAGGAATTGGGCGTTTATATAGTTTGCTTGTCGCGGCAGGACTTGATTTTGGGATTGCTGCTTGAGAAATCATATCTCAATGCCGTTCTCAACCGCTTCCCGAACTATGGTGATCTGCATCCTGAGCTTGTTGAATTCTTCCGGGGTGTAGCAAAGAAAGTCCACGGGATAATCGCTTCTCCAGTATTTATGGAATCCCAAAGGGCGGTATCTGAATTTTTCCCCTTTAAAGGTGCTTGAGACTATGATAAGATCAACATCGCTTTCATCTCCTGCAGTTCCCCTCGCGCGGCTCCCAAAAAGAAGCATCTTTTGGAGGGGGATTTTTCTCCCAAGCCTTGATTTGAAGGACTTTAATTCCCTTATGATATTTTTTTTTTTGTCCATTCTACCACTTCTTTTGCAGTTGCAATGTCTTCTCTGCTTTCCGCTGCGGTGTACTCCTCATCTCCCGTGTCAGGGTAGCGCGTATCGACATAAACCATATTCAATCGCTCGCATTTGGCAAGCAGTCGAGGGGGAAGCCCGGCTTCTTTTCCAAGGGATACTAAATCATGCGTTTTGCGGAATGCTTTTTGAGCCAATAGGAGCATGGCCTTAAGCGCTTTCTCAGCGGCCTGCTGCGAGAAGAATGACGCTGATCTGTGCCTTTTCCCATCAAGGAGGTAAGATGCGTCATCTAAATCCGATAAGGCGTGTTCCAGCCATTTTTTAGGCTCTGTTTTCATAAGGGGGGAAAAATGAAGAGAGAGTTATATACTTTTCTCAAATCTCATTTGTCCCATCGCCGCTTGAAGAGGTTGAGCCGCTTGTGCCAGTTGAAGTGGTTGAGATAGTGCTTGGTTCGCCAGATTTCACAATAATGGTGCTGCATAATTCGGTACTGCTTAGGCGCCACTTCAGCGGCACTTCCTGGAACTGGATGCAGATCTGGTTGTAGAGGGTGGGAGAGACCTTGACAATGCTGCTGCTGCCTACTTTCTTAAAGCG
>CAYTKI010000029.1:0-18193 GCA_964438385.1 uncultured Methanosarcinales archaeon | reverse complement strand
TGTTGATTAGTATCGATATTGGTTAACACTTTTAGGGGGTTTTTAAATACCTGCAGATTGTCCTAAAAATCAAGGTGAAACCAATGAAATACAAGCTAAATGAAAAAAACGTATATGGATTGTGAGGCAATTAAAGGTAGGAAGTCAACCGAGTAAGATTGCTCTTGCTCAAAAAATCAGTCGAATTGCCGTCTGGAAAATTTGGAAAAAATATAAGAAATATGGTGAAATTGGTCTGAAAGACCATAAACCTGGTCGGCTCTTCGAGCCGCTAAGTTCTAAGTTCTACGATACAGTTGTACTGGAATGGGGAAAACAACGTTGTGGAGCAAGAAAGCTCCACGCTATCTTGAAAAAGAAAGGATTTGGTGTCTCTTTAAGGAAGATTAGCCAAGTTCTGAAAACTGAATGTATTCAGAAACCAAACAAGAAAAAGCAAAAGCCAAGAAAGTATAAGCGCTATGAGTGGCCTTTGCCAAATTATATGTGGCATACTGACTGGCACAAAATTAAGTCAGAAAATCTGAAAGGTCAGGACATTATTGTTTATCTCGACGATTGCTCAAGAAAAGTTATGAGTTACGGAATTGGGAGCATGACAACAAAGAATTCACTCTTCGCAATTTATGGAGCCATAGCGAAGAGTTGTGTGTCTCCACACATACTAACCAGCGATAGGGGGACTCAGTTTTTCCCAAACAAAAGAGACAAGAAAGGCACAGCAGTGCACAAATTTCAGCAAGCTCTGAAAGAATTTAACATCATTTTTGTGCCTTCTCGCCGTAGGCACCCTCAAACAAATGGTAAACTAGAAAAATTCTTTCACATCCTAGACAAGGAATTTGACGATAGATTTCAAACGATCCATGTATTCATGGAATGGTATAACACCGAACGATCAAGTGAGGCTGTCGACTACATGACACCTCAAGAGGCGTATGATAAACGCCTCTAACGGATGTTAACCAATTACGATGCAGTGTAACCAAAATCGGTACTATAGGTATTGTCGACGATAGTTTAGTGGACTGAACCGATTTTGGTTAACGTTTTTGCGAAATGGACTTTGCAGGTGTTAGTAGCAGTAATATGGGTACCAGTATCCGGTGTAATTTAAGAAGGGGAAGTTCCATCGGAATGTTAACCAATTACGGTACTATACACATCGATTGATTATGTTGAGCAAAAAAAGCCGCAGGAAGCGGTAAAAATATTGGAAAGCGACGAATACTGGAAACAAAAAAGAATTTACGAGCAGGGGCTGAGGGATTATGTCGCAAAAAGGGGCAGCAAATATGAGGAAGCGCTTGTTTCATCCACTAAAACCATAAACTCAGCCGCAGAAAATGTAGCTGGGATTTCCAGCTCAACGGCCAGATCACTATCGGTTTTGATAGCGGTTTCTTTCATAATTGCATTGCTGTTTAGCTACTTGATATCTAGCTCAGTGTCAAAGCCGATAGCAAAGCTTGAAGAAGCAATCTTCCAGGTGGCCAAAGGCAATATTGATTTTAGGGTTGAAATCGGGACGAAGGATGAGTTTAAAGTGCTGGCTGATGCCTTCAACAGCATGGCGGACCAGCTTAAAAGCCTGAAAAAGGTTGAAAAGAAGCAAAAAATGCTAAAGGAGCTGGAAGCTCTTGAAGTCTCCCATGCGATAGGATTTATATCTGAAGAATCCTACAAGAAGGAAAGGGGAAGATTGGAAGAAAGCGTGATTAGGCTGGGAGGAAGTGTCGATGCAGAACTTCTTAAGGAAAAAGGATTTATCACAAGAGGAAGCGATTCCAAATAAGCTTTACTTTAGCTCAATCAGCATTTTTCTTAAGTTATAAGCAGCGATAGCGAAGAATACAAAGCCGATTACCATAAGCAGATGGTGTAAGTCAGTATCTATTGGAACTGGGTACAGCTTAAACCTCAAAAATAGGAGAGTGTACACCAAAGCCAAAAGCTGGAAAATCACGCCATACAAGATGTAATCAAAACTCTTTCTCAAAGTGTGTTTAAAAGATTTCAATGTAGAGATTATGAATACTAAAACCGCAATGCCAATCAGAATTCCAGCTATATCAATACCCTTAGCAATATTTTGTGATAGAGGGGTGTGAACAGCGGAAACTAAAGTGGAAGACAGCACAAAGAGCAAGGCTGCAATATAAAAGACAGTTTTATGTCGAATTTTTCTCACCTTTTTAACATATACCAAACCTTTATCTGTGTACATAAATATATGAATATATATATATATATTGTGTTTTTGGCACCAAGAATATTTTGTATGTATGGGCAAGGGCTTGAATAATCTTAACTTATTTCCTTGCCCATATCAGGAGGATGTTAACAGAATCATAGGGATATTAACATCCTCCGCTATAAATCCTTCTCTTGAAGAGCCTTTAAATGATTTTAGAATACTCAAAATAAGGAAAATTGGTATGATGCCAAACAAAACCAAAAATAGGTCAATGGCTGTAACAATAGCCCCTTTTTAGTCTCAGATGCAAGGGCAAATGCGGCAGAAGAAGGCAATATAAAGAAGGATGATGATGTAAAGACAATCCGTTCGTGGATAATATCGTGGAGCTTTGGCATATTGCATCAACAATAACTCCAATAAAGGCTGTTGCACAATATGTATAATCTTTTTGTTTTATTCTATATGTTTAACAGCTCCCAAACCCCACAACAACCTTTAAAACCATTCTTCTCCCCCTGCCCTCATGCCAACCTATGAGCAGGTGTGCAGGGAAATCATCTCTGAGGCGAAGCTGCGCGGCGCAAAGGGTTTGGGCGATCTTAACCGCATCAAGATGGCAGTGCTAAGCAAACACCCCGCTATTCAAGACATCCCAACAAACGCTGATCTGATAGTCTGCGCAACCGCAGAGGAGAAAAAGGAACTCCAACATCTTCTCATCATGAAGCCCATGAGGACGATTTCCGGGGTGTCTCCGATCGCACTGATGACCGATCCCTATCCCTGTCCGCATACGATGAAAAAAATAGGCCCCTGCACGTATTGTCCAGGCGGCCCCGGCTCTCCCTTTGGGGATGTGCCGCAAAGCTACACCGGAGAGGAGCCATCAACAAGAAGGTCAGCAAGGAATAATTATGATCCTTATATCGGGGTGTTCAACCGCCTCGAGCATTATCTTGCGATGAACCACTCTCCTGAGAAGGTGGAGATCATCCTGCAGGGCGGCACGTTCCCTTTTTTCCCAAAGCTCTACCAGGAATATTTCGTCAAGTATGTCTTCAAGGCGATGAATGATTTTGGAAGGGTGTTCTATCCCAACGGGGATCTGGATGAGGGCAGATTCACTTTGTTCTTTGAGCTGCCGGTGAGGGAGGATACTGATTTGAGGACGCAT
This sequence comes from uncultured Methanosarcinales archaeon, assembly GCA_964438385.1. Taxonomy (GTDB): domain Archaea; phylum Nanobdellota; class Nanobdellia; order Woesearchaeales; family GW2011-AR4; genus GW2011-AR11. The sequence goes on along the minus strand of CAYTKI010000029.1, from coordinate 14,819 downwards.
CGCATCCACCAAAAGTGCCTTCTGCTCAAGCATCTTGATCTTTCCAACGTGGAAGAGTATAGGGAGGCAATGAGGAAGATGTTCAATGACGGGAATTCCGATGATAACGGTTTCAATGGGAAAAAAGAGCCCAATGGCGAAAATCCCGATAAGACAGATATTAATGAACTAACAAGCGATGGAAACTTCAAAAATGATGAAAACCTCATCAATGGGAAAAACGCCCATGGAAAACCCGTCTATGGTTCTCTCAACCCCCAAGACGCCAATGTCGCTGCGATGAAAAAAGTCATCCTCAAGCTGGAGCGGGAGAATGAGAGGTCCCTCACTCTTGAGCGCATGCAGGAGGAAAACGAGACCGCAAAAATCAGGTGCGTCGGATTGACAATAGAGACCAAGAGCGACTACGGAAAATTGCTCCACGGAAATGAGATGCTCAGGTTGGGGTGCACCCGGGTCGAGCTTGGCATCCAGACCATCTACGATGAGGTCCTAAAAAAGACCAACAGGGGAAATACCGTTGCGGACAATATCGAATCCATCCGTATTCTCAAGGATCTGGGCTTTAAGATAAACGCGCATCTCATGCCCGGATTGCCCTATACCACAGAGGAGATGGACAAGACAATGCTAAAATCAATTTTTGAAGACCAAAATTATCGCCCGGATATGCTCAAGATCTATCCCTGCATGGTGCTCGAGGGCACAAAGCTCTATGAGGATTTCAAAAAAGGGGAGTTTATCCCTCTCACAACTGATGAGGCGGCAAAAAGAATTGCATGGTTTAAGCAATTCGTCCCAGCATACTGCCGCATCATGCGCGTTCAAAGGGATATCCCAACATTTATGACCGAGGGAGGAGTGGATAAGACAAATCTGCGGCAGTACATTGATAAGGAGCTGAAGAAGCAGGGGATTGTGTGCCGTTGCATCCGCTGCCGAGAGCCGGGCCATAAAAAAGGGAACAGGGGTCCAAGGGATCCTCAAATCAAGGTTACGGATTATGAAGCATCCGATGGAAGGGAATTTTTCATCGAGTATGTGGAAGAGGATTCTGATGTGCTGCTTGGCTATTGCCGGCTGCGCTTTCCTTCGCAATGCCTAAAGGAGGAAATAACGCAAAGCTCAGCCCTGCTTCGCGAGCTTCACGTCTTTGGTCGGGCAGTCCCTTTGGGGGAGAAAGAGGAAGGGGGGCATCAGCACCTTGGCATTGGGAAGATGCTCTTGTCCAAGGCAGAAGAAATTTGCAGGGAGAATGGAAAAGATAAGGTGGTTGTGATCTCAGGCGTTGGCGTGCGCGGATATTACCTAAAAATCGGATATGTCAAGGAAGGCCCCTACATGGTGAGATCCCTATGAGCAGGGATATGGCGCAGGAAGGCATCCACGATGATGATCTTCCATACGAGAAGATACCCTGGGCTCAGGGCCTGGAATTCAAGGAGAAGTTCATTGAAAGGTATTCCCAATTGACGGATTTTCCCACTTTTAAGAAATGGTCATTGTCCTTCCTGCGCAGATCAATACGAGTCAATACACTGAAGATTTCAGTTGAGGAATTGAAAAAGCGGCTTGAATCAAACTGGTCTTTAACTCCAATTCCATGGTGCAGGGAGGGTTTTTGGATAGAGCACACCAAAGGGGAGCGGCGCGACATCGGGAATCTCCCGGAGCACGCGCTTGGCTATTTTTACCTGCAGGAAGCTGCTTCCATGATCCCGCCAATTGTTCTAGATCCAAAGCCAGGTGAGACGATTCTTGACATCGCGGCAGCCCCGGGCAGCAAGGCAACGCAGATTGCGCAGTACATGGAAAATAAGGGAGTATTGATTTCAAACGACTATACTACTGAGCGCATGAAGCCACTGGGCATAAACCTTCAAAGATGCGGCATCTCAAACGCCATTATGACAAAGATGTATGGGCAGCAGTTCAAGAGGGCAGGGATAGAATTTGATCGTATACTGGTTGATGCGCCCTGCTCAGGCACAGGAACGATACGCAAGAGCTTAAAGACGCTGCTCATGTGGAACCCGGGAATGATTCGGCGTCTTGGGGCGACCCAAAAGCAACTCATCGAGGCGGCATTCTCGGTGCTCAAGCCGGGAGGAACGCTTGTCTATTCCACCTGCTCACTTGAGCCAGAGGAGGATGAGGAGGTTGTTGACCATCTTCTCAAAAAATATGAGGATGCGAAAATTGAGGAAATTGATTTGGACATCAAGCGAAGCCCTGCGGTGAGCGAATTTGAAGGTGCAACTTATTCAGATGAAATTGGGAAGTGCCTAAGAATCTGGCCGCAGGATAATGACACGGAAGGTTTCTTCGTAGCCAAAGTAAAGAAAAAATAAATCGCGGGAAGAAACTCAAGAAACGAGCGCAGCGAATTGAAGAAAACTCATTGTGGTGAAAATCAAGAAAATATAGTCGCTATCGTCCAGACATGTGCTCATACAACCTTCCAACAAGCTCAATAGAGGGCCCAAGGCTTCCTTTGTTTAAGCAGCACACATAGAACCCTTCTCTTCTTACATACCCAAGAGGATAATCATCGCGGAATCTTTTGACCATATCAATAGTATGATCTATTGAGCGCTGCGATATTCCTTCATTCTGATAAAGAATTCGTGCTTTAACATCATCCGGAAAAATCACGCCAAGATTTTCCATGAAATCCACTGTCTTGCTGCTTAGAATGGGTGCTACCCCCATTGAAACCCTGTTAGGGAGTCTTTGGGCTTCACCGCATAACGCTTCATAATTATTGGTGAATTGGCCAAGATGTGATGTTTCATAGAGGATCTGGGTGAGGTGATGCAAAGTTCCATTCATGTCCCTGCCAAGTATTCTCTGTGGTTCCAATAAGGGATCATCAGCAAAAGGCCTATTCTGGCGTTTCACCCTCCCCCTTGAGGGGATGCAAACGCTGCCAAGATCAAATCCTCTTTGTCCTTGAGCGTCAAAAGAACGCGCAAGTTCTGCGAATTCATCTGGTTTTATCCCGGGATAGTTAATTGAGCTTGAATCCCCTCCGACTGGGATTACATTGGAGTATCCCGCCTGTTGTATCCCTTTTATCCATTCCTCATGTACTGCGACGGGTTGTGAGACCGATCTTCTGAAGAGAATAACGTCCAATGGTAAATTTCTTCTCTGAATTTCGCCTCTGATCGCGTCTCCAAATTCCCGATTGGGGATGCGCGGAGGCCGAAGTATTATTGTGCCATAAGACCCCATTTCCACTTCGTCAATGTCGGGAATGGCAATGGCGTCAATTTTATGGGCTTCTTCCCCCATCATCTCAAACATTTCTGAGCATTTATGGGCCAAAATGAAAACCCTTTCATTCTCCGAATCCTCAACTTCTTTTAGGGGAGGCGGAACGACCTCAAAGTAAATGATCGGCCTTGGATCACTAAATTTATCCCTCAGGGTCTTTGTCGCGGGTAGCAGCATGCTCATTGTTCATCACATAGGTTTTAATTTAAATTAAAGATGGCAATCTCAAACTGTTTTTTGGTCATTTACCCCTATAAATTATTTGGCATGAGGATTTTTACTTGATCCAATGATAATCCCTTTCTTTGAGAATAATCCCTTGCCTGATCAGATCCTATTTTTCCCACATCAAAATAACGGGCATTTGGATGCGCAAAATAAAGGCCACAGACAGTTGCTCCGGGAGACATTGCAAAACTCTCTGTAAGCTCAATTCCTGCCATTTCCGCACCAAGTAAGCGGAAAAGTGTCGCTTTCTCAGAATGATCCGGGCATGCAGGATACCCCATTGCAGGCCTGATTCCCTGATATCTCTCGTTTACCAACTCATCAAGGGGTAGATCTTCAGCAGGGGCGTATCCCCAATAGTTTGTTCTGACTTTCTGATGTAATAACTCCGCAAAAGCCTCAACTAGCCGATCAGATATGGCTCCTAAGAGGATCGCATCATGATAATTATAATTCTTTATGAAAGCATCGACTCTCTGCTGGACCCCAATTCCCGCTGTCAGGGCAAAACCGCCTAAATAATCTGCCCTTTTGGATTCAACAGGTGCGATAAAATCCGACAATGCCCAAAGGGAGTCATCATTTCCTTTAGGTGTTTTTTGCTGCCTAAGAGTATATAGGGTGGCTACTTGCTCCCTTCTGGAATCATCACGATAAACGATAATGTCATCCCCCTTGGAATTTGCGGGCCAGATCCCAAAAACACCATTTGCTCTTATCCAGTTCTCTGTTATGACCCTGCTTAACATCTGATTTGCGTTAGCATACAATTTTTTCCCTTCATCGGATTCTGCCTTAACCTTGAATGTAGGATAGAAAAATCTCCAATCAATGAATGCGCTAATTTTTTCGATTGAAAAATCATCCAGACGATGACTTCCCTTCATTGAGGGGTTTGTTAGGTCTTGGCTCCAATCCTGAAGAGGCTTTCTCCTGCGCGCTTCTTCAATAGGGAGAAGCTGGGTTTGGGATTGTTTTACAGCATAGTCCTTTCGCCTTTTTGCGTATCGGTCTTTGACGACTCCTCTGTATGCTTCATTATTCTTACCCAAAACTTCGCTCATAACTCCCGGTACCCTAGAAGCGTCTTTGACATGGATTACACAACCATATTCAGGGTCAATCTTGACTGCCGTGTGCAGTTCAGAGGTCGTGGCTCCTCCGATGAGAAGTGGGATGGTAAAACCTTCCCTTCTCATCTGGGCAGCAGTTTTTGCCATGACATCAAGAGAAGGGGTGATAAGGCCGCTTAGCCCAACCGCATCGGCATTTACCGATTTGGCTGTTTCAATTATTTTCTCAATCGGTACCTGAACCCCTAAATCAATTACCCGATAACCATTGCATTCAAGTACTATTCCAACGATGTTTTTCCCAATATCATGGACATCACCTTTCACCGTTGCGAGCACAACAGTTCCTGCTGTATAGGCGGATTCTGCACCCTTAAGATGGGGTTCGAGTACAGCAACTGCCCTTTTCATTACGCCTGCGCTTTTAACCACTTGGGACAAGAACATCTCTCCAGATTGGAATCTATCACCGACTACTCCCATCCCCCCCATAAGAGGGCCTTCGATTACCTTCATCGCTGAGCCGTATAGATTAAAAGCTTCAAGTGTATCTTCTACAATATGCCCATCAGATCCATTTATGAGGGCAAAGTTCAATCGCTCCTCAATTGTTCCCTTCCTCCATTCATCGTTTGATGCTACTACCTTGGCGCCAGTTTTGTTGTATTTCTCACCGAGTGCAACAAGAGTATCTGTCGCCCCTATGTTTGTATTGAAAATCACCGCTTCAACTCCTTTCTTAATATCAAGAGGTATCTCAGAATAAACCGTTATCCCTGCCGGATTGATTATCGCCATATCAATCCCATGCTGCCTTGCATGATAGAGGAATGCGCTGTTCATCGCCCCCCTTATTGCATTGTTTCCCTGAAATGCGAATGAGACATTGCTCACCCCCCCACTCACCAACGTCCCAGGCAAATTCTTCTTTATCCATTGAGTAGCTCTAAAGAAATCAAGAGCGTAATTTGCGTGTTCAGGTATTCCTGTTCCGATCGTGAGAACATTCGGGTCAAAAATGATATCTTGGGGAGAGAACCCCATCCCAGTAAGAATTCCATAAGCTCTCTGGCAAATTTGAATTTTACGCTGAAAATCCGCTGCCTGTCCCATTTCGTCAAATGCCATGACAACTGCAGCAGCGCCATAGCGCCTCACTTCCTCTGCACGCGCCATAAATTCCTTCTCCCCCTCTTTAAGGCTGATTGAATTCACAATGGCTTTTCCCTGAATTGCCTGAAGTCCAGCTTGGATCACTTCCCAATTTGAAGAGTCAATCATGAAAGGAACCTTTGAGATTTCTGGTTCCATTGCCAGATGATTGAGATATATTCTCATGGCATGAGGGCCATCCAATAGATCAGCATCCATGTTAATATCAAGAATTTGGGCTCCGCCCCTCACTTGATTACGCGCTATCTCAATAGCACCTTTATAGTCTTCCTTTTCAATGAGCTCTCTAAATTTCCGCGATCCCGCCACATTAGTCCGTTCCCCAACATTAATGAGGTTTGATCTTTCATAAATCGTCATTTGTTCAAGCCCGCTAAACATGGGCCACTGACTCCTTTTTGGCACTTCCCGAGCCTCGAATCTTCTGGCAAGTTTTGCAAGAGTGTGGATATGTTTAGGGGTTGTTCCACAACATCCGCCTATGATGTTTACTAGGCCATCTTCAAGGATAGGCAACATCTCTTTTTCCATGTCCCCTGGAGTCTGTGTGTATTTGCCCATCACGGGTAGGCCTGCATTTGGATGAACACTCACTGGCAGATGAGCCATTTCACTAAGGGTTCTAACATGTGGTATCAAATCCGCTGCTCCAAGCCCGCAATTCAAGCCGATGCTTACTATCTCCATTCCGGAAAGAGAGGTAAAAAATGCTTCAGGGGTTTGTCCTGAAAGCAATCGTCCGCTTTTATCCGATATAGTTCCAGAGACCATAACTGGCAATTTTTTCCCTACTGTTGCAAAATAATTACTTATTGCAGCTAGGGCAGCTTTTGCGGTTAAAGTATCAAAAACTGTTTCCAAAAGAATCAAATCAGCTCCCCCATCCACTAATCCTTTTAGTTGAGCGGAATATCCATTAACCATTTCATCGAATGAAATTCTTCTTACTCCTGGATCACTAGTATCATTTGCCATCGAAAGCATTACATTAGTTGGTCCCATGCTCCCCGCTACAAGCAGAGGTCCCTGATGGCCACCTCGCATATAACCATCAACTACATCTCTTGCCAATTTTGCACCTGCAAAGCTCATCTCTCCCACAATATCGGATAGGCCAAAATCTGCCTGGGAAACTGGAGTGCTGGTAAAAGTATTGGTTGTTATAATGTGGGCTCCGGCATCCACATATTGCTTATGGATATCCGCAATAGCTTCTGGTTTTGTCAAATTCAGCACATCAAAATTCCCAAAAAGATCAGTTGGATGATTGTAGAATCGGCTCCCTCTAAAATCACCCTCCTCCAAATGGAGGTCCTGGATCATAGTGCCCATGGCCCCATCAAGAACCAGAATATTGTGCCGCAAAAGGTCTATTAAATCAACCATATATGTAACTATTAAAAAGTAGTATATATAAACTTATCTTTACGTTTTATGGATCATTTCTGGTATAGAATTGGGAAAAAGAAATATCTACGCCCTAACCCCATTGCTCGACATCTCCTTGAGCTTGGTCTTGAGGAATTCAATAGTCTTGGTGTTGTCCTGATGGTTGAGAAGCGATGCGCATTCAGGGCAGCGGTACTCAAGATCAGTCGCCCGTTCAAATCCAACCCGTATGCAGGCATTGGGGCAGATGTAGAAATTGCCCATATTATCCTCCTCCTGCTTGAGCCGCTGCGTGAATTTGTCGAGCTTCTGCCGATGCAGGTTTGACTTCAGGTCCTTCACGCGTTTCTTGTTGAATGTCCAATACGAAATATACCATCCCTTCTGCCTATCCTTCTTGCGGTAATAGGTGACAAGATTCTGGTTGTAGAGCCGGTAGAGGACATTGCGCACTTCATGGATGTCCTTGTCTATCTTCTCCGCAATCTTGAAATCAGAGATATTTTTCTTGTCCTTGAGGTATTCGATGATAGCCAAGCTATCTTCTCCGACGATTTCTGCGACGGTGTCATTCACGATTTGCTGGGTGAGTTTTTGCGATGCCATAGTGAAGCGGGGTGTCTCTCTCGAATTTACTCTGTACACCCCCAATGTCCGATTCAGCGGACTCCGGCAGGCCAAGGCAGTAATCTTAGAAGGGTTTCCCTACCTAACCTGCATAATTCTTTCGGGATGGTAGTATATAAAACTTTCGTTATTTTAGTCACTATTTTGGAATAACAAAGTACTTTCAGTTCTTGAAGTAAAGAGGGGAAGGGGAAAATTTTTAAGAGGCATTGCTTGTGGGTCAAATATGCCAAAAGAAAAATCCTGCGGAACCATTGTTTTCCACCTCTTTCCAAAGGTAATGTACCTCCTCCTCCAGTATGGAGCTAGGCATTGGGACTTTCCAAAAGGGCACGTGGAAGCAGGGGAAAATGAGGAAGAGACTGCACGAAGGGAATTACAGGAGGAAACTGGCATCCACAAGGCCTCGCTAATTCCCAGCTTTCGTGAAACTATCAAGTATTTCTACACCAAAGGTGGCCAGCGCATATCAAAAGAGGTAGTGTTTTTCCTCATGGAGGCTTCTGAAACAGAGGTATTGCTCTCCTCTGAGCATATCGGATTTGTTTGGCTGCCATACAAGGATGCAATGGAGCGGCTCACCTTCAGGAATGCGAGGGATATCTTAAGGAAGGCCAATAGGATTATTGCCCAAAAAGAGTCTCAATAGGGTACCTTCCGCAGCTGGAAGTTGAGAAACAAAAACCATTATTAATTCTCATCGATTAAATCCAGAAATGAAAAACCTCGAAGTCGCAAAAATATTGAGAGCCATCGCCGAGCTGCTGGAGATAAAGGAGGAAAACCGATTCAAGATCCGTGCCTATAAGAGGGCGGCTTTGGTCATTGAAAACCTTTCAGAAGACATTGGGCAAATCTCAAAAGAAGGTAAGCTAGAGGAGCTGCCCGGCATCGGAATTGCGCTCGCAGAGAAGATAACTGAATTTCTTCAAAAAGGTTCTATCAGATATTATGAGGATCTCAAAAAAGAAGTGCCATTGGATATGGAATCACTGGGCAAAATCCAGGGGCTTGGCCCAAAAACCATCAGAAAGCTCTACAGGCAGCTTGGCGTGAAAAATACAAATGACTTAGAAATTGCCGCCAAAGAGCACAAAATTAGATCTATCGGGGGACTGGGGGCGAAAGTTGAGGAGAACATCCTAAAAAGCATTGGCTTTGCAAGGACAACCACTCGCATACCACTCGGAATCGCGCTTGCCCATGCTGAGGAGCTCATCGGCTCATTGAAAAACAGAAAGGAAATCGTCCTAATCGACATTGCGGGCTCTTTACGGAGGAGAAAAGATACCATTGGAGATATTGACATTCTTGCCTGCTCAAAAAAGCCAGAGGAGACAATGGATTTTTTTACCGTGATGAAGCCCGTTAAGCGCGTGCTTGCGCATGGCAAGACCAGGTCTTCAGTGCTGCTTGGGGAAGGCATCCAGGCCGATCTTCGCATCGTTAGGGCAAAAAGCCATGGCGCAGCGCTTCTTTATTTCACAGGCTCGCAGCAGCACAACATTGCACTTAGGCGAATAGCGATCTCCAGGGGATGCAAGCTCAACGAATACGGGCTCTTTGACACAAAGACCAATAAACCCCTTGCCCAGAGATCCGAAGAGGAGATTTACCAAAAATTGGGTATCTCTTTTATCGAGCCTGAGCTGCGAGAAGGCGAGGACGAGATCGAGGCAGCGAAAAACGGCACTCTTCCCAATCTTGTGGAGCTCTCAGATATCAGGGGGGATCTTCAGATGCACTCCACCTGGAGCGATGGCCTACACTCAATTCAGGAGATGGCGCTCGCGGCAAAGGAAATCGGCCATGAATACATCTGCATCACCGATCATGGGGGCAGGTTGGCCATCGCGAATGCCATTGATGAAAAGCGGTTTCCAAATTATGTGTTGGATATTGAGAAGGTGAATGAAAAAACCAACGGAATCCAGGTGTTGAAAGGAATGGAAGTGAACATCGCCGCAAATGGGCAATTGGATGTAAAAAATTCTTTGTTAAAACAAATGGACATCGTTCTCGCTTCCATCCACTCCGGTTTCAAGAGCACAAAAGAGCAGATGACAAGGCGCATCATCAGGGCCATGGAAAACGAACACGTGGGCATCATCGCGCACCCGACCGGAAGGATCATTAGCGAGCGCCCCCCTTATGAAATGGATTTTGACGCAATTCTTGATGCTGCAAAAAGGACAGGGACTGCACTCGAGATAAATTGTTCTCCTGAGCGCATGGACTTGCATGATGTCCAGATTAGGGCGGCTATCAGAAAAGGAATCAAGCTCACTCTTGGAACTGACGCTCATTCTGCCAAGGGGCTAAAAAACATCCCACTCGGCGTGTATTCAGCGCGCAGGGGCTGGGCGGAGAAAAAGGATATCCTGAATGCGCTGCCAGCAAAAAAATTGCTTGCTCGGCTAAAATAGAATTCTATTTAAAAATCTGGATTTTTGGCCGGGGTATTTTTGCTTGGAATTCAATCAGCTCATTCGTCCAAGAAAAATGATTCTTCTGAATTTTCCTGCCAGATGGTTCACATACTGCACAAATTTCTGCACGTCTTTTTTGCGCCTCGTGATGGTGAGCGTATTTGGCGATGAGGGGATGCTGTGGTAGTTTCCAGTGCCATCAGCATACACAAGCGTTCCGCCTGCCTCTTTGGGCCATTCTGTTGTGAAGTCAATAACGATGTCAAATCCGCTCTTCTCAACAGCCGAATCGTGCAGGAGCGTGTAATCTTTCCACAAGAACCAGCGCAATTCGCCATCAATCTTGGTTATTTTTTTGCCGACGGTAGCGGATGCAAAAGTGAGCAGTTCACCTGAACTGAGAGTTTTTGAGAGTAGAGGGGAAATCTTAGCAGCAAAATAGCTGAATTGGGTTTTATTCACCTTCCTTATCCAATTCGCTCGTTCAATGTTTTTTAGAAGTTCGCCATAATAGGGCTCATCAAAAATTTCCTTGAGGGTAATGCTTGGCAGCTCCTTGTTTTTGGTAAACGCTGCACTGATGGCGTCAAGGGAATCATCCTTTTTGTAGTGTGGATTAAGCATGGAACCATCCTCCAAGCGCGATGCGCTGCTTCTGGGCAATGACTTCCTCAACTTCATGATGGGATATTTTTGAGACCTCGAAGAAGGCAAAGGTGTTGAATTGAGGGATGATTCTTTTTCCCGCGCCAAGTTTTTTATCCAGCAGCGCAAGCGCCCCTCCGTCTTTCTCATTCAAAGAGCTTAGGTAAAAGAGAAAGGCAATCTTTCTCCCTTCCAGTCGATCATCATGGCAGAGAAGAAAATCTGTGTCTTCATACATGCTTCCGGAAAGGTCTACTATGCCGCGCTTGAGCGCAAGGCCGGTGATGGATTCCATATAGTGCATGAATCCTTCCGAAAGAAGAAAGTTCCTAAACTCCGATAAGGCCTTGATTTTTGACGAGGAAAGATCATTTGTTTGCTTGAGCTTGAAGAGGTCTGCCTCTTTCTGTGTGAATGTTTCCTTAGATAGTGCAAGGAGGAGCTTTTTCGCCAGATTCTCCGTGAGAAAATTCTTAAGCTCAAGATGGAAAAATGGCTTTGCGGATGAGAATGATTTTTTTTGGGAATGTATGCTTTCATCGCGAAGATAATCTTTGCTGATCCATTCTTCTAATGAGTTGGTTTTCATGTGATTGATGACGGCTCGCTACTATTTAAATATTAAGTTGGAAATAGCCCGCAAGTTAAGTTACATTTTTAATAAACCAGCACCTACCTCTGGAGATGTACATCCTTAAGCACTTCCCGGAGGATTTCATTGTCGTTGAGAAGCCGCTCATCCGCTTTGAAGGGCAGGACGGCTACGCAATCTTCGAGATGGGAAAACGCAATTACACCACTCTTGATGCCATCAAAAGAATTGCGCTGCAGGCAAAAATTTCTCCCAAGGACCTTGGCTTTGCAGGCAATAAGGACAGAAAGGCGATAACAACCCAATATATCTCGGTTTTTAGGGGAAGCCAAGCTCTCCAGGATCTTTCTTTGGCCGACATTAATCTCGCATTCAGGGGATATTCCAAAAAGAAGATTGCGCTAGGCGATTTGGAAGGCAATGCTTTTTCAATCACCATCAGGAGCTTAGGCAATGAAGAGGTTGAAAAAATCAGGGATTTTGAAAAGAAAAATAATGAATCGCCCAAGTTGATTCCCAATTATTTCGGGCCTCAGCGCTTCAGCTCTGCCAATCACGCGATAGGTTGTGCGCTTGTGAAAAAGGATTATGCCAAGGCAATTGAACTCATCTGTAAAAATGATGATGAGCACGGACCAGGTGTACGGGAGTTCATAGAAGCAAATTCCAGAAATTTTATTGGTGCAATTCGGCTGGTCCCCCAAACGACCTTGAGGATGTATGTCCACGCCTACCAGTCATTACTCTTCAATAAGATGCTGTTTGGGATTGCCAAAAATCCCAATGAAATAAGCCCCCATAAGGAAGAAAATCCTGATGAATTCATCCTGCCCCTCATTGGATTTGGCACAGAAGCAGAAAATTATGGCCCATTGATTGGAAAACTCATTGGAAAAACTCTTCATGATGAAAAAATAACTGCGCGGGATTTCATCAATCGCCAGATGCCTGAGCTTAGCTCAGAAGGAGGGTCGCGCCAGTCATTCTACTCCGCGCAAAATTTCCGCATAATTGAAGAAGGAGGTGATGAGTGCTTTTCCGGGAAAATAAAAGTGAAAATAGAATTTTTCCTGAAGAAATCCTGCTATGCAACAGTCCTAGTGTCTCACATTCTTGAGGGCATTGCGGACTTCACCGGCAACATGGTCTAGGGCAGGGTTGCCGTCAATGGTGATGAGCACATTGCGCTCGCGGTAAAATTCAAGAACAGGTGCCGTCTGGTTCTTGTAGACCTCAATGCGCTTGCGGATGACTTCCGGCCTATCATCCTCTCGCTGCACAAGGGACGCAGGATCAATTCCCTGCGGCAGTTCCATTGTATTTAGGTTGTAGATATGTCCGCTCTTGGAATCCATGCGCCTGCCGCTTAAGCGGTGCACAATGGTATCCTCATCCACCTCAAGATTGATAACCATATCAATGTGGATGCGCTTCTTCTCAAGGAAATTCGCTTGGACAATCGTTCGCGGGAATCCGTCGAGAATAAATCCGTTTTTGCAGTCTGGGCTCCTCAATCTCTCCCAAACAAGCTCCATCACCACGTGATCAGGCACAAGCTCGCCGCGCTCCATGTAGGACTTTACCTTGTTGTTGGGCTTTTTTGCCTCTTCCCTCACTAAATCTCCAGCCGCAACATGAGGATAGGAGAATTCCTTGGTGAGCAGTGCAGAGATGCTTCCCTTTCCCGCGCCAGGTGCGCCGAACATGACGATGTTCATCCGAAATACCCAAGCTCTTCCTTGATTGTGGTGGCATGTTCCCATGATTTTTGGATCTTTGTGGCCATAGCGATGAGCTTTGGCTTGAGCATCATCCATTCCTTGAAAAATCCGGCGATGAACGCCGCCTCGCCTTTCTCCTCACGCGAAAGAAGTGTGAGAAGCGCGGTGCGGTGGTTTAGCATCAATGCCATGTAGAGCAGGTAGAGCTTCTCCTTCTCTGGATCATCAAAGAATTTGCACTCGTGCAAGGGGGCCAATTGGCTGCCTTCAGGATGCAAAAGGGAGTTGATGAGCGAGGTGTGGAATTCTATGCGCTCAATCATCATGTGGATGATCTCGCGCAAAAGGAAATTATTCTTTTCAATCAGTGAGATCTCAAACTCGTGGTTGAGCTTTGCGTAGTCTGGAAGCTGGTGCTTTTTTGCCAGCTCCTTGTATGTTTTTTCGGTGTCTGTCATGGGAATAAGCCCCCGGCCGGAGTTGCACCGGCGACCTTCTCATTACAAGTGAGACGCACTGCTACTGTGCTACGGAGGCGAGTGAAGCAAGCCTTCGGAGCGGCCGAAAACCGGCAGGTTTTCGTGCATGCTACGGAGGCACACTCGCGAGAGGACAGGTTCGTTTAAAAAGGTTATCTTGGCTTTGCCTCACTTATTGATGCAGCGCCAAGATGAGGATTTTATTCCGTTATTGATTGGGAATAATATTGTCCAAAAGGAGATTACCATTAAAGCTTAAAAAAATGAATGAAATAAAAGAACAATAATTACTGCGCAGCCCCCTCATAGCCGAACCTGCGCGCATAGAACGGCTCGGGAATTGGGGCAAAGGTGCGCAGTTCAAGATATTGCTTGACCTTGTTTTGGATCCGGTAGGCCTCGCGCCAAAGATCTTTTTCTTTCTTCTCAATCTCAATGCGCATGAGGCGGTTCTCATAGATGTGGCGAAAGTGCTTAAGGAGCGGGTGGGTGCCCCATTTTCCCCCCATGTCCCCCTTTAGGTATGGCCTGAAAAAAATCTCAATCTCCCCTTTCTGGGCAGTCATCTTCTTGCCCATGTGGACAACCTCGATGTTTTCCATATAGACCATGTGCATGTCAATTTCAAGGTAATTCTTAAAATAAGGGTTTCCTCTGCTTGACGGGCCAAAATCCTTTTGAAGGCGCCAAAAGACCCACATCTCCTTCCCCCCTCGATGGCCACCTTTCTGGAAGATGTTTTCAGAGTAGTAGGTCTCAAAATCAGATCCGTCCGTCTCCCCATCGCTCCCCACCCATGCTTCCTCAAGAAGAGTGGAACGCATCATCATGTAGAGATTGCGCAGCGAGAAGACATCATTGAACTTGACGCGGAATTCCGGTATCTCCGCGACTTTGTGCTCCCCTTCGTCAGCCATGGTTTTTCACTCTCAAAATTAGTATATAAGGTTTTTGATTTTTGGTTTTTTCCTCCTCGATAGTTTTCAAATTTGATCAATAAGGTGGGCAAATCTGCTCAGGCCTTCGGTGCTCTTACATCATCAGATACTGTCACCTTTTCGTGATATGCCTTAATCTTACATATTCTATGAGATTCAACAACTTATTTCTTTTTAATGGAAGAATAATCTCAGCAGCTTCTGCTGGAGTTCTCCCTTTAAGCTGCTGATGAGGGTTCACAAAGT
>CAYTKI010000028.1:0-76858 GCA_964438385.1 uncultured Methanosarcinales archaeon | reverse complement strand
TCCCAATCTCAACAGGGCCGTTTGTAAAGACCGGCTGGGGGTTGGGATCCTTGATTCCAAGCTGCTTGAGCACATCCGCGTCGCTTTTCGCGCTCTCCCTTACGTATGCCCGATAGCGCTCGCGGTCCATGAAGTATACCTTTTGATAGGCATTGGTCGCGAAATTGTAGCTGGCGGAGAAGGTTATCGGGTATGTTCCCGCATCGAGGGAGTTTTTGAATGTGCATTCTATATCGGTATCCTCAAGCTGGAATATAGGGAATGCGTCCTTTGGCACCATATCGCCCAAATAACTCGTGGTGATGCTTCCCGGCTTTTTGTAATAGCACCCTGCCTTCACGATCACCGCATCCTGATAGGTCTTGCTGCGGATCGCGCCCCAGACCACCACAGGCTCATCGGTAAAGAAGCGCGGCTGCGCCGGGCGCAGGTTTGAGAAATACACCCCCAAACTCTCGTACTGGTTTTTTTCCACCTGGCCGGTGAATTGGGTGGCTTCCTTTATTTTGCTTTCAAAGAATCCGGTGATGACTTTCTTGTAATTTGACAAATACTCCTTCACTCCAATTCCCTCGACTTTTTGGAGGGGGGGTCCTCCGCTTTCATTCGTTTTTGCTTCCGTAGCATTGAAGGCGAATGATAGCAGTATGAATATCACAAACAACCTGGTGGCCCATTTATTCTGCTCTTTGGATTGGATGTAAAAAGTCACCCCGACGAAGAGAAGCGGAACGAACTTGAGGATTGGGACATCTTTAAGCAGGAATGTCCCAAAAAAATCCATCACTATGGCAGCTATTCCAATGATGTGAAAGACCCTCTCATCCTCCACTTCATGCTTTTTCACATAGGCGTTAAGAAACCCTAAAAGGAAAGCAAGGTGAATCAGCGGCTTGATATCAAGTGCAGTGAACCATCCATATCCTATCACTATGAGAACTGAGCAAAAAAATGCATAGAGGAAATACACTATATCATCGATAAGGTCTGGAATGCCTGCTTTGACATTGTGAACGGTCACGGCAAAGAATGCCAGCAAGGAGAGCCAGAAAAAGACATTTGACCATATCACGCTATTGGTGCTGATTGTGAGAGCATATCTCCCCCCCAAGGTAATCATTGAGTTTGCGAGTATGAGGTATATTAGCAGAGGGAATGGCCGAACTTGTTTTTTAATGCCGGCGTTGTATAAGAATCTGAGGAGAAGATAGGAGATGAAAACGCTGGAGAGGACGGTTTGGGCAGAAAGAAGGTTCTCAAGGAAGTTTCCCCCGATAAGAAACCCATAGGGATCCTTGAATCCTCCATATGGCCCTCCTCCTCCAGGAAGGGCGTCAATGATCGCGATGATGAATGCGAAAAAAAGCCAGATGGTGCCGGTGTTCTCTTTGGCTGAGGTTTTGATTTCTTCTTTTGCAGCAACCACTCCAGATCCTATGGAATTCAATCCAGAACTAACACCTGACTTTGTTTTGCCCCATGTATAATCCGCAACGGCCCCTCCGGCTGCAAGTCCCATCCTTCCCGTGGCCTTTGCCACCCTTCCCCCCAGTGCGAAGCTGGCATTTCCTGCAGCGCGTGCCGCATCCTTTGCCATCTTGCCATAACCCCTATTTGACTCTTTGAGAGAACTTTGAGAAGAATTAAGCGCTGCAAGCTCCCCTTCTATTCTTGCGATTTCCTGTGTGAGGTCGTTGCGCTCCATTGCGTCGCTGCCGCCAACCTGCTCTTGATAGGTCTTAGTCCTCCTCAATTGTTTGAGAAGTTCTCCTTCAGTTGGAGTGCCGTCGCCTTTTTTTTCTGCCATGGTAACAACTAACTATAGAACTCTTCCCAAACCACCTTCTTTTTTTATTATGACAATAGTGAGGAATGAAATGCGGGAGCTATGCTACTGCCCCTAATCACTTCTTTTGCACTTCGACCCTAAGCTCAACGATATTAAGCTCAGTCTCCGGCTCGATTCGGACGTAGTTGTTGCCTTTTCTTAGGACGCTGTTGATTGCCTTGCTGAATGTTCTCTTCTCCTGATCAAATGACTGGAGGTGGCCATTGATGTCAAGCACTCCCCTCTTGTCCTTGTCATCATCCACGAACTCGAGAGTGAGAACGACATTGTCGTTGTCTTTTCTTATATCCTCGAAATGGGTATCATTAATCTCGAAGAAATATGTCTTAGACTTGGTCTTCTCGTACTCAAAATCAAGGAATATCTGCTCGACAGAGTAGCTCCCCTTGGAGGTCTTGAAGACAACCGTGTTCTGGCCTGCGTTCAGAAGGCCTGATGGGATAATTTGCTTGTAGGGGTCCTCGCACACGGGAACTGCGGAAAAAATATTTCGGTTGTTGATAAATACATCAAGGACGCCAACCTTTGCAGCCGAGCTGCAATAGGGGATGAAGCGAAGCTCTGCTTGCTTGAGGTTTTCAAACTCCCCAACGGATAGGTCAAAGATGTTTTGGCTCTCCTGCTTTGTTTTGTCAGTAATGTCACCGATGACCTTGATATTGTCTAGCCCGTACTCGTTTGTGCGCCAGAATTTAAGCCCAACAGGGGATGCAAGGAAGGTGAGGACATTATCCTTCTGCAGAATTCCCTTCTCAAGCCTGATGGGATCGACATTCTCCGTTGCTATCTCTGATTCGAAGATGATGTTCCCGTTGAGCGCAATCGTCAATGTTCCGAGGCGTTTTTTCACGGTGAATGTGAGGGCCGCGTTCTCAGTATTCGCGGGATCTGAGAGCGAGAAGCGCATATCCTTTCCCTGGGAATCAAACCAGCCCTTGCGGACTGTAAAAGGGTTCTCGCGGGCGAGTTCTTTTGCATTCGTCGTCTCAAATAGAAATACATTGGGGACATCCTTTCTTGCCTCCAAATCCTCTCCCACGCTTAATTGCCCGACATTTTCTTTAAGGAAGACCTCGCTCTCGCTTGATGCAGAAGTCTTCTCGTCATCGCTTTGGAGCAGCTCTTTTCGCTCAACTGAGGGGAGGAAGAGAATATAGAGGAAGAGAAGCCCTGCAATAATGGCCACCAATGCCGCGGCTCCCATGCCGCCCTGCGCTTTTTTTCTGAATAGCACTTTCACTACACCAGTGTAAAAACCTGAATATAAATGTATATAAATGTTTGGATTGTTTTGAAATCGGGTGATGGGATTGCCAAGAGATAGGGAAAAGGTTAATCAGGGAGGGCATTTTCTGAGTGCGCATGAGCTGCATTAGTTACCCTACCCCTACCCCTGAATCAGCTCTTGATGGCGCAGGGGATAGGCACATAGCCAGGAGATTTTCATGAAAAAGTTATTCGCAGATTTTGGGAGCGGGGAAGTGAGGCTTATGGTTGAGAGCGCAGACGACCTGTGGCACCTCAAGGGCATCATCGAACCGGGGGATGTGCTGAAAGGGAGAACGCTGCGTAAAGTGTCTACTGCCAACAAGGAAGAGCGGGCGAAGGATGCAATTCGAAAGCCAATGTTTCTTGGAATTGCCGTTGAGAAAGTGGATTTTGGAGAGGCAGGAGAGCTTCGCGTTGGAGGAGGGATAGTTGAAGGTCCTGAGGATATTCCTTTGGGCAGCCACCATACCTTTGCCCTAGAACTGCAATCACAATTTACACTCATCAAAAAGCACTGGCTCAAATTTCAAAGGGACAAGCTGGAGTTGGCGCTCAACGCATCAAAAAGCCAGATTCTTGTCATTGTGATGGACCGTGAAGAGGCATATTTTGCGCTGCTGAAAAGCCAGGGGCATGAAGTCCTATTACACCTGCGGGGAAATGTGCAGAAAAAAGGGGATACTGCAACTGCCACTGGAAATTTTTACGCTGATGTGATTAAGAAACTGGAAGAATATGATGTGCGCCACCTCTTGAAAAGCATCGTTATCGCATCGCCGGCTTTTTGGAAGGAGGATTTGATGAAGCAGATTGACAATCCAAAGCTGAGGGGGAAAATCGTGCTTGCCTCCTGCTCTTCGGTCGGTGAGAATGGCATCGCAGAGGTCTTGAAGAGGCCTGAAGTGAAAGAAGCGCTCAAGTGGGAGCGCGCCGCATTGGAGGCGATGGCTGTTGAGGAGCTGCTTTTTGAAATCTCAAAGCAAGGCATGGGAGCGTACGGATTGGCGGAAGTTGAGAAAGCGTGCGCCATGGGCGCAGTGAAGCTGCTTTTAATCGCTGATTCTTTTTTGCAGTCTTCTCGGCATGAGGGCACCTATCCTGCCCTTGAAAAGCTCATGAAAAACGTTGAGTCATCCCGAGGAGAGGTGATGCTCATTTCCGGTGAGCATGGTTCTGGAAAACAGCTATCTGGGATTGGGGGACTTGGTGCACTATTGAGGTTTAAAATGCAGTATTGAGCCGCGCTTAATTTCATCAAAACAGAATCAGCAATCCCAAAACCAAGCGCCCGGTGGGTGGGTGCCAAACCCATGAAAACCAATTGGTTTTCATGGCACAGGAAACTGCGTTTCCGAGTGTTTCACCGAAGGCCTAAAAAGATGACAAAAATGAAAAATCGGACAAACACTTATTAATACTAAACAAGTAACACCAAACAGCATCATATGTAAAAGGAGGAGGATTAATGGAAGACTTTACCTCGATTCTTGATGAGAAAAGAGTGTTTTTGCCATCTCCTGCGTTTAGCAAAAGGGCCACTATCAAATCATTCTCCGAATATAAATCGCTGTATGAAAAGTCTGTGCAGAACCCGGAAGCATTCTGGGCCGAGAAGGCGGCCGATCTCCATTGGTTTAAGGATTTTGAAACTGTCCTAAGAGATGACTGCGGATTCTACAAGTGGTTTGAAGGAGGCATGCTTAATGCGGCGCACAATTGCCTTGATAGGCATATCGGGATGGGCAAGGGGGATAAAGTGGCATTGCTTTGGGAATCCGAGCAAGGCGATACCAAATCATTCACCTATACGCAGCTGCTCTCTGAAGTCAAAAAGACGGCGAATGTGCTCAAGAAGAACGGCATTGTGAAGGGTGATAGAGTTTGCATCTATCTTCCCATGATTCCCGAACTTGCCATCTCCCTCCTTGCGTGTGCGCGCATCGGAGCCATCCATTCAGTTGTTTTTGGGGGATTTGCCCCGGATGCCCTGCGTGATAGGATCTTGGACTGCGACGCGAAAATGGTAATCACTTCCGATGGCGGCTTTCGGAATGGCTCCATCATTCCCCTCAAGGACTATGTGGACAAGGCAGTGCAGGGCTGCCCGAGTGTTGAGAAAATCCTCATCGTGAAAAGGTGCAATAATGGCATACCGCTCCAGAAGGGAAGGGATGTGCTATTGCATGATGAGCTGCCCCTAGTAACTGAAGAGTGCGAGGCGGAGTGGATGGGCGCGGAAGACCCGTTGTTCATTCTCTATACTTCAGGAACCACGGGAAAACCAAAAGGAATATTACACACGCAAGCAGGCTATCTTCTCTATGTCCATGAGACATTCAAGCATATCTTCGACATACGCGATAGTGATGTGTATTTCTGCACTGCGGACATCGGGTGGATTACCGGGCACAGCTATATCGTGTATGGACCTCTCTCCAATGCCGCAACGGTTGTGATGTATGAGGGTAGTCCCTTATACCCAACTGCTGGCAGGTTCTGGAAAATCATTGAAAAATACAAGGTCTCAATCTTCTATACTGCCCCAACAGCTATTAGGGCGCTTATGAGATACGGGGAGGAATGGCCAAACAACTGCAACCTCTCAAGCCTGCGCCTTCTTGGAAGCGTGGGGGAGCCCATCAACCCGGAGGCGTGGATGTGGTACTATAATACTATTGGCAAAGGGCGCTGCCCAATCGTTGATACGTGGTGGCAGACAGAAACTGGAGGGATTATGATCTCGCCATTCCCGGGAGCGACTCCACTCAAGCCGGGCTGCGCTACCTTGCCGTTTTTTGGGATTGTTGCTGATGTGGTGAGGGAAGATGGATCTATTGCAGATCAAAACGAAGGCGGCAATCTCATCATCAGAAAGCCATGGCCCGGCATGCTCAGAACAGTCTGGAAAAATCCGGAGAGATACACGCACACCTATTTCCAGCAATTTGGGGCCTATCTCACAGGAGATACTGCGCGCAAGGATTTGGATGGCTATTTCTGGCTGATGGGAAGAAGTGATGATGTGATTAAAGTTTCCGGCCATCGCATTGGAACTGCAGAGGTTGAAAGCCATCTGGTCTCGCATCCTGCAATCGCTGAAGCTGCAGTCGTCCCGATTCCAGATCCAATAAAAGGGCAGGCGCTCTACGCCTTTGTCACCCTCAAGAAAGGATTTTTGAAGAATGAAGAATTAAGAAAAGAAATCGTGAAGCACGTGGCTGAGCACATGGGCCACATAGCAAAGCCAGAGAAAGTGCAGTTCGCGGATGAGCTGCCGAAAACCCGCTCTGGAAAGATCATGAGGCGAATTCTTAGGGCAATTGCAGAAGGCGGCAGGGATTTTGGAAATATTACTACACTCGCTGATCCGGGCATTGTTGAGAAATTGGCCAAGGAAAGGATTGTATAACCCTTCGCACTTCTTGCTTTCTGCTCCACCTGGCACTGTTTCCTTCATAAAATGCAAAAGATTTATATATGGGCATGGCGTTATCTGTTATAACTATTCAGTAAATATTAGTTTATACCCCTGGTTGATGAAACTACTCAGAGTGGGTAAAAAACGTAATGTTTTAATAGTAGTGAAGGAAAAATTATCCCCTGTTAATGATAAAAGGGGGTGTGTATCGTATGATAATAAAAGAAGAATTTTTGTCAAAACTGAGAAGGTTCTTTAATTTGAACCTCTACGAAGTGAAGATTTGGACAGCTTTGCTCTCCAGGGGAGTCTCGACTGCAGGGGAGCTTTCCGATATCGCGAATGTCCCGCGCAGCAGATCCTATGACGTTCTGGAGTCATTGGAGAAGAAGGGATTTGTCATCATGAAACTCGGCAAGCCCATCAAATACATCGCCATTCCCCCGAAAGAAGTCCTTGAGCGCGTCAAGAGAAATGTGGAACAGGAAGCAAAAGAATCTGTCAAGCGCCTTACCGACTTACGGGGAACTGATGTCATTGAAGAGCTCAATACCCTCCATACCCAGGGCGTTGAACTGGTCGAGCCCTCTGATCTCTCGGGAAGCCTGAAGGGGAGGCACAACCTCTACAATCACCTTGAACTGACGATTCGCAATGCCGAGGAATCTGTCACCCTGATGACAACTGCGCAGGGATTGCTCAGAAAGATTGAAGGATTTTTGCCAACCTTTGAGAAGCTCAAGAAGCGCGGAGTGAAGATTAGGATTGCCGCGCCCATCACCAAGGAGAATGAGCACGTGGTGAAAGAACTGAAGGGGATTGCTGAAATCAAGCATTCTGACACCAAGGCGCGCTTCTGCATTGTTGATAAGAAAGAAATTATCTTCATGGTGATGGATGATGAGGAAGTGCATCCGACCTATGATGTTGGCATCTGGGTCAACACGCCGTTCTTCTCCGCAGCACTTGAGGAACTTTTCGAGCTCGCCTGGAAGTCTCTTAAGACGATTGAAGTGAGGAAGTAATTTTTTCATTCTTTTTTTCTTTTATTTTTATTGGTTTATTATGCTGATTCTACAAAACTATTAAAAATGGGCAAAGTGTACTTTCCCCCCATGGCAAAGCCAAATATTCTTGCGCTCAGGAGAAAGGCAAAGGAGCTTCGAAGGGTTATTCTCGATGTAGTATATAGGGCGCAGTCTGGCCATCCTGGCGGATCGCTAAGCGAGATTGATGTGCTTGTTGCGCTGTACCACTACAAGCTCAAAGTACATCCAAAAAACCAAAAAGATCCTGCGCGGGACAAGTTTGTCCTCAGCAAGGGCCATGCCTCACCAGGACTCTATGCTGTGCTTGCTGATCGGGGATTTTTTCCAAAGAAAGAGCTTGAGTCCTTCCGAAAGATTGGCTCAATGCTTCAGGGCCATCCTGAGCTTGCGACGCCAGGCATTGAATTCGCCGGCGGCTCGCTTGGGCAGGGCATCTGCTTTTCTCTTGGACTTGCGCTTGCGAACAAAATTGATGGAAATCCCGCAAAGGTTGTGGTGATGATTGGTGATGGGGAATCTCAGGAAGGGGCGGTGTGGGAGGCCTCAATGGCCGCATCATTCCATAAGCTTGGAAATCTTATCGCTATCCTTGATAAGAACCAGGTGCAGGAAACAGGAAAGACAAAAGAAGTAATGAACATCGATCCTGCTGCTGAAAAGTGGAAGGCGTTTGGCTGGAATGTACTTGAGATAAACGGCCACGACATGGGGCAGGTCATCGATGCGCTCGATAGGGCCTGGGAAATGAATACTGGCAAACCGACGATGATTGTTTCCAATACCATCAAGGGGAAGGGTGTGTCTTTCATGGAACTCAACCATAAATTCCACGGAAAAGCGCCAAACGATGAGGAGTACAAGAAGGCCTGTGTAGAGATTGAGACGATTGATGCACATACTTTCAAATAAAACCCATTAACAACACTATCCATTAACTAAAACTAACAAAAACACATTGATAAATTAAACAGTAATTAATTGCTTAAAAAATTGTTGAAAATAAAAAAGAAGATACTCATTAAAAAAAATTAATAATGAAAAACCTCATTGGGTAGCTGAGTAAAATTATCATGGTGGACATAAAAAAAGAAGCGACAAGAGAAGGGTACGGGAAAGCCCTTGTTGAACTAGGAAAACTCCGAAAAGATGTCGTCGTCCTTGATGCCGATCTCAATGACTCCACAAAGAGTGATTATTTTAGAGAGGCATTTCCAGACAGATTCTTCAATGCAGGAATCGCAGAACAGAACATGATTGGCATGGCCGCCGGGCTTTCGGTTTCAGGGAAAATCCCCTATGCATCTACCTTTGCCATTTTCAGTGAGAGGGCGATTGAATTCACGCGTAATATTGTCGCCAGGAATAAATTGAATGTTAAGATCGCTGGCAGCCATGCAGGGATCCACACTGGAGAAGATGGAAAATCTGCCCAGGCGATTGAAGACATCGCGTTCTATCGCGCGCTACCAAACATGACCTTGATCCAACCTTGCGATTCTGTGGAGACAAAAAAAGCGGTGTTTGCTCTTGCTGATTATTATGGGCCATCCTATATGAGGCTGCTTCGGAATGCACTGCCCCTCATTCATGCCGATGAGTATAATTTCAAAATTGGAAAGGGAGATATCCTGCAGGAAGGAAGTGATGTAGCTATTTTCGCGACAGGTACTATGGTCCATGAGGCATTGGCTGCCATTGACCTGTTGAAAAAAGAGAAGATCTCCGCAACCATCGTCAATATGCACACCATCAAGCCATTGGATGCTCAACTGATCTCAAAGCTGGCGAAGAAGACTGGGTGCTTTGTCACCGCAGAGGATCACAATGTCATTGGGGGGTTGGGTGGAGCAATTGCCGAATTCACTTCCCGTAACTGCCCAACACCCATCGAGATGGTTGGTGTCGAGGATAGATTTGGGGAGTCGGGAAAGCCAAGCGAACTGTATGAGAAGTATGGGCTTACCCCAAAGCACATCGCGCAGGCGGCGAAGAAGGCTATAGGGAGGAAGAAGTAAAAATGGACATCTACATTGACAGCGCAAATATTGATGAGATTCGCAGGGCAAATGAGATATTAAATTTAGACGGTGTTACAACCAACCCCTCCCTTATCGCAAAAGAAGGCCGAGATTACAATGAAACCCTGAAAGAAATCTGCCAAATTGTCAATGGCCCGGTGAGTGCGGAGACCGTTGCGCTGGATGCGGAAGGGATGCTAAAGGAAGGTCGCGCATTTGCAAAGATTCATAAAAATATCATTGTCAAGGTCCCCCTTACTCAGCAGGGGCTCAAGGCATGCTGGCTCATGACAAAAGAGGGTATACGCGTCAATGTCACCTTATGCTTCTCAGCAAACCAGGCACTCATGGCAGCGAAGGCGGGGGCATTTATTATCTCACCTTTTGTTGGTAGATTGGATGATATCGGGCAGAGTGGGATGGACTTGATTAAGGAGATGAGGCAGATCTATAACAATTATAATTTCCAAACTAAAATTCTCGTGGCCTCTGTTCGGCATCCTATTCATGTGAAGGAAGCGGCAATGATTGGGGCAGATATTGCGACTATACCCTATAAGGTATGGGAGCAGCTCTTTATGCACTCGCTCACTGACGTCGGCGTCGCGAAGTTTCTTGAGGACTGGAAGAAAGTGCCGAAGAAAAAGTAAATGCTCCCCTCTCGATAAGAGAGATTTTTCTCTAATGACAAGATATATAAAATATCATCACCCTTCTTAGTCCATGGTAGACAACCGCGAGTCAATTCTAAGTTTCATCAGGCAGAATGGCCCAATACTTCCTGCGGCTATTGCAAAGCATCTTGCTATGAGCAACCTAATGGCATCAGCACATCTTGCGGAGATGAGCGCTACGGGAAAACTCAAAGTGTCCAATCTCAAGATAGGGAGTTCTCCGCTTTATCTGATCCCGGGACAAGAATCCCTTCTTGAGAAATTCTCTGAGAGCCTTCAGGAAAAAGACAAACGCGCCTATGATCTTCTCAAGGAAGCGAAGGTTCTCAATGATAGGGAGCTGGATCCATTGACGCGCGTTGCGCTGAGAAACATCAAGGATTTCGCGATTGGACTCAACGTCTCGCACGACGGCACTGAGGAGCTGTTCTGGAAGTGGCATTCGCTTTCCAATGGCGAAGTTGAGCACATCCTAAAGGAGATGTCCAAAGATAAAGAGGAGCGAGCGCAGCCAATCCGAAAGAAAGAGCAGTCAGCAAAAGAAGAGAGGCAAAAAGTATTGCCACCAACACCTATGCTAAAAAAAGAGCAGCCGGACGAGCAGCCAATTTCCGCCCCCCCACCATTAGCGGCTCCTACTTCAATGAAAAAAGAAAAGAAGGAAAAGATAATGAAGTGGCCAGATGAGTTTGCAGAAAATATTGCAGCATTCTTTTCAAAAAACAAGATTACTATCAAGGAGCAGAATGTCCTCAAGAAGGGGGCGGAGATGGACTATGTCCTTGGCGTTCCAAGCGCTTTTGGGCAACTTGAGTACTATTGCCGCGCGAAGAACAAGAAAAAACTCACTGATTCCGATGTGTCAAACGCATATGTTCAGGGGCAGTTTCGGAAGCTGCCGGTCATTCTCCTCTCAACTGGCGAACTCACCAAAAAAGGCGCTGAAATTCTGGGATCATTGAAAGGGGTAACATTTTATAGGATTGAGTAACATGGGCGTCGCACTCACTGAGCTCTTAGTGAAAAAAGACATCTCGCTTGATGATCTTCGGGGAAAAACCATTGCGGTCGATACCTCGATGTGGCTCTACCAGTTTCTCAGCTCAATTCGGCAGAGGGATGGAGCGCTTCTTAGGGACTCGCAGGGACATGTGACCTCGCATCTGGCCGGTCTTTTGAGCAGAATCTCGAACCTTATGCAGGAAAATATCCGGCTTGCCTTTGTGTTTGATGGTGAGCCGCCTGCGCTCAAGAAGCAGGTCCTGCAGGAGCGCAGAAGGATTAAGGAAGAGGCGGAGAAAAAATACCAGGAGGCGCTGCGAATTGAAGACGTGGAAGGGATGAGAAAATACGCTGCCATGAGCACTCGGCTCACCAAGGATATGGTCAAGGAGGCAAAAGAGCTCGTCTCTGCGTTCGGCTTACCCGTCATAGAAGCACCCTCTGAGGCGGAAGCCCAGGCAGCCATTCTTGTGAAGAGGGGAGATGCCTACGCGATTGCCACTACCGATGCTGATGCGCTGCTTTTTGGCGCACCGCGCATAGTGCGCAATTTAAACATGGTGGGCAAGAAGAAGAAATCAAATCGCCTTGCGTATGAGACAATTGTTCCGGATATCATCTCTCTGGAAGAAAACCTGTCACATCTCGGCATCACGCAGGATCAGCTTATCATGCTTGCGATGCTGGTCGGAACGGATTACAACCCAAAAGGCATCAAAGGAATCGGCCCAAGAAATGCTCTCAAGCTTGTGAAGCAGCATGGCGAAGACAAAGATGCCCTGTTTTCCCATGTCAAATGGGAAGATTCCTTTGCACATTCCTGGCAGGAGGTCTTTGATCTTTTCAAGCACACAAAAACTGCCAATGAGTACACTCTCTGCTGGAAATCACCTGATGCCGATGCCATCATGCGCATGCTCACCGCGCATGATTTCTCACAGGAACGCGTTGATTTTGCCATTAAGCCATTGGTGCAATCGCAGAAGGACAGGATGCAGAAGGGGCTGGGGGAGTTTTTCTGATGGAGAAACCAAAGAAAAACCTCAAGTATTATCTGAAGAATGTTCTTAGCGCAAAAGAGCTAGCTATCATACCAACAGCATTTGATGTGGTAGGGGATATTATGATATTTGCTAATTTCCCAAAAGGGATTGTGAAGAAGGAAAAGGAGATTTCTAAGGTGATTCTTGCAAACTATCCGCAAATAAAAGTGGTTGCGAAGAAAACGAAGCAGTTTTCCGGCAAGTTCCGCCTGCCAACAATTCGCATCATAGGGGGTGAGCGAAGAAAGCAGACTATCCATCGGGAGAATGGAGTGCTCCTTGAGCTTCATGTGGAGAAGGCATACTTCTCCCCCAGATCAGGAACTGAGCGCATGCGCATCGCTCAGCTGGTGAAGGAAGGCGAAACCATCCTTGTGATGTTTTCCGGCATCGGGCCATTTGTTATTGAGCTTGCGAAGCTCACCCCCTGCAAGGCTGTGTATGGCGTTGAAATCAATCCGATCGCTCACCATTACGCGGAAGTCAATGTCATCAAGAACAAAGTGGGAAAGAAAGTGCAACTTTTCCTTGGGGATGTGAAAAAGATAGTCCCCCAGCTCGGCATGCAGTTTGATCGCATCCTGTTGCCCCTTCCCAAAGGTGCCGAAGAGTACCTTCCGATTGCGCTTTCGGCCATCAGGAAAGGTGGGACTGTGCATTTCTATGATTTTGCCAGTGAATCTGAATTCGGAAAAGTTAAGGAGAATATAGAACTGGCTTGTGATAAAGCGGGAAAAAAACATAAATTAATTGGTGTTTTTCCCTGCGGGCAGTATTCACCAGGGCATTTCCGGGTCTGCGCGGACTTCGTTGTTCTCTAAAAAAAGTGCGCTCTGCAGTTACAAATTCCAATCATTTCCTTGTGGGATATTAGGGTGTTCACTTCATCATCGCGCACGATGAGTGGATATTTTTTACTGCTTTTAATGGTTTTCCAAAGAAGGTATATGTGAAGTTTTTTGCTTTAAAAAAAAGTGAGAAATGGATTGGCTTATCCAAACATCTGCTTATACTCATCGCTCTCCTCTTCCTTATTGCGGCGGATTTTCTCTATCGCGCCTAGAAAATCGTGCCTAGTTATCTTGGTACGATCCTCACGGATTGCGAAATATCCTGCTTCAGTGCACGTCGCCTTGATTTCTGCCCCAGAGAAGTCATTCATCTTATCTGATATTTCTTCAGCAGTTATGGAGGGGTCTATGCTCATGTTTCTGGAATGAATCTTAAAGATGGAGACGCGCGATTTCTTGTCTGGCTTTGGAATGCCGATCATCCTGTCCAATCTTCCCGGGCGCGTGATTGCCGGATCGAGTATGTCCTTTCTATTTGTCGCGCCGATAATCTTGACATTATCAAGGGGCTTAAATCCATCGAGCTCCGCAAGGAGCTGCATGAATGTCCTGTTGACTTCCCGCTCGCCAGAGGTGCCAAGCTCCACCCTTTTGGCTGCCAATGCGTCAATCTCATCGATGAACACTATAGATGGCGCCTTCTTCCTTGCCAATTCGAATATATCCTTGATGAGCTTCGCTCCCTCGCCGATGAATTTCTGCACCAGCTCCGAACCCACGACCTCGATAAAGGTCGAGTTGGTTGATGCCGCGACCGCTTTTGCAAGAAGCGTCTTTCCGGTTCCCGGCTCGCCATAGAAGAGTATCCCTTTCGGCGGCTGGATGCCAACTTTCTTGAAGAGCTCCGGCTTTTTGAGCGGCAATTCGACAACTTCCTTGACCTCCCGTATCTGCTCATCCAATCCACCGACGCTGTCCCAGGTGACATTTGGCTTCTCGATGATGACAAACTTTTCAACATTGAAATGCTTTGCTATGGGCACCTTATTGATGATGGTAAGATTTTTTTGGTCTGTGAGGACGAGGTCTCCTGAGAAAATCTTATCGCAATCACTGGATACATTCACATAGAAAAGGTTTCCATTCGGGATGCGGATGATGACATTCTCGCCAAGAATATCGCGCACTTCAGAGACCATAAGTGGGGGAGTCTTGAATTTCTCCAGCTCATCCTTGAACTTGCTCAGGGTCTCTTTCAGGACCTTATTCTCCTCTTCATACGGGTTTGTTGTTGCCGTATAAGAGTACATGACGCTGTCGATGAGATTCTTCTCTTTTTCCTTCGCAGGCATAGACGAGGATAATAGAATGGCATATAAAAATGTTTGGATTTTGCTATTTTTTTGATAGGTCTGATTTGAGAGCATTTTTCAATATTTTCCCCTCTTTCATGATCATTTTACCGTCTGCAATTATTGTCGGCCTTTTGAGAACGGAGTCGACGTGGAATGGCACGTCAACCTTGCCGCCGAAATGAATATTATTTCCAAGAGCCACATGGAATGTACCAAGGACTTTCTCATCCTCAAGCACATTTCCTGTGACACGCGCCCTGCTGTTAGTTCCAATTCCAAGCTCAGCGACGTTTCGGTAGCGATCATCCTTTAATTGCGATGCCAGCTGATGTGCCATAACTCCACCTGAAATTTTGGTGAGCATGCCCTTTTTGAATTCCATCATTATCGTCTTTTTCACGATGCCGATTCCAGCAATGCTCGCATCAACCGCGAGCTTTCCTTCTGCTGTTCCTTCAAGTGGCGCGATGAAGACTTCTCCTGCGGGCAAATTGCCAAATGCTCCTTTTTTTGTGTAGATTCCGCTGTCTGCGAGCCATTTCATGCCTGCAATGCTAAAGGTGATGTGAGTCCCTTTCCTCGTGGTGATAGTGATTCTCTTTTTTCCTGACAATAATTTTCTGAGCTTGGCGTTGATTGATGATAATTTTTTTGGATTTTCTTGCAGGGCTGTCCTAAACATCCCAATGGTTAACCCTGGCATGCTTGCGATGCGCGCGCCTGCCTTGGATGCTGCATTTCTTGATTTGGTGTGGCTGAGGGATTTTGATGTGATGAGCAGGCAGACATCGTGTTTTTTCATCATGCGAGCGATATCCGGATGCGGCTCAATGCCATTGACGTCTGGGATGTCGATAGTCACCAGGCGGGATTTTTTAGTTATCCCCTGTGCTGCTAAGAAAAATTCTGCTGCGAGGGGAAGTAGCTCATAATCGGTGACCACAAGAAAGCTTTCACTACCCTTTAAGCCCATGCACTGCCTAAGGATTTTTGATGCAGCGCTATATGGCAACAAAATCACCATTTTTAAGTATCCAGTGCTCTTTGCCGTCTTTTCCCGTGCCATAGACATCAAGCTTCTGCCTGGGAGCGTCAAAAACGATATCGATGTGGTAGTCGGTTGAGCGGTCCTCCTCGTAGCCGCTGCCAAGGGCAATGTGCATCATCTTCGCTATCTTCTCGTTCACGATAAGATAGTCGCATAACTTCGCTTTCGGGTTGGTGTTGATTGCGAACTCGCCGATGTTTTGGAAGTTTTCCTCTTTCATCCTGATGATTGGCTCCGGAAGGGATTTGTTCCTCTTGTTTTCCATGAGCAAATCCCAGGATTCCGATTTTCGCTGCTCAAATTTTTTAAGGACATCCTTTGGAGCGGAGAGGACCTTGTAGCTGTTTCCCATGCACTCAACGACAAAGGGATCCTTTGGGGAGAGGGGATAGCTCTGATCAATTGCTATGACCACATCACCGACAAAAATTCCCCTGACATATTCCGGTGTAACGAATGCTTCCCCTCCGGGAATGTTTCCCATGCAGCCCGCGCGAATGCCTGTGCGCTTAAGGTATTCTTGATTGAGTTTCTCACGGACATCTGTGTCTGAGCGCCTCACCCAGCGCCTGGTGCCATCTTTTTTCACCAATCCAACTTCAAGATTGGTGGTGTATTTTTCCTTGAGCTTCCCTTTGACATAAATGACGTCGCATTTGTCCATAACCTCCTTTATTTTCTGATTCCGTGCGCGGATATCATCCCAATCCACAAGATTTGTCTCGATGAAGACATCGATGGGAAGGGTTTCGGTGAATGCAACCCTTAACTGCGGATCGCGCGGCTCATCCTTGGTCTGAGGATAAAAGTCGAACTTTGAAAGCATCTGTCCCGGAGTCTTCCATTTTGTCAGCTTGTTTGCAGAAGGATAGCCGAACGCATCCCCAAATCGATGCTTTCCGGGATAACCTTTTCCTGAAACTGAAAAGCTCGCGTCCAACGGCTTTATCCGCGATAAATTCAGCTCTTTTGATAGTTTCTTGAATGCGATGAATGGCTGCTCATCAATCTCCTTGTCATATTCACAGCCAAGTAGCATTGCCCTCAAATCTGAGGTTTTTTCAGATGGCTCGACCTGAGATGCGCGCGAGGTGTATGCGGATAGTGCAATCCTTCCATTGCAGGATTGTGCCATGGCCCAGGCGATCTGGTAGGAATCAAGATAGTCCTCAAGCGGATGACCGAGCATGGCATCTTCCAGTATGAGGCAGAAGCCGCAGCCGACCCGCTCATCATCTTTGATGTTATAGACTTCTTTCCAGAGCAGCTTAGATGTCTTCTCAAGATCGGCTGCGCGGTATTCACTCATCCAGGAAGTGCTGTATTTTGCTGAGATATCCCCTTGGAATTTTCCGCTTTTTGCCTCGAGCACAAGAGGATTCTCAAACAATTCACTGCAATTTTTTATTTTCTTCTTCAGCTCGCTAATGAATCCTTCCAGTGCAGCAGTTTTTGTATTCTTTATACCCTCTTTGAGATCTACATAGCATTTCCACACGTCAAAGACTGCATCAAGCCCTTCCCTTTCTTTTCCAGTCCCGATTGCATAGACACTGCATTTCAGCTCGTGCAGCGCGCGTGATAAGGGCGCGAGAGAATAGAATGCCGGCTTGTCTTGGCTTGAGAAGAGGATGAGAACACTTTTATTCTTCCATTTGGCAAATGTGTCCTTATATGATGCAACTGCCGAATCGAATGCTCGCATGTCATATTTGCTGGCCATGGTTTCACCCTAAAATCTGCAGCTCTTTTGTGGTTGTCGTCAGCGTGATTGGCTTTTTTTGGAAGAGAAGGGTGTCTTCAATTCTAATGCCGAATTTGCCAGGGTAGTAGATTCCTGGCTCACTAGTGAAGACCATGCTGTTTTGAATTGTATCCTTTGAATTCGCCGTAAGGTTTGGCAGTTCGTGGATCTCAACGCCAACACCATGCCCAAGGCCGTGGGTGAAGTACGGCGAGTCCTCTCCCAAATCCTTGATGACATCACCGTAGATTTTTGCGCAAGTCGTATTTTCTTTTATTGATGCTACTGAGTTTTTTTGCACTGAGTTAAGCATTTGGTATTTTTCTTTTTCTATTTTGTTGATGCTTTTGATGCCTATTGTCCGTGTGATATCCGAGCAATAGCCCTTGTTTTTGACACCGAAGTCGATGACACACATTCCCTTATTCAATGGGGTATTTTTTGGCTCATAATGGGGCATGCTGCCGTTTTTTCCGGATGCGACAATGGGCTTGAAGGAAACATCCAATCCCCTCCTGAAGGTTTGGTATTGTAAAAATGATGCCACATCGCTCTCTGTCTTGAATTCGCTGAATTCGCTGAACGTTTTCTTGAGTATGGCATCCGCGTGCGCGCAGGAGGTCCTAAGATAGCCAACTTCCGCTTTTGTCTTGATTGAGCGGAGCTGTAGGGCCTGTTGGGAGATATCCCTGAGCCGTATTTTTTTCATCGCTTTCTGCAGGGCATTTTTCATGTTCATTGTGATGGAAGACCCATCCACTCCGACGGTCATTCTGCCTTTTCCCATCTCTTTTGCGACGCTTTCAAAGAGCATTTTTTTCTCCAGGGGAAGCACGCGCCTGATGAAGGAATCCTTTGCCCGCTCCATCTCCATCTTCGGCACCAGTAAGGATGGCTTGCCCTCTTTTGGTATTATTAATGCTCCCACTCCAGGGTATTGCGAGAAATAGAGTATGTTTGGATTTGAATCCATCCCCATGCTTATGAACACTGCCGCGCCAATCTTCTGCTCTGAGAGGATGTTTTGGAATTCTTTTAGGCGCATGGGGGGGATGGCTGCATTTTGTTTTATATCCTTTTCTGTTTTAATGAATTCTTTTTAAGATTTTGATAAGTAATCACACTAAAGGAATAGTTACATTGAAGAATCTTTGAGAAATTAAAGAAACATACACGAGAACAAACATCATCATCCAAATCATGTAACCGAGATGTATCTTTTTTTTAACACTAAAAAAACACAATAATTACTTCTAATGAAACTGCTACTATAATCGGAATATATATCGAGAATGTCAAATAAAAAATAGTAAGCTAGGTAATCAATATGGGCTTTTAAGCTAACTAAATTCTGTCCATAACCAATCATTGGCAAAATCGTAAGGATAAAAAGAAAAGATGGTAAACCATATCTTTTATAAGCTTGAATATCCATATGATTAAACTTTGTTTTAAGAATTTAAAAACTATTCTGCCCTCATTTTATCTCTCTTAATCATCTCCCCATCATGCTCGCCTGCTGCTCGCAATAGTTTGGCGCCCCGCATTGGGCGCGTTCTATGGGAAAGACTTAATAATATCCCTTTAATCAAAGATTCCATGAAAAAATACAAGCTTAGGAATGGAATGACTCTTGTGCATGAGAACACCCATTCCAAGTCACTAGTGATCCAGGCACTGGTGAAAGTGGGCTCCAATGATGAAGGAAAAGGCATTCGGGGAATCGCTCATTTCTTTGAGCATATGCTTTTTGAAGGAACTGAAAAACGGAAGGATAGCAAGATGATTGCATCAGAAATTGAGGATCTGGGAGGTGAGATGAACGCCTACACCAATTCAGAAGTTACCGCGTACCACATCAAGGTGCTTGCAAAGCACGCGGACACTGCAATTGATGTGCTCTCCGACATGCTGCTCCATTCCACATTCCCGAAGAAGATGATTGAAAAGGAGCGCAAAGTGATTTTGAAGGAAATCCACATGGTGCTTGATGAGCCGAGGCATTATAAGTGGGTGCTATTCGAGAGGGCGCTTTTCCGCAGGCATCCGATGAGATTTCCCACCTATGGTAGCGTTGAGGATGTGTCCAGCATGGATAGGGAGAAGCTTGTGCGCTTCTACCATTCGCATTATGTCCCAAAAAACATGATAGTTGGGGTGATTGGAAACGTCCCAAAAATCAGGCAGAAGATAGAGGAGGCATTCTCCATGCCATTTGGGAAAGTCATGGTGAAGAAGTATCCACAGGAGCCTACTTTGCAGTTTTCACGGGTGCGCCGTGAGCATAGAAAGACGCAGAGCGCATACACAGTGCTCGGGTTTTTGACCTGCGGGAGAAACCATAAGGATTCTTTTGCGCTCGATATTTTGGAGGCAGTCCTTGGCAGGGGGCAATCCGGAAGGGTATTTGATGCCATCCGCACAAGGTATGGACTATCGTATGAGGTAGGAGTTCGGCTTGATTTGGGAAAAGACATCGGCTATATCGCGGCGCATGCATCAACTGACGCTAAAAAAGCAGACCGTGCAAAGAAGCTGATGCTTGAAGAGTTTCGCAGGCCTGTTTCTTCAAAGGAAGTTGCCGATGCCAAGACTTTCCTTGAGGGAAATTTTGTACTGGAGCAGGAGAGCCCTGAGGAGCGGGCGGATGAGCTGTGCCTGATGGAGTATCTTTCAACTGCTGAGGAGATTGGGGCGTATGTGAGAAAAATCAGGAAGGTCCCCTATAGGGAGATTATTCTGGCGCAGAAAAAATATTTTTCCCGCCCGTATGCGCTTGCAGTGATTGGGCCTTAGTCAGTCATAACCCTCGTCTATTTCAGCCATGATTTGTTGGGGTTTTTTCTTGCTCTTTCTTTTTAGGGCGCCGAAAAGTTTCATGATATTTCCGGCAGTTGGTTTTTTATTCTTGATTTTTGATTTTTTCATCGTATTGCTCACTTGCTGTTTTTCTTCTTAAGTTTTAGCGCTTTCTTTTCTGTGATGCTGAGAAAATTTATTGTTGAAACCACTGACTTTCCCGTCTCCTTCTCAATCTCCTTTCTCGCAATGTGTGCTATCTGCCCCCCCTCTTCGCGCGGTCTGCTTGTTTTCCTCAAGCCCCTTGGCATCTCTTGCTTTGGTGATGTCTGTTGTGGCTTTCTCTCCAAGCATGGTAAAGATAATCTCCCAATCAGTCATGTGATCGCGCAGGTTCTGGTTCTTCCTCCCGATGCCTTTAAATTGTTTGTATTCTTGCACTGTCTTGCCGAATGTTGCCTTGCTTATTTCGTTAGTGAGAATGGCAAAATCTGTCTCTTGGGTAACACCTCTGTTTTTCCACTCACCAGTCAGTTCCTGCCTAATGACCATTCCTCTGAGTCGCTTGTCTATCCAATCTTTTGGGTAATTTTTGAGCTCATAGTATTCCCTGACCCTGTTCTGGGCAATCTCCGGGTTTTCAATCTCCAGCACACGTTCATAGCCAACCTGAGCAAGCCACTGCTTGAAGGGCTCTGCCTTGGGGGAGGGGATGGATTGGATAATACGGAACATGTTTTTAGTGTTGGCGCAGTCTGTTGAGTAAGACTTGCCATCGGTTGATGGTAGTTTCAGTTGTAAACAAAATGTTAACAACTGATTTTCCCTACCCTTCAAGACCCCCCAATATTGTCGGGGACTAGAACTATCAGTCAGTGCCTCAACCACATCGACAACTGAGAAATACCACTCACTATTATGCCAAATTCACCTGATTTTCTTGTCTTGAAACGCTACTAGAGAATTATCTTTACCCATAGAAAAGAGCAAAATACCCATGCTTATAAATTTCACGTAAGAATGTCCAGTGTCCTATGCTATGCGGAAGGAAACGCCTTCTCCAAGAGTTTCTCTTTTCCCTTCATTTTTTTCCTGATCGGTTCAAGATAAGAGTTCACTTCCTGCGCGACCGTTGATTTGATGTCCTGCGGGTGCAGCTTATTTCCGAGAAAATCCTCTTCTAGCTTTTCGTAGATGTTATAAGTGATGTTTCCGCCCCACTTCTCATGGCGCTTGATTACTATTGATTCTCCTTTGTCCATTTTATTTTGCATAATGACGTGCTTCACAAACGCCAGGACGCCGTTGTCTTCAACCGCTACCGGGCAATGAGCTCCGTTGATTTTTTTTGTTATGATTTCTGGGGAGTCCAATAAGTCTATCTTTGATCC
Source organism: uncultured Methanosarcinales archaeon (assembly GCA_964438385.1). Classification (GTDB taxonomy): domain Archaea; phylum Nanobdellota; class Nanobdellia; order Woesearchaeales; family GW2011-AR4; genus GW2011-AR11. The sequence goes on along the minus strand of CAYTKI010000028.1, from coordinate 55,408 downwards.
TTCATCAGAGGAGGACATCTTTGATCCCTTGAGTCCCGGAAGCATGGGAGTCATGACTTCCACTCTTGGCCGATAACCCAATCTTGGCAGATTTTCTCTTGCGAATGCCAAGATTTTTCTTTGGTCAATGCCGCCAAACTGTACATCCACATCAAGGTACTGTTCATCAAGCGCCTGAAGGATTGGATAGAGGAATCCTGAAACTTTTGGGTTTTCACCGAAGCGGACAACTCCTGCTGCTGCGCGCTTGCACCTATCGAAAGTGTTCAATGCGGAAAGCTTGTACATATCCAGGGTGTATTTTTTCTCCAGCTCAAAATCAGAGCCCCTCACGAACTCAAGGTGCTTGGTGTCTGCACCCAATGAAGAGATGAGGGCTTCAATCACCTCCTTGTAGTACTCCACCCGATGGTCAAGGAGCTCAAATGGGGTTTTTTGGTCATCCAAATGGGCGTGGATGTCTGCTAAAAGAATCTTGAAATGAAAGCCGGCTTTTAGGAAATCAGCGACCTTCATCATGGGAATAAAGTAGCCGATGTGGACTCTTCCTGTCGTTGCTAATCCGATGTATCCCTTGGGATGCTTCTTCTCTTCGAGGAGTTTTCTTAGCTCATCTTCGGTGAGAATCTCCTGGGTGTTGCGCTTGATGAGATTGAATCTCTCTTCATTGTCCATGATTTGCTGGTTGGGGGAAGTGTATTTAAAGGTTTTTCTGGGAGATAAGCTATCAGCTACACAAAGAAAACTTGGTTGTTATTGTTTTTGGAGCTTCTTTCGCTTCTCTTTTTCCGGCTCATTGAGGTAATTATCTTTGGAGATGATCTTTCTCTTGGTCTTATGCTCCAGATCAAGCCTAGCGCTCTTTGCCACGCTTCCACCTTCCTGTGATACAATCTTATGCTCATCGAATGTTTTGGGATCTTTCGCCTTCTCGATTTCCGAGGTAGAGGCTTCGCCAAGCATGGAGAAAATAAGTTCAAGACCAGTCATGTGGTCACGAAGATTTTCTTTATCAAGCCCCTTGAGCTTACGGTATTCTTTGGGAGTCATGCCGAAGCTTGCTTTTGAGATCTCTGAAGTGAGTATGGAGAAATCGGCCTTGCTTTCAACCCCTCTCTTCTTCCATTCATCAGTGAGTTCATGGCGCACGGCAATGCCCCTTATCCTCTTGTCAATCCACGGCTTTGAGTATCCTTTTTGCTCGTAAAGGCCTATCATCCTCTCTTGGGCGAGTTCAGGGTTTTCAATCTCCTGGACACGCTCGTAGCCCACCTGCGCAAGCCACTGCTTGAAGGGCTCTGCCTTGGGGGAGGGGATGGATTGGATGATACGGAACATGCTCTTGGTGCTTGCGCAGTCCGTTTCCCTTAGCTTGCCATCCTCTGCTGGCAATTTCAACTGTACGATTTTATCGTACGCTTCAAACCCTTCTTCTGAAAGCTTGACTTTAAGGTCGGACCAGTATCTTTTTGGGAGATTACTTGCATCTAGGGCATCCACAACATCGATGACAGAGAAATACCACTCTTTTTCGTGCCAAATCCTGCGTATTTTCCTATCCTCAAACACCACAAGGGCATTGTCCTTATCCATGGGAATCTGGCTGTTTTCCTGGTTTATATATGATGCGCAGGCGGATGTCCAGTGGCGGCGCAAAGGTTTTATACTTTCAAAATACACATCAGCGAGTATGGGGGTTTAAAGATGATGGAACGCTCAGGAGAGGTTGCCAGGGTCATACTGAATGCCGTTTCATGCAATCGCATCGGAAAGCATAAGATGGCGCTTTTCCTCAAAGGATCTGCTTCCCATAAGATAGATTTTCTTGAGGGGGATCGCGGTTTTGGCGGCCTGTGCTGGCTTAGCATTGATGTTATAGAGAATTTCATAGAGCAGCTTTTGCAAATGGAGCTTATCTGGAAAAAAGCGCTTCCTGATCTTGGCCCGTTCTATGAGATTCTTGAAATGGCCGATGCCGGACGCAAGGCGCTTGAGGAGAAAATTGACATTCCCTTGCGGCACGAGAGGACAATAAAGGAAGAGCATGCTGGGGAGTCTGAACGCATTACCCTTGGCCACCTCTTATCAGGCAAGAATCCGCAGGAGATTGCCCATGCCAGGGGGTTTGCTTTGTCCACCATCTACGATCACCTCTTCAGGCTCGTCAAGGATGACCTTGCTCATCCCCTTACTTTCATTTCACAGGAGAGAATTGACATGATTGTTGAAGCGCGAAAGGGGTTTTCAGCACGTCCAAAGCTGGGTGAAGTCAAGGAGAAACTGCCTAATGATATCTCGTATGGGGAGATAAAGTGCGTGGTTGCGGAGGTGGAGAGGACTGGAGAAGTGGGTGAATCGAGAAAACAGGATTTTTGAGAAGGTTTATTAAGAAATATCCCAGAAGAAGAGTCATGGAACTTTGCTTTTACGAGAAAGGACTCATCGAAGGGTACAAAAGCAAGTCTCAGATTGCGAGAAGACTTACGGAAAATTGGGCATTGAATAATCTCTTCTGCTTCTCTTGTTCTGAATCAAAAGTTTCCGCTTTTCCAAACAATTATCCTGTTGCCGATTTCTTCTGTGAAAAATGCAAGGAAGAGTTCCAGCTTAAAAGTCAAAAGTCTAGATTTGGAAAAAGTGTTAATGACGGTCAATACCACAAGATGATAGATTCTATAAGGAACCTAGTCCGCCCAAATTTCCTCTTTATGAAATATGATGCCGACTATTGTATTGATGACTTGTTTGTCGTTCCTCACTTCTTCTTTACGGAGTCGATTATTGAGAAAAGGAAGCCACTCAAGCCATCCGCTGACAGAAAGGGCTGGGTTGGCTGCAATCTGCTCCTTTACAAAGTTCCGCCTGAGGGCAAAATAACTATTGTGGGCGACAAAAAAGAGATTCCTCGGAGAATTGTCAGGGACAAATGGAAAAAAATTTCTTTCATGGAGAAAACATCATTGCCAGAAAGGGGGTGGATTGTTGACGTGCTCAATGCTGTCCATTCCCTTGAGCAAAAAAGATTTGAATTGGGGGATATTTATTCCCTTGAAGAGACCTTTGAGAAAAACCATCCACAAAATAGGCATATAAAGGACAAAATCCGGCAGCAGCTTCAATTCCTTCGGAATAAAGGAATTCTCAAGTTTGAAGGGAAGGGAAAATATATTTTAGTGGAATGAATCTATGTTACAGGATTGCGTAACTTAGGTCACAATCTGGTCACATCAGTATAAATACCAGTCACTTTAAATGTCTGGGATCTGATGTTCCCCTCAGATTTCCAAAAGACGAGCCATAGGATTTTCATTGGTAACTGCCTTGAAATCCTTCCAACTTTTCCTGATGGATATTTTGAGCTCATCTTCGCCGATCCGCCCTACGGCCTCGCCAAGAAAAAAGGCCTTGGCTGGAAATACAGCAAGCACATCACCCTGGAAGAACCGTGGGATATCTTCTCCAAGGACGAATTCTTCAAGTTTAATGTGAAGTGGATACAGGAATGCTACAGAGTGCTCAAACATGGTGGCTCTCTTTGGATATGCGGCTCATTCCATAATATCTACCAAGTTGGCAACATCATCCAGACCATGACTGACCTGAAGATAAACAACTCCATTGTGTGGTTTAAGCCAAATGCGCAGCCAAACATCTCCTGCCGCATGTTTACAGAGAGCTGCGAGCATCTGATATGGGCGACCAAGAACGGAAAGGGAAAAAGATGGACATTTAACTATGAAGACACCAAGAAATTGATTAGTGATAACCTCAATCCGATAGGCAAGCAGACACGCAATGTCTGGTGGATCCCGGTGACCCCAAAACAGGAAAAATGGGCAGGGGCGCATCCCACCCAGAAGCCAATAGAGCTTTTAAGGCGCATCATTTTGGCCTGCTCAAAACCAGGTGAGACTATTTTGGACCCCTTCCTTGGCTCAGGAACGACATCTGCCGTGGCTAAGATGCTTGGCAGAAATTCAGTGGGAATTGAAAAGGATCGCAGGTATGAGGGGATTATCAAAAAGAGGTTGAATCCGCCACAGAGGACGATTGGGGATGTTGAGGTGGGGATAGAATAGTTTATATATTGTTATATCTGGTAGTTATTCTATGGAAATGATGAACAAAAAAATTCAGATTTTAATTTTAATCCTATTAACACTTATGGTTTTTTTTGATTTTATAGGTTTGAACTATGGTATAGAGGTTTTCCTTCGCGATCTGAATCTTTTCTTTTTATTTTCTTCACTCGTCTTTTATTTACCAGTTTTATTCTTTATTTTAGGAATAATTATTTTTATATATATTGGAAAAAAGGAGAAGTTAGTCACTAGAGATTTAATCTGGATTTCGTTGCTGGTATTACTATATGGCATAAAAATAACTGCTAACTTACTCACCTTAGTTAATTTTAAGTTGGGTTTCTAGTTAAAATTAAAAATTTTTAAAAACCATTCTTTGATAGCTCTCCCAAGTTCTTCTAGAGAGAACTGATTTTTATTAGAAATTGTGTTTCCAGTTATTCCTTTAAAAGAGGCAGATTCTTCAGATCGATCTATGTTTAGTTTAATATTACATGGAGAATTTATTCGAGTAGGACTAGAAGTATCTAAGCAAATTCCTACTAGTGCCAATCTTTCTGCCGTACTTAATTCAAATGAATTAGGGATATTTTTTGACTGATCAGAATGTATATATGAGTCTATATCTGGTATAGGGGATTGGGTCTTCCGGCAAGTTTCTCCTTCACATTCTTTGATTGTTTTGGTGGAGAGTATACCTCCACTTCCCCCTCCCCCGGATGACGAGCCTGAGGATGCCGTTTGGCAGGTTGAATCTGTAAGTCCATCACAATTATCATCTAATCCATTACAAATTTCCGAGGCCAGAGGATTAATGTTAACATTAGCGTCATTACAGTCATTACCTCCGCAGGAGATTGATTTAAAACCATCCTTATCGGTATCGTTTAATTGATGGGGGTTATAGAATTGAGGACAATTATCAATAGTATCGGAGTAACTGTCGTTGTCTGAATCTGCTTCAGTTGATCCATTGTTATTAATTGTTAGGTTATTTGGGGAGAGTGTAGAGTCTATGTTGCCATCCCCGTCATTATCTATTCTCATGATAAAGTTAGGGTTTGTTTCAGAAATGCTTACGAAGGCAGTAGTAAAGTTTGTAATTTTGACATTTTTGTATTCAATGTTTTTTCGTGAAAAGGAAGTACTGTTGTAATTACTTATAGAAAGATTAAATGCTCCGTTCCCCGTCGCATTTATAATAAAAGTGATTGGATTTGAATTTAAGATTACTATTGCCTCTTGACCCCCATCAGAAGTTAAATAGAAGTAAGTATTAGAAATGTTAATAGTAATGTTTCCGGATGAATTTAACCCTATTCTATTGCCATTATGATCAACAGCATACAAATTAACAGGGCTTCCTGTACAAGCCGCATAAGAATTTGGTAAAGGATTGTTTGCCCACGATAAGGGATCTTCCCATCTATTTCCTGCGCCATAATTTATTCTGTTTGGACTATCCGGTCCGGTTGTGCCTTCCGTGTTGATTTCCCCCCATTTTCCTTTAAAATTAACAAAGACACTATTATTATTTATGACTTCTAAACTATAATTAGTATAAATTTCTATAAAACTTCCATTATTAGAAGTTCTATCAGTTAAAGATTGACAATAAAGACCTAGTACGTCTTGTGCCCAATCATGATCTCCAGGTGTACTCCAGCTTCCATGACCTCCTTCAACAACATATACTTTGGGATGGGTTCCATTTTTTCCAATACTAGACCAATTATGAGTAATGCCTCCCCAATGGAAGGAATATGTAGATTCAATTGGAATCTGATTGGAGTAATTGAGTTTAAGTTGAATCATCTCCCAGTCACCTTCATGGTTGTTATTCCAATCATTAAATGGGTAAAAAACCCAATATTGTAGAAAAATGTATGTAGAGTTTATTTCAACTTTTCTTCCATATATTTTGTATCCATATTTGGTAAAACGTGTACCTTCGGGAACACCGAAATTGCCTGTTAATGCGCTAGAATTTTGTAAATCCAAGTAGCTTGTATTTGGTGCAAACAGTATACTATTTTGATCAACTGGAAGATTGTCCAAGATTTCATCAGTAAAAAAAGTGCGATTTCTCAAATCACTCTCATTCAGCATCGCCTCTATTGATGTCGGAAAGAACTGCTCGTCAGGATGGAAATACAACACAGGAGCATACCTTTCCAATAGTGCCCTCTCGCAGGTGATGTTGCACACTGAGCCGCAGTCAATGCCTTCCTCTCCGGAGTCCAGCGCAAGGTTGGAGCAGGAGGAAGGAGCCGTGCATGCCGAAGAAGAGCAGTTGCCAGATACACAATCAAAGCCAAATAGGCAGCTTCTTCCTGCAACACATTTGCCACAAAAGCCGCCACAGTCAACATCAGTCTCAAGCCGGTCCTTATTTCCATCTGTGCAGTTGCGAAGCCCAATTGTGATGTTGTCAATAAAGAAGTTGCCAATGCAGTCGCCTCCGCAGCCGCTTCCTTTCGTGCCCAAAACGACAACCCCGAGGCTTCCGTTGCCAAGAGAAGTGGCGCAATGCCCCTTGTGCTCGCCTGTGGGGATGGAAGTGTTTATTGTGCCATTTGTGTAGAGCTTTATGGTATACTCTGTATCAGAAGTGGCGTTCTTCTTGTAGTCAAGGCAGACCTCCTCTCCCGGCTCCACTCTTGTTGAATTATGAATCATGTTCACGATGTTTGAGTTTCCTGATTGCGAATTCAATCCTCCGGATGGGCTGTCTATGATGAAGGAATAGTTGCCTTCACTCGCGTACCTTGTCCCGGCATCAAGAGTGGAAGTCCCTTCTGCCAGCCACGAAAAGCCCCAAAACGTTGTCAATCCCGATTCCCAGTTGGTGTTGAGGTAATAAGGATAGGAGGGCGCTTCCCTGCATGTTGAGTTTGATTGGCAGTAGAAAGAGGAGCAATCGGCATGCTTAGTGCAGTTCAGCCCGTTCGCGCACTGGCCGCAGTGCCCCCCACAGTCAATATCCGTCTCATCACCATTTTTGATGGTGTCGTTGCAGGGAAAGACGCGGATGTTATCAACATAGATGCGAACGCGGCACGTGGAGCCGCAGCTCCCGTCAAGCCCCCGCACGATAAGGTCAAGTTTCCCTTCTTCAGGAGAAGCGAGGCAGGTGTTATTATAGCTTCCATCGGCAAAGCCGTCCACTGAAGAGGACTTGAATATTCCCATGAGCGAGGAATAGAGCTTCCAGTTGCCTAAGCCCGTAGTGTCTTTTTTGATGTCAAGACAGACCAAATCATTCTGCCGAACCATCTGGGTAGAGTGGTTGATTGCGGAGAAATGGGTATTAAAATTATTCATATAGCCCAAAGCCCCTCCAAAAAGAACAGAATAGTTTCCCTCGGTGCTGAAATTAGTGGATGCTGTTGATGTGTAGTCGAGTCCAAGCCCCTCATAGGTGATGAGCCAGTTGCTCATATTTCCCAGTTCAAAGCCAAGGTTAATAGGAAGAGCAGAAACTAATGGAGTGAGAAAAAGGAAAAATACGATGATTGGCGCGCGCATCTCAACAAAAGATAAGAAAAAATGGAGATATAAACCTTATGGCCGCAACCATCTGTTCTCGTAGAATGTGACATCCCCTTCGTCGTCTACAATCGCCAAAAGCAGCCGTTTCTTTGTAGAATGTGCTACTCGATTTTTAGCTGAAAACTCGTACCAAGTAAATGAAGATGACTCATGTACCGGAAACACCACCCATCGCGCATGATCCTCACCCGGTTTCACCCCCCTATCATACACGCGGAAATCAGCGCCGAATTTGAGGGCAGTCTTTATGATGTATCCCTTGTTTCTGATGTCCTTGTAAACCGCATAGCGCACATAGAGATTGGGATCAATTTTCTGCCCTTTTTTTAGGAGGGCATCGAAATCAACCGCTTTGTCTTTGCCATCAATCACCTTAATCTTTTTCTTATCAAGGAGATAGAGGGCTTCAATGAGGGATAGCTGCACTTTTCCGCTCTCGAGAAGCGCGCCGTACCTGCTTTGGTTGAAGAGGTCTCGCGCAGCATCTGAATTCTCGGTTGTGATGCGGTCTTTGGTGAAGAGAATTGTAATAGGATCTTCCTTTGGCTTGTGCTCTTCTGTGATTTCCTTCTTTACTGCCATTGCGCATTGGACTGAAAAACACTTTATATACTTTCCTTATAACGAGGCGCTGCAATGGATTTTTGTGCGCTTGCTAATTAGGGGGAAAGGGTGAGTGGAGGGCATCATTTGCAAAGCTTTGCGTTCCACGAGGGCTCGTCGAGAGGCAGCCCGCGCAAACGAGCCTTTTCACAGAGAAAAGGACGCAAAGCGAACATTTGGCGCACTCTGGAAGTACCCTCCCTGATTATTTTGGTGCTCTTCTTGCTGAGTAGGGCGTAAGCGCTTTGCTATCACAATTAAAAATGAAACAATTAAATAGAGCGTTTCCCACCTCACCCACATGGAAATCACATTTTTAGGCACCTCATCAATGGTCCCGACAAAGGAGAGAAACCAGAGCGGAGTCTTTCTTAGCTACGGCACTGAAGGGCTGCTCTTTGACTGCGGAGAGGGCATTCAGAGGCAGTTCAAGGTGGCGGGGCTTAAGATCACATCAGTCACAAAAATAATCCTGAGCCATTGGCATGGCGATCACGTGCTTGGGCTTCCGGGACTTGTGCAAACCCTAAGCGCTGCGGAGTACGGAAGGAATCTTGAAATCTATGGACCCCGCGGAACAAAGCAGCGCATCGACCATCTGTTCAAGGCGTTTGTCTTTGATAAGGACATTGAGCTAAAAGTCGTTGAAGTGAGGGAAGGGAAATTCTACGACGGGAATGATTTCACACTTGAGGCGCTGCCTTTAGAGCATGGCATCGAGACCTTGGGCTACTCGTTTATCGAAAAGGACAAAAGAAAAATTCTTCCAAAAAAGCTCCAGCAGCTTGGGATAAAGCCGGGTCCAATCGTTGGGAAGCTCCAGGCAGGTCACGCGGTTGATATTAAGGGGGGAAAAGTGCATCCTGATGATGTCTCCATCGTAGAGAAAGGAAAGAAGATTACCTATATTACTGACACCAAGCTCTGCGAGAACTGCTTTGCCTTGGCGCATGGGTCTGATGTTCTTATTTGCGAATCGACCTATGGCTCATCACTCGAAGGCAAGGGGGAAGAGTATAGCCACATGACTGCCTCCCAGGCGGCGCAGATAGCCGCGCGTGCTGGAGTTGACAAGCTCTACCTGACCCATTTCAGCGCGCGCTACAAGGATGTGTCTGAACTTGAAGAGGAAGCAAAGAGGACTTTTGAAAATAGCACGTGCGCCTATGATTTTCTGAAGATTAAGGTGTAGTAATGTCTCTCAAATCAAGAGGCATCAACGCAGAGCGCGAATTGGTTCATAAGTTCTGGGCAGCCGGATGGGCGTGCATTCGGGTTGCGGGGAGCGGCTCCTCGCGGTATCCGAGTCCTGATCTATTGGCGGGAAACGCGAGAAGAAAACTTGCCATTGAATGCAAAATGACCACGGGAGAGGCGAAGTATCTTGGCAAGGAAGATATAGAGCAAATCCGCACGTTCGCGAAAGCATTTGGGGCTGAGGCGTGGATAGCGGTAAAAATATCCCATATCTGGAGATTTTTGATGCTTGAGGATGTGAGGGAGACTTTGAAGGGGTATGCCATCAACAAGGATCTTGCAGAATCAAAGGGACTCACGTTTGAAGAGATTTCTCAGAATTAAAAAAATTAAAGATAATATTTTATTTTTTCCTCATTCCCCGAACTTCTTTCTCAATCACGATTTCCTCGTGCATAATCTTCTCGATGACTCTTTCTATGTGGCCCTCAATATTTGCCATGCGGCGTTCCATGAGGACAAGGACGCGCAGGGAATAGACGATTGCTGCCAAGGTTCCGATGATGACGGCAAGAGTAAGATTCTGAATATCCAACGTGAAAACCATAGTGCACCTCTTTTTATGAACTCTTTATTGGCTCATCACTCTTGAATTGGCTTTAAATACTTTTCGTGGGCTTCGGCTCTGTCCCGAATCTCGCTTCGCTCGGGCAGCGCCAGGCTCGCTTCCCTCTATCGCATTGGATAAGTGGTTCCCTCCACGTCAGCCTTTTCTTTCCCCTCCCTGCGGTCGGGCAAAGAAAACGCTGGCGAAAAGAAACGGTAGGCGTAGCCCTTTCTTTTGGTAAAGCTTTTCTTGCCTGAGCCGAAGGCGAAGGGAAGAAAAGCTTTGGGGCATCCCCTTCCACTTTGTACGCCGCAATTGCCGATTCGCTCACAAAGGAGGCGCTGCCTTCATTCGGGACAGAGCCGTGGGCTGCCCATAGAGCGAGTCCTTTGCCATCTCACTCACCATTTCAGGATATAGCTTTGTTTTGATGCCGAGCTTTCTCATTCTGGATGTATCCAGACTTCGGTCGCAGACAAACTTGCTGTAAGGTTTAATGGTGATATCCTCTTTTCCAAATTCCTTTCTTACTATCCTTAACAGAGAGTATTTGTCAATTTTTTTAGTCCCTATGTTGAGAAGGCCTGTGATTTCCGGACGCTTTGAGAGCTGGATAAGAACGCGGGAGATCTCTTTGGTTGAAAGACCACTAAAGATTGCCTTGGTATACCCATTCACTTCCCCTTTCTGGGAGAGGAACCATTCCACAAGCCCGTGACTAGTGAAGAGCTCACGCCCTATGATTGAAGTGCGCAAGGTGAGGTGATTGCCATAGGTCACTTCTCCGAGCAGCTTACTTCTGCCATAGAGATCATCCGCATCAGGAGAATTGTCTTCAGCATAATCACCTTTTTTTCCTGAGAAAACACAATCAGTGCTTACCTGGATGAGTCTGGCTTTTGAATTTGAGCAAATCCTAGCCAACTGGTGCGGAAAGAGGGAGTTGAGGGTGATTGCTGGAACCGGCTCATCACATACCTGCTTTACGACACCAACCGCGTTGATGACGAGCTGCGGCCTTATTTTTCTCATCGCCGAATCGAGCTTTCCGATATCAGTGATATCCAGATTATCGATGATGGTCTTTTTGTCAAAAAGAGTGAAGTGCCTAAAATCCGCAAGCGGCCGGCGCATAATCCCATACGTATCAAAACCGCCTTCCCTGAGGGTTTCGTAGGCCTTGTGGCCCAGCATCCCCGATACCCCTAAAACGAGCACTTTCATTCCATTCACCTATACGTTTGTCTTGTCGCTTGAGAATAAATGCTTTTCTGTGAAAATCCTGAACACATATGAATCAGGCATAGTGCGCAGCTGCTGAACATGCCTTCGCTTTTTGATGATTGAGGGTAGATTGAATAGCACGATGGTCATTGCTTTCACTCTTGCTATCGCAATGCTCACGTTTCCTGAGAATAGGTCTTTTAGGATGGCAACTACTCTCATACCATAGACATAGGGCAATAGACAAACAATAGATTGGAAAGAAAGATCTTTGTAGAACGTAGTGAGGAGGTTGCGCTCAAGGAGGAATGTCTTTTTGGCATCCGGAACATTTTTCATGGTCTGGGAGTGCATGTGGTAGCAGATTGCCTTTGGGACAGTAAGCACCTTCATGCCCAGCATGCGGATGCGCAGGCCAAGGTCAAGGTCTTCGGCATAGATGAAATAATCCGGATCAAAGAGGTGCCCAAACTTAACAACAATCTCTTTTCTGATGAGCCCGATACCCATGTAGGGGATTTCTTTGATTGAATCATCCACATTCTCCGCCCTGAAGTGGCCGTTATAAAAGCTGCGCGAGACCCAGGTGCCTGCTGAGTCCACCTTGCGATCATAATAGTTGACGAGCTTTGGTGCAGCAAGGGCTGCGAGCCGGTCTTTTTGCAGCGCATTGAGCATCTCCTCCATTGCGTTTTTGTGCAACTCAAGATCGTTATTGAGGAAAAGGATGAACTTTCCCCTGCAATGTGGCAGCGCTGTGTTGATTCCGGTGTAGCCAAGATTTTCTTTGTTTAGGATAATCTTTATCGAAGGAAATTGTTTGATAAGGAATTTGGAAGTGCCATCAGTGGATGCATTGTCCACCACAAGAACCTCGTAGCTTTTAAATGTTGAATTTTTCAGGGATTTTAGTGCCTTAGCGAGCAGAGATTTTCCATTATATGTCACAAAAACTACAGAGATGAGTGGAAGGGGTTTTGCCATAGAGGGTGGATTGAAACGAGGGATTTAAGCTTTTCCCACCAGGGTGAGGCCTCGGCTCTGCAAATCATCATACAAGGTGCGTGAGAGTATCTCCGCTCCCCGATAATTCACATGATCTGGGTCCTTGAGGTAGTCAGAATTATTGAAAAAGAGAGAGTAATAATCAAAGAAATAATAGGGCTGAGTGAGCGTCTCATTCGCGTGCCGGAAGAGCGTAGAGTAGTACCTTTCCATGTCGCGCCCATTCTTTTTGGTGAGATCATCATATTCCCTTGAATGGGGAAATTTCACAAGAATTATGGTGATGTTACTGTTTTGGGCAAGAGAGAGTGTCTTTTTGAAATATTCGAGTGAGAGGGGGGTTATCTCCTCCTGGCCGCCATAAAATTGCGTGTACTTACGCTGCGCATACTCTGCTCTATCCATGGCCGAGAAATTATCCGAATAATTGAACCATCCCCGATAGGAAGAATGGTATGATTTTTTGACAATGAGATCTCCCATGAGGAATTGCCCCTTGCCGATGAAGGGAAAATTGGTATCGAGCCAGAGCACGGGGAGGGAGTCGTTTCTGAATTTTGCAATTTCCCGGAGAGGGATATATTGTGAGGAGAGCCAAAGGTTGGGAAACTGGAGTTTCTTTTCTACAAAGAAGCTGGAGAAAGAGTGGGGATCGAGGGGGAGAACAATAGTTGCGATATCCACTCCATCCTCCTCTACTACTCGCTTGAGCCGATAATAGGTGATGGCATAATTTTCACCCACTGTTCCAAAGTTGAAAGAGTTGGGGATGATATGTGGATCGAGCCCGAGCATGAGGTGGGAGTCTCCAAAGAAGGTGTAATCCAGCTTCCGTTCCCCTGATGAGAGGAACTTTTGATACTCTACCTCCTGCCGGTATTCCTCAGTTTTTATGATGGTGATATTCCAGTAGAGGGCATTAACAAGGAAAATGAGCGCGAGGACTATGATTACAAATACCATTCCCCTGATGATCTGCTTTTTGTAGTTTTCCATTGCCATCAAAATTGGAAGTAAATGAATTGAACCTTATTGAAGTTGCCGAATAGCAGGATCACGATGATAAGGAAAGTGGAAACTGCCCATCTTGCGGAGATGGATGATTCAAAGAGCTGCACTGCTTTTTTTGTTTCGATGATCTCTTCCGCAATCACCAAAAAGAATATCATCCCCAGGTAAAAGAGCAGCCCTGGAAGGAAAAAGCCGAGGTTGAATGAGAATATCCCTTTTCCAAGCCCTGAAAAGAGATGGGTGAGGATATACCCCCCATCTGCAATAGTAACCGACCTGAAGAGAAGGAGGCCAATATTGATGAGGGCAAACGTAGCAGAAACCTGCAGGAATTTTGGCATGCGATCCCACCATTTTCTCCCAAAATAGTACGCAGGGATGAGAAGCCCATGATAGAGCCCAAAGAGGGCAAATGTCCAATTCGCGCCGTGCCAAATCCCCAATAGGACTTCAACGATGACAATGGCGATGAGAAATGAGAGAGCGTGCCTCTTTCCCGTATCGAGGGGTGCAATCTTTTTCCACCTCGTTACCCTAAGATAAAATGGAGTGAAAACATAGTCCTGAAACCAGCTCGAAAGGGATATGTGCCATCTCCTCCAGAATTCACCTATGTTTCTTGATATGAACGGCCGGTTGAAATTAATGACAAGGTCAAAGCCCATGACCTTTGCTGAGCCGCGGGCGATATCCGAATAGCCGGAAAAGTCGCAGTAAATCTGAAAGGTGAAAAAGAGTGTTGCGAGGAGAAGCGGCCACCCTTCATATGCGGCGGGATTATTGTAGATAAGATTGACCACCACGGCAAGATTGTCCGCAATCACGATTTTCTTGGAAAAGCCCCAGAGCATAAGCCAAAGTCCGGAAATAAGGTTGCCATAGCTCCATGAATGCTCTTCTCGAAACTGCGGTAAGAGATGACCTCCCCTCTCGATTGGGCCTGCAACGAGCTGCGGGAAGAACGCATGGTAGACTGCATATAATCCAAAATGCCTCTCAGCAGGAATCCTTTTGTGGTAGACATCAATCGTGTAGCTGATTGCCTGGAAAGTGTAGAAAGAAATGCCTATTGGGAGCACAATTTTCAGCATCAGGGGTGAAAATTCAATGCTCATGAGCTTGAATGCTGCACTGATGTTATCGCTGATGAAGTTTGCATACTTGAAATAGAGGAGCAGGGAAAGGTTCCCAAGTATGCTTGCCCAAAGCAGCCATTTTCTTTTTATTTGGTCTTCAGTTTTTCCTATCCACACGGCACCGAAGTAGCCAAGAAGGGTGGATATCAAGAGGAGAATCCCATACTCTGCCTTTGCGCTCATGTAGAACCAGTAGCTTGCTATGAGAAGGAGAATCCAGCGGAAGCGGTGGGGAAGTGAGAAGTACAGAAAAATGATTACAGTGAAAAAAACCAAAAATCCCAATGAGTTGAAGAGCATAACCGGTATGAAAAACTGGTTTTTTTAAAGGTTTGGAGAAACTATAGTGCAGTAGTCCTTATTTACCTTATCACTTTACCTTATTTATCTTATCACCTTATAGACTTCAAAACGCTCAAGTGGCTGTGTGGAGAATGAGTAAGGAAGGAATCCCGATCCATATGTATATAACCCGGCGTGTGAGGGGGGATGTTCTACACGAAGAGGGAATGGGCTTTGAGTAGAGGTAGTGGAAATTAATTCTATGCGGCTGAATAGCTGGCCGCTTAAGGGCCGGGGGAATGGGATTTGCGCTTTTATGATGTAGTCCCCTTGCCTTGGGAACTCGCTTAGTGCAGGGAGCATGGAATACCCTTCCTGCTTCATGTAGTAGGCAAATCCCCCATGGCCCAAAAACCAGACGGTGTTTGTTTGTGTTTTGTATGTTGGGTTGTGCTGCGCGAATTCCCTGTAGGAATCTGCATATGTATAGTCTGCAACCGCAACGCCGATACCAAGGAGAAGGGTGAGGATGAAAGTTGTTTGCAGCGCCCGTTTCTGTTGAGTGGAAGGATTGTGGGACTCTATAAGCACGCAAAAGAGTATGGCAAGCGGCGCGAGTAGGAGGGTGTTGTAGCGCGCGGCTCCCCCTACAACTAGGGAGTTAGCTGCATAGACGGTAAAAAACCATATGGATAGCAGGGAGAGGGGATTTTTGAGGGAGGATACTGATGTAGGTAAAAAGCGGAGGAGGAGATAAAGGAAGAAAAAGGCGGAGGAAATAAAAATTTCGAGCAGCGCAAGCTGGACAAATGAATATTGGCCGGAAATAAAGGTTGAGGAAAAATTGTAGAGGAATGCCAAGAATGGGAGGGGGAGGAGCATGCTGATGAGAAATGCCATGCGGTTTTTTCTCCCCTTGAGGAAAGGAAGTGTAAGCGCTAAAGGGAAAATGGATGCCCCGCCAAAATGGGAAAGCTGGGAGATGATGAGTGTAACATATGGAATGATGATTTGGAGTGAAAAACTGCCAACACCTTTGCCGCTTTCATAAAAGGAAAAAATCTCAACCAGATGGAAATTTCCATAGAGAAGAAATGAAGGAATGGACCAGGAGAGCAGTATTGCGAAGGAGATAAGAAGATATTTCATTTTTGAAGCCTTTCCCGAGATGATGCAGATAAGGATGATGAGGGGAAAGAGGAGCAGTGCGGTATACTTGAGAAGCATTGCAGCCCCTGCCGCGATTGCTCCGGTGAGGAGAAGCATCCTGCTGTTTTTCTCCAGCCCATACAAAAACAGAGTAATTGAGAGAATAAACATTGAGGCGACTGGCACATCCGGCATAAAGTTGTGGGACGTCACGAGAAATGTTGGTGTGGAGAGCATGAGGAGCGGCGGCCAGAGTGGGTTTTTGACATACTTTTTGGAAAGAAAATAGAGGGATATTACAGCACTGAGGGGAAAAATAATCATGAAGAGATGAAAAAGGATAAGTGAGTTAGAAAGAAAGAGAGAGATGAGGGCAAAATAATAGGCAAGTGTAGGCGGCCCTGAATAATGGGAATAAAAATCCGTGTGGCCCTGCGCGAAATCGAAATCAAAGCCATAGGGGTTGAGAGGGTGATTGAGAATATTATCCTTGGCTGCGAGAATGTAGATATCATCCACGTGCACAGCTTTGTTGAGAAAAGGGAGGGTAAGGAGAAAAACGGCTACAATGAGGAGGATAATATCCCGCTTTGTTGTTGACTTTTGGATGCCTGATTTCCTTGTGCTCATTTCTGTTTGGCCATTGACTCGTATGTCTTTTGGACACCTTCCTCCACCATAACAAGGGGCTTCCATCCCAGACTATTCATCCTTGAGATGTCCGGCTGCCTGTAGTTTATCTCACGCTCTTTTTGCCGTGTTGTGCTGCCGAAAGGAACTGTGTCCGGTTCGATATTTTTACCTGATACCTTAATCACAATCTTTGCGAGCTCAAGGATGGTTGTCTGCTGGTTGTTGCCTATGTTGTAGGCCTCTCCTGGCTTTCCTTTATTCAAAACAGCACACACCCCATCAACTGCGTCCTCAACATACGTGAAACACCTTGTCTGGCTGCCGCTGCCATACACTTTTGGTGGCTTGCCTTCAAGAACACTTTTGATGAAGAGAGGGATAACAAATTGAGGCTCCTGGCCAGGCCCATAGACATTAAAAAACCGGACAATACGAAAATCCACACCACTCTCCTTGAAGTATGCGAGCGCATACATCTCCGCTGCAAGTTTTGAGACTCCATATATAGAGACTGGGCCTTTTATAGTATCTTCCCTGATGGGAAGCTCGCGTGGCTCCCCATACACTTCCGAGGATGATGAGAAAATGATTGTCTTGACATTCTGCTCAACTACTGTCTTGAATACGTTGCGCGCGCCTAGGAGATTGATCTCGAGTGTTTTTAAGGGGTGCTGGTCAGAATTTGCGACTCCGAGAACAGCGGCAAAATGGTAAACAACCTCACAATCTTTAAAGTCTGTAGAGAGGTCATCTAGGATTGATTTATTAGTGAAAGTGAGGTTTTTATGGGTGAAGGGGAAAGGAGATATATCAATTACTTTCACTTTTTTCCCCTGCTCAAGTAATTTTTGTACAAGAACCCTTCCTATAAAACCAGAACCACCAACAACCACACACATAATGAAATGAACGGCTTTGTTTATTTAAAAGTATATGCTGCTTTTTGTTTGGGTGAGAATATATGGTGCTGTCCACCACCTTTCTTATTCCTCTCTTTTTCTTTGTGGTGGATTTTTTAATGGTTGATTTGGTGTGTGTTTTTTATTATTAATAGTGATAGTGTTACACCATCATTTCCTTTGGAGGTGTTTTTTATTATTTTTTTATTTTTAATAATAATAATAATTTATCTATATAGAAAATAATAATAATAAGGGTTTTTTGTTGTTTTTTTTGTTAGAAAAATGAAGGGAATGTGAGTATTTTTTATTTTCCATAGGAAGTGGTGGGGTGGGGGTAGGAAAGAGAAAAACCATATATTTATATACCTCCATTTCGTTTGGAATCTTTATGGGGGAAAGTGGATTGAATATATTTTTTGAGAATTTTCTCAAAAAAGAATCGCTTTTTTTGGAAAAGAAGGCACTACAAAACTCATTCATCCCTGAAAAGCTTCCCCATAGGGAGGATCAAATCAATCTTCTCGCGCACACACTTGCACCAGCGCTTAAGCAGGAACGCCCTTCAAATATTTTTATCTATGGAAAAACCGGCAGTGGAAAAACACTTACAGTCAGATACACTGCAGCAGGGCTTCTAGCAGTTGCACAGAAGGAAAATATCCCCCTCGATATAGTATATGTTAACTGCAAACTCAACCGCACTGCAGACACTGAATATCGCCTCATGGCAGAACTCTGCTCCGCCTTGGGAAGAGAAGTTCCCTCTACAGGGCTTCCAACAAAGGATATCTATAAGCATTTTCTCAGTGCGCTTGCGAAACGGGGAAAAAATGTGATTGTTATATTGGATGAAGTTGATCACCTCCTCAATAAAGCAGGGGACAATACCCTCTATAATCTCCTACGCATCAATGAAGATCACCAGACAAACCACCTCTCTCTTATCGGAATCTCCAATGACCTTACCCTCATCGACCATATCGATCCCAGAGTGAGATCATCACTTTCTCAGGAAGAGATAGTGTTTCCTCCTTATAATGCGCCGCAACTCCAACATATCCTTCACCATCGCGCAAATTCTGCATTTAAACAAGGCATAGTAGAAGAGGGTGTTATTGAGAAATGCGCGGCGCTCGCTGCTCGCGAGCATGGGGATGCGAGGAGGGCACTTGACCTCTTACGCATCTCAGGAGAGCTGGCTGAGCGGGCAAACTCACCAAAAATAACACTCCTCCACCTCGATGAAGCGGATGAGAAGATTGATAGGGATCGCTTCACAGAACTCATTTCCACACAACCAGCGCAGCACCAGCTTGCGCTTTACACCATACTCTCTATCCAACCGAGAAATTCCAACATCTTCACAGGAGAAGTATACTCACTCTACAAACTCCATTGCGCAAAAGCAGGAATGAGGCCACTCACCCAAAGAAGAATATCTGACATCCTAGGCGAATTTGATATGCTCGGATTCATCAACGCAAAAATCATCTCCAAAGGGAGGTATGGGAGGATGCGCGAAATCTCCCTTTCCCTCCCACAACAAATCATACCAAAAATAAAGCAGCAGCTCTCCGAGCAATTGCACCTCTGATGCACGAGCACCCAATCCTCCGGAAAAAAGAAATCGTTTCCAATTTCCTCAAGCGCGGGATACTACTGAGCGCAGACCTTCTTAACTCCATCACAGAAGATGATGATTTTGAGAGTTTCTATGCGCGCATGCATGCCACTTCTGGTGCGACGGTGATGAGCACAGAGGTAACACAACACCACACCAAAGGACTCAACTGGACTGAACTTGAGAGGATCAAAGTATTGCAGGAAAAAGGCAACAAGGCAAGCTACGAAAGGGCAATGGAAAAAATCTCCCTTCTTCAGGAGACCCCCCTCGCACAACACTTCCCAAACCAAAAATATCCTGTCAAGGTGGAATTTTCCTATAACGAAGAAAACATCAAGCGCAACGTACAGGATTTTGTTGACTACTTCAACCACCGCTTTCGCGCCATCGAAAAGATACTCAAGACACGGCAAGCTCTGCAGTCAACCATCTCAATAAAACATCTCCTGAAGCGAAGGGAAAAAGAGCCCTTGGCACTCATCGGTATGGTGAATGGGAAGGACACAACCAAAAATGGAAACCTCATGCTCACTTTAGAAGATCCGACCGGCGCCATCAAGGTGCTTGTTAACAAAAACAAGCCGGAGCTCTATCGCAAGGCCTCGGACATCGTGATGGATGAAGTCATCGGTGTCATAGGGGTGAATGGGGATGCCATTGTTTTTGCAAATGAGCTGTTTCTGCCAGATATCCCCTCCACAGACACGAAAAAATCCACAGATGAAGTATATGCCGCTTTCATATCCGATATCCACCTCGGCTCCGCCAAGTTCCTGGCGGAAGACTTTGAAAAATTCCTCAAATGGATAAATGGAGAAGTGGGCAATGAGAAGCAGAGAGAGATTGCATCCAAAGTAAAATACCTTTTCGTCACCGGTGATTTGGTGGATGGGGTCGGCATCTACCCTGGCCAGGAAGATGAGCTTGATATCAAGGATATCTATGACCAATACAGAATCTGCGCCGATCTTCTCAAGAGAATCCCACAAAATATCCAGATGATTATTTGCCCTGGAAATCATGATGCCGTTCGGCTCGCAGAGCCGCAGCCATTATTCACCAAGACCTATTCTGCCCCAATTTACGAGATTCCAAATGCAACCATCGTTTCAAACCCCGCGCTCATCAACATCCACTCCTCCAGAGATTTTTCCGGCTTCAATGTCCTTATGTATCATGGCTATTCCTTTGATCATTTTGTCGCTGAAGTGAATTCGCTGCGAAACCAGGGCGGCTATGACCGCGCCGACCTCATCATGAAATTTCTCCTCCAAAGAAGGCACCTTGCACCCACACACACTTCAAACCAATATGTCCCCGACAGGAATCGCGACCCGCTAGTCATCGAGACCGTCCCAGATTTTTTCATCAGCGGGCACATCCACAAATCAGTCTCCGCAAACTACAAAGGAACCACACTGATTTGCGGATCCTGCTGGCAGTCCAAAACTGCATTCCAGGAAAAAGTCGGGCACCACCCCGAGCCCGGTAGGGTCCCTGTTGTGAACTTGCAGACAAGAGAGATCAAGATTTTGAAATTTGGAAACCAATAAAATAACAGGGCATTGCCTTTAAAACCACCATCCAAGATTAAAAACAAAAAAATGGCTATAACACACATTAACAATGAAATGAGTGAGGAGATGCAGGCATACACAGATTCCATCTTCTCGCAGGTGCAGGAAGCATATACGCTTGCGCAGCAGGCGCGCTCCAAGGGATTTGACCCTGAAATGGATGTGAATATCCCCCTTGCAAAAAACCTCTCAGAAAGAGTTGAGGGGCTTGTGAGCGCTGCCATGCCACAGATCCGAGGTAAAGGAATTCCACAGCGCATCCAGGAGCTTGAGCAGAAATTCGGGAAACTGGATTGGAGGGTCGCGCTGCAAGTCTCACTTGAGGTCTCCCAACAGAAGTACTGCGCATTTGCCACAGAAAGGGAAGCGATGGAGACCGGAATTCGGATTGGAATTGCCTATCTTACTTTAGGGGTAGTCGCATCGCCACTTGAGGGATTTGTGGAACTTAAGCTCAAAAAAAGAAAAGATGGCAAGGACTATTTTGCGCTGATGTTTTCTGGGCCCATCAGAAGCGCGGGAGGCACCGCAGGAGCGGTCTCACTCCTCGTTGCGGACTATATCCGCGTCATGATGGGCTATGAGCCTTATGACCCAACAGAGGAAGAAGTCAAGCGCTCAGCAACAGAGCTGCATGACTATCACGACCGCATCACAAACCTTCAATATCTCCCAAGCGAAGAGGAGATCCATTTCCTCACAAGGCACATCCCTGTGCAGATCGATGGCGACCCCTCTGAAGACATCGAGGTGTCCAACCACAAGGACATACCGCGCATTGATACCAACAAAATCAGAGGAGGATTTTGTCTTGTCACCGGAGAATGCATTGCACAAAAAGCATCCAAAGTATGGACGCAGCTCTCGAAATGGGGAAAGGATTTCAACCTTGAGCACTGGATTTTTCTCAAGGACTTCCTTGCACTGCAAAACAGCATCAAGTCAAAGAGCAAAGTCGCAGATAAAGAAGAAAAAATCTCCCCTGTGTACACCTACATCAAAGACCTGGTGGCAGGACGCCCTGTTCTCACTCACCCTCTTGCGGTTGGCGGATTTCGGCTGCGCTACGGAAGGGGAAGAACAACCGGCTATTCGGCAGCAGCCATTCATCCTGCGACGATGCACATCCTCAATAGGTATATTGCCATCGGAACCCAGCTCAAGGTGGAGCGCCCAGGAAAAGCCGCGGCTCTCGCAAGCTGCGACTCCATAGAGGGGCCGATTGTGAAGCTTAAGAATGGGGACGTTGTCCTACTGGACACAGAGCAAAAAGCAAAGGCGGCCGCGCGGGAGGTTGCAGAGATTCTTTTCCTAGGTGACATCCTCTTCAGCTACGGCGACTTTTTCAACCGTGCACATCCCCTCGTTCCTGCCGGATATTGCGAGGAATGGTGGGCGCGAGAACTCGAATGCGCGATTACCAAGAAGCACGGCTCGCTTGATTTTCCCACTTCTTCCGATGAGCTGAACCAGAATGAAGAGCTTATCCGCGGGCTTATCGGGAATCCCCTCCAAGTGAAACCTGGCTGCGGCCTTGCATTACTCATCTCAAAATCATATGGAATCCCCCTACATCCCCTCTATACTTATCACTGGAAAACCATTTCCAAAGAACAGCTCTCACTTCTCATTAACTGGCTTAGGGACGGCCAGCTTGAAATCACTCAGGAAGGAAAACACAAGCTAGTGCTCCCCCTCATCACAGATTCAAAGCGCGTGCTTGAGATCCTTGGAATACCACACACTGTCGCGCAAAATGAGTTTGTGGTGATAAAGGGAGAGGAATGCACTGCGCTTGTTTCCACTTTAGCCATGCTCAAAGACGACTGGCACGCCCTCCTTCTCAAGGAGCTTGCAGAGAAAGAGATTTTGGAATCACTCAGCGCAGTTTGCGGGATTATTCTCCGTGACAAATCAGGCACCTTCATAGGGGCACGCATGGGGAGGCCGGAGAAAGCAAAACTGCGCAAACTAACCGGAAGCCCTCATGTGCTTTTTCCCGTCGGAGAAGAGGGCGGAAGATTACGATCATTCCAAAGCGCAATGGGTGAAGGGGTTGTGGAAGGGGAATTTCCAAATTTTATCTGCAAGCAGTGCAACCACCATACGGTCCTTGGTGTTTGCGAGAAGTGCGGCCGGCAGGCAATAAAACTTTACCACTGCAAGATGTGCGGTCTCATAGAAATGACACACTGCAAGATCCACGGCAAGGCAGCAACATTCACCAAACAAAAAATCAACATCAATCAAATCTTTGATGATGTGGCAAAGACCATGAAGATGGATGTGATTCCCGACCTTATCAAGGGAGTCAAGGGAACATCGAGCAAGGACCACATCCCAGAACACCCGCTCAAGGGGATACTGCGGGCCAAATATGATATAGCGGTGAATAAGGATGGGACGTCCCGCTATGACGCAACCCAATTACCCATCACTCATTTTAAGCCCAATGAAATAGGAACTGGCATTTTACGGCTCAAGGAATTAGGATACTTAAAGGATATCCATGGGAGGGAATTGATGGATGATGACCAACTCCTTGAACTAAAGCCGCAAGACCTGATACTTCCTGCATGCCCCGATTCCCCGGATGCCGGGGCGGACAAGGTGCTTTTCAATACCACCAAATGCATAGATGACATGCTCGCGCTTATGTATGGATTGAATGGCTACTACAACCTTTCCTCAGCACAGGATCTTGTTGGCCATCTGGTGATGGTTCTTGCCCCGCATACTTCTGCAGCAATAGTTGGAAGAATTCTTGGATTTTCCCAAACTCAGGGATTGCTTGCGCACCCGATGCTCCATGCCGCCACCCGCAGGGACTGCGATGGGGATGAGGCATGCGTCACGCTGCTCCTTGATGGGCTGCTGAATTTTTCACGGCAGTTCTTGCCAGCAACCCGCGGCGCGACGCAGGATGCCCCCTTAGTTTTGACATCAAAAGTTGTCCCTTCGGAAGTTGATGATATGCTTTTTGACCTGGATGTTGCCTGGACATACCCCTTAGAATTCTATGAAGCATGCCTGCAGTTCAAGAAGCCGTGGGAAGTACCCATAGAAAAAATGGGCAAGCGCATCAACACTCCTTTGCAGTATGAGGGGATTGGTTTCACCCACGGGACATCCAACATCAATAACGGTGTGCTGTGCTCCGCCTACAAAATATTGCCTTCAATGGAGGAGAAGCTCCGCGGGCAGATGGACCTTGCGGACAGGATTCGGGCAGTGGACGCGGCTGATGTCGCTAGATTGGTGATTGAGAAGCACCTCATCAGGGACATTCGAGGGAATTTGCGCAAATTCTCGACGCAGGAATTTCGCTGCGTGAAATGCAATGAGAAATTCCGCAGGCCGCCATTGATCGGTAAATGCACGAAATGCTCTGGGAGGATTTTATTTACTGTCTCGGAAGGGTCTGTCATCAAATACCTTGAGCCGGCAATCTCCCTTGCTGCAAAGTACCATCTACCGGCGTACCTGCAGCAGAGCCTTGCATTGACCAAAGATAGGGTTGAGGAGACATTTGGAAGGGAGAAAGAGAAGCAGGAGGGGCTGGGACGGTGGTTTGGGTGAACGTATGAAAAATTATTACCGTATAATGCTAGGGAGAAAAAGCATGTACACCCAAGAAGCACACAGTGGTAATTTTATTGGTACAGACTTTGGTATAAGCAAAGATCTTACACTTCACTTACCTGATGATTGGAAGGAATTTAATTGAAAAGGAGCTATGTTCAAATTGAAAGTGTAGTTAATTCAACTCCCCTATAATTAAAATATCATAAATTATTTTTGAACCTTTTTACATTGTTGGTCTATACACTTTGCCATATAATTATTGTTAATTATTTTAGAAGGGCAGTTAGGTGCTGGACCGCACAAAACCTTCTTTTCTATTTTAGATAACTTCGGAATCAAATTTTCATTTACGGCGATATATCCCTCTTGAGAGTAATCAATATCACCGCACGCATTTTTCCAGCAAGAATTGAGTTCTAAGGAATCTCTATGGGTAAGGATGCAATCAAGATCCGCATCACATTCTAGATTGGATTTGAAAGATTTGTTAAAATATGCTATACTAACAAAGAACAAAATAAATACCACTAATAACCCACAAAACAAATAACATTTTTTAATCACAGTCTTAATGATGTAATTTAATTTATTATACTTTCTATTTCGGGGGCTCTGTTCCGAATGAAGGCAGCGTCTTTTCCGTGAGCGAATCAGCAATTGCTTCAGAAAATGTGGAAGGGGAAGTCCCTATGGAAGGGAACCACATATCTGATTGCGACATCCATAAGTGAGCTTGGCGCTGCCCGAGCGAAGCGAGATTCGGGACAGAGCATATTTTGGGAGTATTAATAATACCAATCCATTTCATCATGCAGGTATTAAGAAAGATTAAATCTTAGACTTCACAATATTCCTCGCGCCGCACGCCGCGCATTTGAGGTAGAGGAACTGGCCATCTTTCTCCAATTTTGAATCTGGCTTTCCGCACTCGGGGCAGAAGACAAACTCGTTTGCGTACTGCTGAACTTTTTCATTGATTCTGGAAGCGGGAACTTTAGTGCCCATGATGACTGAGCCTGAGCGCTTAAGCTCTCCTGGAGTCGCCAATTCCCGCAGGATGTACTTGAGCATGTGCGCAGGCTCCCGCTGAAACGCGTTTGCTATGGGCAGGAAATTGCTGATGACTGTTCGCGATCCCTGGAGATGCCCCATCACTTTTGGGATGGTGAAACGCTCCTTCTCAAAGACTGATTTTGGCATCGCCTTTCGCGCTTCCTCAAGCATTTTTTTGTACTCATCCATTGGCTTTGGGCATGGAACTGCATATTTAAAGGTAATCTTTTTAAAGCACAAATCCAAAAATATACCCATGGTTCTCGAGTCGCTGCTCAACCCCCTCAAGGCGGAGAAAAACCCCTGGGAGATGTTCTTCATCGGCTTTGTGTACTCTTCTGTAGCCATCCTGCTCTCCCTTTGGATATTCGAGGACCAGGCGAGCATGGTCATGGTGCTTCTCATCGTCATGGCGGCTGTTCCCATTATGTATTCCACCATCCAACTTGAAGAGGAAAAGGACATGTCCATATCGAGTGAATCCTCTCTTCTCAAGGAGCATAATAAGGCAATCTCCTTTCTCATGTTCCTATTCCTTGGCGTCACCCTCTCAAGCATGCTATGGTATATTGTGCTGCCATCAGACACTGCCTCCATTATTTTTCAAAAACAGACGGAAACCCTGCAAGCCATCAACGGCAATCCCACCACAGGGAATGTGATTAACCAGCTCACCATGTTCTCACTTATTTTTCTTAACAATGCCAAAGTGCTCGCGTTCTCCATATTTTTTGCCTTTATCTATGGAGCAGGGGCCATCTTCATCCTGACATGGAATGCCACGGTCATCGGCACGGCAATCGGCAATTTTGTCAGGACAAACATCGACTATTATGTGACCGCCATCAGATTGGTTGGTGAGAATTCCTATTTCCACATTGTCTCTATTGGCCTTTTGAAATATGCCCTGCATGGCGTTCCAGAAATTGCGGCGTATTTCTATGGTGGGCTCGCGGGAGGCATCCTCTCAGTTGCCATCATCAGGAAACACTACCAGCTGCCGCAGTTTAGGACAGTTCTGATGGATTTTTCAGAACTCATCATGATTGCCATTGCGTTCCTTCTTGTGGCTGCGTTCTTGGAAGTGTATGTGACTCCGATATTTTTCTAAGAATTCACTCCAGCACCTTAACTCTTCCCGGCCGTATCTCAAAAATCCCCCCACTACGCAGTAGCTGTGAAATCAGGTGCTCACAATCCCCAACTCCGCTTGATTTGATGACTTCCTCAACATCAACACCATTGCCCGAGTCGTGCTGTCTGATGAATGCACACACCAATTCTATTGGACTTTCACCACTATTTTCATTCTGACCACTATTATTTTCTTGAGCATCACTTTGAGCAACCCCAACAATTTTTTTGATCGGTATCGGGCTTTCCAGAGGTGCAGCTATTTTTCCCCTCCTGGAAATCTCCTTATTATGCACCTTGAGCCAGTCCGTGTGCACATTCCGCACTATCTCGGGCAGCACATACCTCTCACCCCCAAATTCACGCGGCTTTCCAATCACAAGAATAGTCCCACCAACATCCATATTAAATAATAATCCATGGTCTTCAAATACGCGCAGCGCAACAGAGCCAGAGCCATCATCGACCACCAAAGAAAGATTGTCCTGAGCTTTTTGCACTACAGTCCCCATTATCCATATGCGGGAAACCTGCCCACCTGCCTGCAGGTAGCCTGATGCCCAGCCGCCCTCCTTAACATAAGGCGCGCTTTTCAGTTCTGCGATGGAAAACCTAACTGCCGTTGCCCGCTTTCTTTGCTCCTGGTCCATTTTAGTGAGATACTATGCACATCAACTTCATATTCCTTCGTGGGCACCCAATCCCAATATAAAAACAATTCCAATATAAAAAATTTGAATAACTTACAGTCTGCTAATGAACCCTCTTCTCGGCTCGAAGATATCTCCTGTTCGGCGCAGTTTCTCGATGGCTTCTTCAACTTTGTCGCTTTCCAGCCCCCTATTTTTTGCTTCCTGCACGATGCTTTCAATTGGGATGGTCTTGCCCATTTTTATCTCAAGGTCATTTAGGATCTCCTTGACAATGAGGATGGTGTTTCTTTGGGAAGCCCCAACACCAGTTGCGATTCGGTCAATATCTATCTTTCCCGTCTCCTTGTCAAATCCAACCTGGAGCAGGCAATACTCCAACAGCTCAATTGCCTTTCTTGCATCCCTTCTTAGCACCACATCAGACAATCTTGATTTTGCCGAGGCCTCTGCCATTCTCACGAGCGCCTCAAGCTGCCTTGCTGAAATGGGAATGGTCTTAATACTCCCTTCCCCTGATCCTGACACGCGCATCTTGAGGTAGAACGACTTTATCTCTTCAATGGATTCCGGAGTGAGGCGGGGGCGGACAAACTGCCGCGCATATGCGATATATTTCTTGAGCAGATCAGTTGAGATATCCGTATTTTGGATCTCCGGATTTTGGTGCAGTCCCAAGATGTGGGCTGCGAGCTTCTCGTCCCTCACCTCATCAGGAATGTCTTTTATGGGAAAAATGAGATCAAAGCGGTTGATCAAAGTCGGAGGCAAGTCAATCTGGTTTGCGATGATATCAAAAGGATCAAACCTACCGAATTTTGGGTTCGCGGCAGCGAGCACGGTTGCTCTAGCAATTAAGGTTGCCTGCACGTTTGCTTTGCTCACCGAGACGGTGTTATGCAACACCATATTTTGTGAAATAAATGTATGATTTGGCTCAATGGTGACATCATAGCTCCATTTCTGGTCGCGGTCTTCGATTCGCTCAACTGAACGAACCTGCTCGAATCCAATTGACCCGAATGCATATCCTTTCAATCTGGAAAAGGCAGCATTGTCCTCTTCACCTATTTTTTGTTCCAGCTCAAGCACGATCTTCTGAAGCTGCTTTCTTGAAAAATCAAAACCCCTCCTGCAGTGATCATATTCCATATCATATGTCTTATAGTTTCCAATTTGCCCAATCTTGTATTTTCTTAGCAAAGAAATCACTTCTAGGGCAATAGTTGGGATTAAATCCTTAACAGTCCGAATCGGTGATTTCTGCCTCAAATATTCATCAATTTTCCCGTTCTTAGTCACAAAGCCAATATACTCTCTAAAGCGCTTGATGTTATCATAACCGGTGATGCCAACCTTGTAGGATCCCTCATGGAGCGTCAGATTGCTCCGGATGGCAAAACGCAAGAGCAGATCCTGCACTTGGTGGACCAATCGCTCGCTGTTTGAAGCGTAGCCGATCCGAATCGTCCTTGTCTTTTTCGAGACGTGGCCGTCTCCCTCAAAAAGGCACCGCAGCATCGCTGCAACATTTCTTTTCTCGCCGCGCATGACAATCTGCGGAAGCTCTTTTTTAGCTGCGAGCTCAAGCAATCCGGGGCAGTTTTTCCTGAAAAATTCCGCAAGCTCAGTTGAGATGTATCTAAGCATCCACCTTGCATCATGATGGTCTTTCCTCTCCTGCTTGTAGGGGGCAATTCCAAAGAGATACTGCATGCACTGGGAGAAATCTTCAAGCAATAGAGGATCCTTATTGGTGAAATTGATGCCTATGAGTTTTCCCCTATTCCTCTCCTTCGATCCTTCAGCGGCAAGATACCCTACGATCTTGAAAAACTCCTCGCAGTTGCCTTTTGGTATGAGGATGTGCTTCAAAGCCCTGCTGTTGTAGAGCTTTTCTGTATTTACACCGAAGAATTGCCTCTCTCCTTCGATGGGAGCAATGAGCGGCACCGGAGTCCAGTCCCCCTCAATCACTTCATCCGCACGTTTTGTGATAATCTTCCCATCATTTATAGAAAAGAAAGGATGCTCAGGCGTTACGATGACACTTCTCCCATTGCCGATCTGTATTTTGATGTAATGGCTAGGGGCGATGTGCTTGCTTATCCTATTGATTTTGATTGGAAATATATCTTTCCAATCCGTTGTGAGCATCTCAATGCCAAGATGCCCTATCGGCAGAACAAGGCAATCCTTTCCTTGAATGACCTGAGAACTGTTTTGTTGCAGCAGCTCTTCGACCAATTTCCCAATTACTTTTTCTTCACCATTGGCCAGCGTGATAATGGTATCATAATGATAGCATTGCTGTTCAAGTGCCTCGTGCATCGCTGCACGGTCCTCAACGCCCATCTTATCGAGTTCGTCAATGCAGCAAATTCCATCACTCGCAAGGACAAGAGCGCCTGCTTCCAGAGCCCATCCTTTAAGAAACTCATCACGAACAACTGATGCGGTGAGCCCAGCCCCCGAAGCCCCCTTACCGGAGACATAACGGGATTTTGGGGCAATGGTTGCCACCCTTTTTAGGAGCTGCGACTTTCCAGCTCCCGGATCACCGACAAGCAAAATGTGCATATCCCCCCTACTGACCACTTTGTCGTTGCGGACTTTTCTCACGCCGCCAAGCATCTGGAGCAAGAGCGCTTCCTTAATCTTCTCATAGCCGTAGATGGAAGGAGCTATTGATGAGATGATTTTCTCATAGCCGCGCGGGTCTTCTGCAATTTCCTTGATTTGGACAATATCCTGTTCATTGAGGTCCACCTCATAGAAGCTCTCCTGCGATGATCCAACAAAATTCGCCTCAATCAAAAGATCGAATCTTGTCATTTTTGCTCCTGTGCGCGAGAGTATTGGGACTTCCTTCACAATACCATTCACCACAACCTTGGAGCCTGGGCTTGTGCGCCTCTCGCTTAATGGGCTCACTAAATCATCCTTTAGAAAGACATTGACGCGTTTTGGCTGCTCGCCTCCCTCCAACACTTCCGGGGACTCTTCAATGACAATCCCCTGCGCATCCACAAGCTCGTTACTTAGCATGAGGAATTTTCCTTTTCTCCCGCAGCCGCATTTTGACGGCTCTCGGAAGGTGGTATCGAGCTGCAGGACATTGATGACGTTTCCGCATGCAGGGCATTCGAACTTGCTGGTCGTTACCTGTGGGCGGACATCTGATTTCTGCCTCACTACCCCTTCCAAAACAACAAACTTGTTGAGATGGACGCTCCTGATATTTCTTATCATGACTCCCTGGGATGCAGGCAAGTCCGAGAACCTTATTCGAATAAAAAGAGGCAGGCCGTTTTCCATCCCCAGGTCAAATTGCTGCACCGCAAGCTCGGCTGCCTTGATGACTTCTTCAGGATTGTCAAGCAAATCGTTTGCGAGATCAGGATCGAATTTTGAAAGTTCGGGAAATGGAATTACGAAGAATTTTTCACCCTTGCGGATGCTCTTGAGAATCTCCGAATAGAAGGATGCCTCCATTAGTTCCTTGAATTTTCTGATGTGCTCAAGGGCATTGTACTGCGGCTGGGCGCGCGGGCTGAACTCAAGCCCTGCTTCTTCGGTTTCCATAGGTACCCCTACATCCTTTTCTGCCATTTAAACTACCCCCACAGATGTCCAGTGTCCAGTGCCAGGCTATGCCTTCACTTTCTTGAGATTTTCGATGAGCTTATCAAGCGCCTGGCGCACTTCGCCCTCGTTTTTTGTTCCTGTGCAGACAACCTTGCCGTTGCTAAAGAGAAGGAACGTCGCTTTCTCATAGCCGGATTTTCCGCCGAGTTTGTAGACGAGACCGGGAAACTGCTCCGGCTCGTATTCCGTATTGTCGAGCTTCATTGCAAGTGTATTGAGGTTGAGAGCCATGCCAACGCTTCCCGACGCCACCATATTTTGAATCTCTATTTTTGGCTTGACGGTTATCTTGACGTTGATTTTCTCAAGTGACTTGATGATCTTCTTGATGGATTCCTCCACTTTATCCATGGACCTTGCGCCCGTGCAGACCACTTTTCCCGATGAGAAAATCAGCGCAGAGGTTTTTGGCTCCTTTATGCGGATGACAAGCCCTGGAAACTGCTCAGGATTATACTCGGTGTTTGAAAGCGTCGCAGCCATCTTCTCAAGAGGAATCGCATGTTCAAGAGAGGTGGAGACAACAATATTCACCACTTGGATATCTTTCTTCTCGACTTTTTGCACTTTGACAACTTTCTTTGCCATACAAAACGACCTCCACTACAACACACCCCCGTGTGTATATAAGGCACTCACCGGCGCTAGTTTATAAATACTTTCATTTTTAAATAGAGCAATCTGCACCATTACATTTCAGACGGCAAACCTCCTTCATTTCCGATGGAACTTTTCCCCTTTTTCTTTTTAATGCTCTATTTATGAAGGGAGTTTATTATTTTCCATATTGTAAATTTAATGTAACCCGCAATGAATTGGGCTTCTTATGGAGACCTGATACAACAAATTGATGAAGAAGGAGAGAGAATTGCGATATTGCAAGATGCCTAATCCTTTGTCTCGTAGCCGCAGATGATGCAAAACCCCTTGACGATGCTTCTGGTCCTGCACTTTGGACAATCCTCCTGGCGCTTTACCTTTGCCTTTGGCGTATCAGGAGTGGTAACGGAAGTGGAAAACCCAGAATCGCGCTTTCCCTGCTCTTTGAGCTTTTTTTCGATGGCATCAAGATTGGACATAAGAACATCCTCTTCTAATCATATTCTTGAAGCTGCCTTTATTATTTTTTCTCTTTGTATTTTACTTCGCCCCATTTTTCTTTGATCGAGTACTCCCATTAATTTTTACTGAAATTACCCAATACTCCAAACAAAACCTGGCGAGCAACCATTAAATAACTGGATACCAAACAAACCAAAATGGACATTGCAATCCCAAACGGCAACGAGGACGAGTTCCTTGAAATGGCAAAGCGCCTTGGAACTCTGGAACTTAGGTTTCTCTACGATTCCTTTTCCCTCGCTATTGAGAAAAAACACGAGCATCCCACTTGGCACATCGGGATACTCTCAAGCAACCCAAATGAAATAAGGAAAGCAAAACAAAAAGGAATTTTCTCTGCAACAGCGACCAATGAGGTCGCGGTAATCGAATCCGCGCCGGATCTGATCATTGAGCCGGAAAAAACAGCACCGAAAGACGGCCTGCACGCGCGCAACTCCGGACTGAACCAGGTGCTCTGCGCCCTTCTGGCAAAGAAAGGAATCGCGTTAGGGATATCTTTTTCCATGATTCTTGCCGCTTCCGGCAAAGAGAGGGCGATGCTGCTTGGGCGGGCGAAGCAAAATATCCACCTGGCGAAAAAATACGACGTGCAGGTTTTTCTTCTCTCCTGCGCCCGCTCCCCCTATGCATTGCGCGGCAGCATTGATAGTAGTGATATTCTTTCTCTGCTCCACCCTTAAACATCTCCACCGTGCCCAGACAGCCCTGTTTTTACTCCCCAATTGGATGGCACGAGGCATTGAATGAGACCAGAGTATCCTTGGCAGGAACTTCCAACTCTCTCGACATCTTCCTTTTTTCTCCTGGCCTGATGTAAAACGTCCCAAGCGCAGAAGCCCCCACCTTATCGCTTGCTTTTGCCTGCTGCTTAAGTGTGAGATCACAGACGGATTCCACGGGCCCTGTGTTTTGCAGCGTCCACTCCACCCACAGCCGTTTGTCATCAGAAAACCTCACATACCGGCACTCAGCTTTCACGAGGCAGCCGCTGCATTCAACAGAAGCACAACTATATTTTGGAACCTGCGTATACCTCATGTAGCCGGCTGTTAGAATCAAGAATGAAATAATTATTACAACAATAAAGCACCAATCCAGCACCACTTTCGATTGCGAAGCAGGCAAAGCGCGCATTCTATCAATCATATACTCCAAAATAAATTTCATACATAAAAAGAACGCAATGCACACTCCCGCGAGAATGAGTACATACTCCTGGCCACGCATCCCTGAATCAAGCGCAGCAATGCAAGGCTTGAGCACGCAATTCACGTTTTTCTCTCTTCCAAACACATACGACAAAACAAACACGAGAAGCGAGGTGCCGGTTATAATCTCCGCACTCCACTTCCCTTTTTTCCCCACACGAAATAGGAGGTAAAGGGAGAAAGGAATAATTAAGAAATGCCTGACGTTGATGAGAAATTCCATACCACTATATCCCGGAGCAAACGAATATTGTGCCACCCCACTAAGTGGGCGCCCAAGAAAGGCCATCCAGGAAAAATCCGCTATCCAAATGCTCTGGATTACAACACCAGTCGCCGCGCATGCCATGAGCAGGGAAGGGCTCCTGAGAATGGCGCCAAATCCTAGCATCATGAAAATAAAACTACAATACCACAGCAATAGCCCATATTCCTGATAGATCTGAGTCACAAGATATGCGTCAGCAAGCCACGCCGCAAGGCAGATGGCCCCAATAATCCAGAACACTGCCCCATTCTCCCTCATTCCTTTCTTTCTCTTCTCGGCATCCATAAACCTTGTTGCTGGAAACAGCACAGAAAGCACCCAGCTTCGCAGTGAAACCATTAAGAAATGTTTAAATACCTTGTCCTTCACAGCAGAACAAAAAAAGAGGAACTAAATGAAACAGATTAATACCATACTTCTCAGTACATTCACCTTATCATTATTCCTTTTTACTTTGCTTGTACTTGTCTCATCATCCGCCTCTGCTTTCTCCTCAAGCCCGAAATCCCCTCCAACCCCCCCACCGGACTGCGTCAACAAGCCGGCAGGATGCTATGACTCTCTTGGCAATAAGGCGGAATCTGGCAGCCTGACTGCTGAGACTTTCAGCTATTTTTTATCAGAGAGCGCCTATATCCCCGGCGGCTGCACCGCACGGGCCACAAAAAGCCTCGATGAGGCAAAAATCACCAACCCAGATGATAACATTGGCGCGTGCGGCTGCATCGATGGAGCTGATTTTGACTCACAGGCAGATGCCGCAAAACGTTGTTGCGGAGATGATTCCTCAGACTGCGGCATGCTCAGCAAGAATGCCCTGTGCGCAATAGATGCAGAAGGCAGGTCTGCGCGCTGGCTGATTCCCTCAAGCAGCAAAAATGATATCATTTTTGTGGGCTGCCAAAACAAGGAGAAGGTGCTTGACAATACCGCATGGATAGACTGCGCATCCTTTTCAAAGCGCCCCATAGGGAGCCCAGCGCATGAATACCTCTGCACCGGCCAAGGAGGGCAAGGATCCCTCATTGAATGCTGCGGCTCAGCTGCCTGCTATTCAAAGACCAATGGCAAGCGCCTATCGGCAGGGGGTTCTGCACTCGTCTCTGGAGTAACCCATTACTGCGCAACAGATCGCACCTTCACCACTGATCTTGACACCAAAGATGAGCAGAGCTGCAAGAATGCGAAGACTCCTGATGGGAATCCGGCAAACCTCACATGGACCGGGACAAAATGCTGCAGCGAGGCAGATGATCCGCATGAATACTATAACGACCAGACCGGAGGATGCTGGAATTCAAAGCCTGTGATCAGCATCAATTTTGTCGATGCTGTCCACGATGTCGTTAATTTCAATGGAAAATTTCATGGGTGCGCCATCTCAAAAAGTAATTACAATTCCCAAAATAACGCCTATCTCTCGCTTTCGGATAAGCACACATCCCAGATTCTTGTTGCTGATGATCCCTATTGCACAAATGACCCCGACAAGAGCTACTACTGCTCTTTTAGGGAAAAATGGATGGCGACTGGAGGGAAGGATCGCTCATCATTCAAGACTTCACCAGTTCAGGTACCCAACACAAACTCAACTTCCCAATCAGAATGCTGCGCGCCCTCGCAATGCTGGGACGGGCAGAGCTGCATTGATGACCAATCACCCCACCCTACATCAGAAAATGCGCTCCCTGATTTCCGCTGTATGGCGGGCAACTGGATAACTGCCGTACCGAAGAAAACCATCAACGGAGAGGCAGAGGGCTACTGCCCCAATGCCACCCAATGCATGGTTAACCCATCGGGCAATGCCGCAGACAATAACAACCCTACAAAGAACCCACAGTGCATCGCTTCCCAACAATTCATCAAGGATGATTACTGCTCTTCGGGGGATTGGTCCAGCCGGACCGCTCAGATAGCACTTACACTTCTTTCCTCGAAAAATTCAGGCAGCTACACTCTCTTCTGCGATAAGACAGAGAATACACTCAATTTACTTGACTATCTCACTCCATCGGGAAAGCAGGCATCGCTGTATTTTGGAACAAATGCGAATAACGTCTGCGTACTGCAGCAAAACAATAACATTGCCGTTGGCGCAAGCTTCAACACCCCCCTTACCTCTGCCGCTACACTCGACCTTTTTTCTGTGCAGAGCTGCTCGGGAGCCCAGCAGGATGATGGGCAGTACCACAAATGTGACACTTCAGGCACGCTCTGGTACAACAAAAAATTGGAGTCCGCTATTTACGGCAAAAATTCCCTTTCCATCAATTCACAGAGCACACAGTCCTTTTTTGCCTCATTTCTCAAAGACCCGTTAGATGCCCTCCTCTTTGCACTCAGGCAAAGATTACAATCCTCATCATTTTCCCTTCCCTCTTTCGAAGGCCAGAGTGCAAAATTCCAGCGGCTCTACATCACAGAGCAAGGCGGGAAACGCATCTTTGGAGTCCTGCAAGGGGACCATGCCACAATTGAATACTCCAACTTCAACGACATCAACATCTGCGAGTTTGCAAGCCAATTCACCCAGCAGCTTGGGGGAACAAATGCAGGCATTGAATGCGTGAAAACAGGGCAAACTTACCGCCTATTGCTGCAAGGCGGCGGCTTAACAACTTTCCAACCAGAGCAAGTATGGCCGGACCTGACTTCAAAAGTGCGTATCTCCTAGAGAACCAATGGCCCGCACATCACAGGCAACGATTGCCATCATCCTTGGCATTGCGCTTTTGCTCATGATCACTATCGGATTTTCCATCGGCAAATCAGCCATCACAAAGCGCACCACACAGGAAATGACCAAGACGCAGACAACCACTTCGGAAGTGAAACCAATCATCCAGCACATTACCACATGCCTTGATTCCACCTCAGCCGATGCACTCAAACTATTGGGAGATCAAGGCGGAATCATTTATCGAAACCAAGGGGGAATCTTTGCCGATCCAATTGATTTTCATGCCGGCGCACTCTTCGCTCCATTTCAGGGACAGAAGGTGAACTATGGTATTTCACCTGGGCTTGTTTTGTTGCCCGCATACCCCACCACTTCCGCACCTTATGGACCAGATCAACCAACGCCAGGCATATCATTAGGCACAGTGCTCCTGCCTCCAATCAACGGCTCAAGCTCATCTTTTGCATACCAGCTTGAGCAGTATATCTCCTCTGCAATAGATTCCTGCATCGATTATGCATTCTTTGAGAAGCAAGGATATTCTTTTTCCAAGGGAGAAAAATCCACCCATGCGGCATTCGGCGAGCAGACTGTGGACATCACACTTTCCTATCCCCTCACCATCTCAAATTCCATCACCCAAGAGGAAATCTCCCTCCAGGAATTCAAGACGATATACGGCGTACGCCTTCTTGGCATGCATACCGCGCTCTCTTCCATCCTGAATAACGAAGTGAATGACATCTTGCTTAACATTTCCAAGGTAAACGCTCCGCAGGACATGTCCCTTGCAATACTCCATGATGTACACAACCATGATGATATCCTCATTCTAAAAGATACCCAATCCTCTATCAGCGGTAAGCCCTATGAAATCCATGTTGCGCGCCATAACCGCAACCCCGCGCTCCACTACCTTAAGCCAAACCAAACATTCCACTACCTCTCTTTTGGCAAGCTCAACTTTTCCCACAACACGGAAATCACCAAGGAACTGCTCGCATCCTACCTTCTGGCACCGGCCGCAGACGACCCTGATGAAGATTCCATATCCTACCAATTCACCGTTGAGAGCAGGAGCGGCAAGCCGCAATTGCCACAGACAATCACCACTCCCGATATGACGGTGCGCATCACCGCGTCTGATGGCGAACTGGAAGATTACCAGGACATTTTCATTATCAGAAACCCTTTCACCCCTTAATTTAAAATTCCTACATACTATTCAAGAACCATCAGCACCATCACAAAAAAAATGGACACAAAAAAATCACTTTGCCTGATGCTTCTCATCACTACTCTCTTTACATTTATCCTTCCCCTTACCATTGCACAGGCCTCTGGATGCTGCTTTAACCCGGGAGCGAGCATCGCCGCAACATGTAACTTCCAATCCTTTGTCTCAAAAGATCAGGACTGCTGCCCAAAGCCGGAAACAGCAAACCCTTCTTTCTACAAATCGGCAAGTTTTCCCAGTTACCCCTTAAATGCGCAGGACTGCGAAACCAACTTCTTTTTGGCAAACAGCGCCTGCGACGCCGTTGATTCCTGCAAGATTGGATGCTGCTGCGAGCCATCCGGACCATCAACAAAAACAAAAGTGCACTGCACAGGCACCGGAACTGAATTTTTTAACAATCCCTGCTCCCAAGTGTCCTGCCAGACGCCGCAATGCAATGATGGCATTGACAATGATAACAACGGATGCACAGACAGCTCAGATACAGGGTGTGTCTCCCCAAGTGACACGAGGGAAGAAAATGGCATCTGCATAGGCAGCAGCCAGGGATGCTCTGATCCGACCTACGTGCCTGCCCTAAGCGCCTTCTCAGTCATACCTCTGAAGGGCAAGAAACAATTCCTGCTTAGCTGGCAAGACGAGTGCAGTCAAAATTCGCTTTCCTACGATATCTTCCGATGCCTTGGCGATGGCTGCACAACCTTCACACGCATCGGCAGCTCTTCTACCCAAACATTCACCGACTCCTCGGACTCGCTGCTATTTGATACCCATTACAGCTACTTAGTGAGGGCGCATTACAGCATCCGGTCCGCAACTCCCCAAGTCCAGAAAACAGCATCACTTGGAAATATCGAATGCCTGGGCAAATCAACTTTTGAGAAATTCTGCGTGCAGCCATCCACCTATCTTGCCTCAAAGGACTACCTCATCATCAATTTTCCACTTAATTTTTCCACTGCCAATTTCATAAGCGAAGTGAGGGGGAAATTCTCCTCAAAGATAAACAAAGGATTCTCCTGCGACTCAGCAAATGTCCTGCAGTATGCCGGCGTATCCTGCTCTCCTGAAGAGGCGTGCATTGTCAAGGGAAGCGTGCCCACATGCGTGCCAACGGATAAGTGCCAGCAGGAGGGCTTCAACGCTTTTCAGCTCTTTGGCTTTGAATTGGCATGCGAGAATGGCAAGTACTGCTTCTATGACAAATCCACATCTCCCATCGATGCCTGCTATGCATGCAAGCCGGAAATGAACTGCTACGATTATAAATCGCAGGGAACATGTGGGAGGGACAACTGCGGTGTGAGCAACTGCCAATGGAAAACCATCTCCACAGAGCTTGGCGTTGGGGCATGCATCACCATGCAGGAAAAAAATTGTGTGTGGTGCGACAAGTCAGGTACAGAAGGAATGGAATCCAATAGGGCGCATAACAAAGTATATGGGGGATGCACCAAGGAAAAGGCAGATCAGCTCTCCACGCCCTTGGCACAATGCATTTTTACCGGCACCTCTGCCAAAACCTGCGATGCTGTTATATGTACAGACATCATTGCCGCAAACTGCCCATCAACCCCTGTACAATTCTCCACAAATAACAAACTTGTGCCGAGAGGAATCCAATGCGGAGCAGACATGTGCAGAAAATTCAGCAACAAATGCAGAAAAGACGCAGATGCCGATGGCAATGCTGATTGCTCCATTGCCTCATGCGAAGCAGACATTTTTCCACCTGACACTTCATTTGTGGCCATCATCTCGAATGGCAGCCTGAATCAGATCCGCATGGACATTCGGGACAAGGCAGGCCCAAATGGCGCCCTTGCGCTACGGACAACGCCTGATTATGAAACCTTTCTCTGCAAGAATGCCTGCCCAATAAACCATCCCTTCGGAATTTCAACAACTTCCCAAACATTGCTTTATTCCAACCGCAAGCTCTTTGACAAAAACACACTCAAGAACATCATGAACCTCACTCCCGGAGAGAACACACTGAAGTACTATTCACGCGATCCCTCAAAAAACGTAGGAGAAATAAAATCAATCACCTTTACTGCGCCTAGCACCTCCACCGGCCCAATAGTTGGCAATCTTTCAATTCCCGGAGCAACAGAGCACTTTGATGCACTTTTTGCCGGAAGAGTTTCCACTGCAGAAATAATTTTCCTGGAGCCGGCAATCATCACTTTTGCTCAGCTTAAGAACCCGGCAACTGGTGATCGGTTCCAACCATCTTTTAGCGCTTCAGAGCAAACAATAACACGGCTCACTTTCACTTCTCCCATACCAGACGGAGAGTACACTCTTGAAATCAATGCAAAAAACCAAGAAGGGGTGTTCATGAGTCCCTTATTTTCCAAAACAATTGTTGTGGACAGCAAGCCGCCAAGGATTCTCAACAGCACCCCTGCAAATGGCTCGCTTCTCCGCTTTTCATCAGCATCATTCTCTCTTGGCTTTGCACGGGAGGCAATCCTTACGAGTGTGTGGATAGATGGCAAGGACTTCTCAAAAAACTTCACCACCCTTAATAACAAGGTTTACAGCGCAAGCGTCAATATCAGCGACGGCAACAAATTCATGCTCATAACTGCCACATCATTCGCAGGCATCACCACAACAATCCCCCTTTATTTTGTCATGAATGCAAGGCCCCTTGAAATCACACTAATTTCCCCTCCCTATGGCGTCTCTGCGCAGCGCTCCTTTGATGTGATTGTGGGAACAGACAACGACGCACAGTGCAGGCACAGCATCGGATCCAAAGCTGATTTTCAATTCATGGAACCATTTTTACCAAGCGGAGGCACCGAGCACAAGCTTGCAGCATTTTCCGGCGCTTTCCCCTCCCAAGTGACATTATTTGTCACCTG
This sequence comes from uncultured Methanosarcinales archaeon, assembly GCA_964438385.1. GTDB lineage: Archaea > Nanobdellota > Nanobdellia > Woesearchaeales > GW2011-AR4 > GW2011-AR11. The sequence goes on along the minus strand of CAYTKI010000028.1, from coordinate 15,354 downwards.
CAATGATATCCTCCAAGGGCAGAAAACCTCATCTTTTACACTCTCTTTTGACAACACCTCTCCCTTCATCATCACCTCATTTGCCTTCCCTAATCCTATCCAGGATGAAGACAACAGCACCTCACTCACGGTGCAGACCGATGATGAATCCATCTGCAAATACAGCAGGACAAACCCCCTTTTTGCGCAAATGATTCCGTTCGACTCTTTCGTTTCCTCAAATTTCAGCACAATCAGCAGGCAACGGGTTACTGAGGGCGGTGATGGAAAATACACTTACTTTGTCGCTTGCCAGAATAAGGCACAGCTTATCTCACCTTCCCAAAACATTTTTTTCACCGTCAATCACACCCTTCCCGCGCTTATCACTTCCCTTACCCCTTCCATCATAAGCAAGACGGCTACTCAGCTCCTTGTGAAAACAAGCAAGACAATGCAATGCAGATTCAGCCAAACCGATAGGACTGCAGTTTCCGGCTCGCTTTTCGGGCCTCCGGCACTTGTGCATTCGACAACTCTTGCGCTGGATGATGGTCACTATACCTTTTTTGTCGCATGCAGGGATCAGTCCCTCACTACCTTCTCCCCCGCGATTGTAGTCAACTTCACCGTTGACACCCAGCCACCTTCCATGCTTTTTGTGGATGATTCCAGCACTTTTGAGTCCCTGCCCCAGCAGAGCTGCCTTACCGACCGGCTGAGGGTGAAATGGCTGGCTGAAGACAGAGGCAGCGGTGTTCGGGAGTATTTCTATTCCCTGCTCCAAGGAAGCACTGAAATTGTCGGTTTCACAAGAGCCCTAGTCTCAAACGAGTTCCTTTTTGTCAAAAACCTCTCCCTCCAAGATAACACTAAGTATGTGTTTAAGGTGAAGGCCAAAGATTTTGTGGACCTTGAAAGTCAGCCGCTTCTGAGCGATGGCGTCATTGTGGATACATCGCTATGCCTCCAATCCGCGAAATGCGGTGACGGCAATATCAATACAGCAGGAGAAGAATGCGATGGAACTACTTTTGGCACTATCAAGGGATGCACCCAATACTCCAATTTTGCTTCCGGTACCCTGAAATGCTCGCCCCAGTGCAGAATAGACACTTCCGGCTGCAATCCAGAATCCCGCTGCGGGAATGGCATTTTGGATCCTGGCGAAGCGTGCGACAGGACAACATTCGGCAAAATCACAAGCTGTTCCTCATACAATGGATCTTTCAGCTCAGGAACAATTGGCTGCACCCCCTCCTGCGAACTTGATACCACTTCCTGCACTGAAAAAGCTGCCTGCGGCAACGGCATCATCGATGCAGGAGAATCCTGCGACAAAAATTCATTTGGGCCTCTTGATGGCTCTTGCACCTCTTACAGTCCACTGCGCTTTACCTCAGGAACACTGAAGTGCACTAACTGCCACGTAGACACTTCAGGGTGCCAAGACACTTCTGCCGGGCTTTGCGGAGATGGATCGCTCAACAAGGACGAAGAATGCGATGGCACTGCGTTTGGCACCATTGCCAGTTGCACAGCTTATCCCTCCTTCACCGGAGGAACCATATCATGCAGCCAAGGGTGTGCACTCAATACTTCCGGCTGCATTGAAGTATCAAGCTGCGGCAACGGCATCATCGATGCAGGAGAATCCTGCGAAGGAGCAACCCTTGGCCCGATTCCACTACAATGCGCAGACTACACTCCTTCCTTCAAAACTGGAAAAATCTCCTGCAGTTCCTGCAAGCTTAACACCAAAGAATGCCGAACTTCCCAGGATGATCCCTGCGGCAATGGCAAGCTGGATATTGGGGAGTTATGCGATGGAAACACCATTGGAAACATCAGCGATATCAGCTGCCGCGGCTACAGCCCCTATTTCCTCAATGGCACGCTCAATTGCAGAGTATGCCGGCTCACCACAGATGGCTGCCTCTCAAACGAAAGCCTGAATTTACGATGCAATGACCGGGGAGACTGCGCCACCGGAGCCAATTGCACAGCAAGCGCTGACTGCGGGAGTGGATTCTGCAATCTCGGGAAATGCGCTGCTGCAACATGTTCTGATAGCATAACAAATCAGGAAGAATCTGCAGTCGACTGCGGAGGAACCTGCAAGGCGTGCGGAGAAGGAGAGCGTTGCCGCGAGAACAAGGACTGTGGTGAACAATCCTGCAGTTTCGGGTTTTGCAAGCCAATGGAAGAGTGCGCAGATGGCAAGCTCTCTCCAGGAGAAGTGGGAGTCGACTGCGGAGGAACCTGCGAAAAGAGATGCGGGCAGGGGGACGGATGCATTTCCAGTGGGGACTGCGTCGCGGGCCTTGAATGCAGGCAGGGAACGTGCAAGATCTGCTCAACGGACGACACCAATTGCGATGGAGTCACTGACACTGAAAGCGGCACATCGGCAGATTCCTTCATCCAATGGGCTATTGAGCACGGCTTTGATGTAAACAATCCCAATCTTGGAGAAGAAGACCCTGATTCCGATGGATTGACCAACAGAAAAGAGTTCTCATTCTCTACAGACCCCTTAAACCCAGACACTGATGGAGATGGAGCAACTGATGGGGATGAAATTGATGCCGGAACAAATCCGCTTGACCCAAATGACTACCCTCCTTCATCTGTTAAAGGCATCCTCATTGGGCTTCTCGTCTTAGGCATTCTTGGGGCAGGCGGATATTATGCCTATGCGCGCTATTACCTTAACAATTCCAAGCAATCATCCACTGATTTTTCCACTTTTGGACAGCAGCCGTTGCCGCCCCTGCCTGAAGAGCGCACGGAGCAGGCGCCAATCGCACGCCAGAGTGCGGAGCTAACCGAGCAGAAAAAGGAGATGATCAAGGAAAAATCACAAGAAAAGCACGACAAGGAAAGAAATGAACGAGAAAACATCTTCAGCATCTTCTCCCACAAAACTGAACAGCCAGAACATCTGGAAAAGATGAGCAGCGACATGCCCGGGAAGCAATCGCAAGAAGCGCAAAAACCGGAAAGCAAAACACCTCAAAAAAGAAAGATTATCATCCGCATCAGAAAGCCGCAGCAAAAAATACTCCAAAAAAAAGACGCATTTGAAATGCTCAAATCACTGAAGCATCAGCGATCGGCGCAGAATCTGCCAAAAGAAAAAGGCGCTGCACAATCAAAACCGGGAAAAATGAAAAACAACCCAAAAGATCCCATCACAAAAATCACCCAACCCGGAAAGAAATCATGAAACTACCCTCCACAAGAAACGCACAGATTGTCGGGCAGGTCTTTATCTATGTCCTTGGCATCGTCATCATGGGGGCCATCCTAATCTACGGCTACAATGCAATCAGCGATTTCCGCAGGCAATCGGAACAAGTTTCCGCAATCAAGCTGCAATCAGAACTTTCCTCTGCAATTGATGCTCTTTCATCAGACTTCGGCTCGATTAAAAAAATAGAGCTTCGCGTGGAGGGATATTCCCGCATCTGCTTTGTAGAGAGCCACACCACCCCTTCTCTTGATGGACTCACAATTGACCCCTTGATTCGGGACAGCATTGCCTCTGGAACTGGAAAGAATGTGTTTTTACTCACCAATACCGTTGAAGCATCCTTCACTGTCGAGTCAATTGCTATTTTCCCACTTGATGTCCTTTGCATCGAACCGCACAATAATGCCGTTGAACTTAGGCTTGAGGGCAAAGGTGACCATGTTCTCCTCTCGAATTGGCAATAGACGCCTTCTTGGCAAGAAGGCAGTGGTTGAGGTGCAGTTCAACTGGATATTCATCCTCATTGCAGGCGCAGCCATCCTCACCCTGTTTGCGACGATTGTCATCAAGCAAAAAAATATCTCTGAAGTCTCTTCCCACGCGACGCTGCTTAAGACTCTTAGCACAATAGCAATCGGCTCTGAAGCGTCCTTTGGAGTAACCAACATCCTTGAGCTCCCCCAGGCGACGATTGAATTTGAATGCAACCTTTTGCGTATCGGGAGCCAATCACAGCAATTCCAACAGATGATGCTTTTTGCGCCATCGGTTGTCCGCACTTCCCCCCTCATCGTGCAGACAAGGGAATGGAGCATCCCCTACCGCGTCACAAATGTGGTGTACATATCCTCCCCAAAAATACGCTACATCCTCGTTGGAAATTCCCCTCTTGCGCGGGCAGTGAATAAGAGCATGCATTCTTCATTACGGGTAGAACTCCACTCCATATTACCCCAAGATCTGCGTCCCGAGCAGGACGACCACACACGCTTTATTTTTTTTGACACACTTCCCACATTTCCTCCATCGTTCGCAACAATCGAGAATAACAAGATGAGCGCACTTGGCGTGAACGGGGACTTGAGCGGAGGAACAGCCGCATTCTATAGGAAAATCGAATCCAGATGGGACTTGGCAAAGACCTATCCCTACCTGAGGCAGGAAATGCTCCTTGGCGCAATCTATAGCGATGAAAAATCCAGGCCTGCATCAAATAGCGAAGACCTCTTCTACAAATGCATCGCAGACAACATGCTCAAAAAAGTCGCTCTGGTGACAGAAATTTACCAGCGCCGATCTGAGGAGCTTTCCTCTTCCGCAGGCCTGCTCAGATGCCAGCAGACCTATACGCAGGCATTATCTCAATTCTCCCTTATCCGGGCGGCAGCTATTGTCCTTAATGAAGGGACTGTTCAACAGGCCAACCATGCCATCTCTGAGCTTGAGAACCTCAATTCACAACTCCAGAGGCAGTCCTGCCCGCTTATTTACTAAAAAGAAAGCAAGTGAGAACCCTGCCAATAAAAAAAGACCCCATTAAACTAAAATCACACTGAAATACTTTACTATCAAATTAAATTTAAAATGAAAAGCGCAAAAAAATCAAGAGGGCAGGTGCAGATGGGAGAAACCATCGCAATCCTACTTGTGTTCTTCTTTTTGGTGGTCATCGGCATGGTGTTCTATGTCAACATCCTTAAATCCAAGGCGGCAACGGAGAAAGATGAGCATGTGCAGCTGGATTCCATCACTGTGCTCAAGAAGGCGCTCTCACTTCCGGAACTGCAGTGCAGCAGGCAGAACATCATCACGGATTCATGCATTGACACCATCAAGCTGCGTTCGGCGGCTATTCTCATGCCGCAGCACAAGGAATACTATTTTGACATCCTCGGCTTCAGCACAATTACTGTTAAGGAAGTCTATCCCACTGCCAGAGACTATACCCTTTACTCCTCTCCTTTGCAGGGATTTACTTCAAAATCAGCAAGCAACACTCCCATCTCGCTCCTCGATCCCATCACGGATAGGAGCGCTTTTGGTGTCATCACCATTGAGACGTATGCGAGATAAAGAACGGACACGAAAACCGGGCGACATTTCACTAATCACCACAATGACTATTAAAAAATTAAGGGAAGGAACCACACGGATGCGCTTTATGTGCAAACGATGCCCTCCACACACCCACACTTTCATCACCGCAAGCGCACCCACCAGAAATCGCCATTCCAGAAAAGCACAAATGGAGATCCTCGGACTTGCAATTGTTGTAGTCCTCCTTGTCCTTGGCCTTGTGTTCGCGATAAAATTCATCGCTTTGAAGAAGCCAAGCACAATACGCAAGGAAGTTGTGGAATCGCAGGTCGCCTCCAACTATGTATCCACCTATCTCAATACCGCGGTCAATGACTGCAATTACCTGACAGCAACCGAACTTTTGCAGGACTGCGCGGTGCAGGGGGGCATAGTATGCTCCGATGGAAAATCCTCCTGCGAGAAGGCGCGCGAAGTTGCGGCAGCCATATTTTCCAAGACATTTGAGCAGTGGAAATGGAAGTATGAGATGACTGCCTCGCTTGGCACCAGCAGAACGCTTATGCAGCTTGGTCAAGCATGTCCTGGCCAGAAGCGCTCAAAGACATTCCCCCTGCCTACGCGTGCAGGGACGATGTTTGTGAAGCTTGATATCTGCGGATAAAAATCTTCATTAAAATAACATTACCCTAACTCAGCAAAAAATAATCAGGGAGGGTACAATCTGAGCGCGCTTTACCTGGATTTTTATGCCCTCCACGCACCCTTGCCGATAAATCCGATAGGGCGATGAATTCCGATACTTTTAAATATCAGCATATTCAGGAATGGTTCCATGAAATCCTATATTTCCACGAAGGGTCAGGGCCTTTCAATTAATACCATTATTATTGCGGCTCTTGGGCTTGCCGTCCTAGTCGTTCTCTTTGCAGTCTTTACAGGGAGGATTGGGATCTTTGGGAAGAATGTAGATCAGACGCAGCAGCAATTGACCGGCTGCGGCCAGCAGTGTCAGGTGAGCGGATACACTTCTGGAGAAAAAGGAAGCGGCCAAACGTGCTCAGCAGCCAACTCCGTTAGGATTTATGGCCAGTTCAGCGACATAACCGAGACTTCCCCGGGAATCTGCTGCTGCATCCGCTAGCCAAAGATTTATATATAGATTTCTTCAGTTTTTCCCCATGTTCCACCACAAGAAGGCAGACATGGCGATACCAATCCTCATAGGGGCTATCCTTGCCTTTGTCGTGCTGATCACGGTCGCAGTGATATTCACCAGTGAGGCAAAATCTTTCTCTTCAAACATCGATAGCTGTCAGGCAAAGCTTGGAAAGTGCGTTGGGACATCAGAATGCGGCAAGCAAGGATACACTATCTTGTCCAATACCAATTGTGAGAAAGACAATAAAGTTTGCTGCGTTCAGGGAGTTTTTGCTCCATGAGCCCTATCCCTTCCTCAAGGAAAGGACAGGAATTGTTTCTATCAAAACCCCTTCTTGTCTGGTTGACCGGAATATTCTTAGCAGTGGTCTTTTTCTTTTTTATAAAAAGGATGCTTTAAGCAAATGAACCTCAAGAATTCAAAAGAAGGAGAAGGAGGGTGGCAGTTTGTGGTAGGTATTGTTCTCCTCCTTGGAGGAACATTTCTTGTGATTTACCTCATTGCGCTTAGCGCATCAAAGGCAGATGAGTCCTCAAAGGAAGCATTGTGCCGATCATCCAATGCGATCAGGTTCGGAGCCCAGGAAAAGTTAGGGGTGGTGACCCAGGCAATTAATGCTCCCAGAGCCTGCGCAACCATAGAAAAAAAAGACGCCCTTCCAACCAAGGGATATAGGGGACAAGGAGGGACACTTAAAGAAGGGGCGCTCAGAGAAATCAGGGATCTGAGTAGAAAATGCTGGTGGATGTGGCTTGAGGGAAGGGAGCGCAACATGTTCTCAAAGTTCCCGCTCTCAAATGATGGATGCTTTATCTGTTACACTTTCTTTCTTGATAACGGTGCCGCCCCCCTTGGCGCTAAGGAGGAAGTTTACAGATCCATGGCTCAGCCCTATGAAACCATCGACTCATCAGACAAATGTGGTCCAGGAGGAGGAGGGTGGTGCAGGAGCGGAACATCCAAACCCTGTCTTCAAGGAGAGCAACCAGTTTCTTCCTCACGATGCCAGAAGGGAAGCACTTGCTGCACAATCCCCGGCAATGAATGCAAGAGCAAGGGAGGAACCTGCTCATCCGATTTTCAAAAAGATGGAGCATATTTTTCGCAATGGAAATGTCCTGCAGGCAACTGCTATGTGCCTCTTGATCGCTCAGCATCCTATCTTGATTATATCCAGGGAATGAAAGGTGTAGGCGTTGGAGTGGGCTATTTTACTACAGAGGATCCGCTCGTATCAAAACAATTATATGCGGTAACTTTCGTAAGCCCAACTGAGACCTATGGGCTCAAGACCACTGCGGGAGCAGCAACCTCGGTTCTGGGAGGCGCTGTCATCGCAGCAGCAATTGGTACTGGCATAGGAATAATTCCCATCGCAATCCTCCTCACCACAGAATCTGCGGCGCTCTACCAAACCGCGGGCAGCACATTCTTCGATGATCACAATCGCATCTTCATCTCAAGATATGACGCGATTTCAAGCAAATGCAGTATCCAAGCAAGCAGATGAGAATCAAAGGAAAGAAGGCGGTGGATGGGATATGGCTAGTGATAGAAATCCTTCTTGGTATTTTGCTCATCGGCGCAGCATTTTATGCATATATTCAATTCAAGGATAGTGGAGTGGAAATTCTTCTCTTTAATTGGTGGTAAGGCATGGAAAGACTTTCACTCTCAACCATCGCGCTCCTTATCATCGCGCTCATCGTCTTCATCCTGGTTTCCATCACTTTTTTTGCCCCGGAGCTTGGTCTCACGCCAAAAATCGCAAAGACTCTTCTTGGAGTGGATAAATTCCTCCCCCTCAAGCCATCCCCTCAAATTGCCTACCAGAGCACCGTTCCTGAGAGTGTAACCAAAAGCAGCAACACTCTTGTAGAATCCTTTAAGGGTGTTTCAGGAAACGCAAAGAAAGACTGCATCATCCCATTTGAAGGTCTTAATAATCTCGGTGATTATGAGATAGAATCTAGCGAATCAGGAGGGGAAGTGACTTTCACCATCATAGAAAAGCAAGGAAAAGCACTCCTGCGCCATTCGGGAACTTCATCCAAGGGAAAATTATGCCTTGCGGACCCCACATTGTTCTATGAATGTAAGTTAAAAGATAAGGCATCCTGCCCGCCCAATCAAAAGATAACTTCCCCCATCACATCGCGCACGTTCACAAAAGAGACCATTGCACCCTATCTGTATATAAATGATGAAGGAAACTCTTGCTTCATCCCTGTCGCGCAATCCTGGCTATTCTGGTGCGCATACACCAAGGAAGGAATCAGAGATTCCTGCGTCAAAAATATACCTTCAAAGATTCCATCATGCTAAAAAAAAAAGCTATCTCTGGCGCGTTCGAGCTAATCGGGGCGATGGTCATTATCCTCTTTGTGGTATTCTGGTGGTCAGGGACATTTGCCCACCTTCTCGGCAAAGGATCGTCCCAAATAGTATCTACCATTGACTCAACGGAAGATTCCGATGGGGATGGCATCCCTGATTTTGAGGACCAGTGCGACTGCAAGGCAGAGGAACCGGGTTCCTCCGTCAAAGGATGTCCGCTATCAACCTCAGAGCAAGATAAGAAAGATAGCACATGCAAAAAGAAAAAATAAGCGCTATGCGCAGAAAAGTCATCCTAAAAAGGAAGGGACTTACAGATGAGGCGCTTGTCCTCATCGTGATATCGGTCATTGCCCTGGTTTCAGTACTCTGGATAGGCAAGAATGTTGTGAATGCGTTTATTGGGGATCCCTCTGCGGAAAGCTTCAACAATCTCCTCTCCCAGTTCTCCTCCCTCAAGGAAGGGGAGGCACGTCCAATCCTTTTGAGCCTTTCCGCAAATTCTGCTATTGTAGGATTTTCCACTGAGGGAAAAGAATTCAGGTGTATTGGCTGCAATCTTAGAATGTCTGGAAACAGATTTTATCTCTTTATTACAAAGCCCTCCTACCCTGAATGCACCTCCAAGCCCTGCTCCTGCTTACTTAAGGGAATCTCGATAGGATCCATTCAGAAATTAGGAAATGAGGAGGCGCAGCAAATAAAATATGGCACCGCAACCTGTCAATCGCTCAATTCCGACATCCCACAGAAAATAGATCTGAAAGGAGCTTATACTGGCACCCCGGTGAACCCTCCCTATTGGGAAAATGGATTTTTCTTTGTAAACAGTAAAGACACCAGTAATGTCGGTTACCTGAGAAAACCTTCGGATACCCAGAAATCGCAGATATTCATTGAACTCAAGATCCTCAACAGCAAGAACTATGCGGCTGCCTGCCCCCAACTTCCCTGTATTTTATCCCAGCAAAACTAATATAAACACCAATTCTTGAATCAGTCCCATGCTAAAAGAAGGGCAGCTTACCGGCAAAGCGCTTGTTGTAATCATACTTTCTGTAATCATCATGCTTTCCTTTATTACGAAGGCAAATGAATATGGTTCAGGCGAAGCACAGCAAAAACAGGCAATTGCAAACGACCTAGCACTTATCATCAACCAGCTTTATGCCCTTCCAGGAGACGTTTCTTTTTTTTATTCGCAGGACGCATCAAGATACACTATATCGGTTGAAAGAAACATCATCACCGTCTATTCGGATTCTGGCTCGCCGGATGAATTCACTGCGGGAAAAGCGTCATTTGTGGGATATGGATTTACTTCCCTCACAAAAAAGCCCAATCCCCTCCTTATCTCAAAAAAAGGAAACACTTTTTCAATGTCCCAAGGATAATGATCTCCATCTTCCGCTCAACAAGGGCAAGCTCAGAATTCTGGGCCCCCTATACCATGCTTTTCTGGATTTTATTTGGAGTTCTCCTTTCCGCTACGACCCTAGTCTTCATGTACCTTATTGCCTCAACGTCAGCCCAAAATGTGCTTGTCCCGAAAGATTTTGAAGAGAGGATAATATTTGACCGATTGCTTTCATCTCCAACATGCTTTGCCGCTGAGGGTAAAGAAACCAAGAACATGCCACTGATACTCGATACTTCAAAAATCACCACCAATCAGCTCTCTCTCTGTTTTTCATCGCTCCCTTCTGTCGGAAAGGCATACCAATTCATGATAATGCAGCCAGAACAAAAATATTCAAAGACCATCACAACCGTAAACTGGCAGGAAAACAGACCAATCAGCAAACAACTAAGCCTTGGAAAAGTGAATATGCTCATAGATAAAAAAATGTACGAAGGTGAAGTCTCCATTGGCATTCAAACTATTAAATAACCACAAGGCAATTGCCACTGATGAGGCGATACCTCTTCTTGTCTTCATCTTCTTCTCCGCTGCAGTCTATGCTGGTTTTCTCCTCATTCATTCTTCTCTTGGGGAAAAGAAGGAAAAGGACATGACCCAGCAGCTTCTCGGGATGGATGCTGAGAAAGAACTCTCAATACTCCTCAGTTCACCCTTTCAATCAGAGACGGTAGCATATTCGATCGTTAATTTTTATTATGCAGAAAATAAGGATACCCCTTCTCTTCATCAGGCATTAAAATCCTACTTTAATAGCAGACACCCTGGCGGATGGATATTAACAGTGGAAGATTCAAGCGCAAAAATTGTGTTCTCCGCGAGTCCAGACATCTTTTTAGCCGGATCCATAATCCCAACCTTCGAGGAGAGAGAAGAATTTGCAACAGCTTCTCTCCCCCTCATCGGAGGTAACCAAGGAACCCTTATCATTAGGCTCTTCCTCATAGGCCCCTATACATGAGCCCGAGCATGACCAAACACCAAAGTTCAAAAAAAGGATTCGGCGTCCAGTATTACTTTCTCATTGCAGCATTTTTTATCGGGATTACCATCTACTATGTTGCAACACTCAAATACGAATTTAAAGGGTATGTGGGGGAGGCCGCGCTCTATTTACAGGACGCTCGAAGCCAAAGCTACGACATTTCCCTTTATATGGGCATCTCATCCCAATTCTCCGCCACGAGCGCAGCATATGCGCTTGGAAAATCAGGCGCAGGAGCGCGCTGCAGCTCGTATCTTGGATATGCCCTCTGGACAGTAGAAGATGGGAAAAAATCCTGCACTCCTACCCAGACAGATATCGAAGCACAGTTCTCAACACTATTTCTCAACACTCTCGATCGACTATTAGAAATGTATCAACCATATGTGAACGCATTCTTACCCTCCAATAATTTTGACATCTCTTTTCCCTCTTCCAAAGAGATCAGGCTCACAGCAAAAAATGGGATCCTCATCCCGATAGGAGAAGGAATAGATATCAGGCCCAAGGAAGCCCCTTCAATTCTCCAGCAAATTGGCGTGACAAAGCAAGAGCAACTACCATCCTCTTCAGCTTTGACGCTCCCTCCATCACCGGATTTTCCGACTTTAACTCCGGCACAGGTGAATGATTTCTTCAGGAAGAGGAAATCTCCCTTAACCGGAATAGGGGAGCTTTTCTCTGCCATCGAGCAGCGCACCCAAGTTCCCTCTTCGGTGCTTCTCTCCATCGCGACAACGGAAAGCGGCCTTAAGCACTGCTGCTTGGCAAGCGGGAAAAACTCAGGCACATCCTGCACAGCAGTCGCCTCACCATCCTGTACATCTTCCACCATCTTATCAAGCTCCTCCGGAAGCGTCGGCCTCATGCAGATCAATGTCCAAGTTAACGCCGCACTTGCAAAGAAAGTCTGCAGATCAGATGAGAGTGTTTATGATCTTGAGTGCAATATCAATATCGCAGCAAAACTTCTACGAGATTCATATCTTCGCCATCAAAATGGGATATCAAGAAACCTCATCAACAAGTATTGCAAAGATCCCCTACAAGCGGAAAAATATTCCTCCTATCAAGGATGGGATGCTGCCATTCGGGCATATAATGGACTTGGCTGCAACACGAAAAAAGGGGCAGATGTCGCCTACGTCGAGAATGTGCACCAAAAAATAGCGCAGATACCATCGGTGGCCACATGAAATTAACCCACCCTCTACAAATCATTGCATTGGTAGGACTTTTCTTGTTTTTTGCGGCAACAGGAACCCTTCTTTTCTCTGGAGCAGAGCCCATCACCGGCATGGCGATTAAGGCACCTTCCGGTGAAAAATTTTATGGTGCCTACACCTTTAAGCCAGATCTGGAAATGGCAATTGATCCTGACCTTGCAGTATATGATTTTATCGCAAAAGACCTCGAATCGATCCTCCCATGCGCAGGGAAAGGGACTCCCCTGGAGATGTGCATTGCCCAACGCCAGAACACCCCTGAGTTGAAGTGGGAGTTTGACTGCTCCACAGGAAAAGAGCGCGTCTTCTACGATATCATAGAGACCTTTGAAGACTGCCTCAACTCCTCAGGCACCAACTGCTACTGCGAAAAAAACCTTGGCTCTCCAGCATACATCAAGCGCAATGAATTGGGAGAACAGAAGTATGCCTTTGTTATAGAAAAAAAAGATGATGCACTTCTCTTTTCCGATACTGAAGGAACGCTCTCCTACACCTCTTCCCTTCGGGATTCTCCCTCCCAGCACCTTCCCCAGCGTTTGAGGCTCCTCTACGGGGCAGAGAGCATGAACCCCATCGAAGCCAAGGTGAGCAGCATGCCGCTTTCAGACATCACCCCTGCGCAGATATCCTTTTCCCTTCTCTTCTACAAAAAACCAACCGCCGCAAGCGGCGGAAAAATAAGCTCTATTGACCTTATCAAAGAGGAGAATGGACGGCTTTTCTACCCAACAACAGCTCCTGTCATGGACAGCGCAGGAAAGCAGATATACAAATCAGACCTGAAGCCATGCACCCCTCCACCAAAAAACATCCAGCGATTCTGCGTTTCAGACCCATCTAAAAAATACCTTATCTATGATGAGGTGGACGGGCTAGTGAAGGAGAGGCCGATTGTGGTAAAATTCGCAGCGCATATCCCTGACACTCCTCCTCCGCCTGTTGAAAGTATTGAAGTCTTTGATATGCCCAAGGCAAGCGGCAAGGTTATTCTTAGCTGGAAGGAAAGCCCTGCTGCTGTTGTTTCTTTTTACAGGATTTATCTCGCTTCCTCCAGGAATGTTCTCGAAACCTCACCCACAGCTGAGCTTCAAAAAAAACCCGATGTTTCTGTCTTAGTCATTGATTCGGCGCAGGCAGAATTGCTTCCGGGAATTCCCACTCTCTCATCCTGCACATTCGATTATTCCCGCAAAAAATGCCTCTTTGAAGCGGCAGGCAAGCCGATTACTCTTGAGCCGAATGCCGTCTATGCGGTTCCCAGAGCGGATGGAAGCGGAAGGAACCTCATGGCCATCATTCCTGTTCCAATGGATGGGGCGCCTTACGCTTTTTCCGTTACTGCAGTTGATAAGAACGGCAATGAGATTGACAATGTGAACTCGAAACAGAAAATGGCCGTTAAGGAAGGGCAATCAATTGACGATCTTTCCCCACAAGGAGAAGGAATAGTGGCTAATTACCCTAATCTTTTTGTCATCTATAATCAGGAGAAGAAAGAGCTTTTGTTTCCTCAAGCAACACAGCCCCTTTTCAACATTGACGGCTCCAAAGCATCCGACTTCTCTGCATTCGCCGCCTATGCAAGGAAACGGCCTCTTGAGCAAAGTGCACAATTATTGAGTGGATTTTCAAGGATTGAAAACATCAGAATGGAAGGAGAAGGCCTTGCTGTTCCTCTTGCCCCACTATTCAATCCCAAGCCAGATGAAGCGTATGAAGTGGTGGTTGTTGCAGAGGATGCCCTTGGAAATCCAAAGCCCGAGACGTATGGACCAGGTGAGATAGGGGCGGCAATCCTCACACTTAGTATCCCCCCTACAACTCCATAAAGTATATAAAGAATGTTTTTGCGCCTATACCCATGTTCAAAATGTCCTATGAAGAAGTTGTTGCTATTTTAGAGCAGAAGGCGCAGCTTTCAAAGGAAGACATTGAGCAGCGCATCAAGGCAAAGCTCTCCCAGCTTTCCGGATTAATTTCCAAGGAAGGCGCGGCGCATATTGTCGCAAATGAGCTTGGCGTGAAGCTGCTTGAGCAGATTTCCGGCAAACTGCAAGTGAAAAACATCCACAACGGGATGCGCGATGTCGAAACCGTGGGCAAGGTCCTTGCGGTGTATGAAGCGCGATCGTTTAATGCCGGCGGACGGGAAGGGAAAGTCGGATCATTCATGATGGGTGATGAGAGTGGAAGCATAAGAGTTGTTCTCTGGGGCAGCCAGGCAGATGTGCTTACGCAACTTAAGATTGGAGATGTCGTATCGATTCAAAGCGGCTATGTGCGCGAGAACCAGGGCAGAATTGAGCTGCAAATCAACGAGCGCGCAAAGATTACCATCAATCCGGAAGGAGTCACTGCTAATATTGAAGTTTCACCTTCTTCTTCCTTTAGTCAAACGCGTCCAACGGCTATCCGCAAGAGCGTAAAGGAAATCACCGAGAATGATAATAACGTAGAGCTTCTCGGGACGGTTGTCCAGATGTTTGAGCCGCGCTTCTTTGAGATTTGCACTATGTGCCAAAAACGCGCAAAGCCGGTTGATGGCGTTGCAACCTGCATTGAGCATGGAAATTCATCGATTGGCCATTCTTATGTGCTCAACGCGATTATGGATGATGGGACAGAGAGCATTCGAGCGGTATTCTTTCGCGAGCAGGCGGCCGCCTTACTTGGCATGAATGACCAAGGTGTTTTGACGCTCAAGGATGCGCCGATGCAGTTTGAGCCCATTAAGACTGAGGTTTTGGGGACCATCATCAAACTGCAGGGCCGCGCTACCAAGAACGCGATGTTTGATAGGTTGGAGATTATTGCACGAAGCGTTGATCGCAATCCTGACCCGAAGGCGGAGCTTGCGAGATTGGAGAGCCAATAATTGCTTGTTTTCTATCATTTCTTAGGCGTTTTTTTTCAGAGCTGAGAAAAAAGTTAGCGGAGCACCGCAGGGGC
>CAYTKI010000027.1:0-73640 GCA_964438385.1 uncultured Methanosarcinales archaeon | reverse complement strand
CCACAATCTCTTAGGAATTTTTGTTCCGCAAGTAGGTTTGGACTTCAAATCTTTTATTGCCCTCTCGATAAAATCGTATAGTTGTTTATCTTCAAATTTGCCCGCTTTCAAGAGTTCAAAGTCAGTTTCAATCTTCTTCTCACCAAAGGTGACAAAATTTGGCTTATTACTCATCGCAATTTAACCCCTTGAGAGATCAGTTTCCTTATCATGTCCGGATTGTAGGTCCAAATGACGCAGCCATCCTTGTCAATGAGGATCTTTCCGGAACTCTCTAGGTATTCCAGTATTGTTTGGAAGGTCTGATACATCATTTTCTTTGGTAATTTTTTCCAGAGCTGGTATTTGCCGCACTCTTGGCTGTATTTCTGAATGGCTTTTTCTACCATGATAACAGATTCCAATGTTGGGCTATGCAATACGGTTGTTTCTGCCATGTTATATAACTATATATAAGAACTTATATATAAATATTGCTTTTTTTAAGCGGAAAACTGCCCCCTTTCTTGATTGCTCACTTTGTTCGCTTAATTGAAACGAGCCACTAAAAATTACTCTGCGGACGCAGGTTTCCCACACTGCGTATGGGAAACGAACTTAACGGGCATTAAACGGCTCACTCCTCACTCGCCAGGCTCATTCGTCGTTCTCCCAAATCCGCCAATTTTTCAGCTCTGAATTGAGGGTTGCCCCAATTCGAGGAAAAATTACCCTATCCTCCGCTCTGAAAACAGGGGCTGCCGTTTTCGAGGGCACCCTAGGACTTCGTTTAATGCCGACGTCATATCCATGCCAAAAATCCCCATCAAGAAATACAACAATTTTCTTGGAAACATAGACAATATCTGGCTTGCCGGGTAAGTTGTAATGGATCCGATAGCGACCCATCCAATTTTTCCAAAGAAGTTTCCTAAAAGAGGTCTCTATAGAAGTATTCTTTCCCTTTATATGGGACATAATTCTGCTTCTTGCCTTTTTGCTAAATTTGTCTGCCATTAGAAACTAAGAGCTGAAACTGCCAAAAATAAGCAAAGAGGTCATTTCTTTTTTAATTTTAAAGAAGCATTTGCAAGATTTTTCTTCATTGGCGGGAGTTTTGTGGTAATGACATCCCAAACAAGCTTATGATCTACTCCAAAATAGGCGCGGATAAGTTTGTCCCCCTTCCCTATACTTCCAAGTGAAAACCACCCACGCAAGGAAAAGAAAAAAGCTGCCAAGGATGATGACAAGGGATGTCCCAAAACTTATCGCAAATCCAGCAATAAGAGCGGGAATGGTCATAGCAAGCGAGGTGAGCGACTGCTCAATACCCATAATCTCCCCTCTGGACTCCTTTGATGCGTGGCCTGAGAAGAGTGCGCTGAAGTTTGGGATGTTAAGCCCATTGCACAGCGCGATGAATGGCATGATGAAATAGAGCATCCAAAGCTCTGTTGGAAAAATAAGCAGGAATACGGCGATGCTGATGAAGAGGAGGGTGAATTTGAGAATGGATGCCGGCTTGAATCTTTTCGCAAAGGGTCTTACAAATACGCCCTGCGCAAACGCTATCCAGATTCCCACATACGCAAAAATAATTCCTATCTGGGAAGGGGTCGCGCCGTATTTGTCATGCATGTACACGGGGAAGAACTGGCTAAAGAAGCTAAAGCCAAACATCAAAAGGAAAAACGAGAGAAAGACCACATTAATCCGCGGCATTGAAAACGCTTTTCTGATGTTCGCAAATCCGGTCCAAGGGGTGATGCGGATCTCTGATGGCTTCTGGAGAGTCTCCTCAATTCTGAAATAGACAAACAGGATATTGGCAAGGAGCACAAGGGTTGCAAACCAGAAGGGAGTGGAGGGGCTAAACCATGACACCAGATGAGGATTAGTCAAAACACCTCCCAAAAACGGCCCAAGGATAAATCCGAGCCCAAAGCCCATGCCAATGAGGCCAAAGTTTTTCACGATGGATTTTTGGTCTGAGATGTCCGCGATAATCGATTTCACAACCGCAAGGTTCCCTGCCATGAATCCGGCAAACATCCTGCTTGCAAAGAGCAGTGGAACGCTTCCAATCACAAGGCCAAGCCCAAAAAGCCCATACCCGATCGCAGCGCCAAGTAAAGAGAGCAAAAGCACTGGCCTCCTCCCATATTTATCCGCAACCGCCCCAAGGATTGGCGCTCCGAAAAACTGCGCAAAGGGATAGCTTGCGATTAATAAGCCAAGCAGGATGTTGATTGTTGCTTCCGGGGTTCCTGCAGGCATTAGGGAGGTTTCATAGAACACAAGCGGTAGGATGGGGATGATAATTCCTATTCCAAGCAAGTCAAGGAACACCACAAAAAACAATGTCCAAAGGGAGAGCTGTTTTCTCATTAGAAGGGAATTTCACCACCCTATAAAAAGATGACTGGAACTAGTGCAAAACATTAAATGCTCCCAGGAAACCATAGAAGCATGGATCTGAAAAAATTCGAGCAAAGGACTATGCGTGAGGCGCTTCTCATCGCCATCATCGGCCTTCTCATTTTTGTTGCGCTTATCATCTATGGCTTCAGGATCATCCCGGGGTTGTAGGAAACCATAATTCTTTGCGTTTTCGATATTTTTATAAATATCAGTAGTAAGGCAATAGTATGGAAATGAATCCCGTTGTCCATTTCGAGATGCCCGCGGAGTACCGCAAGCGCATGGCAAGTTTCTATGCCCATACATTTGGCTGGGAAAGATTCCTGAAGGGATTTTTCATTTTTCATAGTAATTGCCATTAGTTGCAAAAATGAAAAGCCCTCGGAGGGAATTGCACCCCCGATCTTCTGTTTACGAAACAGACGCATTCGCTGCGCTTTGGTAAGCTCTAGCTGCTATGCTACGAGGGCATAAGAAATTGGATTCCTTATGCTTATTTATATAATTTTAGTTTCAGTGCTAAGGGGACATTTTTATTTCAAGGCATCGACAATCGCTTCCTTTGTGACCAGCTTCTTCTGGCATTCAAAGCACGCAACCCTCTGCTTTCCCTTGGCGTCCCGGATGTAGGTACCCTTAATCTTGCCAAGGAATGTCGTCTCAATCTTTGCGGAGCAGATGTCGCATTTCATAGGGCAAGGGAAAATTTAGCTATTTAAAAACGTTGCCCAACTGGAAAAGAAAGGGATTCATTCAATCGGCACTTCAATAAGCAGGATGTCAGATGATTTTTTCGCCGTAATGGTAAATGATTTCAAACCGCTTATCGCCGCTGCATCCCCTTCTCCAATGGTGTATTTTTCTATTTTTATTTCGCCTGTAATGACAAAGACATAAGCGCAATGATTTTTTCCAGTGATTTTATGCATCACTTCTTTTCCAGAATCAAGTAGCCCCCAGTAGAAACCCCCGCTCTGGTGCATGTACAGGGCGTCCCTGCTCTTCTTTCCCAAGACAATTGGAAGCAGTGTGTTCTTCCTCTGCTCATTCGAAAACGATTTTTGATCATATGTCGGTGTGATATCCTGCTCTTTTGGCTCAACCCAGATCTGAAGAAGATGCACAGGTTCACTCTTCGATGCGTTCATTTCAGAATGCCTAACACCTAAGCCAGCGCTCATGTGCTGCACTTCTCCAGCTTTAATGATGCCATGGCCGCCAGAGCTGTCCCTATGCTCAACCGCTCCGGAAAGCACGATAGTCACAATTTCCATGTTATCATGCGGATGGAGTCCAAACCCCCTGCCAGGTGCCACGATATCATCATTGAGTACCCGTAGTTTCCCAAATCCCATTCTCCTGGGGTTGTGCCAGTTCGCAAAGCTGAAGCTGTGGAATGTCTTGAGCCACCCATGGTCGGCATGGCCTCGATCTTTTGACGTATGGATCTCAATCATTGCCCAGCCTCAGATAGGAGTTTATCAATATCAAGCGGCTTCATCGCATAGATATTCAGTTTACCATCAGGAGTGGTAGGCCAATCCTTGCGCGGCATATCGACCTCAAGCTCGATACCATTCCCATCGGGATCATGGAAATAGAGCGCGTGCGAGATGCCATGGTCAGATGCGCCATCAAGATTGATTCCTGCATCAAGCATCCTCTTAAGCGCGATTGCAAGCTCTTTTCTGGAGGGATATCTTATCGCGAAATGATAAAGTCCTGTCGAGTTCTCATGTGCAGGATTTCCCCCTTTGCTCTGCCAGGTATTAAGCCCGATATGGTGGTGATATCCTCCTGCGGAAATGAAAGCCGACCTGCCCAAAGGATCGCGCGCCATCACCTCAAAGCCAAGGATATCGCGATAGAATGCAAGCGATCTATCGATGTCCGCCACCTTGAGATGGATGTGACCGATAGTGGTTGCCGCGGGAATGGTATAGGCATTCTTTTTTCCAATTGGAGAAAATTGTTTGGTTTTCTTGTTCATTGGAAGATCTCCGTTTAGTCTATTGGTTTTGAGGGTTTGGTTGGATTTAATAGTAACTTATTTAAAGCATCATCACTTTACTAAAGAAAGTAAAGCATCTATATAAAGATGGCAGTAACTTCAGGTAAAGCAATGGCACTCTGCAGCGTCTCTGGGATGTTCAATCGGCTCAGCGCTCGCTGGACGCTTGCGGTATTGAGGCAGATAGAGATCGGAAAGGTAAGGCGCTTTCATGAGCTGATGAAAGAGCTTGAAGGCATCTCCGCGCGCACGCTCTCAAAGAGGCTCTCTGAGATGGAGAAGATGGGGGTTCTGGTGAGGGAAAAATTCAATGAGGTGCCGCCGAGAATAGAATATTCGCTTACCTCAAAAGGGAAAAAACTAGTGTCAAGCTTCAAGAACCTCGAGCATTGGGCAGAGGAATTCAAGGAGAGGTGAAAGGATGCTATTAGAAACAAAAAAGTTATTCGATGCCATTGATGGGATGGATCCGGAAAAATTTGTCACTTTCCTCTCGGAAGATGCAGTATTCAAGTTCGGCAACGCTCCTGAGGTCAAGGGAAGGGCAGGGATTATGGAAGCAGTCGCTGGATTCTTTTCCTCAATCAAGGGGATTAGCCACCTCATCCTTCAAACTTGGGAAAAAGAAGGCAGTATCGCAATCCAAGGAGAGGTCACCTACAAAAGACTGGACGGAAACGCAATCACTTTACCTTTCACAAATGTATTTGAGATGAAAAATAATCTAATCAATAGATACCTCATCTACATCGACATTGCGCCATTGTATGCTGGACAGTAAGGTTATCTCTTGATTGTATCAATGGCAGAAGCGAGCATAAAATCTTTCTCAGTTATTCCATCCGCCGAATGCGTCCAGGTCTCAACCACCACCTTTCCCCAAGCCAAATGAATATCGGGATGATGGTTCTGCTTTTCTGCAATCTCTCCAACTTTGTTCGTGAAGGCCAGCGCTTCTGAAAAATCTTTGAAGGTAAAGATCTTTTGGAGATGATTATTGGCAAGCTCCCAATCATTAATTATCCGTAATTGTTCTTGGATTTGCGCTATCGTGAGTTTTTTTTCAGCCATATTCATGCGAGAGGGAGAGCAACATTTAAAAATTACCCCATTCTCCCTATACGTATGGAAGCTGCATTGTCCAGCGGATTTTTTTGAAACCTTTTTATAGGGATACTTCTCTGTGATTGCCATGACAAGAATAGCCATTGTGGACAATGAAAAACTAAGGAACATGCAGGAGAAGCTCTACATCCAAAGCATCTGCCCAGTCAATAGAACGGGAAAGGAATGCATTAAGATTGATGAACGCCAAAAGCTCACTATCGATGAAAACCTCTGCACGGGCTGCGGCATCTGCCCAAAGGCCGCCCCATTGGCAATAAAAATTATCAACCTTCCTGAAAAGCTAAAGGAAAAGCCGATCCACCGCTACGGCGAAAACCAGTTCGTGCTCTATTCCATGCCAACTCCCCTCAAAGGGAAAGTCACAGGCGTGCTTGGAGTGAATGGTATTGGAAAATCAACTGCCTTAAAGATTCTCTCCCGCGTCCTGAAGCCGAACTTCGGCGATTGGACGAAGGTTGGTAATTTCAAGGATATCATCCCTTTCTTTAAGGGAACAGAAGCCCAGCGCTTCTTTATGGAATTGGATGGGGGGGCAATCAAAGTGTCCTACAAGCCGCAGCAGGTGGAATTGATTCCAAAGACGGCTATAGGCACTGTCAGGGATTTGCTAAAAAAAGTCAATCAAAAAGATATGTTTGAAAAGGTTATTGATGAACTCCAGCTCAATGAAATTCTCGACAATGAAATTACTGAAATCTCCGGCGGTGAATTGCAAAGGGTTGCGATCGCGGCATGCGTGCTTAAGGATGCGAATCTCTACATCTTCGATGAGCCATCCTCCTATCTTGATATCAGGCAGCGCATAAACATTTCAAAGTTCATCAAAAAGTTGGTGGATGAAAATACCTCAGTTCTCCTTGTCGAGCACGACCTTATCATCCTCGATTACATGACCGATCTTATCAATATTATGTACGGAAAGGAAGGGGCATACGGCATCGTCTCAGGCATCAAGCCGACAAAGGCAGGAATCAATATCTATCTGGGCGGCTATCTCAAGGAGGAGAACGTGCGCTTCCGTGATGCGGCGATGAAATTCACCGAGCGTCCTCCGATGGAAAGCAAGCAGAGGGATGAGTTGACTTCGTGGAAAGGCATCAGGAAAAAACTAGGAAAGTTCTCACTTGAAGCAAAAGAGGGAGTGATCAGAAAGCACGACATCATCGGAGTCCTTGGGGAGAACGGCATCGGAAAGACAACCTTTGTGAGAATGCTCGCGCACGTCCTCAAACAGGATGCAGGTGAGATCTCATCAAAGATCACCATATCCTACAAGCCGCAGTACATCGAGTCATCAGAGGAAACGGTAGGAGCAGTGCTTGATGTGGCAATCCAGAAATATCAGGCGCAGATTATTACTCCTTTAAAGCTCGAATCTTTATTTGAAAGTAAGCTCTCCCAGTTATCCGGTGGTGAATTGCAGCGTGTCGCAATTGCCTCCTGCCTGCAAAAAGAGGCGGATCTCTACCTTCTTGATGAGCCCTCTGCCTATCTTGATGCCGAGCAGCGCCTCGTGGTCTCAAAAGTGTTAAGGGATTTCATCGAGCAGAAAGGCGCGACAGCCATGGTTGTTGACCACGACCTTCTCTTCATCGATTATGTCGCAACAAAGATTATGGTGGTTGATGGAACTAGGGCAAGGAATGGCATCGTCCACGCTCCCCTTGAGATGGAGGCGGGAATGAATCTGTTCCTAAGCAAGCTCAATATCACCTTAAGGCGCGACCATGATACCAAGCGCCCAAGGATCAACAAGGAGAATTCTTATCTGGATCGGCAGCAGAAATCAGGCGGGAAGTATTATTACGCATAATGGGCCTCTTTTCACTCCCTAAACTCCACATCATCAACTACCCCGTCTGAATCCAAATCAACTCCCTCGACCACATGCGCAAGAACCGAGCTGGAATGCAAATTCCCCTGCTTTACCTTGTCAAAATGCCGGAGAAACGCGATTATTGCAGCCCGCGTTCCTGAAAAACGCTTGCCCGCTACAATCAGGATGTGCTTCTCCTTATGGAAGGGGTTTTTTGCCTTCACAATCATGCCGCACTCATCCTGCGGATAGGTTTCATGGGAGAGAGAGGAATAGATGTTGCCATTCTCGAAGCGAATGGGTAGCTTCTCGTTCATTTTTTCCGTTACCTTATTCACAATCGGGCCTCCGATGAGTATGAGATTATTCTGCAAGTCATCATCCCGAATCTCAGTATCAAGCTTCACATTCACTTTAGGTACATAATTCAAAAAAGTTCCAAGGAACAGTGCCAAATCCATCCCATAATATCCATCGCGTGAGCGCGCCTTATCAGGCCCATGCGGATCAGGGCTTCCAACGATAATAAGCGCATTGAGCTGCCCGTTCTCAATGAACGGCTCAAGAAAGGTGGACTCATTTTTCATCTGCCCAATCTTTGTGGTCTTCTCAAGCTCTGCAAAGCAAAGGACAAGCGCGGGCTGCTCCGCCCCATAATAATTCGCAACCGCCCCCTGCTTGGTCTCTTTTTTCACAATCGAGATGACGCCTGCTTTCTCAAGGTTCCTTATATGGTAGTACACCTTCTGCTCATGCACCCGAAGTTTCTTGGCAAGTTCTGAAGGGTAGCTTGGCTCTTTTACAAGAAGCGCAAGTATTTTCTGGGCTAGTGCTGAACTAACCACTGTAACGCTCTCTTTTGACAGCTCTTTTGCCGGAAGCGAATACATCTCGTTGTTCTTCTTCTCGATGACAAACATTGCATCAACCACTAAAATTATATTTTTACTGGTAATATGAATTGGATTTTATAATGGTTGTGTTTCTCAAAGGGTTTATATTTTGGGAGTTTTGAAAAACTAGGAAATGAAACAAAATGGACTGGGGAATGGAAAGTGGAGGGTATTCCCTGCCTTATTCACCCACATTCTTCTCTATTCTCTTGCAAGCTCCGCCCTAGGCATCTTTATCCCCTTGTATCTACTTTCAATCGGAATGGGGTATTCAAAAGTGATGTTTTATCTCTTAATCCAATGGGGGGTATTTGGCCTTACAACCCCCATCCAGGCAAAAGTGATGGCAAAGTTGGGATATGTCAAAAGCATTCTTCTCTGGATTGGTGTATATTGCTGCCTAATCCTATTGCTCAATGCAATGAATGATATGGCGAGCATAAGGGCGCTTGTGTATGGTATCGCAGTCCTATTCGGATTTTTTGGGGGCATGTATGCCCTCTCAATTAGCTCTTATTTCTCAATGGGAATAACCAAAAAGAATAGCCAAGGGAGTACTGGAAAGTTCTTCTTTGTGTCAAAGAGTGCGGGAATTGCTGGGCTGCTCTTTGGGGGCATCATCAGCCAATTCTCCTATGGCTTGCTTTTTGTGATATGTTTCATGCTTTTGCTCCTCTCCCTTGTGCCATTGAGGGGCATTTCTGGAGAATGTGGAAATCCGAGGGCTAAAGCGGTCCTTGGCGATTCCATCAAAAAAGAAAAAAATGAGTTTTTGGTTTTGGTCCCCTATGGATTGCTTTCGATAATCCCATTCGCTATCCTCCCGTTGTTTCTTCATTTTAGGGAATTCGGGAGGGTATCGATTGGATCTGCTCTTGCCTCAATTGTCCTCATAGAGGTGATCATATCATTCTTTTATGGAAGAATCAGCTCGCGAGTAAAACCGACGTGGATCTTTAAGGGAGGGGCATTTTTCCTGGGAATTATCTTTCTTGCCCTCTTTTTTGCCTCAACCCCCCTTATGGTGTGGGCAGTAATGCTCTCCTATGGTCTTGCAAATATCCTCTTCATGCTTCCATACGAGTCCCATCTCTATAAGAGGGCATCCCTTAAAAAAATGCCTTTGGAATTTTTCATCTTCAAGGAATTTTCCCTGGGAATCGGACGCTGCATTCTTTTCGCCCTCTTATTGGTGGGGGCGGATATCTCCATGAGCTTTCTTTTGGGAAGCGCGATGGCATTCTCTTTTGTTCTTTTCTCAAAGATAAAAATTTAAAAAGGGAGGAAGTCAATTGATTGTATGGGGGAGAACACATTCATTCTCGACATCGAGACCGTGCCGCAGAAGCTGGAGGACTATTTTGGCCTCCCTGAGGAAGAGCAGAAGAAATTGCTTAATCCTATTGATTCAAAAATTATTGCCATCGGAATCAAGATGAACGGCCAAAACATTATCCTAATGGGCGAAGATGAGAAAAAGATGCTTCAGGACTTCTGGTGGGAGTGGAGAAAGGTGGTATCTCCTGCGCTACAAGTCGTGGGCTTCAACATCACCCATTTCGACATCCCCTTCCTTGTGGCAAGAAGTTTTATCCATAATGTGCCAATCGTTCCCTTCACCCTCAAGTCCATCGTTGACTTGCGCGAGAAGGTGAATGCGTACCGCTACGGCCCTTCAAGAGGGACGCTCAAGGAATTCGGAAAGATCCTGGGAATAGAGACTGATGGGACAGATGGCAGCGACGTGGCAGGGCTCTATAGCGAGGGGAAGAAGGAAAAAATCAGGGAATACCTACTCTCTGATCTTGAGATAACAGAGCAGATGTATAAGAGGATGAAGGAGACCAACATTCTTGGCATTACGAAATGGTGAGTAGTAAAAATAAATTTATAATAGTTCTATAATTTTATTAATAAGATATATAAACCTCCTCACCAACCCTAGTCCCTGTTTGGAAAAAACCTCTTTTGTCTAAACACACCCCAAAAGGACGGGCCTTGACCGGGCCCATCCTCTTTTTTATTGAAGGAATAGGGAAAAGGCTTTAAAATGGATTTAGATTACCTCATAAAAACAATTAAGGTTTAACTCATGTGCGGAATCATCGGCGTCATCTCAAAAGATCAGGTCAACGGAAAGCTCCTTGATGGGCTCCTCTCGCTTGAATACCGCGGCTATGACTCTGTTGGCATGTGCACAATTGACAAGGGCAAGTTCTCAATTAAAAAAGGGATTGGAAAAGTGCAGGAAGTCCATGACAGGCATGATTTCTCATCCAATGTGGGCACAATCGGGCTTGCGCATTGCAGGTGGGGCACGCACGGAGGAATAACGGATGAGAATGCTCATCCCCACATGGATTGCACGCATTCAATTGCACTCGTCCATAACGGCATCATTGAGAATTACGCGGAGCTCAGGGATTTTCTTGCCCAGAAGGGCCACAAGTTCTCCTCGGAGACAGACAGCGAGGTGGTTGCCCATCTCATTGAAGAATTCTATAAGGGCGTTCCTTTGGAAGAAGCAACCAGATTAGCATTGCATAAATTGGAAGGGAGCTACTCATTTGGCATCCTTTCGTTAAGGGAGCCGGGGAAATTAGTCGCGGTGAGAAACGAGAGCCCGCTCATCATCGGTATCGGAATGGGGGAAAATTTCATCGCGTCAGACGTTCCTGCTATCCTTAAGCACACAAACAAGGTTATCTATCTCGATGATAAGGAGATAGCTATCCTAACCGAAAAATCGCACACAATTCTTGACTATGAGGGAAATAAAAAGGAGAAGCAGATCCACGAGATCACCTGGGGTGTTGAGGCGGCAGAAAAATCCGGTTATTCTCATTTCATGCTCAAGGAGATTCATGAGCAGCCCCAGGCCATCGCAGATACGTTGCAGGGTCGGCTGCAGGGCAATACAGTCTCTTTTGAGGAGGAGATCAATCTCTCTTCAGAAGACATAAAGAAAATTAGGCGGATAATCCTTCTCGGCTGCGGGACATCCTGGCACGCCTGCCTCACAGGTGAGTTCATGCTCGAAGAATTGGCAAAGCTACCAACAGAAGTTGAATATGCTTCGGAATTCCGCTACCGCAATCCCATCATTGAAGAAGGCACTCTTGCAATTGCCATTTCACAGTCAGGTGAGACTGCAGACACCATTGCCGCCCTAAAGGAAGCCAAGCAGAGAGGGGCGAAAACCCTTGTCATCTGCAATGTGTTGGGCAGCACCATGACGCGAATGGCAGATGGTGTCATCTACACTCATGCAGGCCCTGAGATTGGGGTCGCCTCGACAAAGGCCTTCACCACCCAGTTGGTTGTGCTCTATCTCCTCACTATTTTTTTCGCAAAGGAAAGAAAGGCGCTGAATGATAAGCAGATAGCTTCCATGATCCAGGGCATACGAAAAATCCCCCTCCAGATCCAGTCAGTCCTTGAAGAAGACAAAGAGATCATGCTGTGCGCGAAACTCTATCACAAGAGCACAAATTCGCTGTATCTGGGAAGAGGAGTTAATTTCCCCATTGCGCTCGAAGGCGCCCTGAAGCTTAAGGAGGTCTCTTACATCCATGCGGAGGGTTATCCTGCAGCAGAGATGAAGCACGGCCCGATTGCCCTGATAGACAAGGAAATGCCAGTTGTCATGATTGCGCCCCAGGATGTATTTACCTATAAGAAGATTCTCGGGAACATCGAGGAAGTCAAGGCAAGGGGGGGCACCATCATCGCCATTGCTACTGAAGGGGACAAGGAAATCCCAAAGAAGGTTGCCCATACTATTACCATCCCAAGGACTCTCTATACTTTAAGCTCTATCCTTGCAGTCATCCCTCTCCAGCTCCTTGCATACCATATCGCGGTTATGCTTGGAAGAGATGTGGATAAGCCGCGGAATCTTGCGAAGTCGGTCACGGTGGAATAGATGATAATAAGAAAAGCAGCTCCAAAAGATGTGAAAGCAATAGCCCATGTGCTCTCCAAATGCTACAATATCAATGGCGAAAATGAGGGCATAGAAGTGTATGAATCAGAATTAAGCAAGAACCATCACTACCTCATCGCAGAGGAAGATGACAAAATCGTTGGCATAGTCACCTGGATTTCCCATGGACTCCCAAAGCACATGCTCGCGGAATTGGACAGGATTGCAGTCTTACCGGAATTCCGCGGCAAGGGAATCGCAGAGCAATTGAAAGGTGCGCTCATTGAGGAGTGCAAGAGTTGGTTCAGAAGCAAGGGATTCCATCTCAGGAAATTATACCTGCTCACGCACCAGGACAATGCCGGGGCAAGGAAGTTCTATGAAAAGATGGGTTTTTCCCATGAGACGACGCTAAAAGAGCATTATTACAAGGGAAGGGATGAGTGTGTGTATTCAAAGTTCTTTGAAGAATAATTCTATTATTTCAGATTATTGATAGGCACATTTAAATAACAATATTTTCTCTCAGGTTCCATGGAAAGTGCGCTCTCTATCAAAAGTCTGCGGAAAGTCTACGCCAACAGCGTGGTGGCCTTAAAGGGCATTGATCTTGATATAAAGCAGGGTGATTTCTTCGCCCTTCTCGGCCCAAATGGCGCGGGAAAGACTACTGTGATAAATATCATTGTGGGGCTCGTGAATAAGTCTTCTGGTTTGGTTACTGTCTTTGGAAAGGATATTGAGAAAGACCAAAGCGCGGCAAAGAAGATGATTGGGATTGTCCCTCAGGAGTTCAACTTCAATATTTTTGAAAAGCCATTGGATATAGTGGTCCAGCAGGCAGGGTTTTATGGCATCCCAAAGAAGATTGCGATGGAGCGGGCGGAAAAATACCTGAAAAAGCTCGATTTGTGGGAGAAGCGCAGTGTGCAGTCAAGAACGCTCTCTGGAGGGATGAAGCGCAGGCTTATGATTGCAAGAGCTCTTGTCCATGAGCCAAAACTTCTGATTTTGGATGAGCCGACCGCAGGAGTGGACATAGAAATTAGGAGGAAGATGTGGGAATTTCTGCAGGATATCAATGGAAAAGGAATAACCATCATCCTCACCACGCACTATCTCGAGGAAGCAGAGCGCCTGTGCAAAAATATCGCAATCATTGATAAGGGGGCGATCATCGAGAACACATCTGTCAAAAAGCTCATCGGAAAGCTTGATAGGGAGACTTTTGTCTTTGATCTCAGAAAACCGATTGGCGTGGCTCCCAAAATCCCAGGACACAGCGTGAAATTGGCAGATGAGCACACCTTAGAGGTGGAAATTGCGAAGAATGATAACATCAATAAGATATTTGAGCAATTGAGCAAGCAGGGAATTGAGGTCACTAGCATGCGCAACAAGGAAAACCGGCTTGAGGAGCTCTTTGTCTCATTGGTGAAAAAATGAATGCGGGTGAAAAATGGGTGGCCTTTGACACTCTATTCAGAAAGGAGACTATACGCATCATCCGCATCTGGCCCCAGACCATCCTTCCGGCGGTCATCACCATGACGCTCTACTTCATCGTCTTCGGTCATTTCATCGGCTCGCGCATAGAAGGTGTGAATGGCGTGAGCTACATCGCATTCATCGTGCCGGGAATCATCATGATGTCGGTTCTCACCAACGCCTACACCAACGTCTCTTCCTCTTTTTTCTCCTCAAAGTTCCAGCGAAGTATAGAGGAACTGCTTGTGTCGCCAACGCCAAACTGGATCATCCTTCTCGGCTATGTTGCAGGAGGGATCTTTAGAGGACTCATCATCGGAGTACTCGTTCTGGTGGTATCCCTGTTCTTCACGAAATTGCACCTCTACAATGTGTTCATTGTTTTGGCCTTTATCGTATTGGCATCCATCGTTTTCTCCCTTGCGGGATTCCTCAATGGGATCTTCGCAAAGACGTTTGATGATATCTCAATCATACCGACTTTTGTCATCACGCCGCTCACGTATCTGGGGGGGGTTTTTTATTCGCTCCAGATGCTTCCTCCGGTGTGGCAGAAAATATCGCTCCTCAATCCCATTCTCTACATGGTCAATGGCTTCCGCTATGGGTTTCTTGAGACATCGGATATCAATGTTTGGATAGGATTTTCGATGCTCATCCTGCTGACAGTTGTGCTCGTGTGGGCAAACCTCTACCTGATGAAAAAAGGGGTTGGACTGAAGAATTAGTTATTTGAGCCTGATCCCAAAAAACTCCTCCATACTCTCCTTGGAAAGATACGGATTGTGCTTCTTCTCATACCCCAAAGTGGAATGCGACACGCTCCCATAATCGTGCCCCGGATAGATTTCGATATCATCATCCATTTTCTTAAGTTTCTGTAAAGTATAGTACATCTGCTCCGGATCGCAACCAGGCAAATCAACCCTTCCGCACCCTTCGACAAAAAGGGTATCGCCCGTGATCATCTTCTTTCCCATCAAAAGGCACATGCTTCCCGATGTATGACCTGGAGTGTGGATTATTTTAATCTGAAGTTTTCCAATGGAAACTGTATCATTATTTTTAACTAGAGTGACCTTATCAGAATAATCTGTAGCATCAAACGGCTCATCTTCGTGAATCACAATTTCTGCATGGGTCTTCTCCACCATCTCACGCAATGCCTTCACATGATCAAAATGGGTGTGGGTGAGGATGACAGTAGTGATGGTAAGCCCATGTTTTTTGGCAGCAGACAAAAGCTTCTCCACCTCCCATCCCGGATCGACCACTGCGCCAACCTTTGATTTCTCATCCCCTATGACATAGCCAAAATTCGCCATGGGGCCGATGGGGACTTGTTCAAGGATCATTAGCAAAAGAAAGAGAGATTTTATTTAAAGATTGCGAATTGAGAGGTCCGAATTGATAATGTCCGAGATTTCGGCATTGATTCTAACTAGAGTCTTCCTAGTCGCGTGTTCTGAAATTGTGCAAAAATGCCCCTCTTGCCTTCGGAAAATGATCCAATTCTCCAACGATGAGAGGAGTAGATATCCTTGGTCTGCTACAACAGGTGCGAGGCCTCGCAACGAATCGTGCGCTAACCTTAGAGAATTTTTAGGCCTGGGAGGATTTGCAAGGACATGGTAGATGTTATTCATGCAGAAAACAGCGTCGTAGCTATTCTCGGGAAAGGGAATGTTAAGTCCATCCGCCACAAGATGGAAAACGTTTTTCCCCTTGATCATATCGGAAGCGTATTTTATTCTGGAGATATTGATGTCAATTCCAAAGACAGTGGCTTGCGGGTAGAGCGTACTCAGTTCGAGTGTTGTTTCTCCGAGTGAGCACCCGATATCAAGGATATTTCCATGAAGTAGCTGGGGGGGGTCTTTTCCAAAAGTTTCCCTGACCCTACCACAGTATGACAGATCGAGGGTATGATATCCTCGCTTGGAGAATGATTGGGAATTGTTCGGGAAAGGATTTATCAGCAAAGTTGGTTTCTGCATCAAGGGAACAGTAAGAGAGGGGGAAGAATTCATAGGAATTATCTCAGTTTCCTCGCAATGCTGATAAAGCCGGAATGCCCAACAGCAGCGGTCTCAGGCCGCACTTTCCTCCCCTTGATTTCCCATTCCCTCTCGATGATTTCAAACGTCTTGATGTGCGCAAATTTGGGATCATCCAAGAGCGCATTGACAAGATCCGCGCTCTGGGTGATAGAGGGGCTGTATGACGCCAAGAACCCGCCGGCCTTCAGGGCGTGCGCGGCATGGGGCAGAACCTTCCAGGGCTCCGGGACATCCAGGGTAATCGCGTCAATTTCCGTTTCATCAATCCCGCTGTAAATATCTTTGTTCTTTATCATGATGTTTTTCAGTTGGAGAAAATCGATGTTGGATTGTACTAGTGGGATGAAATCTTCCCGGATTTCGTAGGTGGTGACTTCCCGTGCAAGGTGCGCAAGAAAGCAGCAGAGCGCGCCTGTTCCCGCCCCCGCATCAACAATGCGCGACTCCTTCCCAATCCCAGTCTCGGCTACAATGGCTGCGATGTCTTTGAGGGGGATGATCTGCGCCCCGCGCTTTATCCTGGAATAGAGGTCGCGGAAGAGCGGCGTGTAGAGAAACATCTCCGTTCCGGTGTTGGTGGAAAGCTTTGCGCCGTCAGCCGCCTGCATGATATCCTCTTTCTTGATGACGCCAAACTGGGAATGGCAATCCTCGTTTCCTCGGATGAAAAAGCGCCTGCCTTCTCTTGTGATGAGCACTTTGGTTATGGGTTGCATGAGCCAGGAGAGGTAGATTGTACTTTAAAAAAGTATAGATGAGGTATTGTCATAAGGACAATTAGTAAAGAGAAAACAAGGAAAAAGAAAAAAAGTGAAAAAGAAAAAAATTTATTTCTTCTTCCTGCCCTTTGGCATCTCTGGCTCGCACATGCCCTTATTGCACGGGCAGGTTGGCATCACCATCTTAAGTATGCCCATGAGCACAAGCACAGCACCAACAAGGAGCCACCATTCAACAAAGCCCCACCAGTAGTTGGCCAAAACAACCGCGCCTAAAACAATCTTCTGCATCGCTGTGCACTTCGAACAATATCCATCGCAGCAACTCATAGTTCATCACCTGTTGTGGTTGTTTATGTGAGATTTGATATAGAGTACTCCTTGATAGTGCTCTTTATAAAGTTTCCGCCAAAAAACGAGGAGAAAGGTGAATCAAGGATATGGTTTCACGCCCAGTACAACACCCCGGGATTGAGTTAAAAGAACAAACTCAACTTTAGTTCCATTAATTGGATCTGAATCTACAAGTCCAGAGTTTGTGTATTGGATGACTGCATCGTATCCCCTTTTCCTCAATGCATTATAACGGCCAAGTGGATCCACATCTAAGGATTTAGCAAGTTCAGGGGATACACCCTTAAGGGCAATTAATACTTTTTTAGGTTTAATTTGTGCTTTCACAATGTTTGCTGTATCGCTTGGGGGCCTTAAGGAAAAATACGTTCCATCCCTTTCTCTCTTAGGAGGGCCAAAATTCCTGGTTGTGATACAATTTGAATAATCATCACCCCTAAAAGAAAAGAGTGTATAGACTCCATCCGAAGGGTTGCACAATTCATCTATTGAGGCAGGTTGTTCGGCCATGGGCAACATAGTGAAAGAAGGAGTTATAAATCTTTCTATTTTTACCACTAAATAATGGTTAATTTATTGAGCCCTATATGGAAAAATGGCGCGCCAGGGAGGATTTGAACCCCCGACCTACAGCTTAGAAGGCTCTAGCGGACTGTTTCCAGTCAGTCGCTCTATCCAAGCTGAGCTACTGGCGCAATGGAATCTGGATGGGAAAATTCTTTTTAAATATGTTGGTAAAAATCGGGGATGTGAGAGGAAAACAGGAAATCATCACCTTCGCGCTGCGCGCTCACAATATCTAGTCGGCCCACATTGGCCGAGGTTTATTAGTCTCAAACCAACGCGCCCGCTGGGAGGGCGCCAAGATTTCGCGAGCCGAAGGCGAGCACCAGAATAGTTTACCGGGAAGAAAATCTCTCTATCTATCCCTTCGGCTCCCAGCTATTCGTCCACATCGTGCAGTGCTTCTTGCCTTCCCAATAGTACCAGCAGTCTTTCTTAAAAGTGGTCCACATCACGCATCCCTTGCAGCATCGTGGCGCATCTTTCCACAAGTCTTCCGGCTGCTGGGCTTTCTCTGCCATGGGCTAATCCAGAAACTCCTGCCTTTTAATCTTTTCTGGAAGATAAGTATCAGAGATAAAGGTTATACCTCTCGATGAAAGCGACTGGATCTCAACTTTTGCCCCGTTCTTCTTCATGGCGGCGAATTCTTTCTGCCATCCCTTGTTGTTCTTGAACCAGTCATACTCGGTGATC
Source organism: uncultured Methanosarcinales archaeon (assembly GCA_964438385.1). GTDB lineage: Archaea > Nanobdellota > Nanobdellia > Woesearchaeales > GW2011-AR4 > GW2011-AR11. The sequence goes on along the minus strand of CAYTKI010000027.1, from coordinate 55,583 downwards.
TGCTTCAGCCGGGTGTAATCCACATCCTTGAAGGTGATCAGGTGCTTCTTGAGCCCGTAGTCCTCAATATCCTTGGTAGTGACTCCCAAAAACTTTGCCTGCGGAACGCCAAGGCTCTGCGTCATGTGCGCAAGGGAAATCGACCCGAATTTCAGCACCGAGTAGATGTAATATCCCCACGGGTCATTGTCCGCTAGGACGTAGATGGGCAAATCAAACTCCTCGCTCATTCTCCCAAGAATCCTTCTGATGCCGCGCGTGGTCTGCCCTTGAGAAGTAACAATGACGCAGTTCTGCTTTCTCCAGAACTTATCCTCATGTAGTCTTTCCCAGACGGCCTGCTTCTCCATGTAGATGATGTATTTTGCCTTGACGGATTTGAATTCGATGTTCTCAACATTTGAGGGTATGCTCCACCCGCCTGATCCAAGCTTTGCCCAGTTGATGGTGTCACCCGAGTCCTCAATCGTCACATCGCCTGCAACCGAACCCATCTTGTTCGCATTGATGTTGAGCAGTTCGCGGGAAAATCCTGAGATCAGTTCCAGATCCTCAATAGCATCATCGCTCTCCTCCTGCTCATCCACGATGTTGATGGTGGACTGAGGTATAGTGCGCTTAGCCATGTAGAAGACATCTCGAAGCGAAGCATGCTTCTCAACTTCAAGGAGCGTTTTTGAGATCTTCGCCACCTCAAGGGTCTGCAAAAATTTCTTCGCGTGGCCGACATTAAAAAAGCTGCGTGTCTGGGTTTTTTTTCCTAGATTCAGGCTGCGGGATTTTTCATCATAGACAACGTTTGAAAGCGAGCGCAGCCCGAACTCCATTTCTGGGTTCTTGCCTTTCTGAATCTGTTGTGAGAGATCTTTGCCTAATTCCCTAAATTTCTGCTGGGGAGACTCCTTTGATTTTGATGGTGATTTTGCCATGCCTAGCCCTCTTTTTCTTCTTTTGGCTCTTCTGCCGATTCTTTCTTGAAATCCATCTTATAGAGCTTGCTATCAGGGTCGCTTGATTCCTCAATGACTTCCGCCTGGATATCCGGCTTCACAAGCATCTTGCGCAATCCTTCCTCAACCTTCTCTTTTTTTTCTCCTGCAAGGGCGGCAATGCAGTCCGCGACCTCCGGGATATAGCGCTCAAACATGTTCATGCGATCCATCTGCTGTGATGCCCGGGATTTCTTGCGCACATACATCCCCAATTGGCGGCCGCATTCCTGCAGGGCAAGTTTAATCTCTTTGATGATCTCCGAATAATGCGCAATAGCTTCCTTGCTTTCTGAGGTGAAGGGCACCCAGGCAGATGCCATGTGGACGACAATGACCGCAGGGCCCACTGGAATTGAATTTCCGCGCTGCTCAAGCCCGTATGTCTTCCAGCTCGTCTCGGTGATTGCCTCGGCCATGGCGCATGCACCTTCCTGGTAGAGGAGCGGAACGCGATTCGCAAAGCGCAGGATTGTGACGCTTTGGTCCTTTGGAATCTCACCCCCATACGCGATGCCAGCCTCAATGACAAAAGGATTTCCACGATAAACCGAAGGGGGGCGCGAAGCACTGACATAGAATTCCGCCGTGATCTCCTTGCGCAGGCCTTTTTCCAGCTCCTTGTCCGTGATGGGAGAGAGGCAATCCGTTGGGGGTGCGATGATCTTGGTGTTTTGGATTCCCTTGATGAGTTTTTCAGCGTGGTCTCGTGTGACCTCTGCCGGTTTGAGGGCTGGATTCACGCCTGCGTTGCCGCAGATTTCTTTTGCAGTTCCCGCACCTACCCGCGAGAATTCTTCCTGCAAGAAGCCCAAGAGCGAGCGTGTCTGCGTGAATTTGAGCATGGAAAGGAGCATCCCAAGCTCAATGCCATAGGGATGCGGCTTTATGGGTATGGCTTCCTTGGGGAGGTTCTCAGTTACTCTTGGAAAAATGATCTGCTCTGCTTTTGGGTTGGTATAGATGATCGTAACGTGGGGATTGACAACCGCCGTCTGCTTGAGGTATTCATCAACGCTCTGCCTTCCTTTCATGTAGTCGGCTTCCAAATCAATCTCAATTTTTGTGCCACGGTCTTTTTTCCACTGCACCTCCTCTTCCTTGAGGATCTCTGGCAGGTTCTTGTGGGTGTCAATTTTCAGCTCATAGTAGTGGGCAGGATGCTTTGGAGAAATACGTGAGACTATCTTCGCCGGCTTTCCGGTGGTCAATTGAGAGTAAAGAACAGCTGCCGAGATGCCGATGCCCTGCTGGCCACGTGCCTGCTTGAGGGTGTGGAACTTGCTCCCGTAGAGCAGCCGCGCAAAGATATTGGGAATCTGCTTTTTCACAATTCCTGGTCCGTTGTCCTCAATGATGGCTCGGTACTTGAACTCCCCAATTTCAATGATCTCAACTGAGATTTCAGGGAGGATGCGGGCTTCCTCGCAGGCGTCAATGGAATTGTCCACTGCCTCCTTGACCGTCATCAGGAGTGCCTTTCTCTTATTGTCGAAGCCCAATAAATGCCGATTTTTTGTGAAAAATTCCGCAACTGATATTTCCTTCTGTTTTTTTGCAAGCTCTATTGCAATCGGTTCATCTGCCATGGTTAAAGCTCCAAAACCTCCTTCCTCTTTAAATCCCTTCTCCTCCTCTCAAGCCATGTATAGACTGTGGAATGGGGGGATCCTTCCAAAAGTGACTCGACTGCGTGCTTCGCGGCATAGCTGTTTTCCGCCATCCCAATGATGCATATCGTCTTGCCATACACTGAAATGTGCGCGTCAGCCAATTCCTCAATGAGCCGCCTCGACTTGCCTTCCTTTCCGATGACTCTTCCTTTCAGCCGAAGCATCGCGTCTTTTGAGCGCGTATAATCCGTGAGGTTGATGACTTCAAACATATAATCCTGCTTTAAAAGAAGCATCGCAAGTTCCGGATTGAATCCCCTTCCCACGGCGATAATGACCTCCCGCGTGGCGTACAGACCAAGGGCATCTTCACCTGAGACAAAAACATCCCCTTCCTTGGAATCCACCTTGAGTGTTGTCTTGGTCTCTGCTTCGATCGCCTTCTTGACATCCCCGTCCTTGCCTATGAGCACCGCAACCCTCTCGCGGGGAATCTTCAGTTCGTAAGAATATTCAGTCATGGCTATTTGGGGAAGTAAAATATTTTTAAAGGTTGTTATTTGATGGGCGAAGCGCGTTGAATCCCATGCTGTCGCAGGAGTGAATTTCCCACCGGTAATTTCTTGCAGCCGAATGCTTTCCTGCCACTCTTGATTGGAGGGGGAAAATCAGAAGCCCTAGCGGCTTGGCTTTGATTTGAGTATGGACTTCATCATCGCGCGTTCATTCACATCAACACCAAGGCCCCTGAAGTAGGTGAAGATGTTTCTTATGTCGCGCTCCAGGTACTCTTCCCCTCGGTTGCTCTCATACTCTGTAGTCTGCGAGAAATCAATGAACACGGGATTTTCCTCCTTGTTGAGGATGTTGAAAGGGGAGAGATCGGCATGCACAAGCCCTGCTTTGTGCAGCTTTTTCATGCCCAGGAGCACTTTGCCAAAAAAGTCTTTTGGGTTTTTTGGCGCGGCATCCTTAAGTTTTGGCGCGATGTGGCTACCGGATGTGATGCATTCGAGGATTAGGATATTGTTCATGAACGCATACGGCAGTGGAACAGTGACGCCATGCTCGCGCGCAATCATGAGGTTTCGATACTCGCGCTGCACCCAGGAAAAGATGATGTTTCTTCTGCGTTTTTTAACCGATTGATATCTGGGATCTGATTTGATGTAATCATACATCCGATTGAAATCGCAGGTCGCAAGGCGGTAAATCTTGACGATTCTGCGCTCGTCATCCTTTGCGTGCGCGGTGAAGACATTGCTCTCCTTGCCGATGAATAAGGGCGATTCAATGCCCTCGATGTGCCCTTCCGTGATGAGCTTGTAGACTGTCCTGTTCGTGAACTCATCAAAGACATTGTGGCGCACCTTGTAGTCTTCCTTCCAGGGTTTTCTGCGGCGGACCATGGTAAAAAGGAAGAAACAAAGTTTATAATCCTATAGGCGGGAAAAAATGAAGAGGGCAGAATTTAATTAACCACTATACAATGATTAAAGAACCGAAATATTTATATATAAGTTCTATCATCTAGTAGTAACAGATGGGGAAGCCCATCTAAACACCTCGAAATCACCTCTTTTCCTCACGGGCCTTCGCAAGGGGGTTCGTGAGGTTTTTTCCTCTAAAAGCAGGTATTTTCTAGGGTTTTAATATGTTTATCATATTGAAAATAAATAAAAAGTAAGGCAAAAGAGAACATTTAAATAACACGATGCCCTACCATAAGGACAGGATGCAGGCGAAATGCCACGTCTAGGCCTAGGCCGATGCGGCATTGGCATGTATTCAAGCCCGACACGAGAGTACCCAAAGGAGCTGTCGCTAAAAAGCAAGCGTTGAGTTTGGGGGTTAGTGATTGCGGGCGTCATATTTACAAAGGCATCAGGCAAGTTTCATTCAAACACATTTCCTTTATCCGATATGGCAGGAAATATCACTGTGCAGAAATAAGCAAAGCAGAATGTGTGGGTAAGATAAACTTGTTCTAATGCCTTGTACAGCGAAACACGGAGTGTGGTTACAATGGCAAAAATAAGCTTGGTTTCATCAAAATATATCATCCATTCGACAATCGAGATTGACGGCACTGTAGATAGGCCCGATGTGATTGGCGCGATTTTCGGCCAGACTGAAGGGCTTCTCGGGGCTGACTTGGAATTGCGCGAATTGCAGCGCTCTGGAAGAATAGGAAGAATTGAGGTGAATACCGATACTAAACTTGGAAAGACCTCAGGAACTATCATTATCCCATCATCTTTGGATAAGGCAGAGACCGCAATTGTCGGTGCTGCTCTTGAGATAATCCAAAGGATTGGTCCCTGCAACGCAAAGATACAGGTCACCAATATCGAAGATGTGCGCATAAGCAAGCGCACCCAGGTCATTGAAAGGGCAAAAGAGCTTTTAAGAAAGATGATTGATAGCACAATGCCTGACTCGCAGGAGCTTGCAGATGAAGTATCATCCGCAGTAAGGGTCATGGAAGTTGTAGAATATGGCCAGGATCGGCTTCCCGCAGGCCCTGCCATTGATGAAAGCGATGAGGTCATTATCGTCGAAGGAAGGGCGGATGTGCTCAATATGTTGAGGCATGGATTCAAGAACGCTATCGGATTGAATGGAACCTCAGTTCCACAGACTATTATCGATATGTGCAGCAAAAAAACAGTAACTGTATTTGTCGATGGTGACCGGGGAGGGGATTTGATAATCAAGGAGCTCCTTGCAGTCGCGGAAGTCGATTTCATTACTAAAGCGCCTGATGGTAAAGAAGTGGAGGAGATAACCAAAAAGGAGATCCACAAGTGCCTTCGAAGCAGGATGGCAGGAGAGCAGGCAAAGCTTGAATTGAGCAGGGATGTAGAAAGGACTGCCCCGCAGATGTTCAAGAGGTATCCCCAGCAGCATGGAGGGCAGCGCCCACCGCAGCAATTCCAGCAGAGGACTGCCCCTCAGCAAAGCCCAGGCCCAAGGGAGCCGCCAAGGTTTCCATTGAGAAGGCCTGATGAGCGCCCGCAGCCAATGCAGCATGCCCAAAGGCCGCAAACTGCCCCTGAGGAGAAAAAAATCTACAAGACCATGCTCGAGAACCTGATTGGGACCCGTGGCGCGGAAATTTTGGATTCAAAGCTCAAGATTCTTGGAAAAGTCCCAATGTCCGAGCTTGCAACCACCTTAAAGAGCGTGGGCAACGGCGTGCACGCGGTCGTTGTTGATGGGACAGTTGATTTGGAGATTGTCAACTCTGCCGAGGCCTCGAATGTGAAGGTCCTAGTCGGCATGGACTCCAAAGTTAAGCCCGGCGAGAGCAGGGTGCAGATACTGACGGTGTCTGATCTTTAATTTTATTTTTTCTTTTTTTCATTTATCTGAGGGATGAACATCGGAGTTTCCAATACCTTGCTGGAGTTGAGTCGATTACCGATAGATTTAAATATTAAAAGATATCTTAAGATATTAAGTGATAGCAATGGATATTTCACAGTATTCGATTGAGATACGCAGGCACGCATTCATCCGCGCTTTGGAAAGGGAAATAACCCCCGACATGATTGAAGCGACCTTAAAGGGCGGCAAAATCAAAAGATTCGCAAAAAGAAATGTTAAATTCATCAAAAAATACAAGCATTTCGATGTGATTTGCGTGGGAGAGATACTGGGAACCACGATAAAAATATTTACAGTGGAAAAAGGTGAGTAATATGAAAACATGCTCTGAATGCAGCGGGAAAATGAAGGAAATGGCATCCAAAACACCAGACGGTGTTCCCTACAACTATTTCAAGTGTCGTAAATGCGGAGAGGAAGTGCTCAATATGGCCCAGCTTCATCTGGTTACAGACAAATATCGGAACCTGAAAAGGTACAGCGCAAAATTGTCCAAGTGGGGGCAGAGCCTTGGACTTCGCATCCCTAAGGATCTGGCTAAAAAGTACAATTTCAAGGATGATGGGGAGGTTACCATAGTGCCTGAGGAAGGGGGAATTAAAATAATTTCTGCATAATGGCTGTAGTAAAAAGTGTAGTTTTTGGTGCCGTTTTGATAGACATCCTTGATGAGGATGCGCTCCTCAACCGTATGCTAGGTGTACTCTTCCAGAACAGGCCCCGTGCTAAGGTTGCCGCTCCTGATTCTGATGAGCTGGTTCAATTCATTATACTCCCGATAATACGAATCTCCCGTTATAAGATTTCCGCCTCCCCCCACCTGGGAGAGGAGATTGCCAGCCACATCATAAGAATACGCCCACGTCCCCAAATCAGGGTCTTTGAGCCGAATCTTTCGGCCCAGCGAATCATAGGTGAAGTTGAAATTATTCCCGTAATTGTCCCGGATGCCGACCAATTCGTCGGCGGAATTGTAGCCATAAGTTGTATTATAGGTTTGGTTGTCTCCAATATAATAATCAGTGTTGTACTCCCTCACTTCAACGATGCGGCCATAGGAGTCCAAAATGTAGGTATGCCGATTGCCATTCGCATCGTAGTCGTCTATGGTGGATTGGTTGTAGGTCGTGTTGATGAACGTGCTATCGGGGTTTATGACCGAGGTTACTCGGCCAATGGAATCGTAGATGTATCTTGTTTTGTTTGAAAGGTTTGCCGTTGCTGATACGTGTGCAGAGGACTGGTCAAAGAACGGGTTTTGCTCCTCTTTCACCCTCCCAAGGCCGTCATAAAAGATGCTCTTGACAACCTGCTGCCCCTCCTCGGCGGGGGATTTGACTTGTATTAAATTGCCAAGGCCGTCATAGACGTAATAGATGTTAAGGGTGTTATTGGATGTTGTTTTCTGCGAGACTTTGATGGTTTCTGGGGCAGTGCCGTCAAAGAAATATTCGTATTTCTTGGTCGGATAGTCAGTGGTGTCATATGGGTCAATGTCTTTGGTGATGCGGCCAAACACCCCCCAATCCCCTCTTCAAAAGAAAGCTCCTATAAATTCGTTTGCAATTACTGAAGTGTGGGAAAAAGCATGTTCCTAAAAGAAACCAATATTCAAACCAAGCTCTTCCTCAACTCCTTCCCGCACAAACTGCCCGGATTCCTCTCGCAGTACTGTGACCGAAGAGAATCCGCCGCCTGAACTCCAGAGATGCGTTGGTTGTTGTTAAGCAAAAATGAGGGAGTTGGCAGCCCAAGAGACTTCAAAAGCGCTGCTTCATTTTCAATGATGCGCCCACCTTCCCCGCGCAAAACGCAGGAGGAGATGTCCAGGGCAGAAATTCCATTTGAGGAGAGGCATTGTGCAGGTGACTCCGCAGCAGAGCACGACAGATAAGAAGTTATCTTATCCGGATATGATAAGGAAATGCAAGCCGCAGGTTCTGAACTGTTGGTTCCGGAAACAATATGCACCGTAAATGTTGCCTCAGAGGTAAAGGCATCTGTGAATTCCTTCATGTTCAGCACAGCTTTCTTTGATGATTCCTCATCGGGCGCAAGGAAAATATCAAGTGTTTTTGGTTTCTCTTTTCTTCCAAGGTAAAGCACCGCTCCCGATGCGCCATCTTTCATGGCATAGCCGCTTCCTGAAGCCCTAAATGCGGCCTTCACCTCTGAAAAAAGAAGCGAGTGCTCTGCTGAATTGCTCAAAATATACGCGGGAAGCATAGTGATGCTGTATTCCTTTACAAGGGATTTTCCTTCATCTGATGAAGCGTCTGTTTTTTTCATCTGAGCGCCGGGAAACCATTCCCAAAGTATCCCTAAAACGCGCGAAGTATCGCACGGGCTGCAGCCATCCGAGTTTAGTATAGTGACATTGACCAAAACAGCGTCTTTACGCTCGCAGGATGCGTCAGGTGTGCCGGGACGTAAGCAGCGGTATTCCTTTCCGGGCATTCTGCAGTCAGTATGTGTGGAGCAGGCAATGGGGGGATTTTTCTCAACGCTCTTATGCTTGGTCTCATTGATTGCTGCCTTCTCAAGGGTGATAGAGAGAAACACCAGCATGCCAAGGAGAAGCAGCGCGCCAATAACCCATAAGGAAATCACAAGGGTGTGTCTTTCCTCTTTTTTCTTTGGCTCAGTTTTTTTTTGAAGAGATGTCTCAGGAGCATGAACCGCGCGCTTTTCATGGATTTTTTTTCCTTGGCGTTCGTCTTCAGAAGAAGGAATTGGTTTTATTTTTCCTTTGATAGGATCGATTAGCTCATCTATTTCTGATTGTGGGGGGTGCTCTCCTCCCTTCCCTGAATGCTCTTCCTTAGGGGGCATGTCTGATGCTGCGGCTTTCTTCGCGTGCGCTTCGGGGGTTTCATCTTTATGGGAAAAAGCAGGGGCTTCTTTCCTGACTGGCTGCTCCTTTGGCTTCTGCTCAAGCTTTGCCTTATTCAGATGGTATTCTTCCAAATCAATGATGCCAGCATCCAAGCTCTCCTTGAGCAGCTTCAGTTTCCTCTCTATGCTTGGATCATCCATTATCGTAGAGCAGCGTGTCAATCACTGAATTAAATTCCTTTTCCTCTGCATTGAGGTTTCCTTGTGCTCCGGGCAAATGGCCAATTCTTGTGTAGAGGCAGCCAAATGAATACGCAGGGACTTTGCTTTCCGGGCTGAGCCGCTTGAAGAATTCAACTTCAAGTTGAGGAACACCATATTCCTTTTCCTTAGTCAAAAGGTTATCTCCGGTGTCAAGCAACCAAATTGAAGCGGCAAAGGTGATGTTCTCTGCGCCATATTCATTGAGAAGTTTTGTGAGTCTGGAAGCAAGCGGCTTGCACTCTTTGCATGAGGTGGAAATGAACATCCTGATCTTGATGCTGCCATTCTGGGAGCAGATCTTATCGCCCTTCTTCTCAAAGGAAGTGATGCCTCTCTCCGCCTGCTCTATGAAGAGGGTGATGCTCGCATTCTCCCGAAGGCGTTCAATCAGCGCGAGTACTGCCTGGCTCTGTTTTTCAACCAGAAGCTGCTGCTCAAGAAAAGCATATGCCTCATCAAGGGAGATGTTATGCTCTGAAAATTGGTTTTGACCAAAGGATTTCTCCACTTCCTTTTTGCTGACAAAAATATCCTGCAGGATGGTTGCGTTGACATATTTCAAGATGGTGATCCTCGCGCGCAGTGTTGCTTCAAGGTCTTTGCCCTCAAGCCCTGATGCCAGGAGTTCATCATCAAGCTGCTGTTGCGTGAGATTTGATTCCTCAAGAAGCGCCTCAAGGGATTCCTCAAATTCGCTTTGCGATGCCAAAAATCCCATCTTCTGCGCTTCCTGAAAAAGAAGCTTCTGCGCAATGACCGACTCATTGAGGAACTGCCACTTGCTCACAAACTCCTGATAGGGCTTTGGAATCGCGTTCTGGTATGAGGAGTCAAGCTCCTTTGCGCTGATGCGCTCCCCATTCACAAGGGCGACGATATCTGTTTGTGGGGCCTTGAGGTTTCCATTTAGGATTCCAATGATAAGGATGGCAAGCCCAATAAGGGCAATCATTCCGAATGCCGCGAGCAGGATAATATGCAATCGCTGCAAAGAGCGTTTCCTGGATTTTTTCCTGCGAACCATAATGCAATACCCCAAAAGCCACAAGAGGCTAAGAGTAAATAAACCTTTCTCTCTTTTTTCATTACTCAGTAGTTTCACTAAAAGAATAAAAGGATAGTCAATGGGAGGTGGCTGGATTGAACAAGTATCTTAAAGGGCGGCAATCAGATAATAACTAGGATTAAACTAAGAATGTGCAACCTCTCTTATGTACGACACCATTCTCGGAAGGACAGAGCCGGAGCGGCAAAAGCTTGGCACCTATGCGACGGTCTATCTGGGCAAGCAATACGTCAAGATGGGACAGGTAACTTCTCTTTCCCACAAAGTATACTTGGACGTTTCTCGCTCCCACATCGTCTTTATCGCGGGTAAAAGGGGGTCGGGAAAAAGTTATACCATGGGCGTCATCGCCGAAGGCATTAACGATCTCCCGGACGAGGTGAAGAAGAACATCTCCATTATCATGCTCGATACCATGGGCATCTTTTGGACCATGCGCTACCCCAATAAGAAAGAATCTTCCTTACTTCAGGAATGGGGGATTGAGGCAAGGCCCCTCAACGTAAAGATCTTCACCCCGATCGGCTTCTTTAAGGAATACAAGGAGAAGGGAATTCCAACAGATTACCCCTTCTCAATCCAGCCAAGTGAAATTACAGCTGCGGAGTGGCTTCTCATCTTTGACATCTCCCAAACAGAGCCGGTAGGGGTGCTCATTGAGAGGGTAGTGGATGAATTGCGCGAAACTGCGAGGAGCTATGGCATTAAGGACCTCATTGAGGCAATCGCATCCGATGAGCGCTCAGAGAAAACTGTGAAGGATGCGGCAGAAAACCGTTTTTTGCTCGCAGAGCAGTGGGGGCTGTTTAGTAAAGAAGGAACAAAAATTGAAGATCTGGTGCTGCCCGGCCAGGTGACAGTCCTTGATGTGAGCTGCTACACCTCTCTCTCCGGTGGGGATCAGGTGCGCGCCCTTGTCATCGGCCTTATTGCAGAGAAATTATTTTTGCAGCGCATGGTCTCGCGTAAGAATGAGGAGCTTAAAGACATTGAGAAAAAGACCAGTCTCTTTGAGCGAGAGGAGGAAGAGGAAAATAAGGAGCCGTTGGTATGGCTTGTCATTGACGAGGCACATGAGTTTTTGCCAAACAAGGGAAAGACCGCAGCATCAAAATCCCTCATCACCATCTTAAGGGAAGGGAGGCAACCAGGAATCTCCTTGGTTCTTGCAACCCAGCAGCCGGGAAAAATCCATTCCGATGTGATTACCCAATCAGACGTTGTCATCGCGCACCGCCTCACAGCAAACATTGATGTCGAGGCGCTTGGGGCATTGATGCAAAGCTACATGCGCGAGGGTTTGGACAAGAATCTTGCCATCCTTCCGCGCGAATCAGGCGCAGCAGTCGTCTTCGATGACGCCAATGAGCGCATTTTCCCAATCCGCGTGCGCCCCCGTTATACCTGGCACGGCGGGGAAGCCCCTTCTGCGATAACAAAAGGGATGAAGAAGACAATTGAGATGTGAAGAAGGATTATCCAATTTCTAAGCGCAATAGTTAAAAATGATTGGGACTTTCTTTGGGCTTATGGGGGCTTTCTCAGATGGATATTCCGGTTAAAACACGAGCAAGGGGAGTGGATTCAAGATGGCAAGGTTTGCTGGGAGAGCAGCATCTGGGTGCAATTGCAATTGCGGAATCAGTGTTTCCCTCCCTGCAGGGCGTGCGGGTGCTCGAATTGGCATGCGGACATAATGTGCCCTTTTCCCCTTATTATTTTGAGAATTGCGGCCCGGTATTGGCTGCCTATTTCTCGTCAAGGGGGGCGCAAGTGACGGGAGTTGATTTGGCCGGATACCACCAGTGGCTTGACGGGAACAGTACAAGGAAAAAATTCATAAGAGAGAATCCTATTGCATTTATTCAGGGGAATGTTCTAAAGATAGAGGAACTGGTTGGGGGAGTGGAGTTTGATTTAACAATTTCAGTAGGCTATTTTGGCCACGTATCCTCTAATGGATGGAGGCATCCGAACTGGCAGAGGGAAAAATCTGTCCTTGAGCAGGCCAGCAAGGTAACAGCGCAGGGAGGATATGGCATCCATGTTCTTACAGAGGGCAAATGGGAAATACGGGAAGGGATGTTGGAAGAAATAAGGTATCAAGTGATGGACGTCCCGGCGCCTCAGCTCAATCCCAATGGGGCTCCCCCGATAAAATATGTCATTTTAAGAAAACACTAATTCTTCTTTTTCTTCCTATGGTCAAAATCAGCCGGCGCATAGGTCATCGAGATCATCGACGAGATGAACATGATGCCAAAGAACAGCCCAAAGGTGAAGCCCCACGGCTTTGAGATGCCATAGACAAAGAACGCGGAGACGATGAATCCCACCATGCTCGTGAGCATAAAGCTGCTCGATAGTGCGGTGATGTTTGGTTTTCTCATGAGGCACCTCTTTTTCATTTCTTCTTGGATTTTGGATATTTAAGGGTTGCGGATAGTAAAAGTTAATTTTTCTTTTTTGACTTGATGCTTTTCTTAAAAGCTTCAATTTTTGATTCGTCAATTTCAGGAAATAATTGACCATTTGGATACCCATAATTGCAATCTTTGCAGATATCCATCAAAGAAAAACCATATAATGCAAGATTATTGAGATTGATTGAAATATTTGTACTGCCGCAATGTGGGCAGATCTTGAAGAATTTTTTTGGTTTCAAGTGGAAATCAATCCCTCAGCATAAACTTCTCAACCTGCCCTTTCGCCTTCTCGCGCTTCTTTTGGTGGTCTGCTAGGAAATGGTTGAGTTTCTCGATGAGGACCGCCTTCAGCTCCCCGGAGAGCATCTTGCCCGACTTGTAATCGTCATAAATGCGCTTCAGCTTCAAATCATCCTCCTCAAAGAAAGTGAGCCATTGGTACGCGACATCAACTTCAGGAACACCGCCGAGCTTTCTGTGCTCTTCAACCGTATCCCGCCCGCCTGAAAAAGCATATTTGTTGATCTTCTTCTTGACGATTTCAGCAGAATCCTTGGTGTAAATGGTTGTGGACTCCTCAGAGGAGGACATCTTGCCCTGCTCATTCATGCCCTGAAGGCCGGGAAGAAACCTGCAAAGAATCGTCGCGGGCTTGTAGTAGCCAAGCGATTCGGCGACATCGCGCGTGAGGCGGAAGTGCACGTCCTGGTCGATTGCGCAGGGAATCAATACCCTTGTTTTCTTCCCTTCCATCTCAGTTGGCAAAAAGGCAGGGACGGATTGCATCGCGGTGTAGAATATCTCGCCGATGTTCCTATCGTTTTCAAAGCCAAAAGTAGATTTAATAGTGGAAAAGGTGATTTTCTTCCCCACCCTGCACGCAAGCTTATACATATGACCCGCATATTCAGTATCAAGGAATACCTTGGTCAGTTTCGGGTCAAATCCGCAGGCGATAATGTCAAGGATGTTATCATACGCAAAGGTGCGGGTTTGCTCAAGTGTGAGCCCGTCCTTGAAGAGGAATTTTTCCTCATCCGGTATTTGGAAAAGCAGAGGCGCCTTGAATTTCTCCTGTAGCCATTTCGTGAATATCCAGGGAACAAGATGACCAATGTGGACAGGACCGGATGGGGCCCTTCCCGTGTAGAGGTAGAACTTCTCGCCTTTTTTGTGCGCAGATAATGTCTCCGCAAGATACATATGGGCGTAGAAGATATTTCTTCTAAGAAAGGGGTGCAATTCTCCCGTTGTATGCTTAATCTCTTTGAGCAGGTGCTCGTCAATCTTCTTCACGCCAAACTCTCTGACCAGCCGCTCATAATCAACATTGCCCCTCACTTCCCAGGGAGTCACCTTGAAGTTATCTGTCATGGATAGCAAAGGGAATTGCCCTCTTTTAAATATTCTGGTCAGGAGAAGGAAAAGCAGAGAGAATCAGGAAATGGCCTTGCGCAATTTCCTAATCGCAGAGGCGCGGTCTTTTTCCCCAAAGATTGCGCTCCCCGCGACAAACACATTGGCTCCTGCCTTTTTGGCAATCGCAATAGTCTGCGAATCAATGCCGCCGTCAACCTCAATGTCAATCTTGGGCTTCAACTTTCGCAAGTCCTTAACTTTTGGCATAATGCCCTTCATGAACTTCTGCCCACCCCAGCCGGGCTCAACGCTCATCACAAGCACCATATCCACCAAATTAAGATAAGGAAGAACCGCAGAAACAGGGGTCTTTGGTTTGATGGAAATGCACGCCTGAATGCCCTTCTTTTTGATGTACTCAAGCTGCTTTCTCGGGTTCTTGCACGCCTCCACATGGATAGTGATGGAATGGGCTCCCGCATCGATAAATCCTTGAATGTATTTCTCAGAGGGCTCCTGCACCATGAGATGAACATCGAGCGGAACCTTTGTATGGATGGACTTCACAAACGCAGAATTAACCGTCGTTGGCGGCACGAACTTACCGTCCATGATGTCCACATGGATCAGATCAGAATAGCTCTCCACCTGCCCAATTTCAGAATTGATGTGCGCAAGGTCGGCAGAAAGGATTGATGGCGCAATCTTCATCTTGGGCATAGCAAGAAGGGTAATATGGTGATTTTTATGTGTTTCGATAAGTAACGTTTAAATAATGCATTGCCAATATGTTAATTGTGGCCTACGCGGTAACACACGTCATTGTCGCAATTGTATTGATTGACCTCTATCGGGATTACATTGCAAAGAAGAAATTTTCCACCTGGTTTGTCCTCCTTGGGGGAATCGCAGGCCTGCTTCCTGATTTGGACGTTCCCCTCGAGTGGACCCTTAATGCACTGTTTGGAGAGGTAGTCTCTATTCATCGCGTCGTATCCCATTCTGTCTTCTTTGCAGGGGTGTTTTTGCTTCTTGCTCTCCCTTTCTATTTCCAGAGAAAGAAAAGCACAAAAATCTTTGGCAAGAAGGTATCGTATGAGCATATCGCCCTTTTCTTCACTATCATCGCAGTTGGCTGGCTCACCCACATCTCACTTGACTGCGGACTTGCAAGCGACTATAACCTCACCTGGTTCCCGGGTATTCCTCTTGGCTTCTGCCCGAGCCCATTCTCAAGCGATGCGCTTCTTGGCCTTGATGCCATTATCCTTGTGCTCTGGCTCATCCATGAGGAATGGAGGCATAAGATAAAGGATTATATATAGCAAAATCACCAATATATAAATGAGACTTACACTTTATGCGTTGGCTAAAAAAGGTCAAATTTCAATTTTCTTAATTGTAGGATTAATTGTTATCATTATTGGGAGTGTATATTTGTATATTGAAAATGTTGATAAGATAAAAATAAATGATGAGGTGGATAGTGCCCTTTCAGTTTCTATAGTCAATGAGGTTAGGAATTTGGTCGAATCGTGCCTTAAAATCAAGGCAGTGGAGAGTCTTAAAATGTTAGGAAGGCAAGGAGGATATATCCATTCCCCATATCAGGGAATGGATTACCTTAATCGGATTGTTCCGTATTATTTCTTGCCGGATTATGGGGCATACAGTTTGGATCTTGTCCCATCGATTCAATCTATGGAAAATGAGGTGTCGGGGTATGTCCTTGCGGCCTTTCCATCCTGTGTTGGCCGATTCGATTATTTTTCCGAAAGAGGAGTTTCAATTGAAGCAGGGTCTCCGGAGATAGTTTCAAGGATTAATGCAGATAGTTTTTCCATCAACCTCAATTATCCCCTGAAGGGGAATATTGGTAAGGGGGAATTTTTAATGGAGGATTTTTTTGTGGAGGTTCCTTCAGTCCATATTTTCGCGATGCGAAACGCATCAATCGGGATAATTGGATCGTATTTACAGGACCCTGCAAGCGTATGTATCAGTTGTTTATTGGAGATTGGGGAGTCCAGCAAGCTTTCGGTTGAATTCATCGAATATTTGAACAATACTCTTATTTTTGAGTTGCGGGATTTTAACAACAGCATTGCTGAGGTGTATAATTTTACTTTTGCAATAAGGCATGACGACTTTTCATGCAAGAATGCGGGAAAAATCCAAGATTCCTTATTTCTCAAGGAATGCCTGGATGATGCTCTGGCGCGGCAGAAAAAAGGAGGAGTGACATGAAACGCCAGATGTTTGCAAGCTTGCTTTGGGTGCTGTGGGTAATCTCCCCAGTATCATCCTGCGGAACTCCTGATAATCCTTGTGGGGATGATTGGAGCACTTTTGATTATTCAGATTCCAGCTCTGATGTCGGGAAAGTGCCGCCAGATATGCTTGATCTCGACAGAGTTTTTGCCGAGGGAAGAGGAGATGACCTTAGCCTTGAGCAGATAAGGGCAAGGATAAATGATATTCCCAATCTCAAGGATGTCAATCGTGACCATATGATATCTATTTTACAGGAGAATGGGATCAACCTGGTATATAATGTCGGAACCTCCTTGGCTTTGAAAGATGGAGTCCTGAAAACTGCTGAAGGATTCTCGACCCAGATAGATAAAGATTTTCATTCTAAAGGAAAATTTTCCGTTGAAGAAAATGGAAAAATAATTTTTTCCGTTGATAATGAAAAAGAGAATTTGAACTCTTTGAATATTCCCCTCCCTGGCCCAGATGAGATTTAC
This sequence comes from uncultured Methanosarcinales archaeon, assembly GCA_964438385.1. Classification (GTDB taxonomy): domain Archaea; phylum Nanobdellota; class Nanobdellia; order Woesearchaeales; family GW2011-AR4; genus GW2011-AR11. Next base: position 38,891 of record CAYTKI010000027.1, on the reverse strand, counting down.
ACCATAAGAATACCCCCCACAGTTACCGTAAATTACCTTGATGGAGCTTTCGCAGTGAGCGGAGATGTCTCTTTCGTTAAGGGTGAATTATATGTGGAATTAAAGGATAAAGCAGTGATCAATGGAGTTCTCATTGATGCGTATTCAGGTTATGTTGATATCTGCAATGTGAAGGGATGTTCTGATGCTTCAGATTTTAATGGAATTTATTTTGGAGAAAAATTAATTGGGAAGGGTTCGGGGTTCTCAATTGAATTTCTTGATGATCCAAGACAAAGCTATTTTCAGGTTTATTCTGATTATACAAAAAGTCGCCTTCCTTATTTTTGGCAAAATGATAAATTGAAATTTGATATAGGTAGAATAGAGGAGAAAGGCTACCTTGAAGTTGTTGCACAAGAATCCCAGTTGCCGGTTGTGAAGACGGATGGTTGGGTGAGAATCGAGAATGATGACAATACAGTCACTGTTAATGGGAAAAATGTGAAGAAAGAGCTTTTTCAGCACCCTCAAGGGGCTCAAGATACCAAATTGACAGAACCAAAAAAAGAGATATTTCCATCACTTTGGACTTCGGAGGGGTGGGATGTCCCCCAGATATCATCTGAGATTGCAATTGAAAAAAGAGGTGCAGTTCCTCTCGAATTACAGCCCGTTCAAAGCAATCTTGTGAATCATTTTTTTGATAATAATAAAAATGTACACACAATGTCCTCAATTGTTGCAAATGCAATTAAAGAAGAAAGATCGGCCATTTGGCAAGAGCATGGGATTTCCATGGATGGTTATTTTTCAGCATATGAACTTTCGATATTCTCAAAACAATTAGAGATTATGCGGGAGAGGCTTGATTTAGATTTCAAAAAGTTTACAAAATTGGAAGATGGAAGGATTTATCCAGTAGTTATAGTTGAATCGGACAATTCAATATCAAGAGGTCCCGGTGATGACAATGTTGAAGCATTTGTTAATGGAATATTTCCTCACCTTATCTTTTGGACCCCTACGTCTGATTTAAAAAATCCTGAAATATCTGTTAAGGCAGGTGAATCTCCTAGCGTTGAATCTTTGCTTGAATATTACGGAGAAGAAATATTTACCCATGAATTTGGACATGTCATAGAAGGATTACTTAATCCCGCCACCATTTCGGAAAGATATAATGAAGAAAAATCGTCAAGAGGAGGTCCTCTTATGGATTCTTTTGTGAGTACTTTGCCGGAGATTGGTCTCCAGACAAAACCACGTTTTAATACGAATGGTCTGATTATACGTTATAATATTGTAGATAAAACCCCATTTATGTTCCCATCGAAGCATTCTGAGAAGGATGTTCAGGAGTATATTGCAGAAACGTTCGCCATTTTTGTCCATAACCCTGGATGGTTTGAGGGAAACGATCTTCCAAGTGAATTGAGTGAAGAAGAAAAAGTAAAGATTGTAGAAAATAGGAAAAAGATAAAGGGCATATTTGAGAGAGAACTCACTCCATTCAAAAGAAGTGTTCCTTAGTTATAAAGAGGGGTTTGCAAAAAGTCGCTACATCTTCTCAAGCGCTTTCTTCATCAAAGGAAGAACCGCTTCAACTTCATCCTTAAACATCCTGCCAAGCTTCGCAAATGTGAACTCTCCGTCCATGTTGCGCGTCTCCCGCGAGAGCTGCAGCTTCTTCTCGCCGTCGTTGTAAGAATACACCCCAACGGTTATCTTGCTCGTCTCAAATTCCACCGTCTCTGAAAATAATTGCTTATCCAAGCTCTTGTCAAATGCCATTGTAGTTTCACCTTTCTTCTTGGAAATTCATCCCGTTTTAAAGATTTGCCTCACAAGCGCAACCGCCCGATCTTTTCTCTTGGGAAAGGCAGCGAGGCTTATGGTCAAATGAAAGCAGTCTCCCAAGGTTGTGAGAATTATTTTCCTCCCCAAAATCCACGCTTCCTTATCGAGCCGGATGAAAAAATCAAGATGGTCATCAACCCTCATCTCCGCTTCATCAGCTATCAGTTCTCTGTCTTTTGCAGAGATGTTTTTGATTATGTATTTTAAGAGATGGTTGATATCGGATTCTTTTTTCAGAAACGAGCTCAAAAGAACTAGCTGAGTTGGCTCCTCGCCGGGGCTTTCAGTAACGGGAATTTCAGAGTGCGAATTTCCCGAAGATAATAATTCCTTCAGCGCAGAGGATGTCTTTTCAGCGTCGGTTTTGGAACAAAGAACTCGGGCAGCAAGGTAATGGGCCAGTTTCATAGGAGGGCGTTATTGCAGCTTTTCAAGCATTGAGATGACGCTGTACACTTGGGTTCGCGTGAAGGGATCAAGGTTCACATCGGTTGAGACTTCATCAAGCACGTTCGCTGCATCATGCACCTTGACGGAATGCTCGGCATTCGATTGCAGCTTCGCGTGGATGTCCTGCATCTTCGCCCGCACATTACGGGGGACATTCTGGTCCGAGGCGATTTCTCCAATAAGAAAGATTGCGTCGGCCAATGGATCAAGGTGTTCGGTGTTCATGGTACAATGTTGTTATATATCTAATTCTTGATATTCCTGAGCACTTCTTCCTGCAGCTTCGTTGCCTTCTCTTTCAGGTGGGATTCCTGTTTCTCAATGGCCCGAATCCTAATTTCAAGCATCTCTTTTTTGCTCTCAAGGTCTTTTTTCAGCTCATCCTTATCCGTAAGAAGCATCACATTCCCAACTATCTTGTACGCCTGCGGGGAGGTAGAAAGCTCTTCAAGTGCGGAATTGAGCTCAACAATCTGTGACTGAAACTGCTGCTTCTGGGAAAGAAAGGACTGCATCCCCTGCTCAAACATCTGGAGCTGGCTTATCTTCTGCTCTGTTTCTGGGCTGACGTCTGCCATGGTGGAGAAGAACTAAATTGCCTTTATTTTGGTTGTGCCGCTTCGCGGCTTGAAAAGGATCTTGCTTCCGCAGTAGGGGCATCGGATTTTCTTCCTCAAATAATCGGGAGAAACCTTCTTGTTGCACTCAAAGCATTTGTATTCTATCATGGTTACGCTTCCTGCTGCTCCTCATCTTGCGGCTGCTCTTCCTTCTGCTCAAAGACAGGGGACTTTTGCTCGTGCTGCTGCTCGATTTGTTTTTTGGTGATGGTGTAGGCGCGCCCGGTGAATTTTATCTTGCATTTGGTGCAGTTCCAGATGCCTGCTGCAATCCTCTTGACCTGGACTGCGGCGCAGTAGGGGCACTTGTGCTTCTTGCGCTGCTCGGCTTCAATCAGCCCGAATTTCAGTTTCAGGGTGCGGCCGTATCGTGTGCCAAAGCGCTTCACGCTTTTGAGTTTCTCGTCTTTTTTCATGGAATTCTCGTGCTCGTAAAAATGGGGCTACCCGGACTTTCATCAACCTTTTCTTTCGGCTCGTCTGCGGCTCGCGAATAAATTGGTTGACCGAAAAAAATGGAAAAAATCCATTTGTCAACTTTCCTTCGTGAACGTGATGGGCTTCCTGAGGGCTGTTTTGAACCGGGGTCTTCTGGTCCCAAACCAGAAAGGATGATCCAAGCTACCCCATAGCCCCAATATGGTAGATGGCATGGTTAGGGGGAGGATGGGTATTTTTAAATCTATCGTTGAAGCCCTTCTGTATAATTGAAGTATTACTTTGGAAAAATTAATAAGCTTTTGTTTGGAAAGGTAGGATTATGGCAAACAGTGCTATAGTACAGGCCGCAAACCAAGCCGTAAATAGTCTCTATGGTAAGATGATTAAGGATTTGGATGCGCTCTCAAAAAAAGAAGGCACACTTTTTGAACAGGAGGGGATGTTGGTTCAGATGCTGGCCAAATACGAGCACAGTTTGGTGGTTAATCCCTTGTTTGGCCATGCAATATGGAATATACCTGAGTTATCCCCTTCAAACAAAGAAGCAGAGATTCTTAGGAATTTCGATGCGGTTCTTGACCAATTGATGGAAAACATCAGGAATCAATTACTTATTTTTGTGGATGAGCACACTCGGCTCCTTGGGATTGAGAAGCAGATTGAAGAAAGTGGCGGGAAGGTGGAGAGATTTGATAAAAAGATTGCCAATCGGTTGTTAAATGATTTCACCTACGTCAGGGAAGTGCTTACTGAAGTATTTGAGGAAGTTGAAGGTCTTCGGGAAAGATTCCAGAAAGGAATGGTTAAGAGGTTGCTCGATGCCAAGGCGTTCAAAGACAGTTTAGTGGGAATATATCAACTCCTTGAACGTAAAAATGAAATGTATAAGGACATCAATAAGCAGCTTAAGATAAGCGAAAGTTTTGCTTATGCTTCAGGTCTTAATCAAAAAAGGCAACAAGGATAAATGAGCTCAGAACTCCACCTTCACATCCCTCATGTCCGCCTCAGCCACTTTGAACATCTCCTTTCTCAGTAGGCTCATCCAGTTCGCCATGATCATGTCCGGGAATGACTCGATGCGGATGTTGAAGGTATTCACGGAATCATTGTAGAACTCCCTGCGGTCAGACAGCTCGTTCTCAAGCCCGGAAATCCGATCCTGCAATTGGAGAAAATTCTCATTCGCCTGCAATTTGGGATAATTCTCAGCGACCGCGAAGAGCGTCTTGAGGGCTCCTGTGAGCATATTGTCTGCCTTCGCCTTCTGCTCCATGGTTGTTGCCTTCATAAGGGATGTGCGCGCCTTGGTGAGATTTTCCAAGAGCGTTTTCTCGTGCTTCATGTAGCCCTTGACGGACACAATCAGCTTAGGCAGCTCATCCGTTCTCTGCTTGAGCAGCACATTGATGTTTGCCCACGCCTTCTCGATGTTGTTCTTGAGGGCAATGAGCCGGTTGTAGAGCCCAACGAAGTAAGCGATGATGATAATGGCAAAAAGCAGTACCCCAATCAGGATAATCATTGACATTCCAATTCCCATTTTCTCCCTCCGTTAGAGTATTCCAAAATCCAAAAATACGATGAATAATCCGAAAATGATGAGCGCCGCTCCCCCGAAAAGGCCGCCAAAGACCTTCAGGCGATGCGATTTCAGGACATCTTTCTCCTGCTTATCAGAGATGTAATAAAAACCTTTTCCTTTTTGGATAGTGATGTCCGCCTCATTTTTGGTGGAGGTGCCCTCTTTCACAAGCGGATTGTCCCCTGCGCTGCCCATGATATACACCAAATCCTGCGGGGCAAGGAAAGACTCGCGGACCCGTATTTTTTTTGAAAGTCCGAACATGCTTTTCAACTGGATGTTGTTAGTTTCAAGAAATGAAAGTGCTGCGGGGGGCAATCTCTTGCCAAACATCCCGTTTTCCGCTTCAAAATCCAGAGGGATGTCTATGGTTGCTCCTCGGGAATCAACGAGCACAGTTCCGGTGCCGTCATTGAGGAGAAAATAATCGCCAAGTGTTCCCTTTTGGATCACATCCCAATGTGAGCTCTTTCCTCTGCTCTTGTATTCCTCGACAGTCCACCTGCACCACACGCATGGTTTTTTGGAGAATGGGGCAGAGAGCAGCTTTCCCCGAAACGGCGCGACTTTCCCATAGACCTCAACAAACCCCATCGCAAGCGAGCGCACTTTTGAGGTGGGCGTGTTCTCTATGAGTTTCTTCTCCTCCCACCAGCGAAATCCCTTGTAGAAAAGATACATGCCAAGGCCGGGGATGATAAGAAATCTTGGCTCCATAATTAATGTTGGCAAATGAAAGTTTATAAATTTGTCACTTGCGCGGCAGGTGCACAGTTCTTTCTCGACAGTTCAAAAAAATCAACGCAATGTTTTATAAACCTTGGGCTCTCTCAAAAAACCATGTCCATAACCGAGACCCAGCGCTTCCACCTGAAGAAGATAATAAAGGAGCTTGAGAAATACAGGGGCAGCCACACCGAGCTTGTTTCTGTCTACGTTCCGCAAGGGTATGAGCTCGTGAAGATTATCCAGCATCTCGCGGAAGAGCAGGGGACTGCGGAAAACATCAAGTCAACGGGGACAAGGAAAAACGTCATTGACGCCCTTGAGCGCATGATCCAGCACCTCAAGCTCTACAAGAGAACTCCGGAAAATGGCCTGATCGCATTTTCGGGGAATGTGGCTGAGAGGGAAGGAAGGTCTGATGTCAAGGTATGGAGTATCGAGCCGCCGGTGCCCCTCAAAACAAGAATCTATCGCTGCGACAAGGTATTCGTGCTCGATATCCTAAGGGACATGCTCGACATCAAGGAAGTGTTCGGCCTTGTGGTTATTGACCGAAGGGATGCCATGCTTGCACTCCTCAAGGGAAAATCCATCATCCCGCTCCAAAAGACCCACTCAGAAGTCCCGGGAAAATTCAAGGCAGGCGGCCAGTCCGCGATGCGCTTCTCAAGGCAGCGGGAGGGCGCTGCGCGCGACCATTACCGCAAAGTCGCGCAGTACATGAAGGAGCAGTTTTTCCATCTCGAGGGCCTCAAGGGAATTATCGTTGGCGGTCCCGGCCCAACAAAGCACGATTTCATTGAGCAAGGCGAGATCACAAACGAATTGAAGAAGAAGATTATCGCGGTTAAAGACCTCAGCTACACGGACGAATTCGGGCTTGAGGAGCTGGTTGAGAAAAGCGAGGATGTGCTTGCCAATGAGGAGATTATGGATGAGAAAAAGTCAATGGTGAAGTTCCTTGATGCGCTTGCAAAGAACCAGAAGATGGTCTCCTACGGCGAAAATGAGGTCATGAGGCACGTGAAGATGGGAGTGGTGGACACCCTTCTTGTCTCCGAGAGCATTGGCGATGAAAAAATTGCGCAATTCGAGGAAGAATCAAAGAAGATGAGCACCACCATGAAGATTATCTCAACAGAGACGAGGGAAGGGGCGCAATTGCGGGATTTTGGCAAGGTTGCGGCGCTCCTACGCTACGAAGCGCATTGACATGAACGCAATTGTTGAAGACGCATTCAGTGACTTGTTTCCGGAAAAAGATTCATCCCGCTACTCATTCTCATTAGTGTACTCAGGAAAATTCAGGCCATATAACGGAAATGCCAAGAGAAGGGGAAACGCCATTGAATTCAATTTCAGCCATAAGTGGAAATCCATCTCAAGGGAAATCCAGATCGGGCTTGTGCAGGAGCTTTTGGCAAAGCTATTCAAGGTGAGAAAGCAGACAAGCAACATGGACATGTACGCGCACTTCATGCGCAAAATCCACATCGCTGCTCCAAAAATCCATTCTGACCCTATCCTAAAGGAATCATTTGAGCGCAATAACGATCAGTTTTTCAGCGGCATGCTTGAGATCACAAACCTCAAGTGGGGCACGGGCTCCACCTCAAAGCTCGGCCAGTATGAATATGGCTCGGATATGATTACAATTTCCACTATTTTCCAGGACGCACCGTTTGGGCTGTTGGATTATGTGATGTACCATGAGATGCTCCACAAAAAGCTCAAGTTCAAAAATAAGAACGGACGCAGCTTCCACCATTCGCCGGAATTCCGAAGGCAGGAGGCGCTCTTCCCAAACAGCGGGCAGCTTGAGAGGGAGTTGTCTGTATTCGCCCGCTCGAAAAGAAAGGGGTCGGGGTTTTTCAGGTGGTAAGTTCCAAATTGGTTTTTCATTAATGGTTGTTTGGAAGTGGTGAATGGTTGGATTTTTTATTATAGTAAATCGCATTAATTTTTGAATTTTACAATTGCGATTTACTATCCTAGCAAATCTCCCAAATGTTCCATTATTAAGGAGATTTGCTATTAGCTCATTGTTTATTCAAAAATTGACAAAGTTTTATATAATGAAAAAAAGTTAAGTAGTATGATGGCAGAAAAATTCCTCCCTCTCGCGGCAATGGAAAAGCTCCTCAAGCTTGGAGGCGCAAAGCGCGTGGGGGAGGATGCAAAGGATGCCTTGAAATATATCCTAGAGCAAAAATCCTCAGAAATTGCAAAGAAAGCGATGGTGTATGCCCAGCACGCGAAGAGAAAGACTGTGAAAGCAGAAGACATCCGCCTTGCGCTCAGCCAGTGATTCTGCAAAGCGCCTATTCAAAATCTTTTTAAATGGGCTCTTTTTCACATGGGCTATGTCCACAAAGCAGGAAGACGCTGGCTCAGTCAAGGAAGGCATGACCGTCGTCCTCGATGGCGCGGCATGCAAGGTTGTGAGCGTTTCGACCTCAAGGCCTGGAAAGCACGGCCACGCAAAGGTGAGGATGGAAGGCATCGGCCTTCTTGATGGGAAAAAGCGCGTCCTAGTCATGCCCGGATCGGAAAGCGTGGATGTGCCAATCATCGAGAAGAAGAACGCGCAGGTGCTCTCCGTCACCGGAAATATGGCGAGCGTCATGGACGCGGAGAGTTTTGAGATGTTTGATTTGCAAATTCCAGAAGAGCTCCAGGGGCAAGTGAAGGAGAATACCCAGATATTGTATTGGATAATACTCAATGATAAGGTCATGAAGCAGATCAAGAGTGGATAACCATGGTAAAATTTCCAGAGGCGGATGCGAGAAAGTTTAGGGGAGTCTTTGTCTGCAGAAGATGCAAGGCGAAGCGCAAGGCCTCAAATGTAAAGATCAGGGAGGAGAAAGTGAACTGCAGGGGCTGCGGCTCAAGCGTCTTCCGCCCTGTAAGAAAAAAGTAGCTTCTTACAATGATTGATCCCCGCGTCATTTTCACAATTGTGTTCTTTGTAGCGCTTTCAGGTTATGTGTTTGCCAGGCGCAAGGAAATGCAGGAGCACAAAATTCTCCCGCCATTCCTGTACTTCTCGATGTATCGCACTACCTGGGGTCTTACGGCGATGGATTCCTGGGCGGGAAAATACAACAAGCCGCTGAGGTGGCTGGGCACAGCGGGCATAATCGCCGGTTTTCTTGGGATGGTTTTCATCTCTTATGCGCTGATCAGGGGGCTCTTCCAGCTCTTCGCAAATCCAAGCGCAGCTCCGGGGGTTGCTCCTGTCTTGCCTATCAAGGCAAATGGCATCTTCTACGTACCCATCGAATACTGGATCATCTGCATCTTTGTGGTGGCGCTTGTGCACGAGTTCGCCCACGGCGTCATCGCAAGGGTATATGGCATCAAGGTGAAATCGAGCGGGTTTGCGTTCTTGGGAACTTCATTTAGGGCACTTGGCGCAATCGTTCTCCTGATAGGTGTGTGGGGAAGGATGAAGGATCCAAATGCGCTCCTAAACCTCACTTCCTCTCCCGATCTTACTATCTTCATTGGGCTTGCCCTAATCCTTGTTTCTTTTTTCATCAAAACAGTGGCGCCCATTATCCCCGCCGCATTTGTCGAGCCGGATGAAAAAAAGCTGCGCAAAAAGCCCTTGAAGCAACAGCTAGCCGTGTTTGCCGCAGGGCCGTTCTCGAATGTGATTGTGGGGCTCATTGCCTTGGGTCTTCTCCTCCCATTTGCATCATTGAGTGCAAAGATGGTGGAAGCAAATGGCGTTGAGATTGCGGATGTTGTCAATGGTGATTTTCCGGCAAAAGTGGCCGGACTCCAAAAAGGGGAAGTTGTGCAGCAGATCAATGGCATCCCAACCAAATATGTGAATAATCTCTCTAAAGAGCTTAAAGGGAAAATTCCAGGGGACACAATTCAACTCAAAACCGATAAAGGCCAATACTCCATAACCCTGGCAAAAAACCCAAAAAACCAGACTGCCGCGTACATGGGAGCATCCCTAAGCCAGTCATCACGCATCAAGCCGGGAATCAAGGAGAGCTATGGTATGCTGCCGGGATTCATTGTCTGGATAACGGGGCTCTTGAGGTTCATGTTCCTCCTCAATATCGGAATCGGCCTCTTCAATCTCGTTCCCATCGGCCCGCTTGACGGTGGAAGGATGCTCCATGCAGTTCTGATGAAATATGTGGAAAAGGAGAAAGCCGTGCAGCTCTTCGGGATGATTGGCCTTGTGTTTACTCTTGTGGTGCTGGCAAATATCCTGTTTCCGTTTGTGAAGCCGTTGTTTTGATGATTCTCGATGAAAATGGTTGATATTTAGGATCTCCACCAATACACATCCAAATAACATCTCTCGCATTGATAGGTTTCAAGGGCATATTTCCCCGCATAATCTTGAAATTTTTGATTGATGTCTGGTTGTAAAGAGTAGATATTTCTCCATGATATATCAATTTCTTCTTTCTTTGCAAATTCTTTAAGTTTCTTGGAATTTGGGTTGTCCAGAGGGATCTCTAGAAAAATTTTTATATTATCAAGAAAGAATTCCCGATTCAGCAAAACGTCATGTGTGGCTTGGAAAAGGAAAATATTCATGACTTTTCTCGCTATCCCCCACGATTTAGAAGGGAGTTCTTGCTGTAATTTTAAAGTGTATTCATTCAGTGTATTTTGAAAATCTTGTTCATTTCCTATATCAGTAAAGTTTTGTAAATGTATAGATTTCAGGTATTCTCTTGCCTTTTTTACTGTTTCTTTTGGCTGGCCTCTTACCGTGGATGGCCCGACTGAAATGTTGGCTATCCTAAATTGAATTAAGTTTATGGGTGGCATGTTTGGAGATGGCTGCCTATCCAACAAAAAACAGAAATATATGACCTACATCTCCGGCCATAAGGTCGATGATTTTGAGTATCACAACATAAACACAAGAAATCTATTCAAGAACGTGTTTAACAAGGACACCTCCATAGGGTTTAGAAAAGACGAGCAGACCCTTTTCATTCGATTTTCTGACAAGGTTATTTTTGAAAAATTCCATGAATTAGGCATGGCTGTTGGAGTAAAGTATGATCACCTCACTATTCCAGGATATATCAAGGACTCAGAAAGGTTAATGTTTGCTTTTATAAGAGGGGTGGTTGATACAGATGGTTGCGTAGTGCTCTCAAAGCAACATCGTGGAGTGCCTTATTATCCAAGAATAGAGGTAGCAAGCAAATCCCATACATTTCTTCTTGAAATTCTGTCTTTTCTTAGGGAAAAAGGGTTTTATGGATCGATCTCGATAAAGCCGCAGCAAAAATCTCAGCATTTCCGATTGGAAATTCCTGGGAAAAAGAATCTGGTAGTGTGGATGGAGAAAATTGGTTTCAACAATCCAAAACATAAAAGGAAAGCGGAGGCCATTGCTGGCCTCCTACGCCCTTGGGCAGACTCGAAATCGACGGATTTTAACAATCCTCTGCCGACCCCGAGATCTCTCATCCTGCTTGAAAAGCAAGAATAACAGTCTCGTGCTCTACCGGCTAAGCTACAAGGGCATAGTTTGGGAAACCGATGGAACAATTATAAAGCTTTCGTTAGCCCTCTCGACTACACCCGTGATGCTCCTCAGCATATGTCCCGTGATCTTCAGGTCAAAAAACTTCTTCAAGGGGAGCCGTCCTTTGACACCGACAATCAAAGGGTACGTGCCAAACTGCCTGCAAAAAGTGGTGTTGCCATCGTAAATCTCAGCATAGCAATTTTTCATCATAACTCCTTTCGGGGCGATGCGCGAGAGCATCGGGTAATCAATCTTCTGCCGTATCTCATTGCGCCATTTCCAATACCTCTTTTTGTGCTTCTGCAAAAAAACATCCTTGCTTTTCTCGAACAGATAGGTGCCTTCAAACACCGCTGCCTGCCTGATATTGATGCGCCGTAGCATTAGACCTTCATCATAGACGCGTTTGAGCCATTTCATGTTGTGCTCATTTGTCTGTTTGGTTTCACCGAGCAATCCGAAAATAATATTGATTCCTGGCAGGAATCGGGGAAGACCATCATCCCCTCGTTCAGAGCCGTATTTGTTGAGTTTTTTTATCGCCTCATAAGCAATAGCTGGAACCGTATTGAGCTTGTTTTGCTTCACAACCTCAGGATCAAAGCTCTCAACACCGAACGCCCCGATGTTCCCGGAGGTGCAATATTTCACAACCGCTTTGGTGATCTCATCAGTCCTATCAAGAACGACTTTCACGGGATTCACATTATCGATATGCAGGACATGGATTTCAGGGCAGTGCTTTCGCGTCTCTTGCAATAATTCAATAACCTTGGGGAAGGTATAGAAGCACGTCTGCTTCCCATAGCGAAAGTAACGGGCACCCATGTCATAAAACGCCTTCATCTCCGCAAGCACATCTTCTTTCTCCCGAAATTCCACCTTGCTCTTGAGCGGCTCGGTGCAAAAGCTGCATTTTCCGATATCGCAGCCGCGGCCGGTCTCGATCTCAATCATGCGAATGTTAGGAATCTGCTTGAAGATGCCCGCACCCTTAAGCGCATAGTCGGAAACATCGCCATAGTCAAACTTAAACATCTGCGGCTCGACTTTATCAAAAACATTTTTGTCATATTTCTCAAAGAATTTTCCGCCAAACAATTGTGTCCCAAACACTGCGGGGCCGGTTAGGATTTTCTTGCAGGGAATATCCCGGATCAGGGGCACAAGCTCATGCAGGGTACCCGGTATTGCAGAGAGGTATTTGCCGGGAACATGAACGCCAAGAACCACAATTAAAGTATCAGTTTCCTGCAGGATTTTGCCCACATTATAGGCATTAGTGGTGAGATTGTAGGTAAAAATGTCAGTTTTCTGGGATGGCCGCGGTTCTTTCTTCTTGGAATTATATTTTTTATAGAAGCGAAGATCATCAATGGTAAGATAGTGCACCTGCTCGTTGAGATAGCCCGCAATGTAACGCGGGTATGTTCCAAGGTAAGGCGGAACGCCAAGGCCTGCGGCCTCATCAGTGTAGCAGTCCAATATCGTGTAGGCCATGGTGGAAAGAATCGGGAAATGCCTTAAAATGGTTTTGATGGGGCAAAGTTTAAAAGCGTTCATTCCTCGGTTTGCCCATGCTCAAGGCGGTGGTTTTGGCAATAGTGGTTCTTATCCTTCTGATTTCACTCTTTCTTTTGCAGTTCTACCGTGACCCAAAGCGCACAATTCCCGAAGGCGATGTGATTGTGAGTCCCGCTGATGGGAAAGTGATGAAAATAATCAGAACATCTGAGAAGAGCATCACCGTGGACAAGGGGTACATCGGAAAGATAAAGACCTATACGAAAGACGTCTGCGATGACTGCGTTGTGATTTCCATCTTCATGTCCCCGATAGACGCGCATATCAACCGCGCCCCCATAACGGGAAAAGTTATCTCAATGAGGCACACGCCTGGAAAATTCTTCGCTGCCTATGACCTGGAAAAGAGCCTTATGAATGAGAAGAATGAGATTATCATTGAGAATGAGGGTATGAAGGTGAAGGTAATCCAAATAGCCGGATTTTTGGCAAGGAGAATCATCCCCTATGTGAAAGAGGGTCAGGAAGTGTCAAAAGGCGAAAAGATAGGTCAGATCGCGCTTGGAAGCCAGGCGACGCTCATCATGCCCTCAAATGTTAAAATCAAAATCAAGGAAGGCCAGCAGGTCTATGCCGGTTCCTCAATCATCGCCGAGGTGAAATGATGCTGAAGCCAAAAGGCAGGTTTTCGCAGCGGCTGATTTTCTTGCGCTTCTTTTTGGTAGCAATCCTAATCATCCTTCTCTCAACAGGGAAAAACATGCTTGCCGCATTCTTCTTCATTGTAGCCGCGCTCCTGGGCTTTTTTGAGGGGATTGTCCAAAAAAAGATTTCAAAAATTCCGCAGAGAAGAAAAATCCTCGACTACACCGCAGACAAGGTATTGGTAAATGCACTTGCATTGGCCCTGGCAATCAAGTATATCATCCCCTGGTGGTTTCCCCTCATCCTCCTCTCCCGCGATCTCATCACGATGGCAGGGGCAGCGATTATACTTCGGCGCAATCAGGACGCTGAGATCAAGCCCACCATCACTGGCAAGATGGCCCTCTTCTTCCAGATTGTCGCGCTCATCCCACCTCTGCTTGGCCACACGGATACTGTGCTCCTCATTATTGCAACAGCAGCCACTCTGGTTTCAGGAGTGGAGGCATTCCTCAATTCTGAATTCCGCGCGCTGAGAAAGAAAAAATCGTCCCCTTTTTCCATGGTGCGCATGATTAAGGTTCCGGATCTGCTCACCCTTGGAAATGTCGTGTGCGGGATATTATGCATCATGTTCGCTATCAACGATCAGTTTGCCTACGCCTCGTTCCTGTTGCTTGGAGCGGTCATTTTTGATTTCTTCGATGGCAAGGTTGCAAGGTGGCTTAGGCAGCAGCACGAGTTCGGAAAGGAGCTGGATTCACTTGCGGACACCATCTCATTTGGCGTCGCTCCCGCGATATTCGCGTTTTCCCTGATTCAGACCAAGCTTGCGATCATCGCATTCACCATCTTTGTCTTCTGCGGAATCCTGCGCCTGGCAAGGTATAACATCATTTCAGGGCAGGCGGTTGGGTTCATCGGCATGCCAATCACCCTGAATGGAATCCTCATTCCGCTTGTCTATTTCGCAGGGCTTGATGCAAGATGGTATCCTTACCTCTTCCTTGTTCTTGGGTTTTTGATGGTGTCATCAATCAAGGTCAGAAAACTATGAAGAATTGCGAAACGCCTTGATGAGAAAATAGAGTGTGGTGGCAGCGCTGCTTGCGATTGTAGCCCAGCCAACATATTCCTTATAAGATAAAGGGATAAGGTAAGAGATAACTGTGAGGTAAGCCATCCCAATGGTGATTTTGCCAAGCAAGGTGGATGCGGAGTCTTCTTTTCGCTTGAAATAAATGAGCTTTGCGGCGGAAGTAATGGCAATGGAGACTCCTGCAATCCAGATGATGGCACCGCTGATATAGCCAAGGAGGATGCCGGTTAGGAGGCTGACAAGAATAATAATCCAGTCTGCGAGTGTGTCAAAGATTTCCCCAACTTTAGTGCGTTGTTTGGCGATCCTGGCAAAAAATCCATCCACTCTATCGAGGAGCGCAATCGTGACAAAGCACACAATGGCCGAGGAGATTTCATTCTGCCGCACAAAAAGTACAAAGGGGATGATGAGAATCAGGCGGATAAAGGTGATGGTGTTGGGAATATTGATTATTTTATTTCCGGTCATTCTCTTGATGGCAATGAGGTAGTCAATTCCTGAAATCAGGGTAAGGATGACTGCAATAAGCATGAGCCAATACGCAAAGGGAAATCCAAGCAGGGCGGCGGTGATGGCAATAATCTGGCTGATGGTCTTGAGTTTTCCAAGCCAGCTGGCTGCGACAACTACGTTTTGGCCAACGATGAGGAGCCGGATTGCGGTGAGAAGCGCTTCTCTGATGATGATGATTAATGCCATCCACAACTCAGCTCCCCTGCCGATGAGAAGAATGAGGGCAGTCGCGATAAGGAGTTTGTCTGCGATGGGATCGAGTATCTTTCCGACATCTGTCTCCTGCTTGCGCTTTCTTGCGAGGTAGCCATCAATGAAATCAGTAAGTGAGAGCAGAAGGAACACTGCTGTGGAGAGGAGCTTTCCATATCTCAATGGGGAATAAAAAAGGACCACAAAGAGGGGGATAAAGATGATGCGAATCAGGGTGATGCTGTTGGGGAGATTAATTGCCATGGAGGGGGTTGTTGAATTGCCGCATATATATTTTGCTGAAAGATGCTTAAATGAATGTTGACGTTTTGATATTAACGACTAAGACCAGAGGTATGGGCATCTCGGACTTACGCACTGCTCATAATTTCATGGAGATACATGCTGTGCGGAAAGATGAAAATATGGACCGCAAGCCAAAGCAAAGAGAGTATGCGGGCTGGGATGACCCACTGTGGCTTTTTGAGCGCGATGTAGTATCCGAGCACCATCATGAGTGGATCTGCGATGATGCGATTTGATGGCGCCTCAACTCCCTGAAGCCAGAATTCTACTTTTGCCCCCCCAACCGGTTTCAAGGTAATGTTCAATGGTCTCCCAAAGGTATGCAAGGAAGAGCACCCCGATTATGTCAAAGCGGATATAAGTTCTATGAGAGCTGAACACCTTGAGTGAGATTTCGCTTATATGTCTCTGATTGTTTTTCTTGACTGCGCTGCCAACTGACAAGCCGCTGAGGATGTGCTCAAAAGTCCATACATCTAGCATGGCAGCAGTCTTAAATCCCCAGAGCCAATCAAGCATAGAGGAAATTACGTGACAATATTTATAAAGATTATGGCAGGAATATGGGCAATGAGTGCGTGGTTTTTCATCCTACAGTGCTTCTACCTCCTGCTGCCGGCATACTTCGCCAATATGGCGCCGGTGATGTTTCGGAACTTCTTTAGGCCACTCGCCATTCCCATCGACAATTATGCATATTTCAGGGGAAAGCCATTGTTTGGCAGCCATAAGACAGTAAGGGGCTTTGTGGCCGGAGTAGTGCTCGCAGTTCTCATCGCCTTTGTCCAATCCTTGCTTTATTCAATATCCTTTTTCAATGAATTATCTTTATTTGATTATGGCAATGCGGTAGTGCTTGGTGTGCTAATGGGCACAGGCGCCTTGAGCGGCGATTTGCTCAAGAGCTTCATCAAGAGAAGAGTTGGGATTGAGCCAGGCCATCGCTTTATTCCCTTCGACCAGATTGATTTTGTCATAGGCGCGCTGCTCTTCTCAACTCTCCTCATTAATATTACTTGGCTAATTGCGCTTACATCCATAACCCTAAGCTTTGTCCTGCACGTTTCAACCAATCACATCGCATTCTGGCTTAAAATTCGCAAGGAAAAATGGTGATCAGAGCCAATAGGCGCTTGCTCCAAGAAGAAAAGGGAGGTGGAGTAATGCAGTGGGAAGTAACGTGCGTGGGCTTTTCCTGCAGTTCATTACGCCGGTGCCCATGCCATAGAGCACCACGCAGACAAAGACGCCAATGAACGCTGCGATATGAATGGTAGAGAGGGCAAACACCAGCCCCAAGAGAAAGGAGATCACCATGTTCAGCCCGGTCTTTATTTTCGGGTGGGTATCCGGCAAGAAAAAGATGAAAATGGCGGCAATCACAAGGAGTACAACTTTCAGGGCGGTCACGCTAGTCCATGCGCAAATGACAATTGCTCCTAAAAATGAGAGAGCACGCAATAGGGTGAGAGGGCGCCGCAGTGGCTTTTGCTCCTCAGGGGCGATAAGAAGGAGCAGATAGCCAAAAAATATGCCGCTATAGGCAAGTAACGCTGCTGCAAGATAGGCAATGGAATCCATGCTCATCTGCACACGCGCTTCTCGATATGCACAATCTGCCCAACCCTTCTTCTGTGCCTGGGCTCCGAGGACATTTTTGTGGAGAGAAAAATCTGCGCGATGTTCTTGGCCTTTGCCGCGCTCAGGATGCGGGCGCCGAGGCAGAGCACGTTTGCATCATTATGCTCGCGGGCCATATGTGCTGTATATTCATCAAAACAGTTTGTTGCTCGGATGCCCCTAAATTTGTTCGCGACAATGGTCTCTCCAAGGCCGGAGCCGCATACAAGGATGCCCTTTGCCTTACCTTTCGATTGGAGAACTTTTTTCGCGACTATTGCGGCATTCTTCGGGTAGTCGCAGGGATCCCCAAAGTGGGTGCCCACGTCTTCAATTTTGTGGCCCTTCTTCAAAAGAAATTGCTTGAGAACTTCTTTGAGCATAAAGCCAGCGTGGTCTGAGCCAAGGATAATTCTGTCCATGGCCATTACAGAACTCCAAGGGCTTTTAAATCTTTTTCCAGGCCGGGCACCATGTCAAAATGAGGTATCTCTTGTGGAAGGACCCACTGGAATTCTGAGTTTTCATGGCACAGTGTAATCGCGTCAGTTTCAACGCTGCAAAGATAGCACGCGACCACCCAATGGCGCTTTTTGTGCTCATCTACAATCTCGACAATCTTCCCGCGCTTCTCGATGCGAGCCATTAGGCCAGTCTCTTCCTTGATCTCGCGCAAAACTGAGTCCTCTCCTGCCTCGAATTCCCTCACATAGCCGGAGCAGAAGCTCCACTTCCCAGGGTAGATGTGATCGTCCATTGATTTCTTGAGAAGAAGAATCTTTCCTGAGGGGTTGCGAACAATGCCGGTGACGACAAAATAGGTTTTCATTGCGTCTGGACTAATACCAGCTCCCTCGCCAAACGCTGTGCCCCCACTGGATGAGAAGATCAACACCCAAACGATCGACTTGCACCGGAACATCGCACGCGCCGTAGCAGGAGCCCATCCAGATGACAACATTCGCGCCTGTCTGTTGTTCTATTGAGCGCTGTATTTCATCCGCTCGCGGCTTAAGGCCATCAGGCAGCTGCACGCACACCATTTTCGCATCGTCTTTCTTGATGCGCTCGATGACTTTTCCAAGCTCCAGGTCGTAGGAATCCATTGCAAAAGGATATAAGATGCTACATTTAAATGTATATGCCTACTTTTTTAGCGTTCGGTAGAGCATTATCATGGCTGCTCCAATCAAAAATATAGCCCCAGAAAGATAAAAAATCATTTCATCCCTTTTGTCTTGGTCTCTCTGAATTGCCTTCAACTCTTCAAACCTTTTCTTGTTAGTGTCTAAGTATTTCATTACTTTCAAGTCAAGGTTTCTTCTGTTGGAGGGGTCATCTATAAACAGGGAGGGGATAGGATGCTCTGCCACCACCCTACATAAACAATTCATCCATTTCAAAACGTGAGAGGTCTTTCTTGTTGATGAGCCGCGAGAAATTCTTCTGGCCAACCTTCCTGCGCCCAGAGCGCATGCTCTCAAGCTCAACATTCTCGTCATCAAAAAGTTCATCCATAGTATCCATTGTTTCACCCAATCTCTGCAGTGACGAAGATGGCTCACTCTAAGCGATTCTCAATTAAACATCCCCCTTTAATTACTAGTTAGTGATTATTTTATATATAAATTTTTCGTTTATGTATCAAAAGACCAATTCATTTCATTATTGAAAATTATTAAAAAATGCCAAAAAGTGATTAATAATTACCATATTGAACATAAATAGTGAGAGAACTGTTAAAAGAAGAATTTCCTAATTGTTCTCGCCTCAGAACCATAATATACTAGTGCAGCGTCTCAAATCGCACATGAAATATTACCGCAAGCCAGCCCAGCAGCAGAAAATCGCGCTTGAGCGTATAGATAAGCTATTTCAGCAGGCAAAGCTGCGCGCAGCTGATTCGCCCGCCCTTGCAAAGCGCTATGTTACTCTTGCGAGAAAAATCGGCATGAAGTACAAGGTGCGTCTTCCAAAAGAACTGCGCAGAAGGTTCTGCAGGGCATGCAACGCTTATTGGACTTCGCAAAACTCCCGCATCCGGCTGCGCAGCGGCATGGTGGTCGCGTACTGCCTCGAATGCAGGCATTTTAGGAAATTCAGATATAAGTGATTATTTGGAGATAGTTGTTTATTTTCAGTCAGTATTAAATAATGAAATGCCATCCCAGCCCCATGTTCTCCTTCCTAAAAAAGTTCTTCCAAGAAGAGCAGCCAAAAGAGAAAGTGTTAAACCTCCAACAGCTGGAACAATGGATTGCAGAAAAAGAGAAACAGCTCCAGGATTCCCTCAAAAAAATCCTCTGGGTTGCAAGCGATGAGATTTCGGAGGCGAAAGAGAACCTGCAACACAGCATCGAAGAATTAAAGAACGCAAACCTGCAGAATCCAAACATCCCTCCCAAGGCAGTGCACTTCATGCAGGGCAACCGGGAGTCCTATGTCAAGCTCGCAACTCTGCTCATCAGGGATGCATTGCCACAAGAGATAGCATCCATGGGTTACGCGCAGGCACGGCAATTCATAGCAAATTTCAAGGGTCATGTTGAGTCGTTCCTCTCCTCATCGCTGAGGAATTACCAGGTACTCCAGCATTTTTTCGCGCATGAATCGAGCGGAGTCGCAGGGAAAATCAAGAAAATTGAGAGCGCCGTGAAAAAAATGGAGGGAGCGATTGCGGAATGCGGCCTTGATGCGGTGGCGAAGGCAAAGGATGAGCTTGCGAACATTAAGCAGAAGCTCGCAAGGAAGCAGGAGCTTGTACAGGAGAGGGCAAAAATGCAGGAGCATGTTGATGGGGCAATAAAAGATAGCCAAAAGGCGCAGAAAGATTTTTCTGATCTTGAAAGCAGTGATGATGCCAAAGTCCAGAGGCAGCGTAAGGACGCGCTAAAGAATGTGGAGGAAAGGATTGCCCAGCTTGATAGGGAGATTGCACATCGTTTCTCTCCCCTGGAAAAAGCCCTCAGGAAATTATCCAAGATGTCTTTTGGGAATGAAGGGCTAATTGCGCTCTACGGAGAGCATCCAGAGCGTGCGATCAGGGGTGATGGAAACATTGCTATACTTGACATTCTTCGCAAGCTTGAGCAGGAGCTTCTGCGCAACTCGCTTGGACTTGATGCAAAGCGCACGCAAAAGGTCCTTGAAGCGATAAAAATGGTATCCTTGGCTTTCCTCAATGACCACATGGCGGGAATACATGATCTGGAGAAGGAAAAGGAGGCCATTGGGCAGGAGATTCAAGGGGCATTTTTTGAGCAGAAGATGCAGGCGCTCCGTGCAGCAATCGAAAAGGCACAGGCAGGTGAAAATCTCGCAAGGCAGCGTCTCGCAATCGCAGAAGAGCAGGTGAAGGGGATTTCCGTCGGGAAAAACAAGGAGAGTATTGAATCAACCCTCAGCGCGTCATTTCCTGAAAAAATTGTCGTGGTTGTTGATGAAATAAAATAGCAATGGGTCAATATGCATATTTATTAAAGGATTCTTCAAGAGCTGTGATCCCGGGCAGTTTTTTGCCTTCCAGGAATTCAAGCGCAGCACCGCCGCCTGTGCTCACGTGAGTGATTTTCTTTTCGTAGCCAAACTTGGCAACTGCGGCTGCAGATTCCCCGCCGCCAACGATGGTAATTGCATGCAGCTCGGAAAGGATTCGCGCAATCTCTCTTGTGCCACGTGCGAATTTTTCAAACTCGAATACGCCCATCGGCCCGCTCCAGACCACCGTTTTTGCAGTTTTCAGTACAGATTCAAATTGTGCAATAGTCTTGGGACCAATGTCGAGTCCCATCATTTCTTTTGGAATGTGGTGGATATCAGTAATTTTTGAATGGGCATGGGCATCAAATCTGTCTGCGATAACGGTATCAATAGGGAGGATTATTTTTTTATTGCTGATTAATTTTCGAGCAATGGAGATGCTCTCTTCGTCTGTTTTGGAGTCACCAATCTCTATGCCCTGTGCTTTGTAGAAACTAAACATCATCGCCCCACCGATGAGCATATGATCAACCTTTGGCAATAGGTTTTCAATCACGGCTGCCTTATCGCTCACTTTCGCGCCTCCGAGGATAGCGACAAAAGGCCTCTGCGGCTTTTCCATCGCACCGCCTATCGCGCGAAGCTCCTTTTCGACCAAAAGGCCGGCGGCGCTTTTGAGATATGCCACAACTCCTGTAGTCGACGCATGCGCACGGTGCATGGTGCCAAAAGCGTCATTGATATAAAAATCGGCGAGTGAGGCGAGCTGTTTTGAGAATGCTGCATCATTTGCTTCTTCTTCGGGATGGAAGCGTAAATTTTCCAAGAGGAGTATATCGCCATCCTTCATATTTGCGGCAGAGGCCTTCACCTCATCACCGACGCAATCGTTGAGCTTTTTCACAGGTTTCCCAATGAGTTTTTGTAATTGTGATGATATCTTGTCCATCCTAAATGTATCGTTGGATTTCCCATCGGGCCTTCCAAGGTGGGAACAGAGGATAATTCTTGCATCATGCTGCAGGAGGTAGTTCAGTGTCGGTAGTGTCTCTCGGATACGCTTATCATCAATGATATCCCCAGTCGATTTGTCCAGCGGGACATTATAATCAACCCGCACAAGAACGCGCTTCCCCCCTAATTGCAAGTCCTTGAGGGTGAAAAATGATGCCATGCTTTTGGTCTAGAAAAGGATGATTTAAATGTTTTGATTAGAGGGGCATCATAAAATAATATACGGCTTCAGCTTCAGCCGCAGCGCATCATTGAGGCGCTTCTCATCTTCAGAGGTGGTGTAGATGTGGTGCTTCTTGTGCTTGTCATACTCGCGCACCTGGGCCTTGATTATCCTTTGGGAAAGCTTCATGTCGGTGTTTGCGAAATGGTCTATGTACAGGTCCAGCTTCGGCAGGTAAAAAGTTGTCCGGAATTCATCCTTGTCAGCCCACGTGACCGCGACATCGTATTGGAAGAGGAGGGTATGGTCAAAGAGGAAGTCTGCCATGGTCTGCTCCGCCTTGTTGCGCACGAAATGGCCGCTTTTAGTCTTGAATTTCCTTTGCGAGGACTCTTCCTCGATGAGTTCAGAGGGCTTAAGTGCAATCCCTTTCTCCCGCTTAATCTCGTTGAAGAGGTGGACATTTTCCTTGTTCTCGTAGTTCTTGCTGATGGTAAGCACATTATCAAAGGAATTCACCGCATCCTTTATCTTGCCCATGAGAAATTCCATATGTCCCTTGTTATACCACGCATCCGCATGTGTCCTATCAAGGTCTGCTGCCTCGGCAAAGCACTTGTGCGCTAAGGAGGTATAATCATGCTTGTCATGCGGTTTCTCCTTCTTCGAGCCTTCTTCCAGCTCAACGTCAATGTGGTATGCGCCGCGGGCATCTCCCTCCAAAAAGAGCTTCTTGCGGTAGTACGAGCTGCCCTTGGCCATGAGCGCCTTGACCTTGTTCGAGGAATCTTCCACATCAATGGAAATTGCCCGATCGAAAGCGGAGATGGAATCATCAAACTGGTCAAGGTAGGAATAGCACGCGGCAATGTTGAAATGAACCTTAAAGAGGAACTCCTTGGCGTTCTTGAAGAGGTCTTCCTCATTCCCTTTGTAGGGATAGGCCTCAAGCGATTTTCCGTATTCCTCAATTGCGGTCTTGTATTGTTTGAGCTGCGCAAGCCTATCAGCTTCCTTCTTGATGGCTTCCGCCTGCTTCATCTCCTCGGTCTCGCGGAACGTCTCAGCTGAATCTTCCTCGCGCCGCCTCATCTCGCGCTTCTTTTTCTGCTCGCTGAAGAAGTCCTTAATTTTGCCGATGACCATTATCAAAGCACGCTCGTCGCGGATATTTAAAGGTTTTTGTTTGGGAAATTTTATGGTTGAGTTTTGTCAATGAGATATGAAAGATTACTTGCATTCGGCTTCGCCTCACAATAATGTGTCGGCATGCAATGGCCGAATTCTATTTGTTTCAAACCAACGCGCCCATTGGGAGGGCGCCAAAAATTTGCGAGGGCAACGCCCGAGCATGGTGAATAAGGCAGAAAAACTGGGGGGAAGAGAATAAAAATAAGCAGTCTGAAATTTACCTCGAAGAATCCGCCTGCCTCTCGATCTCAAATTTCTTGGAGATGGCAACGGAGTTTGTTGAGAGGCCAAAAGCTGAGATAATTTCTTCCGCAAGCGCCTGTTCGATGGATTTCTTCTTGTTGAAGGATCTCTGGTATGCGCCCTGCACCATGTACTTGAGAACCTGATCAACCCTTCTCTGAGGTGAGCATTCGGTCGCTTTGGGGTAGCGCGCGCCGCCGTATTCGACAGTGACAATCTCTTCGCGCTGCGCCCCGTTCTCAAGCGCCTTGACAAAAACCTTAAGGGGATTGTGCTTGGTCTGCCTCTCGATAATCTCGAATGCGCGCTGGACAATACCATACACCGTCGCTGCTTTTCCGGTGTGGTGTCCCGAGGAGATGAAATGCTTTTTACCCTTGTGGCCGGTTGTCATCATCTTGTTAATCAATCGCTCGACAATGAACACTTTGCTCTTGTAGAACTTGTTTCCTGCATAGCGCGCCCCAGTTCGTGGGACAATCTTCGGGTCAAGTGTCACGTAGCGCTGAATGCCCATGTCTTCGACCGTAATGCCCTCCATGCTCCACCTGTTGAA
The DNA here is from genome assembly GCA_964438385.1 of uncultured Methanosarcinales archaeon. GTDB lineage: Archaea > Nanobdellota > Nanobdellia > Woesearchaeales > GW2011-AR4 > GW2011-AR11. The sequence continues at coordinate 15,157 of CAYTKI010000027.1, read as the reverse complement.
TGCGAGAATCATGCTTACTTCCTTGCCTTCTCCAATTTGCCTTTGAGCAGTGCGTCAAGGCTCTGGTCATTGACCTTGATGACCTGCCATCTGATGCCGGAGAGATCCCCTTTCGTCTTTCCCATTGCCCCTCCGATGGACTCAACCATGACCTCGTCGTGCTCGTCTATCATCTTGTTCGCGCCGTCTCCTGGGCAAAATGCGGTTATCTGCTTCGCGTTCTTGACCAGCTGCACGCGCACGCATTTTCGCATAGCGGAATTCGGCTGCTTTGCCTCAATCTGCACTTTCTCAAGTACAATGCCCTTTGCCTGCGAGGACCCCTGGAGGGGATCAGAACTTGACTTCAGGGCATTCATCTTGCGCACAAACCACTTATTGTGCCATCGCATAGCGGCCCTCCGATTCTTGAGCTTCTTGCCTGCGTTGAGTCCGCGTGATTTTTTTCCCATGTGAGATTTCCTTCTCTGTATTCTTCTGCAACCTTATCCAGAAGGGGAGTTTTGGGGATGGGGGGGTATTTTTAAATGTTTTTGTTTAAGGAGGGTCATCCGATGTAATTGATTTCCTGCCCTTTGCTCTTAACAAATGCCCCTGCAGCATGCCCTTCCGGCAATTGCTCGGCTCGGCTAAGCGCTTCTATCTCGATATCCAAAATTTCCCTCTCCAGCTTCTTGAGGTTGAGCTTTAAGCCAAGCTTCCTATCCAAGGCCTTGAGCAACTCGCGCGCGCCCCTGATGCCCAGATAAAGGGGGTGCCCATAAGTCTCTGCAAGCAGGCACGCCGCATTGATATTGCGCTGTCGCGCGAGCCCAACGAGTAGACCGGTGACACCAACAATCGGGCCCACAACACCGTATAAAGAGCGCTCAATGGTGCCTTTTAGCTCATTGTGGTAAGTATCCACTATCTTTTTTGAGTTTCCGGTGATGTATACTTTTGGCTTTTTGGGGATATCTGAAAGGCCGATGCCCCCTAGAGTGATGATTTCCTTCACCTTATGCTTTTGCAGAAGATCAAGCAGGTGATGGGTAAATGCATAGCAGCCCTCTTCATTTATCGGCTGCACATCTCCCCCCATCAAGAGTAAATCTCTCCCATGTATTTTCTTGTGGTAGATTTCAATCATTGGGAGTTCGACAAGATTGGTTTCAGTCACAAAAACAGAATGGGGAAAAGAGGAGGAAGTAATGGTATAAATTTTTTCGGCATGCAGCTCATCAATCATAAAATCAATCGCCACTTTTCCGACATTGCCTATGCCGGGCAGTCCTTCAATGAAAAGTGGACTCGTGAGCGTGGTAAGCTTTTTCTTCTGCAAAATCCCCCAAGTGTTCTGCATTCAGCCCGCCATGCGTTTTGCTTTCCTTCGGTAGTCGGCGTATTTGTCCTGCGGGCTGTATTTTGGCGGTCGCGGGCTTTGTGTTTTGACTCCGCAGGAGCAGGATTCCTTAAGCGTGTATCTCATGCAGGCAGGACAATGCAGCAGGTGCTTCACGCTTCAGCCCTCGTGAATTCGACCGTGCCTTGGGTTTTTCCCATGCTTTCGCTCGCTCCATTGACAAACGCCTGCAGGATTTTCTCCGCTGACTTGTAGTCTTCTGATTTGATTGAGATCCTAAATGTCCCTGAGCCGAGATATTTTACATCTGCGCCGTCATGAACCGCCGCAAGTCCTGCTTTCAGCGCATTTTTAATGAGAGTGACTCCATCCGGAGTATGGCTCTGCAGTTTCATGCTGCCGATGATCTCAACTTCAGGCGTCTTGACGCGCTGCTTGATGACCTCAAGTAGGATCTTGCGCTCTTTCTCTGATAATTGGAGAAGGTCAATGGTCTGCTCATCCTTGACAACATCCTGGAAAAAACCGTAAAGCGAGCCGGAGGTTAAGAGTGCCTTGTCATAGGATTTCTTGAACAGCTCTTCTGTATTCGTGCCAACGGTTTTTGCGACATATTCAAGGATCTTCTCCGCGTTCTGCTGCTGCTTGATGTCTGTTATTTTCTGTCTCTTCTGGATTTCAGTGACGCGCCGAAGAGATAGGTCAATGTGGCCCCGATCAGTGTGAATCTTAAGCACCTTGCACACGACCTTCTTGCCTTCGATGACAAAATCGCGGATGTTTCGGATCCTTCCGGGAGACACTTCCGAGATGTGGATCATGCCAGTCTTGTTATAATCGTCAATTTGCACAAAGACAGAATGGTATTGGACGCTTGTCACAGTACACAGAACAAGTTCCCCCTCCCCGGGATATCCTTCCTTTTTGAGGAGCATTATCCCAGAACTTCCAGAATGCGCGCCTTGACCCTGCTCTTCCCGCCGGTTGGGGCTGCAAGGGATTTTCCGCAGACGAGGCAGTCCACCTCAGTTGAGGTCTTGCCGAACATGATCTGCTCGTTCTTGCATTTCGGGCAGCGGATCTTGATGAACTTGCTTGTTGATTCCTTTCGTGCCATGCCTTGGGGGGAAGGGGACTGCTTTAAAAGGTTTTTGCTGTGTTTCCTTGCGTTTTTTTCAGTGCCTCTTGTTCAATTCCCGTCAATGGAAGGCTGGCACTGGCTGGAGAGGTAATCCATCAAAAATCAAGAAAAGTATTTAAGGCAGGAAAAAAAGAAAAATCACCATGTTCACTGCCTTTCTCAAGAAACTCCTATTCGCAAGGCAATTCTCCATCATTGACGGCAAGGTGGAGATACTGGGAAAAAGGCAGCTCATGCTTCCAAGCGATGTCATCCTATCTGCCCTCTCCAATCTCTCGGAAGAGCAGTACGGAAAAGCGACAGAAGCGGTGAAAGGCATCCTCGTGGAATACGCAAAAAAGCTTGGCTCCGGGGAGGAAGGAATGCTCAAGAACCTGGAGAATATCTTTGAGACGTTCGGGCTTGGCCATTTGGAGCTTATGCGGCTTGATAACAAGGGAAAAACCTGCATCGTAAGGGTGCACCAGCCCCCAATTACGTCGGGAAAAATGGAAGATGCGGAAGGAAACCTTATCTGTATGGTGCTCAGTGGAATGTTCGCGTTCTTTTTTGGCAAGAGCGTCCATGCAAAGCGGGTGGGTGCGAAGGGAAAGGGTTATGAAGAATACATTATCAAGTGACTTAACCCAAAGTTTAAATAAAAGCAAGGGAAGAAAAACGGTAAATGAGATGGCAGTTAAAAATAGAGAATGTCAGGGGAAGAGTGCCTAAATGCTTCAAAAAAATTCCGAACCAATAAGCAAGGAAAGGATTCTTGAAAGGGAATATCTCTTTGGGTGGGATGGTCTGGATAGTATCCCAACTGACGAGAGGAAAAAACTTATTTTTGCACTCTTTAAGAGGCAATTTTCACATAACAAGTCCGAAGTGCCGTTCTATAGCCGCCGCTACAAAAATATTGGTGAAGATGATTTGACCGAATGGGAAGACTGCGTGCAGAAAGTTCCGACGCTAAGGAAAGAGGATATCAGAGCCCTTGCAAGCCCCTATGATCTTCTTGATGAGGGAACGGCACACAATCTCGCAAGCATCTACCTCCACAGAGGGACAGGTGGCACGACGGGAGAGCCGACAAGCATGTTCTTCACCAAAAACGATTGGGAGGCAGTCCTTAGCGCGATGACGCGCGCAGTGGGAGAAGTGCACACCCTCAAAAAGCCTATCGTCGCATATGATGGATATAATCAGGGCCATATCTCAGGCCCGATATTTGATGACACCATCCGCAAGCTTGGCGGCCTTCCGATTTCTCGCAACTTTGGCTGCTCAGATGAGCAGGCGCTTCTGCAGATGAAGCGCCACAAGTGTAATCTCATCATCGCACCCCCTGTCTCGACACACAAGGGAGGAAGCATCCAAAACTTGCTTGATGCCGACTCAAAGCTGGGACTCAACTACATCAATGGAAAGAACATCGACGTCATTTTCTGCTCGAGTACCAATCTCACGCCCGAGTTGCATCGGGAACTGAAGGATTTGGGCATCAAGTATATCTACAACTATTACGGTTCAACTGATGTATTGCCAACTGCAATCTCCTGCCAGGAAAATCCTTTTGACCTCCACGTACTCTTTGGGCATGTCGCCCTTTTTGTGGTTGATGAAGAGCAGCATCATGTCAGTAATGGGAAGAGGGGACTTGTAATCTCAAGTAGGATTGGATCCTATGACGATAAGTACAGGCCTTCGGTAAGCAGGGGAACGCAGCTTCTCAATTATCACGTCGGGGATGAGGTGACATACCTTGAAGACCAATGTCCGTGCGGCAGGACAACGCCGCGCATCAGGGATGTCAAGAGGGTAGCGGATATTCAAGATAAGCTGGAAGGCGGGTGCGAGCAGTGGTGAATGCTAATTGTAGGGAAAAGGTGACAAGGGAGTTCCCATGAAGACAAAGCACGTGTTCGTTCCCTGCCTCGATGTCGGCGATCTGCTTCCCTTCTCGGTGAGAAAAACAAAGACGCTGAAGGAGAGTATAGAGGAACAGGAGCGGGCGAAAAGAGAGATGGTCGCGTTCATCGATAGGCTGGAGAAGGGCTACGGCCAGGCAATCTACTATATGGGAATGGATATCATCGAGTCAAAGAGTTACGAGCGCTTTATTTTCGAGAAAGGAGGATTCTTGGAAATCATGGTGGAATCACCCCTCGCGATGAATGCCCAATTCGTGCATGATGCGCAGGCAAGGAAATTCTGCACGGTGTTGAAGAAGACATTCCGCTCGATTCTCAAAAAAGACGGTGTTTCTGAGATGTTCATCAATTCGATTGAAGTGAACACTGAACATGATGAGAGCCTCACATATGAAAAATGGGAACGGATAAAGAGCATTGGAAAAAGGTGAGTCTATGACTGTATCAAAAGGCAAATACATCACAGTGGGTATCGGATCAAGCAGCAATCCTGACCCGTACGCGGCGGGAAAGGTTGCCGCAAATGAGGCGATTGCAGGATTTGATAAGATTCCGACATTCTCCCTCGTGTATACAAACGCCGCGTTTGATCAGGCGAAGATAGCGAAAGGGATAACTGAAGTCCTCGGGAAAAACTGGGTTGGGGCGTCCGCCGATAAGCAATTCAATAGCGAGTTTCCCTACAGCGATGGAACGACAGTTTCCATCCTCTCCATCCGCTCTGATTACATGCATTTCGGGGTGGGTGTGGCGAAGAATTACCGCAAGAACCCCTCGAAAGCGGCAGTAGAGGCGACGGCGCAGGCCGTAAGGAGCATGAAGTCAGACAAGTATCTTGATTCCTATATCCAGTTCTCCCGGGCAAAAAAACAGGAGTACAACAAGATTGTCAGGACTCCGCCGTATTTTATGCTGATGTACTGCAGCGGAGCAGAGTTCAAGGGGAAAAAGAGCATGCCGGGAGCGGAAATTGAATTCCTCAACGGAGTGCTGGATTATCTCGGCCCCCACATTCCAGTTTTCGGCGGCAGTGCCTCCTCTGATTTCCATGAGTACCTATACAAAAACAAGGGGACCAACTACCAATTCGCAAATGGGGAAGCCCTAACCGACGCCGGAGTCGTCGTGTTCGTCATCTGCAATCTCTTTTTCAAGACAGAGGTGGAGCATGGGCATTTGCTCTCGGATAAGTACGCATCCATCACCGCGCTTGACAAGTCCGGATATGAGATACTTGGGCTCAACGGAAACAGCGACCCGGTTGCCGAATACTGCGCGCTGATAGGGGTGAAGAAAATGGATTACCTAAAGGATCCCTTCAAGTACAGCCTGACTCACCCTTTTGGGTTCATCACTCTTGAGGGAGACGCCTATGTCCGGGAGGCGCTGCCAAACCCCGACAATAAAACTTTCCATTCGACTTACCAGATAAAAAAAAATTATGTCCTAAACATCCTCAGGTACAGCCCAAAAAGCCATTTTAACACCATGATGACCATCATGAACCGTGCAGGAAGGGGGGAAGGGAAAGTTGCCTTGACGCTTTTTTGCAATTGCTCAAGCAGAAGAGTCCTCATGCCTGGAGTCGATGAGAAGATCAAGAAAGTGATGAAATCTAATTTCAAGGGGATGTTCTACTTTGGGTTCTACAGTTTTGGCGAATTCGGGAGCACCTCGCGCACATCCGCCCAGCTCCATTCCGAGACGGTGACATCCCTCATCCTCTTTGACAAATTACTGGTTGAGTGATGTCAAGATGAATTCTTCCTCTGCAGCTGAGAGGAATATCCTTCCGCTGCCAAATATCATAGCAGGGGAACTCCAAACGTCCGGGATGGCGCGGCAACTAAAGGACTACACTGGCCGCGTCAGTGTGGAGATTTACCATGCTTCGGACGCCGATCTCAGGGCGGCAAAACGCGCCATCGCTTCGGCCAAAGATGAGCTGCGCACAATCGATCTCGGGAAGATAAAAACCATCATCGGCAAGGCCATGGACTATTACTTCTCATCAGAGGAATCTCTCTCCCTGCTCTCCAGAATGACAGGAAGCCCCCATGGCTTCATCAAGAGCTATATCGCCGGGTTGAAGGCATGGGCGCGCAATCTTGACCCGTACCTGGAGACTTGCTTTGGGGGAACAGACTATGGAAGAGTGCCGGTGGGATATGGTCACAATATTATTGCATACGAGAAATATGTTCCTGCTGGGCCAGTAGTAAGCGTTCTTCCGCGCAATTCAGAAGGAGTGTCCCTCTACCTCATCCTCCAGGCCATCCTCGCAAGATGCCCATTCCTCATCAAAACCCCTTCCTCTCTCGGCAGCAATTTCAGCTCCTTTGAGCTAATCAAAGCGCTCTCCAGGGCAATTGACGAGTCAAAAGACCCACAACTGCAGGCAGTTAAAAAATCGATGAACATCATTAACATCTTTAGCACTGACCAAGAGGACATCATTAAAAAAATGGAAGTTGATGGAGCGACCTACATCATCTTTGGATCAAACCAGACGCTTGCGAAGATAGAGGGAGCATTGGCCGGTGGCGCGCCAAGGAAGATTGTGAAGATGGGAACTGGATTTAGCATCTCTATAGTCCTGGAAGATGCAGATGCCAAATTTTCTGCTGATGAATTGTGCCTATCCGCGTCCATTGACCGGGGAAATGATTGCACCTCAACCAGCATGGCATACATCCAGGAGAGCATATTCAGCAAATTCATGGGGGAGATGAATGGCCGTTTCCATGCCTACACATCAAAAGATCCATTCCTCGAGGAAAGCGTCATAGGCCATGTTCAAAAAGAGGATATTGAAATTATCTCAGAGCGGCTTATTGGCATGGGGAAGAAAGGGCTCTTAAGAGGTGTCCCAGATGCGCTGCATCTTTCCATCATTGAGCTGGAAGAGGGCGATCATTTTGAGGAGTTCCCAGGGCCAGTGGTTGGAGTGAGGAAGTTCAGTGATCTTTTTCATTTGCGGAAGCTTTTTGCCGAGGATCTTCGGAGAAATGGCATGGAGAAAAACCTCGTTTCTGCCGTTTATACTAATAACGCCGCGCTTTTCGATGAGATCAGCAGCACCCTGCCATCATTCACATTCAAGATGAACAAGGGAAGCCACCGGATGGATTTCCTCATTGAGCACCAGGGAATGTATCTCATCAGGGAAATGCTGGATAAAAGAATGCTCGAGATAGGCGATATCAAAAAAAAAGTAAGACCGTAGGATTTGCTTCCTATTTTCCAATTTTGCTCTTCACGACCTTGACCCCTCCTTTCGCGATGGTCATGGGAATGGGGCCTTTGGCATGATTAGAGCGCCTCATCTTGACAATTTGGATTGCGCGGTCGGATTCGCCGCCGATGCCAGCATAGTGGAGCGTAATGACACTATCGCCAAGGTATTCCTGGATGTCGGCATGCACATACCCTTCCCCATCTCCGCCCATGACAGAGCCGGGAGATACTTCTGAGGTGAGTATGCTTGTGCAGCCCATGCTCTTGAGTGTCCTCATGATGGAGTAGACTTCCTTGCGCTTTTCAAATGAGGTCTCCATCTGCATCGAGAGCACAGTGACGGAGTCAATCACTATCCTCTTCGGCTTGAAAAAATAGATCTTCTCCTTAAGGCTCTCAACAAAGCCGCCAATCTCGCTGATTGGGACATACACAAACCTAATCATTCCTTTCACCTTGTCAAGAGGGATCCCTATGGATTGCCCATCTGCCTTGAGGTCCGCCTCGTTCTCCTCAAAGGAGATATATATTCCCCGATCTCCATCCAAGGCGCCTTTCATGAGAAATTGGAGGCAGAATATCGTCTTTCCAGTTCCAGGCCCCCCTGAGAGGACATTCACTGATCCGTCTATGAATCCCCCTTCTATCCTCTCATCCAATCCTGCGATTCCAGTTTTTATGCGGTTGCCCATACCCTCCACCTCAGGTAAGAAAGCTGTCAAGGAGTGCATCAAGTGTCTGCTCCTCTTTTTTGATAGTGCTCTGGTATGATATGACTGTGATGATGAGCACAATGATTCCAAGCAGGAAAAGGATCCAAAGATAGCTCTCGGGGATAGTCTCATTGATCTTGCTCAGCGCTGCAAGGATGACAAACGCAAAGAAAAAAAGGAATCCCTGGTTGACCGTCATCAGTGATCGCTCGCGCTGTATCTTAGACTTCTCAATGAGGATGAAAATGAGCTGCTTCTCAATCTCGGAAATGCTCCTCTTTGGGAGGGTCTTGAATTTCTTGAAAAGATTCTCTTTTTGAGTGGCCATATCCTTATTCCTTTGTTTTTGATTTATATACTTTCCTGATTGCTTGTTCTGGTAAATAGTGGGTGGCAAACGGTAAGGTGGTAACCTGTAGTGGGGGGGCGCCACTAATGGCGCCACAGCATTATCTCTTCTTTTTTCTCAATTTTTGTCTTTTCTTAATCAAGGATGTTATCGGAATGGTGAGGATGAGGGCAAGGATGGCAAGCGCGATGAAGAACGTGGTGTTTCTGAAGGCGGCCTGCGCAATGGGGTGGGGCATGCTCCCGGAAATTGAGAATGTGTCGCTGGACACCGCAAACGAATTCTCATATCTCACCTCAACAGCGGCAAGGTATTTGCCCGGCTCAAGGGGAGGAATCTGGAATTCGTGGACATAGCTCTTTTCACCGAGCACAGCAAAAGTTTCTGATTCTTCGCTCATCACCCTACCTCGGTTGTCTTTTATGAGGTAGGTGATGAAGACATCGACTTGCCGCGGCACTCCGACGTTAAAAAGGGTAATCTGGGACCTGAGCTTGCCTCCTTGGGCAAGCGCCTTGTATGTGGGGGAGATGTCCATGGCGACATCAAAGAGCACCTGGTCTGATTCCACTTCAATGATAATATCTGAGGTCTTGGTGATGCCGCCTGCCGTAACTTCAAGCTGGCCAAGATACGAGCCAAGAGTTCTTCCGATGGCAGAAAGGACTATATTGAGGGATTCGCCTGGCAGAAGGGAATCGAAAGATAGGGGGTTTGCTGAAAACATCCCTTCAACTCCAGTAACGGAAATGCGCCCCCCCAATGGTTCCCTCCCGCTATTGGATATGGCAAGGATTGATTCTGATTCCTCCCCAAGGGCAAGCTTAAGGTGCAATGAGGATGATGAAAGTTCAAAATCTTGGGATAATGCAGGCAATTCTCCGCCTTGAGAGGAGAAGTTTGTTGCTCCTCCGCCACCGCCACCGCCACCGCTCGTGGTACCTGTTCCCCCAGAGCTTCCTGAATCTCCTGAGGTGCAGGCGCTGCTCGCGCAGGAATTTGAGCAGCAAAAGCCGCCCTCGCATTGGCTTGCCGAGGTGCAGGGTTGGCTATTGGCAAGGAGGATGGTGTTGAAGATCCCAAGGGAATTGATGAAATTCGCGGAGTTGATGATGCTGGCCATGATGCCCGTTGCGATCTGCTGCTGGTAGCTGCTGCTCGAAGCATTTCCTCCACCGCTGGTCACTGTTGTTGAACGGAGCTGATAATTGCTGCTTTGGGGGTCAGCTGAAAAAACAAGGGGGAAAGAGAGGATAAGTCCGATGAGGGCACAGATGGCAATGAGGGTGGCGCGCATGGTGATGTTGTTCTTCTCTCATTGTTGGAATAAAAAATAAAAGTGGTTTTCTTGGGCGATTAGCCAAGCTTGATAATGACGCTTCCGGTCGCGGAGCTGATGGTGAGGTTATTTCCTGTGGTATTGATTGTTGGCGTTGATGCGGAAGGGTCGAAAGTTATTGCGTTGATTGTTCCGTTCACGGAGAGTTTTTTTGTCGGGCTCGTGGTGCCAATCCCTACATTCCAATCGAGGAATCGGGTGATGGAATTGGTGCCGGAAATGTTCCAGAGTGAAATTGAGCTGTTCACTGAAACAAGATTTGCCGTGAAATTCACGAGATTGAACTCATTGGTCGTTCTCACGACACTAGACAAGTTCTCTGTCCTAATCACTGAAGCGTTGGAAACGCCCAGGAAGAGAGTAATGTTTTCGTTATTGAATGTTGATCCCCCCGTGATGCCAGTCAACAAAGATCCATCCCCGACAAACCTCGCCGCCTGCACTGTTCCTGAGACGTTGAGGGAATCAGTGATATTGACCGATCCCGTTATCCTAAGCAGCCCTGAAATAAGGTTCTCCATCATCTGCCCAAGGGAGAAGGAGATTCTGGAGCCGACAGAGAGGTTGCCTATCACTGAGAGGTTGGCGACGGTGTATGATTTTGTTGAATCAAGCCGTTCTGAGGAATTGCTCCTAAACGCATAAGGCGAGGAGGTCAGGTTAATCCTAGGGGTGGCTTCCGCATCGGCATTGATACTGATGCCAAGGAAATATTGGCTATCAAAAGTGAGGTTGACATTCTTGAGGATGGTATTGTACACTCCATTGGAGTCTGTTGTCACGTTCTGCACTGATTCATAGAGGATTGTGCCGGAGGTATAGCTGTCATAAATCTTGAAGCTCATATTGATGAGGCCGACCTGCGACACTCCAGCAGTGTTGGTGAGTTTTCCTTGGAGGGAGATCTGGCTTGGCAAATCAGCAGAGACGGCAAAAAGAGCCGTCAGGAAGAAGAGAAAAATGGCCATTGACTGCATTATCCATTTCTTTTGGAAAATCATGGCTGTTTCCTCTTCTTTTTTATCTCCTCGAGAAAGAGGATGTCCTTGTCCGGATACTTGGAAATGAGAACTTCTGTCTCCTTGCTCCACCCCATCATCTCGATAAGGTCTTTGGGAACGGTAAGGACAAACTGCTTTCCGGTAAAGGTAATTTTGGTCAAGAGAATATTAATATACTAATATACATATATAAATGTTTCCATCCCCTAGTATACAAAAATCCATACCTACATATTTTAATAATAGTATTTTAGTAGTATTTTAAGTGGAATTAAGAAGCTCCTTGGGGGATTTATCGACGATAAAGAGGAACTAATAGTATTAATTTAATTGTATTATATATAAATTTATTCATATTTTAATAATTAATATAAGTATTTTAATAGTAAATAGTGCCATTTAAAAGGCATTGGAGGAAAAAAGAGGCAAAAGAACTAAAGAATTTTAGAGTTCTTCCTTGAGCTTCGCAGTCCCAACCATGGTCAACGTCGCCTGGATTTCAGGGTGCTCCTGGCGGAACTCGATGAGGTACGAGTTGAATTCCTTCACATCCGCGAACTTGAGCTTGATGAGAAGATCGTATTCGCCAGTCACCCCATGGACTTCCTTGACATGGGAATCAGAGAGGATACGCATGGGCAGGTACTTCTGGGTGCTGCCCTTGATGAGAAGAAACGCCACAAACGGCTCTCCCACGGCATCATCGCGTGTCTTGATGGTGAATTTTTCGATAACACCGTCCCGAAGAAGCCGCTGGATGCGCTGGTGCACCGTACTTGGCCTGATGCTTGTGGATTTCGCGATTTCTTTGATTGATGCCCTGCCGTCTTTTCGAAGTTCCTCGATAATTTGAGTGTCCTTGGCATCCATAAAGAATAAAAAGGCCCTCGGTGAAGAAGACGTCTTCAATTGGGGGAGTGCCGAGAGCCTTTTTAGAGTAATCTTTTTTCCAGTTCTATTTAAATATTTCCTTTATTTACTTAATTTTATTCAATTTATTCAAAAAAAGATAAATAAATTTACATAATTTTCCAAAAATATAGGATTTTTTCTATTTTAATGAAGATTTAATCAATTAAAAGGTAATTAATAAAAAAGGGTAATTTTTTGTGAATGAAAAAATGATATGAGATATAAAAATTTTCTATATATTTTGAGTAAAATAGTAAAATAATCATAAAAAATAGCTAATAAATGTAAAAAATATACAAAATTTGAGTAAAAATATAAAAACATTGATAGTTTCATTCATTCAGGTGATACTAATGGACAAAGGACCACATTATGAAGTAAAAGACATCAAGCTTGCAGAGCAGGGCATGCTCAATTTGGAGATTGCAGAGTCAAGGATGGGAGCCCTCATTGAAGTCAAGAAGCGCTTTGAGAGGGAATTGCCGCTCAAGGGGATAAAGATAGGGCTTGCCTTGCACGTCACCAAAGAAACCGGGGTGCTTGTAAGGACCCTCATCGCAGGAGGGGCGGAAGTTGCTATCACCGGCTGTAACCCCCTCTCAACGCAAGATGATGTATCAGCCGCGCTTGCAAAAGAGGGAGTAAAGGTGTGGGCCTACAAGGGAGAAACAAAGGAAGATTATTACCGCTACCTCAACAATGTCATTGGCTTTAAGCCGCACATCACTATTGACGATGGCTGCGATCTCGTCTCAGAGATTCACAAGAATCATCCGCAGCTCATTAAAGATATCATCGCCGGATGCGAAGAGACAACAACCGGGGTCATCCGCCTCATGGCCATGGAAAAGGACAATGCGCTCAAGTACCCGATGATCGCGGTGAACAACAACAAAACCAAGCACCTGCTGGACAATTTTTATGGCACTGGGCAGTCAACTCTGGACGGCATCCTAAGGGCAACAAATATCCTCTTCGCGGGAAAAAATGTTGTGGTGTGCGGCTATGGCAGCTGCGGCAAGGGGGTTGCGATGCGTGCTAAAGGACTTGGATCAAATATTATTATCACTGAGGTGGATTCTTTCTCCGCGCTCCAGGCGGCATTGGATGGCTATCGCGTCATGCCAATTATAGAAGCTGCAAAAGAAGGGGATATTTTCATCACCGTGACTGGGAATAAGAACGTCATTGATCTCCCCCACATGAAATTGATGAAAACAGGCGCTATCCTTGCGAATGCCGGCCACTTTGATGCGGAAATCAACCTCAAGGCATTGCGCGAGGCATCAAAGGTGCGCCGCGTGCGGCCGTTCCTGGATGAGTATTCTCTTGGCGGCAGAAAGCTCTATGTCTGCGGCGAAGGCCGATTGGTCAATTTGGCAGCAGCCGAAGGCCACCCAAGCGAGGTCATGGCAACTTCTTTTTGCGGTCAGGCGCTTGCGTGCGAGTTTGCGGTCAGGAACAGAGGCAAAATGAAGCCGCAGGTAATCGAGCTTCCCCCTGCGATTGATGATGAGATTGCGAAATTGCAGCTTGATGCCATGGGCATCCGATATGATCGGCTCACTTCCGAGCAGAAGAAATACCTCGAGAGCTGGGAAGAGGGGACGTAAAATCTTAACTATTTTTTTATTTTTTTGGCCGTAAAAATTTCGCATAGATGAAGATGCCAAGCACAAGGGCTGCCATTATGCCCACAACAATCCAAGGCAATCTGCTGCCCCCTCCTACAACTGCGCCGGTTATTTTGTTGGATTCATCGTTCTGCTCTTCAGCTGGTTCCAATATGTTTTCAGGGGCAGCGCACGGCCTGCACATTCCTCCGCAGTCTATTTTTTTCTCATCCTGATTTCTAATGCCATCATTGCACGTTTCTTTCTCTTCTTCCTTTACCGCGCAAATGCGCTCCTGCTGGGGAACTGTATTTTGCGGGCAGCCCTTAACGCTCCTGAAAAGAGGGAAATCAATGAGCCTGCACATTCTTTTCTGCTCTCCTTCTTTGCAATCATCCCAATCATCGCATTGCCATTCCAGTCTGCAGACATTTCCTGACCCGCCTCCGCCTCCTCCGCCACCAGAACTTGAAGAGGGGGAGCTTTGGGTGGGAAGCGCAGTGATAGTGAGCGTGACATTATTTGATGAAGTTATATTTTGGCCATCCAGCGCAAAAAAGGTGACAGTGCCAGAACCGCTAAATCCAGGAGCAGATGAGAGCGTGGCGGTGCCCGTGGTATTTACTATTGAGATGGTGATGCTGTTTACTGGGGTGAAATTGAAGCTCAGGTTGTCGCTATCTATATCCAAGAAATGGGCGCTGATGTTAAACGTTGTTGATGAATCCTGCTCCCATAACTTATCAGCTATTGAGCTGTTGAGGAGGGGAATCGCGTTGCTGATGGTAAATGTGGTCGCGTTCTTTCTTGTGCCGTTTACTTCCCCATCAAATGGCGCAATTTCGCACGTGATGTTATCGCCCTTGCTGTAGTTGCCTGGCTGCAATTGTGTTGAATTAATCGCAGTGGTTATTTTCTGGCTGTTGGCGTACCATGCAATGAAATTGGATATCGAATCAGTATCATTATCGCTTGTGCTCTGGTTGAGGCAGCTCAGCGTAGTGTTTTTTCTGTTGTGCTGATCGCTTGAGGTGATAATTGGCGTGGCGTGAATCGGCGGCGTGTTTCGTATCAATAGTGGTGTGCTGTTCAGAAATGCGCTGAAATTCATGCCGTCAAATGCCCTCACCGAGAATGTCCAGTTCTCGTTTTTCGCGGTGTAGTTCGTCAGAAGGCGGGTGAGGTTTCTTAGCGAGGCGTTTTCAGTCCCATTCCTATACCATAAGGTCTCATTGCCCTGCTGGAGATCCCCTTCAATGTCAGAATACGACCAGTTTGCCAAAAGGGTCCCATTGGATTGGTTGTTTGAATCATCGCTGGATAAGATTACTGTGGAAATATTTGGAAAATCATTGACATTGAGCACCGTGAGGTTGATGATGTTTGAGCCGGTGGAATTGTCCCCGTCAAAGGCGAAGAACTGCACGAATTGTGTTCCGAAATAATTTGGGGAGGGGGTGATGTTAATAATGCCGGTAATATTGTTCACAAGGACTGTAAAATTGCTGGTGAGGTTGTGGGTGTATCTCATGCTGTCATTATTTGCATCAGAATAGTTCCCGCTGATGTTGAAGCCAATGGGGGTGTCCTCGTTCCA
>CAYTKI010000026.1:0-5880 GCA_964438385.1 uncultured Methanosarcinales archaeon | reverse complement strand
CTTTTGCGGCAATGGGGTCAAATGGAATATTCATGCCTGCCACCCATTTTTCGCCTGAGATTTTCCGATAATTCTTCCATGAGAGCGCAGAAAGCGGCTTTGCGTCATTAACTTTTCTTGGGTCGGCAGTGTAGACTTGCTTAGCGTTGCTCATATTAATCACTATGCCAACCTTCAATTGCTTGGCGATGAGAATCGCGTCATAGTCCGTGCTCCAGCCAGGCTTCCAGCCAGAAGCAATCATAATGGGTTTTTTGAAGGAGAGTGGCCTAGTCGGGTCATAGATGATGGCTTCCTCTGCATCCCTATCAAAAAGCTTCATAAGAAAAAACGCATTGAGTTTTGTCGCCTCGATGCCTATCCAGTCAAGCGTCTCATTGGTGGACTCTCCGATGTCCTTTGCCGCCTGCTGGTAGTTTCTTGCAACAGAGCCCCCGCCGCAGATGATTGCAAAGCGGTAGCCCTTCTTCACAAAGGAGCGGATTAGGGAAATGAATTTTTTGAGGAATGCGGTATCTATCTCTTGGGGAACGATAATTGAGCCGCCAAGGGAGAGCACGATTGTTTTTTGCATGTATTTCATGAAGATGGGTACTATAAAAACATTTCTTCGTTGTCTTGAATGGAAAGTTTTTTATAACTAGGGGAATAAGATGTTGCATGTCCTTAGCTCCAGCATTGCCGTTTTTCTTGCCAGCGAATTCTCATGCGCGTATGATTGAACTGATGGCGGGGGGACCCATGATAACATTGGCAGCGCTAACTGCCGGGATTGGTGTTTGGGAAAGCAATTTTGGTCTTGCTCGTCATATTGGGAGCCGAATGGTGGAGTTATGGGGAGTGAAACTCTCTCCGGCCTTGGAAACCCCTTCTCTCGATGAGATAATGCCGCGTGAATGGAAGGCGTCCTTTGCGGTGGCAATGGAATCAATTAAAATAGTCGGTGAGATAAGCGGTGATAAGAGCCCTGTGCATTTTAGTGGAAATGATGTGATTGCGCATGGAATTCTGACGGATTATGCTGCATTCCTTGGAAATGGGGGATTTGGCGATTCAGGGAGGTATCAGGTGAAGGTTAGTTATTTGGAAAAAGTGCGCCTCGGGGATGTTGTGTGCATCAATTATAAACGGGGAGGGTACTATGAGGTAAAAAAGGGATGTCCTTTGGTTGAAGGTGTTGCAACGGTGAATGGTATGCCAGTGGCAAAAATTTCGTATTTTCTTGGGAAAGGAGTGGATTCCGGAATCGATGTGTTAGAAAGGGGAGCGTATAACAGAAATGATCAACTCGATCCTTCTTACTTATTCTCTGGGCTCCGTAAAGGAATGTGGGCAGAAGATAAGAAAAAATACACTCCGGAGCATGACCAATTGCTTGGGCAGCTAGGGGAGATCCTAGGGGTAAATTCCTTAAGTATGGATGGAAATATGGCAGAACCCTTCATTGCAGGCGTGGCATCAAGAATGCTTGCGGAAAATTTTCTCCAGCCGGTCATTTATGTCGGAAAAGAGCACACAATCTATGGATCAATTGGACCTGGGGATGTCGTGAGAACTACCCTTGGAATATCTGAATTGAAAATGAATAAGGGGATTGTAATCCTCCAAGGCGCATCGGTCGCTGAGGATGGCCGCCCTATTGCCAATCTCAAGGAAGTTATCAAGCTTGCAGCTTAGCCTGACCCAAACCCAATAAAGCTCACTCCCAAAATAATCATTCCAACTCCTCCCCACTTCTGCCAGTTCATGCGCTCTCCAAGGAACTTCATCGAGAGGATGCAGACCCAGACATAATTGAGGGAGACAAAGGGGTAAAGGACGCTCAGTTCCCCCCCTCGTAAAGCGAAAATAAAAAGAAGGGTTCCAAGCGCATACAATAAGACTCCGCCAAAAAGATGATAATTGGTAATCAATGCCTTGAATTGTGAGAGTTTTTTTCCGGATGCCTTCTTGAGAAGGATGGGGCCAAACGCGCCCACTAAGGTTGCGAGCAGCACCAAAAAGAACGAAAGTGTGGTGGTTGCCATTATGGGGGGGCTCCCTGGGGGGAGTAGTCCTTGCTGCTGCCGTAGCCAATCATGACTATGCCTGCTATAATAGTTACAATCCCAACCCATTTCCAATTGTTCATGCTCTCACCCAGGAAATAGATGGAGAGAAAAGACACCCAAATGTAGCTTGTTGCGATGATGGGATAGAGGACCGACACTTCTCCTCCGCGAAGTGAGATGAGGATGAGGATTCCCGCAGTGGCGTACACGATCATGCCCAAGATGAGGGAATAATTATGCAGGAGCGCGGGCAGGGTTAACTCAAGTTGGTCTGCTCCTTTCTTGTAGAGAATCTGGCCGGCTGAGGTCAAAAGCGTTGTGAAGATGACCAGAAGGATTGCCCAAGTTTTTGTTTTCATCGTCCTGCCTGTTTTTGCGTTGTTTAAAAAAGTTTAGGTTGAAAAGTTTATATAGGGCGGGAAGGAAAAACCACTATGGCTTTTGGTCCTGCGATTGTGGCAAGTGTTCTTGTCATGTTCTGCTGGGGCATTTCTGATATTCTCATCGCCCTCTGCACGCGGAAGAGAGGGCTTCCCTTCACCTTCATCATAAGCCAGACGCTTATCATTGCATTCTATGTTCCTGTTGCGTTTGTAGTGGGCAATTTCCCTTCACTTTCCTTCACATCGGTGATGCTCCTGTTGGTGATGGGCATCATTGGCCTTGCAGGGGCGCTCATGTTCTTTAAGGGAATGCAGGAAGGGGTGGTCTCGGTGGTGAGCCCAATCATCGGCTGTGTCCCAATAGTCACTGTCGGGATCACGATCTTTTATCTTGGGGAAAAAGTGAGTGGACTCAATGTAGTTGGGATTCTTCTTGCGGCGCTTGGGGCTATCCTCAGTTCAGTGAAGCTTTCAAAGATGGGATCTCTTGGGTTCGCGAGCATTGAGAAAGGGGCGCTCTATGGATTCTCTGCGCTTCTGCTCCTTGGGATCTACTGGGCTTTGGCAGACCTGCTGACCCAATCCATGGGCTGGTTCTATCCTATCTTCCTCTCCAAGGCAATTGGGCTCATGCTCCTTGGCGCGTACCTTTCCGTAAAGCCAATGGGAAACTGGTCATTGGAGGGGAAAAGGCAGAAGCTGATCTGGCTCGTGATGGTCATTGGGCTCCTCGAGTTCTTCGGCCATCTCCTCTACGGATATGGCATTTCCATTGAGCAGAGCGCAATCGTTGCCCCGATCGTGTTTGCCTATCCAGCCCTCACGATCTTAATCGCCTATTTTGCCTTCAAAGAGCGCCTTGAGAAAACGCAGTATGCTGGCATTGCCGTAGCGCTCCTTGGTATTGTGATGATTGTGGCGTGAGTGGGTTTTCTTAGAGGTCTGCAACTTTCCCCAGGCCTATGATGCGGGAGGAATTGTGGTCTTCCAAGGTGTGATGGTGTTATGCCTCAATACCAAAGGAAAGTCAGCGACTTCCCGATTCGCCGCATAAGCATAAAAAATATTGGCGATATAGTCTCCAGTAGGTCCTTTGGTCACAATTCTTCTCATTTCCTCATCCACTTTTAGGTCTCTTCCCAAGTGAACCGTCTCATCATATTGAGATAGCGGAGTGAAATAGATTTTTCCGTTTGGATGATCATCAATAATTACCCGAGGGATATAATGAATTATCTCTCCGAATTTGGTATTTATTGAATTAACGAATCCTAATGGCTCCTCTGGGTTTCTCTCATTGATCGGCCAGTATCCAAGCCTGCCTAAGACCATGCCATTTTTCCTTAAGACGGAGTTTCCCAAGGGGTTTTTAGCTGGCGGGTTCACGCTCTTTAAAGTAGCACGATTAATCAGGTGGGGCTGACCGGGAACATCATAAGGGAAAGACTTAAATCCATGGATACCCTGCAATAACTTTTCGTGCTCGCGCAAATAAAAAATAAATGTGCTCTCAACAGATGTAGCAGGATATGCAATCATGTCCATATCAATTATCCGATTACCTAAACCTGATAATGTCGGGGGGAGAGGATCCATCCCATAGCCAACCTTTGTGGTCCAAGCAAATGCTACCTTACCATTCCCATCAAATAAAAGAACATCCGCAAAAGGGTCATTGTTTCTGATTTGAGCAAAGGTCCATTCAATGAGTTCCCTGTTTTCCTTCTCCCAGGTCGCGAGTATTGTGGTAAGCCTAGATTCAGATATGTCCGGTCACACCTGATAACCGCTTTTTTCTGTGAACTCGGGAATACTGCCTACTGGTTTGAAATCTGGCCTTGTGTTCATTTTGGCTAAAAGTTGGATTGACATCTTTATAAAGATTCCTATATTTACTACTTTATAATGGTCTCAAAATATCCAAGCTGTTCTGGGGAAAAATAGAACAAGGGTTCAGGGAGACGAATTGGTTGCCACAAATTTGATCTTGATACTTTTCAAGGTTTTGATAATCTTTCCAAATCGAAAAAAACTTTTTAGTTAAATCATTAGTGGATAAATTTAAGCAAACTCCCTACTTCCTCACAAAAATCCCCATCAGCTCCGAGAATGCAGGCCTTGTGACAAATACACCCAGTGTCGCCCCAAGAATGGTGGTGATTGCGAAGCCCTTGAGAAGTCCTGCGCCTGCGAAAGCAAGAGGGAGCATAGCAACTACAACAGTCATGTAGGAAAGGAAGATAATCATGAATGCTTTCTTGATGCGCTCTTTCCAGTTATAAGAGGCAGAATCCCTGCCGCCTCGCAGCGCCTCATCTGCAATGAGGATCTGGTGATCAACGCCTGTGCCGATGGCTGCGATGATTCCTGCAATGGATGCCAGATCAATATTCCATCCGATAAATGATGCCAAGCCAAGAATCATGATAATTTCAGAAAGCATTGTCACTACGATAAGTCCGGACAGCACGGCGGTGCGGTAGCGGATTGCGACGGCAATCGCGACAGCGACGGTTGCGACAATCGCCATCAGAATCGCATTTCTGACAAAGCCCTCTCCAAGGACTGGAGAGATGGCATCCACTTTCACGACGTTTAGCTTGACAGGTAAAGAGCCCGTGATGAGGATAGTCTGCAGCCGCTTCATGTTCTGAAGCGAGGCATAGGCAGCCGCATCCTTTGTCTGCCCAGAGCCGCTTCCGGAAATCTGGATCTGGGTGACTGCCTGCCCTTTAAGATCAGAGCCAATATTGAGTTCATCCACTTTCTGGTCGTCAAGATATAATTCAAGGGGTTGGGAGAGATAAGATCCTCCGGAACTCTGCACCACTTCCAGATTGGAGGTTGCAGCCGCCTGCTTCTCAGCGGCCAATTTGCTTATGGTGATTGAAAATGAAAACGTGCATGCCTGCTGACCATTGCTTGAAAAGCACCCCCTGTTGGGATCAATTCCCGCGCAGTTTGCCGAGCGGCAGACAAACTTTATGTCTTCTCCACCTTTGAAGATTGTCTTTCCGGAAACCTTTGCCTCGAATTTTCCCTGCCGCGCGAGCAGATCCCTAATTTCCCCCTCAGATGCTCCTGCGACCTCAACAAGAATGTACTGGTGGCCGGACAGATCGCCTGCTTCGCGCACAACAATGTCGCTGAGCCCATACACGTTGAGCCGCTGGGTCATGGTGTCAATGAGCGAAGAGGTATCATCAGCCGAAAGCTTTGTTTCTGGCTGCAAGAGAACGCGGGTGCCTCCCTGCAGATCCAGCCCTTTGCGGACATTGGATGTAGGGGCGGGGTATAGGTGAATACCAAGATCCTCAGCTCCCGTGCTGGTCTTGAGTGATTTTCGCACAACACGTGTGACATTAATGGTTTTTGGGACCTCTTGGATAGTTCCGTTTGGCAAGGTCTCGTTGAAAAGGATAATGTCTTCGAGCGTGACTATCTCG
>CAYTKI010000025.1:0-14955 GCA_964438385.1 uncultured Methanosarcinales archaeon | reverse complement strand
TTCCGTGGCGCTCGGCGAGGCGGGGGATGCCCCCTGCGGGGTGCTGAGTAGGATTTTCCCAGAGAAAATCCGTCGAGCCGCCTTGAACAACTGATTATGCACCACAAAGAAAAATTCAAAATGTCGTAGAACGTATGCGATTTAACGAAGTTGATTTTTCAGAGCTGAAAAAATTGAGGCAACCCACAATTTTTTCCTCGAAAAATCAATTTGGGAGAGCAGGGGAAAACGCTTGGCGTTTTAGCGAAGCGACCCTGCGAACCGTTAAATTCCTGTTAGTTTCTTTGACCCTACAAAGTGGGGTCAAATTTCGTCCGAAAAGTCGGAAAAGAGGGCGTTCTATCAAGCTCGAAGAGTCATTAAGAACAAGTATTGAGGGCAAGAAAACCGTTTTAAGTATAATTGTTGCAAGAAAGCTTTAAAAAAGAATATTTTTAAATAGTAGTTGATTTTTAACTATATTATGGTATCTTTTAAGAAAGCAGCGGTTGAAGTATTAAAAAAAGCAAATGAGCCACTTACTACAAAAGAAATTACATATATTGCTATACAAGAAGGATTAATAGACACCGCTGGACGAACACCTGAAGCGACTATGGGGGCTCAAATATATGTAGATATTAACACTAACAAAGAAAGCCCTTTCATTAAAGTTGGCAGAGGGCGTTTTTCATTAAAAAAACAAAAAGATACTGTTTCTTCTCCTTTAGTCTTAATAGAAAAACAAAATGAAAATGTAAGGAAAGCACTAAAAGAAAAACTTCATGAGATGGATGCTTATCAATTTGAATATTTAATAGGTGATTTACTACAAAAGATAGGTTACGAGAATGTTGAAGTAACAAAGAGAAGTGGCGATGGAGGAATTGATGTCATTGCAGATCTTACTGTTGGTGGAATAACTAATGTTAAAACAGTTATCCAAGTAAAATGTTGGAAAGCGAATGTGTCTGGAAAGGTGATAACACAACTTAGGGGAAGTGCAGAAGTTGATCAAAGGGGATTAGTAATAACCACTTCTGATTTTACTAAAGATGCAATATCCGAATCTAAAGCAAAAAATAAAATGCCTGTTTCTTTAGTCAATGGGGACAAATTATTAAAATTAATGTTCGAATATGGTGTGGGCGTTAAAAAAGAAGATAAATCAATATACTCTTTAGATTTAGACTATTTCCAAAGTGAAACTAGCACTTTAAAAAAATCAATTGGTTCAGATAAAAATAGATCCATTTGGCCACTTCCTGGAGGGATTAATAGTTATGTTGATACTCTAAATAAATTTTTGGAAGCAGTAAAAATGGAAATTAATGATAAAGCAAGTTTAATTAAATGGTACAAAGAAAATTTTGAAAACGTGCAGAGTGATAAATCCGCTGAGGGTTACATATTTGTGCCAAAAAGCATGGGCTTGATTGATATTGAACATGGCAAATATTTTTTAACAGAAGATGGGAAAAAATATCTCCCATCGAAGGATATTAATTTATTGTATGATATAATCTCAAAAAATGTTTTTGCATTTGATGAAATTCTAGAATTTTTAAAAACATCCAAAGAACCAAAAAATGAAAAAGATGTATTAGAATACTTAAAAGAAAATTTAGATGTTGAATGGAGCACTTATGCACAAACAAATTTTAGGTTGTTATGGCTTGTTAATCTCAAAAAAATAAAGAGAGTTGATGAAGGTTATATAACCAGTCAGTAGGTTTTCTTGCCCCTTCTTGTTTTTAGCCCTCTTTTCCGATTGAAACTAACGTCCCGCATTAGGCGAAGTCCCTGTTTTCCTCGAAGCCAGGCATCCCTGGGCTTCAGAGCTGAAAAACAGGGATTTGGGTGAGGGCGCTGCAAGGCCCGAACCGCCCTAATGCGCGTTCTGCGACCCGAGCGAACAACAGGGATTGTGAGTGAGAGCGCAGCGCGGCAAGGGAACGAGCGCAGCATCGTGACCGCAGCGTTTTGAATTTTTCTCATTGATCTACTGGTGCAAGTGCGAAGCACCATAGTCAGTTCCGTGGCGCTCGGCGAGGCGGGGGATGCCCCCTGCGGGGTGCCGAGTAGGACTTCTAAGAGAAGTCCGTCGAGCCGCCTTAAACAACTGATTATGCACCACAAAGAAAAATTCAAAATGTCGTAGAACGGGAGTTTAGCGAAGCTAAACGTGGGTGGGTGGGAGTAAAACCAGTTTTTATTCGTAAAGTGAGCACTGGACACTGGACAGGCGGCGGGGTGGGATATATAAAGGAAAACCAATCATAACCACCCTATGGATGAAGAGTTCAAAATACTCATTGATGAGATGAAGGTGCGCGGATTAAGCCGAAAGACCATCGGGATGTACCTCTATCAGAACAGGCGATTTCTGGAATTCATCCGCAAGTCACCTCGGGATGTCACCAAGAAGGATATTGAATCTTACCTCATCATGCTCTATGACAAGAACGTTGCCTCTGCCACAAGGCATCTTATCTGCGCAGCTTTAAAGTTTTATTATGAAGGGGTGCTTAAAAGAAGATTTCAGCTCAAGTATCCAAGAAAGGAGAACAAACTCTCAGTTGTGCTTAGTAAAGAGGAGATTCTTCGCATGATTGATTCTTTAAAGAACCCAAAACACAGGCTGCTTCTGATGCTCATGTACGGCTCTGGATTGCGCCTGGGTGAGGCGACTTGCGTGCGAATCGAGGATTTTGACCTTGGAAGGAACGTTTTGCATGTCAAGAGGGGCAAGGGAGCGAAGGATCGCATGGTGAATCTCTCAACGTCCTTCATTGAACTTTTTTTGAGCTTTAACGCTGGGAAGAAGGAAGGTTTTCTCTTCTCATCCGCCAACAATCCAAACTGGCACATCAGCGGAAGGGCGGCGCAAAATGTAGTGGGCGATGCTCTTAGGAATTGCGGAATCAGAAAGAAAGCGCACCCTCACACCCTTAGGACAAGCTACGCTACCCACTTAATTGAAAATGGTGTTGATGTGTCTTATATACAAAAGCTGCTCGGCCACAAAGATATCAAAACAACCCAAGTGTACCTGAGGCACAGCTCTTCTTCGATTGCTGCGATTAAAAGCCCGCTGGATTAGCAAAATGATATCCAAAAAGAGCATTATGAAGACGGACAAGGATTTGCACCAATTTGGGCAGAAAGATTTATATAGTCTTAAAGACTACATTAATGTAGTCAGGTAAATGGCATGGTCTATTTCACCAGTATCCAGCCAACGGATCATTACCTTGAAAACCATGCAGAAGATGTTCCATGGGACAAAGCCGTTGAAATCATCCTTACAACCAAGAATCCACGAAAGAAAGGGTCAAAATTTGAAATAGAGAAAGGCGGTTACTATGTATTGTTTGAAATCAAGGACAAGGTGGCTTATGTCATCAATGCCAAAAAATCCTGATAAGCTGAATTCGCCATGAAATGCCCAAACTGCGCTGCGGAAATGAGAACAGTTGATGTTAGCGTTCACGGCGCCAATACTAAAGCAGTGAGTTATCAATGCCCAAAATGCGACTATTTTGAGTTTGAGCAGAAATCGGCGAAACAGATCATGGAGGAATTAAGGGAAACCCCGCTTAAAATAAAGCAGAAAGTTGTCAAATTGTCCCAGGATAGGCTTGGGATGTATTTTAACAGCAACATCATCAGGAGCTTACGCATCAAGAAAGGCGAGGAAATCTATGTTTCTGTCCCTGACAAGAAGCATATTCTGATCGAATTGGGAGGATAAATGCATTATGAACAAAATCCTAGAAGAGTTCCTTCTCTTGACAGAAAAAGCTAGAGGAAATAACTTGGGCATTGGAAGGCAGCTGCAATGACATCGATTGTGATAAATATATGTATAAAAGACTTATCAAAAAGAAGTACACGCCTGTTTTGAAACATAGCTTTTCCTGCATTCCTAATTTAAAAAGGGAAAAGGAAGCTGCTTTACGTTTACTATCTTCAAGGAAATTCAGAGCATTTCGATATAAGGGATGCGCTGGTTGCGGCAAGAAAGTTGATTCTTTGGGAAAAGAGTTTGCAATTGTTAGTTTTACGCGCCCTTCTGAGTTTAGGGGGAAGAATGTTTCTGAGTGGCAAGGGGCTCCTGCGCACAAAAAATGCAAAAATAAAATTGCTGTTCCTGCAGGTTGGCAAAAAGGATTCTAAACATCCTTCAGAATATGCCATAATGGTTGGGCACTTTCAGCGGATTTTCATGATTTTTTCCATGCCTCAACTTATACTCATTTCGTTTGAAGCTTTGCTCACTCATACCTCAATGCATCAACGGGCCGAAGCCTTGCTGCCTGCCTCGCTGGAAGGATGCCTGAAAGCGCTCCCACAAGAAATGAGAAGAGGATGCAGCCAACTACCAGAGCCAAAGGAAACACCGGCTGCAGGCTTCCAAAGCCGTAAGCCGCGGCAATTGAGCCGCCCACTGATGCGATGCCAAAGCCAAATACGACTCCAAGAATCCCTCCAATCATTCCAATGATTCCCGCTTCAATGATGAAGATGAAGAGAATGTCTTTGTTGGTTGCGCCAACCGCCTTCATGATGCCAATTTCCTTAGTCCGCTCAACAACCGCCGTGTACATGGTGTTCATGGTATTCACGGAAGCAACCACAAGGGAAATCAGGGCTATAAGGAAGAGGATGCCATTAATGACCATCACGATGTTTCCAAATACCTTGAGCGCATCCTCAAAAGTCTGAACGAAAAAATCCTCCTTGCCCTCCTTCTGGCCCTTGTGCTTGCGCAAGCGCTCCTTGAGCAGGTCCGCAAGCTCCTCTGTCTTCACGCCCTGCTCTGAGCGCACAATGGCATAGCCATATCTCTCTTTTGCCTCAGGGAACATGCTTTCCATTCCTTCATGAGTGAAATAGGCATTGGTATCATCATGCGGATTGCCAATTGGCTCATAAAATCCAATGACCTCAAATTCCTTTCCCCCAACTTCCAGCTTCTCTCCCAAATCAACCGGCTTATCAAATCCTTTTTTCGCTAACTTGTAATTATAGCCCAAAACTATCTTATCATCATCCCCCTTGCGCAGCTGCCTGCCTTTGATGACTGTGACACTGAAACTTCCCTCGATGAGCTTTGCTTTATCCGGGTCATAGCCGACGCCAAACACGAACTTGGTCTGCTTATCCTTCTTTATGGCAACACCTTTCACATAATTACCCGTTGCCTCCGCGACGCCATTTACTTTATCAATGAAATCAACATCGTCTTGGGTGATCGCGAAATTATCATCAGTTCCCGGAGCGCCAATACCCTTTGCCTGAACGAAGAGCTTGTCAACGCCCGCATTCTGTGCAATCTGGTCCACGTAGGATTGGATGCCCATGCCAAAGCTCACAAGGGCGAAAATGGCAGTGATTCCAATAAGGATTGAGAGCACGGTGAGGCCTGATCTGAGTTTCCTATGGAGCAGATTGCTCATCGCGTAGCCGAAGAACTCAAGCCTCATTTCGCATACCTCAGCGCATCAACCGGATGCTTCCTTGCCGCCTGCAATGCTGGCAAAAAGCCCGCGATGATTCCCACGATAAAGGAAAAAAATAGCGCTGCAGCCAAGAGCAGCACGCTCACCTTTGCCTGGATGAGATCAGATCCTAGGGCCTGCCTTCCGCCATAGGCAGCGCCAAATGCAAGCCCCATTCCCAAAAGAATTCCGATGATTCCCCCCACGATGCCCAGAAAGCCGGACTCAAAGAGGAAGAGGAGGAAAATATCAGAATTCCTTGCCCCAATTGATTTCATGATGCCTATTTCTTTTGTGCGCTCAAGGACAGATGTATACATAGTGTTTGAGATCCCAATTCCACCAACGATAATTGAGACAAACGCGATAATTGAGACAAAGAGCTGGATGGCAAAAAGGGTCTGATCCAAACTCTGGAGCGCATTTTCTGGGCTTTGCACGACAAAATTCTCTTCCCCTTCCCTTACATTGCGCTCGCGGCGCATGAGCTGCTCGATTTTCTCCTTCACTCCCTGTATGCTCTTGACATCCTCAACCTTTACCGCAATGACATTTACCGTTTCATCCTCTTTTCGGAACTGGTCCTTTAGCGTTTTCTCATTTATCACCACTGCACTATCAAAGATGAAACTGCCTTTCTTCTCAATGATGCCCACGACCTTGAAGCGCACCCCCTTGAACACAATGGAGTTTCCGAGCTCAATTGGCTTTCCGAAACGGTCTTCTTTTTTGAAGTTGTTTCCGACGAGCACATTAAAGGAATCCCCGTCCTTGAGAAGCCGCCCCTCTTCCACCCTGAGATTGAGCATCTTTTCAAGCACGCGCCCGTCCCTGCCTTCCGGCATGTTCCAGGCGAATATGATATCCTGCCTATTATTGAACTCAAGGGTTCCGGATTCGATATAGCGGTTGATTGCCGCCTCAACACCGGGAACGCGCTCGACCTTGCCCGTCAGATCGTCAGTTAGCGGATCCTGAACCCCTGTTCCCGGAGGGCCTGCGAAACTGACTCCTGATGCCTGAACGCTAAGGATATCAGGACCGAGAAATCCGAACTGGCCAAGAACCGCGCCACGCAGGCCTTCTCCCAAGCTGATTAAGGCGACCACGGTTGCAATCCCTATAAAGATGCCTATCATGGTAAGCCAAGTCCTAAGCTTACGGTGCAAAAGCGTTCCCAATGAGAATTTTATGTAGTCACCTATCATTATTGCCCTGGACTTTTATTTTTTTATCAGATATATTTTTTGGAATTCATTTACATTATGCTCGCCCTTTGGGCCCGCAAAATCTTGGCGCGTCACTTTGCGTGCATTCCATTCAATAGAACTCCGCCCACTGCAGGGCGGACACCTTTTTGCGAGGGCAAAGCCCGAGCGTTATTATAGTAAATCGCATTAATTTTTTGAACTTTTCAGTTGCGATTTACTATTCTAGCAAATCTCCCAAATGTTCCATTATTAAGGAGATTTGCTATTATCTCCCTTCCGAAGTGTTGGGAATTGTGAGTAATGGAAATGAGAGCGAACAATTGGCCCCAAAAAAACAAGCAAAAGAAACAGGCATCGCCCTAGTGGTGCTGGTCCTTCTTTCTGCGCCATCGCCTGTAGAGGAAAAATCCTGCTGCGAGCACGATTGGAATTGCTATCCATAGAGCGCTCGCATTACTCTCTTTCTTTATCTTTTTTGCCTCGCTTGCGCTGTAGATCCTGAGGGGTAGAGAGACCTCCTTTTTGTAATTGTTGTTGTTTGCGTCCTTGTATTCTACGGTAACAGGCAGCAACACTTCCTTTGCCGCACTCTTTACGTAGAGGTTGAATTCCGCTGTTGAGAAGTCATCACTGTCAAGATTTCCGATATATGACTCATCGCTACCCACAATTTCCACATTCTCCATTTTTCCCAGCTTTAAACTGAGGAACTTCACATCTGTTGTTCCCTTGTTGACCACGCGAAAAACAACACTACCAACATCCCCTTTGGAATAAATATCCGAGCGATCAAGCCCGACTGAAATATCCGGGGTGTCTCCTATGATGATACTAATGGTTTGGATTTTTGAGTAATTCTTTCCCGTGATATCGGAATAGGAGATTCCAGCAGGCACTTTCACAATGCCCGCGGAGGCGTCTGGGCTTGCCATAAGATCAAATTCTGCAATTGCCACCTTCTGCGGGTCAATTGATGGGATGACTTTTTCGTTTGAGGAGCCAATCGGGTTGAGCGAAGTGCCGGTGACATCGAGCTTCACTACCACATCCTTGAGAAGCGAACTCGCGTAATTTTTCAATTCAATTGCAACCTTTGCCTTATCCCCAGGGGCAATCATGGTTGGAATAGAGACTACCTTTGTGATGCTAAGGATTGCTATTTTATTCTGCACCCTTACGTGGAAGGGATCAAGAACGGCCCATGATTCCTTATTCGAGCGCATCCTGAGCCCGATTTCATGCGTGCCATCAGGAGAGTTCTTATCCACCATAACCTTGTACTTGACAACCGCGCCATCTTCCTTATCCTGATAGCCCTCAATACTTCCAATGGATTTTATCGCATCATCTCCTGGGCGCAGGGAAAAGGGATATTCGGTGAGCAATTCAACCTCCACATCCTGGGCGACGCTCTGCCCCTTGTTTTCTATTCGGAACTTGAGTTCGATAATCTCCCCAGGGCCTGCGGGATCCGGCTCTTGGGTAATTAGGGTCGCATTGAGCACGTGATAGTATGCAATCGTTGAAGCGAATACTGAAAACCCTGCGGCTGCCACGACTAACACTGCCATCATCACCGCAAAAAATTTACCTTTCATCTTGCACCTTTTCATGCACTTAAATCCAGCACTGCCTTTCCATCCTTTAGATAGGTGGTCCTTGCTGCCTGCTTTGCCACATTAGGATCATGCGTCACCATGACGATTGTGCGCTTCTCTTCCTTATTAAGCTTTTTGAGAAAGTCCATGACATTGGTTCCGGTCTTGCTGTCAAGATTTCCAGTGGGCTCGTCCGCAAGGATGACCTCCGGATCGTTTGCCAGTGCGCGGGCAATCGCGACGCGCTGCTGCTGGCCGCCTGAAAGCTCCGAAGGCCGATGATCAAGGCGGTTGCCCAAATCAACAAGCTCTAGGAGCTTACTCGCCTTTTTTTGGCGTTTTCTTAGGTCAAGACCCTGAAACATCATGGGCAATGCGACATTCTCAAGGGCGCTGAGCGTTGAAATCAGGTTGAACTGCTGGAAGATAAAGCCTATCTTTCTCCCCCGGATCTGAGCGAGGTTTGATTCGGAGAGAAGCGAGATATCATGACCGTCCAAAAACACCTTTCCTCTTGTCGGCACATCAAGGCAGCCCACCATATTCACCGCGGTTGACTTCCCGCTCCCTGAAGGGCCCATGATGGCGACGAACTCGCCTTTTTTGATATCGAGAGTGAGGCCCCTTAGTGCCTGGACTTCCACCTCTCCCATCTTGTAGATCTTCCAGACGTCCTCGAGGCGGATGATGGATTTTTGCATGGCGATTGCCAATTTTCTCTTTATTATAAATTCTTCTTTTTTCCAGATACCAAAATGATACTGACCGGCTCAGTAGAAAGTCTCGCTTCGCTCGGGGCTATGCCTGGCTCGCTTTGGATTCCGTAAAGGTAATGCGGCATTCCCCGTAGGGGGCATCCCCCTTGCCGCTCCATTTCCCCATCACAAAGACGCTCGCAAAATGGCATAGCCCTTCACTTTCTACTGAGCCATACTGACCACAAGCTTAAAAAACTCCTCCTTTCTGCTTTTATTATGGCAAAAGAGTTCCTTCCCAGGGAGAAGAAGAAAGGCAAGAACTGGTGGGCAATCATCTTTCTTGTGTTCCTTGTGATTGGGCTCTCGAGCAGCTTTGTGTTCTTTGGCTTTGGGGGCGAGGGGAAGCAGACCTATAATGGCAAGAAGTTCTACTTCAAGGGAGACCATTGGGAAGCGAAGATCAACGGGCAGATTGCGGGCTTCAGTTTCCCGCCGGATAAAGTAAGTGTGATGTTTGTGCCGCCTGAAACCGCAGCTTTGCTCTCAGGTAAAATTCAGATTGACACCACTTCATCGCAGAACGACACACTCAAGCAGAACATCGCCCTTGCACAGTACCAGATGGGGCTCACGCTTGCCGGCTACAACACCTATGTCCGCTCCGGATTTACGGAGAATGCAAGCGGATTTCCAATTATTACTTGCGCAGTTGCATCGCCATTTGCCCCCGTCATCCTTTTTGAGCAGGGCAACAAGACAAACGCATCAATTGATGGAAATTGCATCACCATACGGGCAAAGGATTCCCAAGACCTTTTATTGATGAAGGATCGCCTGCTGTTTTCGGCGCTTGGGATTGGGTGAATCCAATGGAACAAAAGGAAAAAGAAAGTAAAATCGGTGAGGGCAAGCACTTACCCTCTCCATCCCCTGAACGGCTCATCATGGATTATTCCGATCCGCATCCCTCGCACCTTGCAGCGAGGCGAAAACTGCGGGAAGGGGGCGCGCCAAGCGATGGGAAGAGATCCGATATCATTTTTTTCTCTGTTCTTGGCATTATTGTCCTAGCTTTTGCCTTGATGTTGGGAGTTGGCTATTACCAATCACACAAGCGGCCTCTTACCATTGAGGAGTTGCATGAGCTGAATTTTCGTGGCAAGCTCAGCAAGGATAAGGGCTATGTCTATCGGGAGGCGTATAGCTTTGTTAGGCAGGATGGCTTTTGGTACACTGCACTTCAGTCGCAGACCGGAAGGACGCTGTATAATTTCGCTTTCCGCTATTCCCCAACTGAACTTGAAAAAATCCCTGTGAGAGGAAACCTCAATTCTAATTTCTTCAACAACGCAACTGAGTATTTCATCACTTTTAATCCCACCGCGCAAAACCTATCGTATACGGTGCTTGCGGTCAATGATTTTAACCAGCACATGCTTAATGTCTTCAAGAAAACACCCATCGCCGCGTGCGACCGAAACGAGACCACTGCGTGCGTAGAACGCCCCATCATTACCTGCGACTATACTGAAAATGTTGTCGTGTACATCAAGGACTCAGATAAAGCGGGAATTGAATTCCACGGGAACTGCATCACCATTTTTGGACAGGGGTTTGACCAGGTGAAAGGCGTTGATAGGGCATTGTATAAATTTTATAATATCATGGACTAACATGCCGCATTACTACTCCGAAGAGCAGGATTCCGCATTCACGCCTAAAAAAATAACCTCATTTTTCCATGGCAGGGAATTCACTTTCCATTCCTCAACAGGTGTTTTCTCAAAGGATGCGGTGGATAGGGGCACATCGCTTCTTGCGCAGCACATGATTGTGAATGAGGGGGAGAAAGTGCTTGACATCGGCTGCGGGATTGGCATTTTGGGAATTGTCGCTGGCTCGCTTGGCGCAAGAGCGATCCTTTGCGACACCAACATCCGTGCAGTGACGCTTGCGAAGAAAAATATTGCCCTCAATAGGGTTGATAATTCCAATGCAATCCAAAGCGATTTGTACCAGAACATCCCAGATGCTGATTTTGATGTTATTCTTACCAACCCGCCCCAGAGCGCTGGAAAGCAGGTGTGTTTTGAGCTCATTGAAGGGGCTTTTACTCACCTGAAGAAAGGGGGCAGTCTGCAGCTTGTTGCAAGGCCGAATAAGGGGGGGAAGACTTTAGCAAAGAAGATGGAAGATGTGTTTAGGAATGTTTCTGTAGTTGTTAAGAAAGCTGGGTTTGCGGTGTATTTGAGCAGGAAAAGCTAGAGTTCTTTAACTCCCTCTTTTGTGAGAGCCATCAATCTCACGCCAACGCCGAGCTTGAGAAGGGCTGCAAGCACGCACATGTGCTCCTTTCCGCTCCCTGAGACCATGTTGAGCCCTGCCTCAAAATCCATAAGGATTGGCTTGAGGGAACTTATGAGGAGCTTGATGATGTCCGCCGCAGGCTGTTCTGAATCAATAATGACTGCTTTGTACTTTTTATTTGCCGTGAACCTCTTTTCGCAGCCCTTATCGGTGATAATCACAATTGATTTCCACTCCCCCCTCTCGATGAGTTTTCTGACATGGCTCCATGAATCTTCCGGCTCGAATACAAGGGCAATGAGGTCCATTCATAGGCAATTGAACGGCTGCTTTTTATTCCTTTTGACTCCAGCCCAACCCACTGCCACTACTTTTAACCCCTTTGACCCATTCAAACAACAAACATTAAAAATAATAGAGATTGTCCCTCTTGCCATGGCATTTTTCTCTCTTCACGAGATATTCGACATCATCATCATGACGGCTGCTGTTGGCTTCATTTTCTCCGATGTGTTCTCGCGCCAGAGCAGGAAAGCCGATTACGATCCCATTACGCACTACACCAGCCGCTTTGACTGGGAGGCATTGCGCTTTGCCGTGTATGTGACTGCTCCAGCGATTATCCTGCATGAGTTTGGCCATAAGTTTGTGGCGATGGCATTTGGCGTTTCTGCGACGTTCCATGCCGCCTATGTCTGGCTTGGGATTGGAATCTTACTGAAGCTTTTCAGCTCCTTTATCTTCCTAATCCCCGCATTTGTATCCCATTCCTCTGTTGGGCCGCTGCAGGATTCCCTCATTGCGCTCTCTGGCCCCCTTGTAAACCTTGTGCTGTGGCTTGGGGCGTTATTTATCCAGAAGAATCAGCTGATGGATAAGAAATTCACTACTGGGCTGCTTCTCACCGCGAAAATAAACATGTTCCTCTTCATTTTCAACATGCTTCCGGTGCCCGGGTTTGATGGGTATTCGGTTTATTCGGGACTCCTTCAATTAATCGCCCAAGGGTGATCCCGCCCTATTTTGCCGTCCTTGATTTGAATCCACCTGACCGGACATTCTCAACCAAAACTTCTTCTCATCCTCGTCTATGTCCTGCTTCTTAATTTCCACGTTTGAAGAACCGGATTCCACATTGACAATCACGCGCGCAAAAAAGACACCGGAAACATCCGCATTTTTATTTTCTTTCGGTATGACTTTAAGGTAATACCTTTCAAAAATCAATCTTCTTCCCACACTAGGATTGGTCTCAATCCAAATTTTTCTGCTAATCATTCCCTCTCCAAGCTCTGCATAGAGAAGGGACTCCGTCCCCCGCATAATCTCTTTACCTTGTTCATTACTCAGAGAGATGATAACCCTTCCATACCCAATTTTTGTACCTTCGATGAATGGAGAAAGATCCTCATTATTCTTTATTTTTTCCCCAGGTTTTGCCGCTTTCCGTATCTGATCAAATTGATTAAAGAGCGCAGATATAAAAATCCTAAATTGTTTGCTATCAGTCCACACCCTCCCATTGTTCGCTGATGAATGAAGAACGAGTTTTACTTCACTGCACACAAAAAAAAGTACGCCAAGATACTGGTCCCTATTCCCATTGCTCACAATCTTTTTGATTTTTATATCTTCAAGATTGCTTTGGCTCATTTGGCCCACATTGAAAGAGAAGCCCTCAATAAGATTCCTTACTGAAATATCATTTTTTATGGGAAGCTCATCTGGCTCGTTCATCTCCTTGAAACTTGCGCCCAAAAGCAGCTCCCTTATGGCCGACATTATTGATTTTCTTTTTCCTCCAATGGGTTTATAGGAAATTCCAGTTTTCAGCCCTTTTTTTGCCCCTGCATTTCCCACAGACTCGTTTATTTTTTTTATAACAACCCCAATATAATCGTTCATTTGCTCATATGCCTTTTGTGGCGATCCTTCCTTTGGAATATTTTTGATTTTCTCCTCGATAGCCTTTAATATCATGATTTTCTCCCCAAGCTTCCTAATCTCCTCGCTTAGGTATTGCACCACCCGGTCATGATCACTATATCTTATCAGACCTACCTTCAGAAATTTAATTTCTTTCTCATGCTCTTCCTGCAGTATCCTGATAACAACTTCCAAAGGCCCGTGTATGCTTCCCAGCTGAACGACACGCTTAATCACCCCTTCTGTCCAGAAATTGGAGAGGTCTTCATTAAGATTATCCTTGATTTGACCCCACAATCTGAGAATCTCTGCCTCTTCCTTGGCAATTTTTGCGATCTGCCCTTTAGTGAATTCCTGGCGAGGAGGAGGATTTAACGGCTTCATACGCATCCCTGCATATCCACCCTATAAAAAACTGCCTTCTTTTTGGCAGATAAACCTCTTCCACACCTTCATCTGGCATAAAATTTTCAGCCTTTTGAATTTATAGGCAAGGACTTCAATAATCGTACCTTGTTTCCTTGCCTATATCAGGAGGATGTTAACAAAATCTTGCGGAAATTAACATCCTCCGCTATAATTCAAGCTGAAAGAAGCTTATAAACCGCGCTCAAGTCCAGCTCATGGTTTCTTTTGTCAGACTGGTCGTAGAGCTCAATGATGTTGCTCTTAATGCTCTGCCCTGCCTCTGCCGCCGCCTGCTTAAGGTATCTGAGGTCCTTGAGAATGTACTTTGTCGC
The DNA here is from genome assembly GCA_964438385.1 of uncultured Methanosarcinales archaeon. GTDB lineage: Archaea > Nanobdellota > Nanobdellia > Woesearchaeales > GW2011-AR4 > GW2011-AR11. The sequence goes on along the minus strand of CAYTKI010000025.1, from coordinate 992 downwards.
AAACGCGGGCTCAAAATCCCCTTCCACCATGTTTTTCCCCTTTATTCTGAAGAGCCCGCAATTGAGCGCGCCTTCCTCCACTGTCTTAAGCAGGATATCCTGTGAAATACCGAGCTTCTTTGCGAGCGCAAGAGATTCTGCGAGCCCTTCAAGCATCCCCGCCATGAGGAAATTCACCAGGAGCTTGAGCTTTGCAGAATTTTCAGGGGCGCCTGCCTCCATTACTGATTTTCCCATTGCACTAAAGAGGTGCTCAACTTTTTGGAGCATTTCCTTTTTGCCGCCGTAGAGGATGATAAGCTGCGCCTCTATTGCCTGCCTTTTGGATCCGGAGACCGGGGCATTAATGAATTCCCAGCCGCCCTTCTGCGCTTCAAAGGAGAGCTTTTTGGCAAGCTCAACTGAGATTGTGCTCATGTTGACGATGATTTTTCCAGGAGTAGCGCACTTTTGGATTATTGAGCTTACCGCCGCATCATCGGGGACCATGATGAGTACGGCTTCTGCCCAGTTGGAAAGCTCCTCAACAGAATGAAAAGCCAATGCGCCTTTGAGAGAGAGATCCTTTGCCTTTGCCACATCAGTACTGAAGACTCCCAGCTGCACCTTTTTTGTGAGCAGATTTTGGCACATCGGCAAACCCATGGTACCAAGTCCGATAAAGCCGGTTTTCATAGATAATTGCCTCTATCCATCGTTTATATCTTTTATGATTCAGAACGCCGCTACTGCCCTATTCCTTCTTTTTGGAGCTGTCAACGATTATGCGATAGCCAATGGCCCCAAGCACCATGCCCACCACTTCAAGGGAGATGAAAATGATCATTGAAGAGGGGAGGTTTTTTGCGTACTGCTCCATCGCGCCTTCATCCCCGATGACATAGGCAGTGGGAAAGACGCTCTTTCCTTCGAGAGGAGTCACTACGCTTAAGAAGATGTAGAAGATAAATGCTATTGTTGCGCCGATGATTGCGCCGTTTTTTGCGGACATG
>CAYTKI010000024.1:0-20814 GCA_964438385.1 uncultured Methanosarcinales archaeon | reverse complement strand
TGGTTCCAGGATGCGGGAGCGAGCAATTCTTTAGTATCCTTGTCAGCTATGACTTTTATCTTCCACGGCTGAAGCCCAAAGGAGGATGCGGCATAGCGTATCAACTCGAGAAGCTCTGCGACCTTCTTCTCCTCTATTTTTTTGCCATCAAATTTTTTTGTGGCATAACGCTTCATCACAATGTCCTTGAATTCCATCATTCTCACCGTTATTGCAGGTAATGAGGCTTTCTTATAAATATTCTGTTACTATGCCGTAAGCGGGTTCCATTCAAGAAAAATTCAAGCGAAAAATCCTATCTGGGTGGGAGAAACTTATCCGGAGTGAGAACGCCGAAAAATGCAAGACTCCCAATAGCGAGCAACACAAGTACGATGGGAAGAAAAACTGAAATAATGGATTTTCCGACAGAAACCTTGTGCAACTTGTGGATGAAATAGATGGTTGTAATCAGCAAATAGACACCAAAAATGGTCGCCAGTGCGCTTCCGATATAGGGCACATGCTCTGCGATGTCTGCCGCCCAGAAGAGTATGAACGCATTACTGATTACTCGAAAATACTGAACCCCTGTTGCCATTCCTCCAAAGAGCTTCTTTACGATGAAGTTCCCAATCGAATACCAGACAAAGGTAGCTACCAAGTAAACCAATGGACCGACTGCAAGCCCAATGAGCAAATCAGAGAGGCCATATTCATCAATACCCCATGATAAAATCGCTATTGATATTGCGCTGATGATTCCTGCGATGATGATAGTAAGCAACCCATGCCGCGTCGCATTAGAGGAATTTGCAACCCTACCAACCGCCGCCTCATCAAAGCAGAGCATCTTTACAGAATCCTTTAGTGTGGAAAAATAAGTCACTGATTCAGCTGATGCGGATTTCTTGGGCTCAAGAGGGATTGAAACACTTACCTTATCTGTTCGCTTGGAGGGTTTCTTTTTTTTGGCCATGGCCTCTTTTTCTCACTTTAGTATTTAATTCTTATTGTTTATTCCCCTAATCAGAGGATAAGATAGAGTATGACAGGAAGGAGCAACACCCCCATCGCATGATTCCTCCCGATGTTTTGCAGCGCGGGGATGAGCCCAATAGCCGTTGAGACTGCAAGGATGAATGCGCTTAGTGGGCCTCCCAAGACAAATGCCAGGACAACAATGAATGCAATTATTGAAAGGGAAAGCATCCGATAATTCACCCTGTTGAGAAGCACTGAGCAGGTTTTGGCAACCCATAGGGTCACAAAGACTGCAATCCCCCCTGCTGCCAATGAAACCGCAAGAGAAAGGATAAGCAATTTCGTGTCGAAGATCTGGAGAAGCTCCTGAACAACGACAATGGATCCGTTTCTCGCCTTGTCAATAGTATAGAGCGTCACAAAGGACATCACCATGGTCACGGTATTGATGCCGCCAGTAACCACAAGATAGATGTGCGGCTGCATTTTTTTGTAGAACTGGGATGCGAGAATGGCCGCCTGCGCAGGCCCGAGTCCGGGAAAAATTGAGAGGATGCTTCCTGAAAAGATTCCAGTGGATATTGCCTTTGCTGTTTCACGCTTTTTCATGATAATGTCTTCCGTTGTGCGCTGAGGGGGAATCTCCACATTCTGTGAGAGACTGAGAAGAAGGGAGCTTATTCCAAAAAGACCGGAGAACAATGGAAAGAGTGGGTCCTTGAGATGAGGAAGGGAAAAGGTGAAGAGTCCTAGAATCCCTGAAAGCAAAAAAACCAGAAACGCCCAGAATTTTCCATTCCTTCCTTTTTCCCTAGAGACCATGAAGATGGCTATCGCAAGCAGCAGATATCCAATAATTGGCCTCAGCGCATCAAAAATGAGCGGGACTGCCAAGATGAGGAAGGGGACAAGGGCGATGGTCCCGAGCAGGCAGAGCATGCTTCCGACAACGGTTAATTTGACTGCTTCGTAGCCCTTGCCCTGCAGGAGCAGCACATGCCCTGGAAGCACCGCAAGAGCAGTGTCATCATCCGGCACCCCCAAATAAATAGATGCAATGAAATCAGTGAAGGTATGGGTGATGGACATCGCAATGATGAAGCACGCGAGCACAACGGGCGGGAAGAACTGGAGAAGGAAGGGGGAAATTGTGAGCAAAATGACTGCCACCAGATTGATATGCAGGCCCGGAGTTATGCCTGTTATGGTTCCTGCAAGAACGCCAAGAAGCAATGCGAGGAGCAATTCAATGAGCATGGTAGTTTTTAGGGTAATAACTTTTTTTCATTTTTCAATGAGAGGTTTTAATGAAGACAGATGAAGATATTATGAATGCACAACCCGAATCCTATCCGCGACAATTTCTTCCTTCTCCCGATACTCATCAACGCGGCCAATAATCTCAACAGTGTCTCCTTTCCTAAGCGATGAGTTGCCGGAAACAAAGACGGTAATTGAAGAGGGCTGGGTGATTGTGAGTATCTGGACATCTCCAGCGCTTCTTGCTGAAGCAACGGTGCCGATAATCTTCACCTGGTTTCCCTTGATTGAAGAATCAATCTTACTGATCTGGGTTGTTCCTAATTCTCCCTGCTGCGCAACAACAAAGAGGATTGCAAGCCCGAGAATGGATGAGATGAGTGCGATCCGAAGGAGTGTCTGCTCGCGCATAGGTGCGTGCTCCTCCTCAAGAATAAAAACCTATTTGTCCATTCCCCATTTGAACTTCATAATGAGGAGGGAAAGGACCAAAAGAAAAGAGAATGCATTTGCGAGGATGAGGGGCAAGTCCCTAATGAGCCAGCCATAGGTGAGCCAGAAAATGAATCCAGTGATGAGGCAGAAAATCCATCCCAAAGAAAGGTCTTTAGTGCGTTTTGTCCTGTATGAGCGGATGACCTGCGGCACAAAGGCGAGAGTTGTTAATGCCGCTCCTCCCAATCCAATTAGGGTTGTTATATCCATTATTTCTCATTGGAGAATATCACTTATAAACTTACCGAAAGATATTTATAGCCACTTTCCTGAAGGCAACAGAGCGCCCTTTAGCGCAAAAAAGAGGTGGATGTATGAACACTAGTTGGAGTTCTTTCTTTTCTACGCCCACTTCTCTTTGGAGGGTGTGCTAGTGGCCCAAGAAGATGGGAAATCTCTTGGAGTGCCTATCAGCAGGGGCCCTGAGAAAAATAAGCCAAGGGGATTGCATGCCCACAAGCACAAGATACGGACGCCTCTTATCCTCTTCATCACCATCATTATCGGCCTTCTTCTTGCCGGAGGCGGCCTTTTTTACATTCAAAACAAAGCATACATTTCCGAAACGCTGCGCAAAGATAATCCATCCACATTTTCAATTGATCACCTGCTCCTGAAGATGCTTCTCAAGGAGCGCGAGTTTGCAGAGCAGGAAGTGCGCGTGATGAACATCGCTGATGCGGAACAGGAATTTTCTATGACGCCTGAAGGGTTGAAGGACATTGTTTCCCTTGACGCTTCCCATTTTTCGCTTGGCCCGGGACAAACAAAAGTAGTGAGAGTAACTTTTAGGACGGCGGATACTTCCTCAGGAATTGAGCAGCAGCCCGGCATCTACATCGGCAGTATCATTGTCGAAACAAAAAAGTCACTGCAGCGAATGCCCTTGATTGCTGAAATCGAGAGCAAGAATGTGCTCTTTGACGCCAATCTCAATCCTGTGTCCCTTGATCGGAATGTGGGGCGGGGAGAGGATTTTGTGGTGGAGGTGCGCCTCTTCAACCTGCAGACCATTGACGCAGAGAAGGTGGATATGAAGTATGTGGTAAAAGATATCCGGGGCAACACCCTCATCACCGAAAGCGAGACTGTTGTTGTAAAAACGCAGGCGTCATTCTTCAAAACTGTCTCCGTCCCAAAGAATCTCGCGCCTGGAACGTACATCTTTGGTGTCGAAACGCGGCTCGGTAATTCCGTAGGAACATCCTCTTATCTTTTTGAGGTTGTTGATGCCTCGCAGCAAGGAGCCAAAGGAATTGTGGATTTCTGCAAAAATGACCGCCTGTGCTCCGGATTGTCCATTGCAGTCATTGCGCTTCTGCTTGCCGTAGCCGCATATTTCTACCTCTTCCTTGGGGCATTTTTCTATGAGAAAGCTTCCAGCTTATTCTCCCCTCTTGGCAAGGAGAGAGAGCGGCGGGTTGAGGAGGTTGTTGTCAAGGGGAAAGGGTGGCTTGCCACCTGGAGAGAAGAGAGGCGCAAGAGCAGGGCTGAACATGAACGGACAAGGCGGCTTGATTGGGAGCGGCGCAAAAAAGAGGACCTGGCGAAACATGAGCAACAATTGAGGGAGCAGCGGGAGAAAGAAAAATACGCGCTTATGGATCAACGCTCGCGCCAGAGAGAAGAGATGCGCACAAAGCTGCTTGATGGGCGCAGGAAGGTACAGGAGGAGCGACTGAAAAAAGAGGAGGAGCGCAGGGAAGCAGAGCAGGAAAGGGAAGGGCGCCTTGCAGAACTTCGCGTCCAGAAGGAAGAGGAATTGCGCAAGAGAGAGGAAGAGAAATCCATTCTTGAGAAAGAGCGCGCAAAGCAAAGGGAAGAGAATCGCATCAAGCGCATTGAGGAGCGCAGGAAAACCAGAGAAGAGCAAAGAAAGGGAGAGGAAGAAGCGCGCATTCTCAAGGCAAGGCAGGAGCTGGAGAGGGAAAAGCAGGCAAGGATATTAGGGAAAGAAAAACTCAAGCTCCAAAAGAGGCAACAGCGCATTGAGATGCTGAAGCTTTTGCTCTTCGGCAGAAAAGAGGAGAAAGGAAAAGTCAAGCCGTCATCCACAAAACGGGTCGTGGAACTAGACAAGCGCATTGACAGCGCGACTGAATCCATAAAGAAGGAGAATCTCAAGAAGTCTCGGCAGGAATACGCGCGCATCATCAGGAAGTACCACTCACTGGGCCTTGAGGAGAAGAAGGCAATCTATGGCCGCATCACCTCGCTTTACAAGAAGATTGTTGAGCAGGAAAATAAATTCCATACGCATTCGAAAGAAGAAAAGGAAAAGCAGGAAGCGGAACGGAAGCAGCTTGAGGAAGAAAAGAAGCAGCATCAGGCACTCATGCTGCAGCAGCGAGAAGAGCTTGCGCGGCAGCGTGAGATGCAGAAGAGTATGGCTGCTGAAGAGAAACAGAAGATTCGCGAGGACCTGAAGAAGCAAAAAGAGGAATTCCGCCAAAAGGCAAGAGAGGAAGAGCAGAAGAAGTTTGGGCAGGAGCGTGCCAATAGGCAAAAGGAGTTGGAAGAGGATGTTAAGAAGCGCGAGCAGGAGCGTGAAGAGAGGCAAAAGGAATCAGAGGGGGAGGAAAAGAAGGTGCAGAAACTTGAGGAAGAAAAACAAGGTGTGCTCAATTCACTGGCTACTCTCTGGGGGGAATTTAATTCACTCATGGCAACATTGCCAAAGCAGGCGCAGCTACTTGAGCATAAGCTGGCAGAATTACGCAATGCACATGCCATTGTCAATCGGAAAAAGCAGGAAGCAGCCTCCATTGAGGGATCTGGGCCTGATAAAGCACAAAGGGAATTATCAGAGGAAGAAAGCGAGGCCCAACAGATTGAGTTCAGCAAAAACATCAAGCATGCGACAAAAAAAGAGCGCATGAGAATGCTCAAGGAGGCCGATGCGCGCGCACGTGCAAGGAAAAAATCAGAACATGAGCAGAAGATGAAATACCTGAATAATCTCAAGAAGACCAAAAAGGATATCACGGATGCGGAAAAGGGAGTGAAGAGCGCCTCCGCTGCCTTCACCTCAGTCCAGAAAAAAGAGAACTACGCCCGGGAGAATCTTGGCGGAATCCAAAAACACATCATAGAACTTCAGCACAAGCGCTCTGATTGGGAAAATGCTCTGCTTGCGCAGAAGCGCAAAGTTGAGAGGATGAAAGGCGGCTTTGGCACATTTTCCGCCCTGCTCATTCCTTCCCATTACCAACCAAGCAGCAAGGATCAGCTCATGATACAGCCAATTGTTCCTGAATTTTCTGAAGGGGGAGGAAATCAAGAGCAATTCCAAGAGAAACCTGTCAGTGAGAGTAAAGAGGATAGTGCGGAGGAGGAAGAGGATATCATTGAATTTGAAGAGCAACAAGAAAAAACTGAAGAAACCAAAGAAAGCCCAGAAGAGCAGAATTATGATCTGGAGAAGAAAAGCGCACTGTTTTTGAAGTATGCCGGCATGGAGGCGCAGGGGCGCAAGCAGCTCTTGAAAGGAGATACACCTGGAGCAAGAAAAAGCTATCTTAAGGCAAGAAAAATCTATCTTAAGCTGGAATACCACGAGAGAAAAGAAGTGTATGAAGGGCTAAATTCACTCTACAATTCCTTGGCTGTTGAATTGAAAAAATAAATTTTTCTAATCAATAAAGCAATAGATAAAATGATGGTTGATTTACGGCTGGTTTGGATTTCTTAATTGGTATGCACTTCCACAACATCCTCATCCTTCACCTGATGCTCCAAGCTCCGAATAACCTGGCCGTCGAATTTTGCGCTTTTGCCCCAAATTCTCGCGAAACGGAACTTGCGCACGAACTCGCGGTGGAGCTTGTCGCAAATGTCCTTTAGGGTTGAGCCCTGAAGCATGATGAGAGGAACGTCCATGTCCGCCTTTTTGCCCTGCTGCTTGCAATAGATGCGAATGAAGCGCAGCCGCTGGAAAATAAGCTCTTTAAGCCCGTCGATATTAAGCTTCTGCTCAGCGGAAATACAAATATCAGGGTGCACGATTTTCTTGATGCGCTCAAGCTCCTTTTGGTCTACAAGGTCTATTTTATTTAGGATGGTGATTGCCGGAACATACTTCTTGTTGCCCTCAATGACATCAATGAGGTCGTCGGCATCAATGTCGTCACGGATCACGATGCTCGCGTTGTTGAGCCGAAACTCCTGCAGGATATCCTTTATCGTCGGCTCGTCCAATTTGGTAAGCTTCACGGTTGTCCCGAAGTCGATGCCCCCCCTATCCTTTTTCACAATCTTGATGATTGGCCTACGCTTGTTGAGCCGAAGATGCGCATCAGCGACTTCCTTGTGAAGGATGGGCAAATGCTCTGGGTGGAATACATCAATAATGAGCAGGACCAGATCCGCGCTCTGGGCGCACGCGAGGACTTCCTTTCCCCTCCCCATGCCGGACGCTGCTCCTGAGATAATGCCCGGAACATCCAAGATCTGGATCTTTGAGTGCTTGTACTCCAATAATCCCGGAATGCATGTCAAGGTGGTGAACGCATATGCCGCAACCTGGGATTTGGCTTTTGTTAGTGAATTGAGGAGGGTGCTCTTTCCCACGCTTGGAAAACCAACGATAATCACAGTCGCATCTCCGCTGCGCTTCACCGAGAACCCTTCGCTTTTGCCCTTGCCCGCAACCCTTCTTTCCTGCTTCTCCTTGAGAAGGGCAATCTTTGCCTTGATGAGCCCAATGTGCCCCTGTGTCTTCTTGTTGTACTTAGTTGTAGAAATCTCATCCTCAAGCTCTTTTACGCGGGCAAATATGGTCTGCTTCTCTTCCGGCTTTGGGGGTGTGGGCTGCATTCTGGAGGTAGTATCTTGGTAATAAGAAAGGTTTATAAATAATTGTAGCGGGAAATGCCTATCTCTTCACAACAAAAAAGGTGAGCATGATTCTCAAGGCAATTCGCAGGGCGCAGGCAGGATTGGAGTTTTTGACCACTTATGCCTGGGCATTTGTCGTCATTCTCATTGTCGTCGGCGCGCTTGCCTATTTTGGCATCACAAACCCCAGCAGGGCATTGCCTGATCGGTGCAATTTAGGGGCTGAATTCGCGTGCATTAACCACCTCATTGATGCGACAAATAGCCAGGTGAAGTTTCGGCTCAAGAACGGGGCAGGGGATGTTATTGTTGCAAACGGCTTCAGCCTAAGCTCGGAGAGTGGGGGAATAAGCTGCTCAACGACAACCCCCTCGAGCATTGACCCTTGGATTCCTGGCAACGTCACCGATATCACCTTTACCCCATGCAATCTTGGCTCTGGAGGATTTGTCGCGGGAGAAAAAGAAAAGCTTCTTGTGCAGTTCTCGTGGTATGATAAGAAATCCGGCTCTGGATATGCGCGAACGGCAAAAGGAGATGTCTTTTCTGCAGTGCGATGATTCAGGCAAGCTGATTGAGATAATCTTTCTTGAGCGGGAATCCTGCCTTTTTTGCAAGCTTCTCAATGCCTGTAATGACATTGCCCCCATATTGGGCTGCCTGCTTTTTTCGCCATGCTATATCCTTATTGAGCCCGAGATTTTCCGCCGTTTCCCTCAGGATTATCTTTTTCTCAACTTTGCTAATCTTATGCATGGGATGAATGGAGAGCGCTTCCTTCATCACACTTTTGTCCAGAAATGGAGTGAGCAGATCAATTCCAAAATGGGCGGCGAGAGGGATGTCCCTTTTCAAATCGCGTGAATGCATGGATTGCAGGCCTAAGAGGCATTCCCTGTGAACGGCATCAAAACCCTGCTCAAGCGCCTTTGCATGGCGCTGGTAGCCAGCGAAAAGCTCTTCTGATCCTAGGCAAGTGAAGGCGGATGTGAAACCGTCGTGCTTTGCCATTGCGCAGCCAGCATAAGTGACTGCCCCAACCCCAACCGTTATGTTATCTCTTGAGCCGGTGAGCTTTATTACATGCCTAATGATTGTTTCCAGCTCATCAAGGGAGAGTATTTTTTGCCTGAGCTGAAACCCGTGAAGTTGAGCTGATCTCTGCGCCCAGGCAAGGTCATCAGAGCCATCGATTCCCACTGCGAAGCACATCGGCTCCTTTCCCAATTTCTTGATGAGCAAAGCGATTAATGAACTATCCACTCCCCCAGAGAAGAGGACTGCGTTCTTTTCCCTCAGCCGCGCTTTGATCGCTTCCACGAGCAGGTGGGCAATGGCACGCTTGGATCGCTCTTTATTGGTCTCTAAGTCGCCAGGATTTTTGGCGATTTGGCTGATGAGCTTTTTCCAGATGTCTTCGGGAGCAAGCTTGCCGCTCTTCACGATGCCCAATACCGTTGTCATTTTGATTTGAAGGGCAGTTCCCTTATTAAAACATTATCAAAATGCGCAATCTGAGTTCCTTTCACTGAAGAAAGTATTAAATATGCCGAAGAGGAAAAAAGAAGAATGGATAAAAAGCCCTCAAATGAGGAGCAGGTGGGGTTCCATAAGGGATCGCTCTCGACACTTGCGAAAGAACGGGAGGAACTTGGGCGAATCGTTACCATTGTCGAGCAGCTCATGCACATGCACATCAAGGCGCTAAAAGAGCTTGGCGTTGATTTGGGCAAGGAGACGCTTGAGAAGAAAACAAAATAAGAGTTAATGCCAGAAAAGATTAAGAATTCTAATTGCTTTCCAATATTATTACGAACGCCATGGCAACAGAAAAAAGGGCAAAAGAGTACACCTTCACCGCCTGGGGGCATCCAAACATCCGCGCGACGCATCCCACCACTCTGATGTTCACCAAGGATGCGGAGTGCACTCTTCGGGGGGACTGTATTGTCGGGGTGAGGGCGGATTTTGATGCTAATGAACTTAAAAAATGCTTATTTGCCACTAAACTTAAAATTTCAATGCACATTCAAGATGAAGATGATAAAGTATATCAAGAAGATATCGTTGGCTTTGCCAACCCAACTTTTAACGATTCTTATGAGATTGTCATGAGGAAAAGCAAATTTATAGATAAGAGAACAATTGCTTTTTTTGCAGATAGGGCGGCTGTTGATCTCCTGCCTGAGTTCAAACTTGCGCTTCTAAAGAGGATTCAAATGAGAGTAACGATTGCAGCATGTGGTAAATAATTTCTTTTATCTTTTATTAGTAGTAAAAAACAGAACTTTTATATACTCCTCAAGTCAATAGTCAATGTGGGGTGCAATTAATAGACATCAATAATATAGTTGGACTGCTCTATGGCTAAAAGAAAAATTTCATTAGAACATGAACCATTTTCTGAATTGGAGCAGCAAACCATTTCTGGTTTTGTTCTTAGTAGAATAATCTCAAGTCCAGAAGATGGAAGAACCATCTGCACTGACATTGTGAGATGCGGGAAAAGAGTTGACCATATGAGCATTTTGACCGAGTTAGCCTTCAAACATCTCGGTGTCATTAAAGATGCGTCAACCATTGAACACCTTAGGGAAAACCGAGTACCATTAAGTGATGGGCTCTATAATCCCATCGAAGCGTTTCAAAAGCTTTTCCCGCAGGTATCCCCTTATAGATACAGTGATGCCCAGCTCTTTGTTGATTGGAGTTTTGGCAAGGGGATTCATCAGTTCGTTGACCTAAGCCAGTATATCCTCAACCAAACCGGCATGCAGCGTGTGGGGGGGGAGGAACTTAATGACGCATTTATCGCTGTCCATTCTTTGCGCGCTGCAGGAAATCTCTACAGCAGGGGCGCAAATCCCTATCAGTCCCGTCTTGCACTCTTCCATGATGTGATAGAAGATGTAGAAAAATGGAGGAGGGTACAACGTGCCAGTAAAATGGCCGCAAAGGATGAATTTATTGGAATCGCGAGGAAAATTCAAGATACGGGAAGCGAAGTTTATAATAAAGTTATTGCTCAATTTGACACAGAGATCCGTGCACTTGAATTGGACATAGAGAATCCCCCTGAGTGGGACCTAGTCTTGGATCTTTTCGCAAGCCAATATTCAAGAGAATTAAGAGACGAACGGAGAGGGAGGGCAATGGCAGACCTTTCTAGATACCATATTTCCCTTCTTACAAAAAAACAAGGACTTGGCAATGAGGAAGGATATCCCGACTATACTAAAAGATTGATTGATGGCTCATCTGATGGGCACATTGCTGATTGTCTAAATTATGCGAACTTAGATCCCCTACTTCGGATTGGGTATACAGAAGCTCCTCTAACTGTAAAAGCTGGCGAAACCAAGGATAATACGGAGCGATTAAGGGAAGCAAATATCTCCATGACTTTCAATAGGTTAGAGCATAATCTTATTTTTTTAGCTGGACTGGATGAGTGGCTGGAAGCGAACAAAGATGCAAGCCCTTTATTGCGGATGCTGAGAAGCGACCTCTATACCCAATCCATGGTTGAATTGAATTTCAATCATAATAACCGGTATAAAGGCGACCCAAATCCACACGTAAAAAATTATATGGGGATGCTTGAAGAGCTTCGAAAAGGATATGAACAATTGAGATCTCAAGACACCGGTATGTGGGACAAAATCATGTCTATACTTCCTCGCCCTGCCAAGGTGGGAAGAACTTCCGTTTTATGGTGATCAAAAGAGTTAAATTCATAATGCCATCCGCTAAATAAAAACGTCGCTTAGTGAATTTAAATGATTGTTATTTTGCCACTTTTTTGGCCAAAAAATTTGAACTTCAATTCATTAACTTATGATGATTTTCAGATATCAAAAATAACTAATCTCAAAAAAATACTAATTTAATTTAAGTCATACAGACTACTCTGGAGGATAATGTGATAAAAAAAATAATTCAGAAAAAATTGGAAAGTGCTTTTGGTCATTTGGGAATCTATGGAGGTGCGATTGTTCAAACGATGGAGATGCTTTTCGAGAAGTATCCATATGAAACGCTTGAAGGCCTCAATGTACAGGATGAGAAAGATAGAAACTATTTAGAAAGAATGGTTCGTGAAATTGGAGATCGTGTTGATGTAAAGTATATGCAAGACTCCATTGCGCAAAGCATTGAATTCGGCAAGAATACCCTTGAATCAGTAATTGCGTCTATTTTATTACATCAGCTTCCTTCGGCAAATATCATATCTAGTAAGGAAGTTATTAATCTAAATTTGGTGAAATTTAGGGAATTGTGGATAGTTGACAAAAATACTAATCAGCGATTTGCCCTTGCGCAAATTCCAATGGGAGGGTCAAATGGGACAGGCGATGTAGCTCAGTTGGCCAGTGATGAAACTTTAACTCCGAAAAGGGTATATTATGGGCATGACCTTGAATGGAAGGTAGCTGGCTCTGAAGGTCCCCACCTAATCCTAGGAAAGAAACTTTTAATTGTTGATGCAGCCCAGTTGTATATTTTCAGAGAAAATTTATCTGATACGGGGAAGAGAAGATTAGTAAAAGAAACCTTAAAAGAAGCAGCCAAGGGGGTTTCCGGGAAAGGAAAAAAAAGGCAAATTCCATTGCCAGAGAATACCTCCGGACTGATCGAAGCTATTATCCCATATTTTCCAAAAGTGCGTGATAGTGGGAGAATTAATTACATTGAGCTTTATGATTTTTTTGAGTTGGTGAGAAGAAAGAACCTGAAACTTGAAGATTATAATATTGGAAGAATTACATCAAATGATTTTGTGAATGGGTTGAGGGATAGTATAGATAAAAATATTCCAGCACCGATAGCAATAGTAAGGACAAGAGTAAAGCAGGAAAGTAGCATTTTTTGGAAAGCAATACAAGCAATAGAAAATATCAAACTGCCAGGATACCAGGGAGAAAACAAAGAAGCAAAGGATGTTCTTGGAATCAGGGTAACTCTTCCCGCGGAAAAGGATTGTTATGCATATGTTAAAAAACTCAAAGCCCTTAACTTTATTTATGTTACGGATGAAAAGGATTATATAAAAAACCAGAAGCCAAATGGTTATCGTTCTTATCATTTGCATTTTGAATTTTCAGGGCAAGTTTATGCAGTTCAAATTAGAACCCATGAAATGGATAGGGCTGCCGAATTTGATCCCGAGCAGGCTCATCAAGGGGAATATAGGGAAGTAAAGGAGAGAAATCTCATGAAAGTACCTCCTGGAATTATTGCCCTGATAGCGGCGGCGACTGGACTTCTTAAGGGAAAAAATGAAGATCTACTTTCTTTCATTTATTCTAGTGCACCGCGCTCACCCTCCTATTCTTCCCGACGAAGTTGAGTATCTTTCCCTTCACCGCCCGACCACAGCCGAGAAAATCCCCATCATGCCTGATAATGATAAATCCCCTGCCCTCCACCTGCCTCTCCAGATCCTCTCCCATGAGCCATGTGCCGACTTCTGAATCAGAGATGTCCACGACATTCTTTTTTGCAAGCGGACCGATGAGCTGGCTCCCCTCAATACTTAGCCGGATTACCTCCTCTTTTATTTCAGCCACATAGAGCCCCATGGAATTGATGCGAAGTTTAGAGAAATTAAGCGCGGACACTGCGGGATTCATGAGGAAGAGCTTATCCTCATTGTTCTTCAGCATCCCAAGGCCAGTTGAGAAATTGGCATCCCACTGCTCATTAATCTTCTGGAGAACTGCTTTTTTTTCCTTTGAGTTGAGGATTTTTAGGTGTTCCATTGAAACGTTTTGTTTTTCTATTGGCATTGTTTGATTTGGTTTAGTGAAAATATAAATATCCAGATTGCTCAAATTCCCCACATCGGATTCGTATTGCGCATGATATCCGCGATCTCTTTTAGCACCTCTCTCTCCTCATGCGAGAGCTGCTTTTTGAATTCCTTGTAGGTCTTGAAGTGGGATTCTGGAATTGCAGAGTAGAGCACGTCCTCTTCATGGAGCTGCCTTCCCATGGTGACTCCCGGCAAAGATATTGCAACCTGCTGCTCCTTCTTTGCTTCATTGAGATTTTCCTGCTTATCCTGGATGGCCTTCACCTCAGTCACTGTGTTCCCATCTTTTTTCATGAGTGGGGTTCCGGTCCTGAGAATTCCCGCAATGACCTCAATTCCCACAACCGCAGGATTGTTCTGCCGAAAGATGTATCCCTTGAGAATTTTTATCTTGCATGGCTTGATTAAAGCGTCGAGACCTTTTGCCTCAAGAATCTTCTTCTGCTCCTCCTGCCATGCCAAGAACTGCTCGATTAACCGGTAGATGACATCTCCTGTAATGACAGTGATTTGTGGGGAGGGCTGCTGCAGGACTGGCACGTTGAAGCCGATGATGGCGCAGGCCAGGGGGTCATGCGAGATATTTGCCTCGCAATCAATACAGTCTTTCTTTGTGATGGGGCCGATGCTTGCCTTTTTTATCTTGATGCCCTGGTCGCGAAAGAGCTTGACCACCGCCTCAAGACTGCCAAGGGAATCTGCCTTGACTACAATCCCTTCCGTATCCATAACGAGGAGAACTTCCTCCACCTCATGCCTGATTTCCTGGGCAACCGCCTGCGCATCAGATGGCTGGCATGAGCGCAAGGGCATTCCTGCTACCACATCTTCCGTGTTTTGGGCAGTGATTTTCACGCCAGTTGCGGCAAAGACTTCCTTCACCGGCAGGAACTTGCTAATCCTATCGCGCATTTCCGACATTGGGGCCGGCTCGAGCAGCACCTTGACTTTGGTGATGATGGGCTCGCCCAATGTCCCGATAACAATAGTGTCCCCAACTTTGAGGCGTCCATCGTAGATGATGACATCCAGCGTTGTGCCGAGCCCCTTCTCCTCTTTCACCTCGATGACTGTTCCTTTAGCGCCTTCATTTTCTTCAATGAGCAGATTCTTCTCAAGGTATTTCTGCGAGAGCCCGATGAGAACCATGAGCAGCTCAGGAATGCCTTCCCCGGTCTTTGCGGAGGTGGGAACAATTGCAAGCTGCTTGGTGTAGTCTGAAACTCTATCAAATCGGTCCGCGCTCATCCCCTGGCCATTGAGTTGCGCGACCACTCCATAGAGCTTGGTCTCAAATTCCGCAGTGATGCGCTCCCCCTGGGATGAGATACTTTTTGTGAGCATGATTTCCGGATGGGACTGCCAGCCATTAAGAAGGTCAATTTTGTTGAGGGCAACAACGAAAGGGATCTTATATTGCTTAAGGATGTCCATGCATTCGATGGTCTGCGGCTTGATGCCCTCGCGAATGTCAATAACAAGAACGGCCATGTCCGCAAGGTTTCCGCCTCGCTTTCGCATGTTTGTAAAAGCCGCATGGCCGGGAGTGTCAATGGTGAGGATACCTGGGATAGTGAAGTGGGTGTTTTCGCCCAAGAGAGAGCCGCAAATCTTTTTTATTGCCTCAAGCGGAATGATGGATGCGCCTATGGCCTGGGTGATTCCACCTGCTTCTTTTGCAACAATTGCAGTACTCCTCATAGTATCAAGGAGCTGGGTCTTACCCGCGTCCACGTTTCCCATAAAGACAAGAATTGGCTGCCTGAGCATAGGGAATTGTAGCGGCGGATTGTTTTTAAAGATTTGCCACGACGATTGGAGAATACTCATTTCTTGAATGGTTTATACCTAAAGACTATCTCAAGAAAATCCGTGGATATCCTAACTCATTCTGAATGCCGTAGAGCTTCTTTATCTTTTCCCTGCCGTTTAGTGTCTTTGCAATCTTCTCGATTGCGCGGTAGGCCATCTCATACTGGGCATTGATGAAATCATTGTGGTGCTTTCTCCAATCTTGATTATTGCGCACGTACTCTGCCCAGCGCTCGACACTTTCCATGTGGGTCTTGTCGCGCTTCATTTTCTTCCCTTGAGCATTTTTTTTATCCTGATAATTTTCTTCTCATTTACCAAATTAGGATAGACGGCTCTTAAATGCCTTGCATCCTCCCAATCCTTTGGAGACTTTAAATATCCTTCCTTAAAGGCGATGTTCATGCTGATTGAGCTAAACCAAATGTTTAGGCCAGTGAGGGGCAGCTTTGTTTTCGTCTTGAACTGCAGTTGGTCTATTTTATCTTTTGCAAATTTGACTTCCATTTCTGGGATGGGCCTATCTTTCCATGTATATCGTATTGAAAGATTATCTGCAAGGTACTTATAGATTTCATCAGCATTTTCTGACTGCATACAGACAAATCCCCTCTTTATAAGATCATTATGCAGGGCACTGAACGTACCCTTTTTCATTCTCGGAAGGATCATGTCTATATCCTCAGTCCCGCGCGCCCTTCCAGAAGCGATTGCCACAAATCCAGAGACAATGATGTAGCCGGAATGCTTCGCTACCGCCCGGCAAAACTCATTGACGAACTTGCTTAAGATGTTCGCATCTGAAATCTCTCTTGCCATTCATCTTTTGGAGAAGGTTTGATATTTAAATTGTTTGGGAAGATGAGCAGCTGTAAGCGTGAGGCTGCATAAGACACACCTGGATTGCCGAGGCTCTGCCCTTATTTTGGACAGAGCCGATTGCCGGCAAAACCTTTAAAAGACCCGAAGATACCCGGAGAAGCATGGGAATACTTGACGATATCCCCTTGCTCAAGCGCATGGTGGAGGCATCAACGACTCTTTTCATCGCCATCATTCTCAGCGTCATTGTCGGCTTGGTCCTTGCCCTTCCCGTAATGCTTCTGTGGAACTTTGTCTTTGCCACGATGAATCCAGCGCTCAAGATCTCCGTCTTCCAGGCATGGGCATTGAATGTGCTCGCCGGCATTCTCTTTGGGCAGAGAAACGGGAAGACAAAATAATCCAGTGCTATTCCTCCTCTTCTTACAATCTTTAGAAAGAAACACTTTTAAAGCGGCTTCCCCCTTAATCCCCCATGGACATACGATTGCTCGCCCAGACCCTGCATCCCCTGGAGAGAAAAGTCTTTCCTCACCTAAAAGATACCACGGACTTTGAAGCACTTGTCAAAAAATCAGGCCTCCAGCCTGTAGAGGTCATGCGCGCGCTGCAGTGGCTCTCCAACAAGAAACTCATCACCCTTTCCGATAAGATAGTGGAGGTTGCGAAGCTTGAGGAGAACGGAATTGCGTACCAAAAGGATGGGCTCCCCGAGAAGAGATTCCTTTCCGTGATTGATGGGAGCTGCGCGGTTTCAGAAATAGAGAAGAAAGCCCTGCTGAGCAGGGATGAATGCGCGGCCTCGATTGGCATCCTCAAGAATAAAGGATTCATTGACGTGAAAAAGGAAGGCGGCGGACTCATTATTGCCCTCACGCCCCACGGCAGGGAGGCGAAGAAGCAAAATTTTCCTGAGGAAAAGATCCTTGCAAAACATTTTCCCTGGATCATCTCAGCGATAACCCCGGAAGAGAAGCACACCATTGAGGTGCTTAGGCAGCGCAAGAAAATACTGCGGGTGGATACAATAAAGGAAGTCTCTGCCCACCTCACGGAATTGGGAAAGGGGCTCTTAAAGCAAACATTTGATGAGGACATTGCTGAAAAGCTCACTATGGGCATGCTTCAGTCAGGAGGGTGGAAAAACACCTCGTTTAGGAAGTATGATGTCACCATCAATGTTCCCCCTATTTTCGGCGGCAGGAGGCATTTTGTTGAGCAGTCCATACATTACATCAAGCGCATCTGGCTTGATTTGGGATTTGCTGAAATGGAAGGCAATATGGTGCAGACCGCGTTTTGGGATCTTGATGCGCTTTTCGTCCCGCAGGACCATCCCGCGCGGGAGATGCAGGACACGTTTTATTTGAAAGATCCTGCTTCTGGAAAGCTGCCAAAAGAGCTTGCTTCACGCGTGAAAGCCATGCATGAGCATGGAGGAAAACTTGGAAGCACGGGATGGAAAACCCCCTGGTCAGAAGAGATCGCCAAGCAAAATCTCCTGAGGACGCATACTACTGTCCTTTCTGCCCGGGCAATCGCCAAGCTTACAAAAGAGCAGCTTCCTGCAAAATTCTTCTCGGTGAGCAAAGTGTTTCGCAATGAGGCCCTCTCCTGGAAGCACCTCTTTGAATTCATCCAAGTGGAAGGCATTGTGGTGGATCCCGATGCCAATTTCAAGCATCTCAAGGGATATCTGCGCGAGTTCTTCACCAAAATGGGATTTGAAGATGTGCGCATTCGGCCCGGCCATTTCCCCTACACCGAGCCATCCGCGGAAGTGGATGTCTTTCACCCGATAAAAAAAATATGGGTTGAATTGGGCGGAGCCGGCATCTTCCGGCCCGAAGTTGTTGAGCCGCTCCTAGGCGAGCCCATCCCTGTCTTAGCATGGGGACTTGGAATGGAGCGCAGCATCGTAGAATATTACGGCATCACTGACATTCGGGATGTCTATCGCAATGATCTCAAGCAGCTTCGCGAGAGCAAGCTGTGGATGAAATAATGCCGACTGTCCACATGAGCAAGGAGCAGCTTCTCAAATACATGGGAACTAATGTTTCTGATGAATTGCTCAAAGATCGGATCAGCTATCTTGGCACTGATCTTGAGAGCATTGAAAATGGAGAGATTACTGTCGAGATTTTCCCGAACAGGCCGGATCTTCTATCGCTGCCAGGCTTTGCCCGCGCTCTCTCATCCTTCATCGGGAAAAAAATTGGATTAAAGGAGTATTCGGCAGAACCGAGCAAGGAAAAAGTGATTGTGGAGAAAGCTGCTGCGAGTGTGCGCCCCTACACGGCGTGCGCGATAGTTAGGGGGCTGATTTTTGATGATGAGAAAATCAAGGAAGTCATCGATATCCAGGAGAAACTGCACATCACGTTTGGAAGGAATAGGAAAAAGGTTGCAATAGGCATCTATCCGCTTGAAAAGATTTCACTTCCTATCCGCTTCACCACAAAGAAGCCAGAGGACATTGTGTTCCAACCGCTGGAAGGTACAAGAAAAATGAATGCCCGTGAGATCCTCAGGAACCATCCCGCAGGGAAGAAATACGGGCATTTGCTTGAAGGCAAGGACATGTTTCCCGTGTTCATTGATGCCGATGATAAAGTGCTTTCGATGCCTCCCATCATCAATTCGCATGACGTGGGCAAGATTACCAAGAAGACATCTGAGGTCTTCATTGAATGCTCCGGCTTTGATTATGGGATGCAGCACCAGGCGCTTGTGATGATTGCTACCGCGCTTTCCGACATGGGCGGAAAGATTTACTCGATGACACTTGACTATCCCGATGGGAAGAAGATTAGCCCAAACCTTGCTCCAAGGGAAATTTCCGCTGATTTGGGTTACCTCAATAAGCGCCTCGGCCTTGAGCTCACCGAGAAAAAATTTAAGGCGCTTATTGAGAGAATGGGCTTTGGCTATAAGGGTAAAAAAGTACTCATCCCCTGCTACCGATCAGATATTTTGCATCAGATTGACATTGCGGAGGATGTTGCCATCGCGTATGGCTATGAGAATTTTAATGAGATCATCCCGAAGGTGGCGACAATCGCTATGGAATCCAAGCGGGAAGTAATCAAGAACAAGGTTGCGGATCTTCTTGTCGGTTTGGGATTTTTAGAGGCATCAACATATGCATTGAGCAGCAAGGACTACCAGTCAACGCTCATGGCAGAGAATATCAAGCCCATTGAGCTTGCGAATGCCATCTCACAAGAGTACAATGTGCTTCGCGCGTGGCTCCTTCCCAGCCTAATGGAAGTGCTCAAGGCCAATGCGCATAGGGAATATCCGCAGAAAATATTCACTGCAGGAATTGTTTTTCGCAGGGATCCAAAGGAAGAGACTGGAGTTGGGGAAGATCTGAAACTTGGCCTAGTGAGCTGCCATGAAAACGCCGGCTACACTGAATCGCGCCAATACATAGATTATCTTCTCAAGTCGCTTGGAATCGCAAAATTCTCATTTCTGGAGCATGATTCTGGGTGCTTCATTTCCGGCAGGGCTTCGAAGGTAATACTTGATGGGAAAACCTTAGCTGTTTTAGGAGAAGTGCATCCGCAAGCGCTTACCAACTGGGGCCTTGCGGTCCCGTGCTGTGCGGCTGAACTGAATCTTGAAGTGCTGTTTTGGCATTTGGGAATTACCAAGAAGATATAAAAATAAATTGGCCTTCATGGACTTTACCTTTAACATTTTATTGATTAAAAAAAAGAGATAATAATTGATATAATAAAAAGAAAAATCACTCTGCCGCTATTTTCTTCATGGATTTTTTGGCTGGCTTTTCCTGATTTCCGGCAGGAGCTATCGGCTCAGCCTTCTCCTCGAGCGAGTCCTTGACTGCGCTTTTCTTCTGCGGCTTTTGCTGATTCTGCTCTTTTTTGGACTGTTCCTTTCTTTGGGATGCCTTATTGGACTTGCGTTTTGCAACCGGCTTTTTTTGTGGCTGCTTTGGCTTGGTTGACCTTGCTTCTATTCCCTCTGCCAATAATACAGAAGCGATATCCGCCTGGCTTGCTCCCTTAGAGATACCAACCACCTTAGGAGTAGGTTCAAGATGAAGTATATTGCACCTTTTTCTCCTTGTCTCGCCGTCAATAAGAACAAAATTCCTGTCAAGAATGTCAACAACAACACATTTCATGCCTGCATCGCGCCCGGCAATTTTTATGCATAATCTCCCAATCTCTATCATTTTTTCCTCCGTCTCCTCTGCACTGGGGCGTCGCCGCATCCCTTGGAGAACATTAGTTTTTATGGTTAATCTACCAATTTGAACTATTAAATTTTAATAATTTTTTATTTAGACTGATGTACGGATGATTAGGGTGCTTGGTTTGGCAGTTATACTCTTGCCTTCTCCGTGTGCCTCCTGCGCGCGCAGGAGCTGCAGAGCATGCCTCCGTAGGGGCGCGTGGGCCTTCTTTTGGAGAGTGATTGCTTTCTAATCCTTGTCTGCGTGCCGTGGGCCATGCCCTGAAGCTGGGAGCCGCATTCACCGCAAATTGGCTTATCAACCTTACGCGGCTTGTAGTGCATGGACACGCGTCCGCCAGGGGCTTTTCTCTTCACCCGCCTTAAAGTTCTTGATCGCAATGCGCCATGTACCATAGTCGGATGGAGACGTGGACGATTTATAAACCTATCTTTCCCCCGATACTGTATAATTAACGTGATATTTATATAGTAGTTAATTCTTTAAAGTTTTGAGGTGATTTTTATGGAATCTATTAACTGTCCAAACTGCAAGGCATCGGATATTGTTATGCGTGGAAAAAGACACAATCAGTCTGGCA
>CAYTKI010000023.1:0-54032 GCA_964438385.1 uncultured Methanosarcinales archaeon | reverse complement strand
ATCAGTCCCATTATTCCAGCATGTGCCATTATACACTGTCATAAACAATGTGCCGGAAGAGTTCATCATGACCGCAATGAACTCATTTGCCTTGTTGGCAGACTTAACAACGCTCCAGTTGATTGGGCCGGTTATGGGGAGATTCAATTCAATGCTTAAGTTTGTGCCGTTCCAAATTCTATACCTTGCTCTTGCAGATCCTTCTTCCCCATACAGAAGAATTCCATCGGCGGTTGTGTTAATGAGAAGGGGGGGCGCATCATTCGCAATCTGCCAGCTTCTTGCCTCCTTGAACTCGCCAATTTCCAATGGGCCGAGCAAATAGAATTCAGGGCTTATGTCAGGGGCGTCAAATTCGTATGCAAGGGAATACGTATTCCCCTTGGTAAATTTGCCATCCCAAATTATCTGCAATTCATCCCCTACAGCATTTACCGTTATGTCGCTTTGAGGGGCTATTGCAAAGCTTGAGGGCACATATTCAATGATGGGCCCGGTATAGTCCTCATTCGCATTGATTGTAAAACCCATGGTGTAGGGGACAGGCGGATAAATCCTTGTCGGGCCTTTTCTTGCAACATCAAATGCAACCTGGCTTTGGACTGTGAAATTATCATCAATGTTCCTGATCCCATTTGATGTGACGGCAGTCAAGTTCATGATGTATGTGCCAACGTCATTGGCAGAATAAGATGTATAGTAATCTGGCAATTCTGTAACACCAAGATACGTGCACTGCGGGCTTATGTGTATATCGCCATTTGCAGTTGTTAAGATTGTTTTTTTGTCTGAGGGGTCTGTAATCTCAAGTGTGACATCCGCATTGCAGACAATCTTGCCCAAATCATCCAAAACGCCTATGCCGATAAATGCATCCTCATTAGGAAGGTAAATGGATTTATTGACATTAATGGCCAAAACCCCCCACGTAAAGTCCTTCTCCTTGGTGTAGGTTTCGCCATCCCTCACAAGCTCCATCCTTAACGTGTATCTTCCTGCCTTAAATGACCTCGGCTTTTGGATTTTAATGCCAAATTTGCCTTCCCTCAGCTCCTCAATCTCTACGTTTATCTCCTGTAGGCTTCCGGAATTGTCATAAACTAGCGCTTCAACAGACTCATTTGCCTTTTCCCATTTTTGATGTTGTATTTTAATAGACGCTTCCGCTAGAGAGAGCAGTTTTTCCTCTGCGGTAATTACCCCTTCCAATATTGCCAATTCCCCTTTTGTTAATTCCGTTTCCTTTTCATACACCTCGTATTTTTCTGCCCATTTGTCCTGCTCAATCAGCTTTTGCTTTGTCAGGTATTCAAAATCAACTTCAACATCCTCGTCCAATCGATAGTCTTTTTTGTCCAAAAGTATTGTGGGGGTAATGTCAATTGTTTCATTGGTGACTGTAATGGAGAACACATTTGAGCTGGCAGATTCCAGCCCCTTTGTTGCAGTGATAAAAGTGAATACGCTTCCGGCAAAATCCAGGTCTGGGATGATTGTTGCGATGCCATTTTCAAACACTATGAGTATCCCTTCCTGCAAAAAATAATCAAAGGAGGTGCTTTCGCCCGCGTTGGAGAAATATTTGCCCAGATCAATTGTGGCATTTGAGTTAATGAAAACCGTGATGTTCGGGATATCAGCTCCCAGCTGCAATTGCGTCAATGAGGGCAGTGTTTCGTTGGAGTCCCCTTCAATAAAGCCGGGATCGTTGGCCTGCAAAAGCAATTCGTATTGGCTGCCGAGCTCCAAATCCTTGATTTTCGCCCACGTGCCAAAGCATGTTTCTGTCTGGAAGTCCCATAGCCTGCACTTGTAGAGAGAATTTGCGGTTGCAGTTGCGCTTAGCGTGGCTTTTTCAAACTCAAGCTGGTCAAGATTGACTGCATAGCGCTTTTTGACATCAACACCCTCTATGGTTATTTCGCTGCTTACGGAATCAACGCCAATTGTTGCGCTGATTGGCTTTGTGAGGTTTGCCTTCTCAATGACTAGCCGATCAATAATATTGTCTGTTGGCGTCACCTCAATGGTATAATAGTCTGGCTCTACAAATCCGTCTGTGATGGTTACTGGGACGCTGTTTTTATACAGTACAAAGCTGCCGGATGTTTTCCCCAAATCATCATTGATATTTAAATTAACGAGTACATTGCTTATTACTTCAACAGTTGAGTAGGTAAGCGAATCAAGAGTGAGCACTGCATTTTCAATTTCAAATATCAGAGTATAGGCTAAATCATTAAATCCGCTCAATAAGCACGTTTCATCACATGCATTCTCAAAATGTATCGAGGCAAGGTAGTATTGTGCGCTTAGGTTCTGCCAAGGCGAGTAATAAATGTCAGCAAAGGGCAGATCATCCCTTGTGCCATAATCAACATAAATAACCTGGGCGCTTACAATGTTATTTAGGGTTGCACCATACTGGCCAAGAGTTGAATAAAATACCTCTTTCCAATTGTCCCTATTAGGCGCTAAGTCAATAAAGGCGCAGCATTCCTCATTCCCATTGCAAAGGGTAGTGCTTTTTGCGTCCTCAATGCTCTGCACATTCCATCTGGTGCATGCCTTGGATTCATTTGCATCCCAGCTGAATTTAGAGTTTTCAACGGTGAAGTCAATGGCCCCTTCTGTTGCCTCATAGCCGTTGTCGTCCGTATCATAGCCGCTTCCTGATTTGTATTGAAGCGATATTGCAATGCTTCTTTCCGGAACTACTAAGTGCACTTCCTTTGTGGTTTCATAGATTCCATCAGATGCAGTGAATTCAAGTATAGTTGAAAAGTTGTCTCCAATAGGAGTCAATGTTACAAGATTATTCTCGATTATTACCTCTATGTTGTACTGCAGGGTTGATGTATACACGAGGGCATCCTTGTCATCATCGGAGAAATATTCATTGAGATCGATTGTAGTCTTTCCATTAAGGGTAAACTCACTTACATCGGATGTCCAGGCAGGGGGCGCATTCGGGGCTATTTCAACGGGAATGGGCGCGGTTGGCTCTGGTGCTTCGGGTACAGTTTCTGGGATTGTGGTGTTGGGTGCTGTTGCATTTGTGCTATTGTCAGGTTCTAAAACGGCAAATCCGGTGATTCCGCCCAGAGATAATAAGCTTAAAGCAAATAGCACTGCTGCTAATGCTATCAAGCAATTGCGCCCATACTGCTTTATAGTTTCCTTAATCATTTCCTCTTTTTATTTCCTCTTTTTCCTTGCCCTTTGATAGACTGTCCATATTGTCCGATCATCCCGATTCAGCAGAAGGGCAACTGAATGGTAATTGAGCGCAAAAGTGTCCTTTAGGTGTGCAGCAATATTCTCAAGAACGCTTAGATTCCTATCTTGCAAGATTGAAACTGGAAAAGAATAAGGGGAGATTTCAGTCACAACAAACTTTTCAGCGAGCTTTCTCTTTGCATTCCTATAGGTGACGGCTAATGTAGCTTCATTTCTGTTTGATAAGGCAGCAATCTGCTTGAAGCTAAGGAGTAAATTCTCCCTTAAGTATTTCACTATATTTTCTAAAGATCCCAGCACATCATTTTTAAAAATAGAAAGAGGGATTTTGATTTCTTCCTTGCCCTTATCTTTTTCTTTCAGCTGATTGTTAATCAGCTCAATGATTTCCTTAGGGCTTACTCCCTCCCCTTGAAGATAGCTCAATGTATCTTGAAGCCGTTTCTCAATTGCTTTTGGATCTCTTATTGTCATTTTTTCTATATTTTGTAAGTAATTAAATATATTTTGTAGGTATTATGTATATCATGTAATGTTTAATAGACATCATGTAAGTTTTAAAAGATACTATGTAAGATTTTGAATATACTATGTAAGATTTAAAAGATATTATGTAAGGTTTAAGAGATATCATGTAAGTTATAAAAGATATTATGTAAGATTTAATAGATATCATGTAAGTTTTAAAAAATACTATGTAAGATTTAAGAGATATTATATAAGTAAAAAATTTACTTACTTGAAAATTCATCATTGCCATTCCTCTTTTTTTCTTCACTACTCTCCTAACCTCCTGGATCCACAGCAAAAAACTAACTGTTGAATGTGGATGAGCGTCTCACTCACTCTCATATTTCTGTCTGTAAACTCAAATGTAGCGTCATATTTTTCTTGATTTTTTATATCATGTAGGTAAATAAATTTGGAAATACCACCACCAGTAGCCATTTTAATATATCTTGTGAGTATTAAGTATTTAAAGATTTCGAAATAGTGGGTTATATGTTATTCAAAAACTGCCTAATACCCTATAATTCGTTAATAACCGCTGGTTTCCTTTTAGGATCAACCGAGCAGGTTTCTTGCGGTTTCCCGCACTAAATTAAAAAGAGATACTGTGCATTCCCTTGCTTTAAGCCTTCTTTAGAGGAGTATTCTCTCCCAGATAAGTCCCCCACCCCCAATTATTCACCATAAATTTTATTGCTATGGATTTAATCATAATTGAATCTAATTCTTTAATTGAAGCTCCCCATCCCTAAGGGGGGATCTCTAGCGAGCAATTTCTTAGAAAGATCATTTAAGCTTTAAACTTCTCAACTCCGTTCATACACCTGCGATATAAGGGTCTCTTTCCATCTTCTCAGAAAACCTCTTATTTCCTTCTTGCCGCAATGCGTCATAAAGTTCTGCAACGCTCATTTCATTTAGTGTTTTTCCCATGTTTCCTCCACAAATGGCTTTGAAATTCTATAAGGTTGATTCGACTGAAGACGGCTATCACCAACAAACATTGTTCCATCTTCAAGCGTCTTTCCGATGAGGCAGGAGTTCGCACCTATGATGCAGTTCTTGCCTATCTTTGATGAGATGATAGTTGAGTTAGAACCGATAAAAGTCCCATCTCCAATAATGCAATCTGAGCAGATTTTTCCAAGTTTTCTTCCATTTTCTTTTTGGATATACTGATGCTGATAGTCGGTTATAAAACAATGGGATGCTATCATTACCCCATTGCCTATTTCTAGCATATGCCCTATGTTGATGACACAGAATTGCTGGATAGTCGAGTCTTTGCCAATGATGAATACTGCATCCTTATCCACAGAAATCTTGCAAAGATGGGGGAGTTTTGATGAAAGCAGGCATTTCCCATCATTTACGAAGAACCTTGTATTCAGGACTAAAAGGTTTATCATTTTCTGCAAAAGTGGGGTTGAATTATTCATTGCAGGTTCACCTGAGCTGTAAAGTAAATGCCAGTTCTGATCAATTTTTTTACAGCCTCAAAGCTTGGTTTTTTATATCATGTAGGTAAATAAATTTGGAAATATCAGCACCAGTAGCCATTTTAATATATCTAGTAAGTATTTAGTATATAAAGATTTCGATTTAGTGGACTATATGTTATCCCAAAACTGCTTGGCACCCCATAAGTACTAGACACCTCCAAGGCACCCCACATCTGTTTTGGCGTTTTGTAATCCAATCTCATATGTGACTTTGCCTCATTGTATTGTGGGATCTGGTCCGGACGCTAAAAAACTTCCCTGTCGCATACTCCGTCTTGCAGCAATGGAAGAACGCTTAACTATGCAATTCGCCTATGATTGGTTTACCCTGGCACAGGCCACACTGTGCTTAATGCCTAGGGCATAGTTGGATCAAAAATTCGTGTGATGCCAACCATCGCCGGCTATGCTCATGCAGTACTGCGAACTGTGATCAGTATTCGCCGACTTCAGCCTGCCATGCGAGGCAATCTCACCTTAAGTAGGGAAATAGTGTTCTCGGCACCACCTTATGCTAAGAGCCAGAAGTTCTTAATAAGATGTGTCCTATCATCTAAGGAGACACTCAGCTGCTATATTGTGTATGGGGATTATAGCTCCAATCTACGTAGTATAGGTTATTTGAGAGGGAAGCCCATTGAAAACAAGTATCATCAGATCAAAGATACTGCATACTGGTTTAGTTGGGCAACAGAACGCCGGTTCTTATAATCCCTAAGACAATCAAAAATCATAGGTCTCATAAATCCCATATTTATCATTGATGAGGTAAACAATGCTGCAATGGGCTGACTGTGCCGAAGATACATTCAGGGGAGATCCCCCTTTAGAATTTGCCTAAACACCCCACACTCTTATTTCAAAGCTAAGTCTCAAGAATACCCCGGTTTAGTATAGTCAAACCACAAGAATCCACTCATGTTCATTCAAATAATCATTCAAATATTTATTCAAATGAGCCTAGGTAATCTTCTCTCCAAGCGTAGTGTCTACACTATAAGGCTTTTCCTGAGTATCCGGTTCTTCATAGCACTCTAGATCCTTAAGCACCTCTGGCTTGAGAAGGCCTTTAATGATTACTTCATAGTTTTCTCCTTTTTTGCCTTTTTCCTTAAGCCAATTTTGAAACCGCTTACTAATTGATATTGTTGTTGTGTTTACCATAATACCTATCAATTTTATGATTAATATATCTATTTTTCTGTTTTGTGATATAAGCATTATAATAAATAGCACCCATAATAATTAATAGGCAATAGTTGCTGATTTCTAATTTTGGTACATACATCGGAAGATAGATAATGTTCACAATGACTATAAGAGTCATAGTAAAACGCGTCAAAAATGACATGTAATGTTCGTATTTCATAAAAATACAAAAAATTTATATATGACTTATTCAAATAATCATTCAAATATTTATTCAAATGACAACTATTAACTTGCCAAAGGGGCTATTGCCAAAGGAGGAATTCAAATCCTTATCGGCAAAAGAGAAAGGGGAGTTCCTAAGCAACCTGCTCAAGAATTTGCTTGAGATTAATCCTGAAGGCATCACTACTTCGCAAGTAAGAGAGGCTACTGGCCTTACCTATTCAACCATATGGCACCATCTGGAGATTCTAAACAGCACAGGCCAATGCTATAAAGTGTCGCGCGGCAATATGGACATCTATCACAGCAGCGGCTCTATCACCCATTTGAATGAGTATGGCAAGGGCAAGGTGAAGTATGCTATTGGCATTGTTGAAAACAGTCAGGGGAAATTTGTGTGCATACATGAGAAAAGGGAAAGCAGGACAGGAAGCCAGGCAGTGTGCAGCGGCATTACAATCCCCATAGGCCTTATAGGCAGTTTCATAGAAACCCTCAATAAAGCGAAAGGATCGCGTGTGGATGATGCGAAAGAGCAATAAGTGGTGCTAGGGCTATGTGCTTTATGCGCTCTTAAAGTAAATGGCGCAAAAATTTGAGCAAGAGCAATGCCCTTTACCCATTGCGAACGGACAACTAGTGCTCAATGGGTTCTGTCCGTGAGTATAGGATCATTCAAATGCTAGCGAGAATGTACTGATGCGGGCTGCAGGGATTTTTTGGGCAGGATCTGCATGGACTTTGTTCTTTGCCGGGCCAGCTGCCGCTAGAGGTGAATGCGCTTTCTGATATGCCTCTTTCTGGGCTATTCAAGGTTATTTTTTGAATGCCTCATATCTTGCCTTTGAATCAATGACATAATTGTATATCTGATTTAGGGTAAATCCGACGAATTCCACCGTTTTTTTCTGGTTTGGATTATGCGTCATGATGCAGTACAGTATCCTGCTTTCTTGTATGTACATGATCCCGCAGTCGTGGAAATAATTATTGCTGTCGTAAAAATTCTCGCCAAACTTATGCGCGATGGTGACATTTGATGGTATGTTGGCAATGCTCTTGACGTCAAATGCTGTTTCGGTCAAAAGAGACAATATATATTCTGAATCATCTGGGTTAAGCACAGATGAGAAATACAGGCTTCGCAAAAGGTTTGCCGTGGATTTTGGGCTTATCAGGTTTGTGGATTTCCCGCTTTCATCGTTGTAGATAGTTATGTCAATGCCATAGTAATCCAGGATAAGCTGAAAATCCTCTAAATCGACATATCTCAGGAGAATCCTTAAAGCCGTATTGTCCGACTCTTTCAGTAATTTTTCAAGGATTATTTTTAGAGGCAATTCCTTTTCTACAGATTGATAAAGAGTGCCGAAACTCTCAGTCCTGTCGGTATCTTTTATCTGAAGCACGCTGTCAAATCCCAGTTCTCCCCGCTCAATCTTTTTCATTATTAAAATGGCGACAGGAAGCTTGTTGAGGCTTGCGGGGAAAAATCCTGTTTTTTCATTTATGCCCATGAACGCCCCGTCCCTTAGGTTCTCAACATAAATGGAAGCATTGATATTATTCTCCTTGATAGTGAACTCCAAATCCCGCTTTAATGGGGCAAAATTCACTATCAGGAAGCTCTTGGGCTCTAAGAGCCCGGAATATATCCTTTGGGACAATAATCCCGATGTTGGTGGCTGCTTTTTTTCTGTTGTGTTTCCCAAGAGGGGAATCAGCAGGGCTGCAAGAAGGATCACAATAACAATCGCCTCAGCCGCGGCAACCCACTTCAGCTTGAGCATCATACGGCTGAATTTGAGAAGGAGATTTAAATCATTTGTGCTTTAAGGGCTATTTGATCTGTTTGATTATTTCCTCGTTTTGCCAAGTTCAGCCTCAATCCTCGCCTTTTCCTTTGCGTAGGACTCATCAGATATAAACTTGGATACGTGCGCATCCTCCAAGGCCTTCAGCTCCTTCTCCAAATTCTCAGTTTTTTCCAGATGTGCCTTCCCCTCCAGCTCGGCAATTTGCCTTTTCTTCCTTATTGTTTTATAGCGCTGAGTGCCTATGGCAAAAAGTGCAATAAGCACTGCAAATGCAGCAAATCCGGCTACGTATCGCTTTATATCAAAAGGAGGTGCAGTTGATGTAGATTTTACTTCAAAAGTGTCAGATCCTGTCCCAAGGATAGTGCTGTTAGTCGAAACTTTCACGAAAGCATAGTAGACTGCCGGCTTTATTTCCCCAGGTATAATCAATTTTCTTATGAATTTTGCCTGGGTTTCAACGAATACAGATTCCTCCTCGCTAGCTATGAGGTTGCCTTTGGCATCTTGGATGGCGTAATTCACATTGACATTTCCCCCGCCAAATCCCCGCACGTTGAAAAGCGCAATCTGCACAAGTATTTCGCCTCCCGGGGATATTGTTTTATATTCCGGAAGCACAGAAATGCTTATGTCAAATAACTGCTTGGAGCTGTCAAATAGAAGCTGCCTTGTCCCGTTATGTTCTATGTAAACTCTCGCAGTGCCATTGGGAGTGACAGAGCCGCTTGCCTTCAGTGACTTGATTATGCCGGGGTTTTTAACCTGCCATTCATAAGTGCCGCTTTCATTGGCTTGAAGATTAAGCTCATCGCTAAAAATCGTTTCTTTGCCCTCCACCACCTTTCCAGTGATAGAGGGTTTTTTGCTGGAAATTTTTTCTTTGTCCTTCACCCCTTTTCCGCTCTCTTTGTCCTTCACCGCATTTCCGGTAATAGAGGGATTATTGAGCAAGAGTGCAGCAATGCCGGCAAGTACAATCAAGATAATGGTAAGAATTAGTAGTGTTCTGCCAATGCCCTGGTTTTTTGACTGCCCCATCCCATTTTGAGCTGTTTTTTTAATGTGCATATTCCTAATCCATGCCCCTTATTGCATAGTTAATAAAATTTTGTATTTAGCCGCTGCGTATAGGCAAACTTGGATAGGTGCCAATTTTCTCAAATATCCCTATATTTGGTCTTGTATTATCAGATAACAGGTATTTCTTTCCATCCTTTTCTATTTTTACGTTATTGCCACTTTGCCATTAGGTGTTTTTTATGATGTAGGTAGGATTAAGTATTACTGGGGAGACTATAAAATAATTTTGATCTGTGCGCGGGGTTTTCTTGCTTTCCTTACCATCAGAAGGATTTTCTGCTTCCTATTCATCCGCATTCTTTTCTCAAAAAGGTGTCTATTGAACCGCTTGTAGCCCATATCAATGTCTTTAATCTTCTTGAAATCCCCGAACCATTCCCTCATGCCATCCCTATAATTGTTCCATTCATTGTAGAGATCATTGATGTACAGATCATTCTCAATGAGATTCTTCCTAGAAATAGTGTTCCACGGCGTACTATAGCCGCAATGCCTTCTGTCCTTCCTCGTTGCCATTCCAGTGCCTCTGGACAACCTCCGCATCAGCCACGTGCCAAGCGGCTTTTGCAGCGCTCTTGAAAGCGTGATGCTCTAAGGTGCCGTTTGAGGTGATTTTTTGGCCATGTTGCCTCCTGTTCAATTATTCGCAAGCCCGATTGGATGGATGACAATCTCCTTGGAGTCTTTCAGGGAAAATTCAACCTCCCCTCCTTTCTTGAGCTTCAATGCGTCGCTTACCTCTTTTGGAATCCTCAGCACAAGGTTGCTCTTGACTTGGCTTAATTTGAGGTTGTATTTTTGCTTCTTCAATTTGTTTATGAGCAAAATCCTCTCAGCCTTCTCGGGGTTGTAATAGGCCTCCCCGCAGCTGTTGCATTCCCAACCATCAAGGGTGTATCCGTTAAAATTCAGTTTTGTGACATATCTTGCCATCTTTCCGCATACGCATTTCATTCCTTTCATGGTCTCCCTCGTGATTTTTTCTTAGTGAATTTTCCAACATGGGTAATGAGATAAACATCTTCCCTAGAGAGGAAATTGTGGGACTGGACAACAACAACGTTGTAGGTTTTATCTCCAAAATCCATCCACTTTTCTGTTGTGTCCTTGGCCCTCTTTCTTGGCTTGTAGCCATCCTCCAAGATTTCCTTGCAGTCCGCTATCACCAGTCCGCATTTGATAAGCTCCCTTCCCGCGCTTCTGGAGGGGATGATCCGCAGTCCTTTGTAGCGTAGGTCAAACATATGCTATCAACTTATGTCAAAGTAGTATGTTCACTATATAAATCTTTTGTACTTTAAGGAAAAAACGCAATTGCACGAAAATAATAGGGGGGGTATATGCCTCATCTCCATCAAAGGTTGTTCGGACGAGGCACGCAACCAAGTCCTCTTTCGTTTGGGCATCAAAGCCCCCAGGAACTGCGGGCTTGGCTCGTATAACATTAAGAAATTAAACGCAATTCACAAAAAGCAACATAAAAGAACTCAAAACCTATTCCCCGTGTCGATGATCTTGCGCACCCTATTCACAAACTCCTCCGCCTCTTTGTAGTAGCGGTCATACTCTTCTCCCTTGATTTCTTTTATCTCGCGGTGCGTGATGAGCTTCATGAGCCGGTAGAAATTGCGCATGGTCGAGACATACTTTGCCTCAAGCAGTTTCTTATCAACTAATTTCTTCTGCAGCATATCAGCGACGTGGTCTGGGCTTGGGGGGATCTCTCCCATTTTCATAAGCGCCGCATGCGAGGCGTCAATCACCGCCCAGTACAGGTCAATCACCGCCTGGTTGATGTGCCATTTGGAGTTTATCAGGGTGTTTGGGGAGCGCATATAGTAGGTCCAGATGCTCTCCTGCGAGGGCCGAATGCGTCCTTTCTTCAGCAGCATCTGGAGAGGATCAAAAAAGCCGGAATCGATCAATGCGACTCCATCGCGAAGGATGTTGATAGCAACAGGGTCCCCATTGCGCACATACTCCCAGAAATTGGTGAACCGCAAAGTCACGATATGTAGGTTTGTAGAATGCTTCATCACTAGGCGCTGCACAATCACCCGATACGCCTCAGTCACTTCCGCAGTGAGCGAAATCTGGATATCGTCGATGATGACCATGACATCGATATCGCCCCCAATCTGCCTTGTCTTGCGGGCAGTTGAGCCAAATACCACAATTGCCCGAATAAGGCCCCCAAGCTCCTTGTGCAGCTCGTTTGAGAAGCGATAGACTTTTTCCAGGTCTTCCTTGTAGTATCGCTCAAGGTTGGGATGCTCCTTGTGCGGGAGATCAAACTTCATGGAGCGAATTAGGGGCAGAGCTTATATAAAGGTTTATTATGGGAAGGGAGTAGTGACAGTGTATGGATATCTCTTTGGCCCATTCAATTCTTGGCTCAAGAATAAAGGTCATGGAGGTCCTTGGTGTTTGTGAGAGGATAAAGCCAAGTGCCCGGCTGCTCTGCAAAGAGGGCAAGCTGAGTAGTACCCTTTCATTTCTAAAACATAATGGCCTAATCGCTTTTCAATCCAACTTTAAGGTATTAAAGGACCATTCCCAGGGAATCTATGTGGATCGCTCATTGAAAGTGGAAAGTGATGATGCGCGGTTGGGGTATGTTGTCTTGTATGTGTCTTTGGATGTAGAACCGGCAAGGGAAGCAAAATCGCTTGAGAAAAGGCAAAAGCATGCGGAGCTAGGAATGGTATTGGGCTACCCGAAATGCTGCTGTGAATTTTTTGAGGAGAAGTACGATAAGTTCAACACCGATTTGACTCTTGACACCTTGAAGAATTCGCAGGGCTTTGAGTTTCCTTTCCACACAAACATCGCCGCAAGGCACTTCGATGC
The DNA here is from genome assembly GCA_964438385.1 of uncultured Methanosarcinales archaeon. Classification (GTDB taxonomy): domain Archaea; phylum Nanobdellota; class Nanobdellia; order Woesearchaeales; family GW2011-AR4; genus GW2011-AR11. Next base: position 41,656 of record CAYTKI010000023.1, on the reverse strand, counting down.
TGCGCTCTTGAGCCATTTCCCCTGCTCATTTAGCTGCAAACAGTCCATTGCAATAGGCAAAAGGAATGTGGAAATGATGGGAAAGTATGCGCCGCAGATTGCAGCAGAAATGATTGCCATGCTCAAGTCCCCCATAGTGTACACCAATAAGGGCGTTTTTATCTTCAGGGATCATAAACAAGACGGAAACAAAATCAGTTTCAAGGGCATCCTTCCCACCTCAAATTCAAAATTAAGCTATTATCTAAGCGAGGAAAAGAAATTCACAATAATCAATAAAAACAAGATTATCATTGGAAAAGAAACCATTGAAGGCGGGGATAGCGGTGTTATGGTGTTTCAATAAAAGCAGTTAAAAGTTAAGTTCTTCTATAGACCGTAAAAGGCGTCCCATTGACCCCTACGTCCCTAATTTTTTCCAAAAGCCGTGGATGGAAATGATGACCCTGCACAATCAGCTCCCCATTCAGCTCCTTAAGCAATTTGCGCTCCATACCGCGCTCAAGTGGGGTATCTGGATTGAGGAACACTGCCTCATAGCCGGAGATGTCATACGCGAAAAAATCCTTGAGATGGAATACTGCAGGGATGGCCAGCTTTCGTGAGAAAAAAGTTGCAGTCGAATGAAGTTCAGAATCTATCTCAACGCCTTCTGCTTTTGGGACAAAGAGAGAGGCAATCAGGGTGACTCTGCCATCACCGCTCCCCATATCAAGAAAACTGCGCTTCTGCTCAAGTCCAAGCTGCTGAAATGCTACAAAGGCCTCTGAGGAAATTGCTGGGCTCCAAAATCCATGGGAGGTTGAGCGCATCGGAAGTTTTCCATTCCGTAGCATTTCTCTTCCAAGGGAGTGGTATTCCGCCTCAATCTGCCCAAATCGTGCCAAATCCATGGGAAAATCGTCACTGTGTGTGTATAAAAATTTTTGGGAAAAAGAAGTGAATAAAGATGAAGGTGCAAAGTAACCTATCCGCCATAAAAAAGTATAAAAACAGGGCAATACCCAGAAATCCCCTGAAAAGGTGGTTATGTGTCAAGTGCTGTTGTGATTAGAGAAAATACCGTTGCTTTTAGAAGAAGAAATAATTTTCTGGAGTATTTTGCAGGTATTTCCATAGCGCAACATGAAGCGGCGAATGAAAATGGGGCGGGAGAAGAGAGAAATCCTGCTTCAGAAACCGCATTAAAAAAAGAGCGGGCTTCTGTGGAAGCGGAAAAAGCAAAGCAGCAGTTGGAATCTATTGTTTTGGATTTTCTAAAGGCCAAATGGGAGGGTATTGGGCAAAAAAGCATAGCAGGAATTGTCGCTAAAGCAGCAATGGAAGGCCAGACAGGGAATTTATCTGCGCCATCAACTCTCGGATCAGACTCTTTCATTAGAGGCTATGCAGTGCCGGAAATGGCGGGGAAAACCATTGCCGTAGGATTTGATGCTCTCCAGTACAATCCACTTCCATCCGCTTCCCGCATCCTCCAGATTCCTCTTTTGGATGACCCGCAACTCCTCTTCTATGCTCCGTACGCGGAAATCAGCTTTTCAAATGCATCTGTGCGGCAAAAAGAATATGATGCCGTGGCTAAGCGTGAGGATTATCAGGTGCAAGGGAATGCAGTGAAACCTTTCCCCCCCGTGATTTATTTGAGAGGAAATGTGCGGGCAGAAGTTAGTAAGCCCTATCACGGAAGTGCATCTAGTGGCTATGCGAAAAATGAGCATTACGATATCAAAGTGAAATCCCAGTCCATGAGTACTATTGGCGCACCACCTCAACCCGATAAGCTGCCGTTATTCAAAGAAAATCATGCCCCATTCGTTCTTGAAAGGGCGATTCTTGAAAGGGCTGTACATGAACGTAAGGATTCTAATGAATTTAGGCCCTATGGGGTGGCAACAAGTGAGAGACAAGGGTACACGCCCCAGCCAAATCAGTCCGCTCAGCTTGCGTTAAAATTCATCCCTATTCTTTCATCTGCTTCCCCTCAACATTCTCCCAATGTAAATCAAACTGGGGGAAACATATTGTATTTTCCCCCTATAAAAGTGGAAAGGGCAGCAAGGCAGCCGGCAAACGATGCCCAAGTCCGCACACAGATGGAAATTATTGCCCCCCTAAAGGCGCGTGATGAAATGCTGCCCTCTGCAAAGTATGCTCAGCCATTGGAAGTGCTGGCATCGGCTGCAGGCGCAAAAGGAACGGATTATTTTTCCATGAGGGAAAGCGAATTGCCAAAAATCCCCATGCCATTGGAAGGGCGGGCAATCTCATTTGACTATTCACAATTTAAGAATGTGGTCTTTAGGAGGTCTCCGGCCAATGAAAATAACCAAGGATATGGAAGAAGAATGCAGGGAGATGTCTCTATTCTTGTGAATGGGCACCTCCAAGGCCTCGATAGTATCATTGGATCCCCAATAGCTCCTCAAAAATCAGGCGTCATTGATGACCTCCTCACCCAGAAATGGCCGGCTTCACACCAGCAAAAAAAGCTGTATGACACGTATGGCAGGGAAGTTAATGGCATCTTGAAGGTTCTCGAAAGCTACCGGTTGACCGAGCGGGATTTTGCGGATGCTGGTGGCAAGACCGATCTTCTCTCCCTATTGTATGTCCTTGCCGGGCGCATTTATCCAAATGTGAAGATTATGGGAAGTTCCTTTGAAGACATCAAGACCAAACAGAGGACAGAAGGAAAAATGGTTGCCTACATGGATGACCCTAGAAATTTGTTCTTAGAGATAAGGTTGAATGGCAAGATGCTGGATCCTGGCCATGGCGTAAATGATTATCTTTCCAATATCAATTCAAGACTGGGGGATTCCATTGACATATTTCTTCGCGCAAGGAATTTGCCCCATATGGATGCGCTCGGAGACAAATCGTATGAGCAAGTTTGGTCTATATGCGATCCTCTTTCAGAGAAAGAATACGGCATGACTCCAGAGGATGTGCTCTTCCAGAGATTTCAAGGATATCTTCCAAGGGGAAAAATCCGTCAACATGTTATGAATGGAGATATCCATTATTCTTTCCAAACAGAGCAAGGCCAGCCGGGAGGGAAAATTCTTTGCCTTAACGAGAGGATTGGGAAGGAGTATATTTCGGTTGAAGTCGCCGTAAAAGAGGTAAATTTATATCCTTATCTTGCGAATCCCTCCCTTGTTGGAGCAGGGTATGTTGCTAAACGTTGAGAGCACAGAATCGCTGCGTAGTGAGAGCATGACACAAGCACTATCATCCATGAGAAGCTACGGCGAAGCCCAAAAGAAGTGGCAATGGGAGGAGTTTCCCCTCTCCTCGGCAATGGAGGAGCAGCACTCCAATGTGTTCTATCATCTCAAATTCGCAGGAGATGCCGAGCCGTTTAGGCGGGCTATTGTCTATATGCCAACGCCAAAGTCCAAGCCCGGATTTGCCGCATCGTATTTTAGGGATTCAAAAAATTCGCCAATGCTTGCGCCTTCCCAAAACATTTTGGAATCCTCCCTGGAAACCCGGTTGCAAAATTATTGCAGCATTCCCAAAACAGAATTTTTTGCGCAGATTGATCTTCACAGGCAATGGGCTAAGTCCCCTCTTGATTCCATGCTCCGTGCTAAAGCCATGAGGGGGTTTGAGCTTGGGAATTTCCTTATTGATTATAGGGAATGGGAATCGCCATTGAATCATAGGCAAGTCAAAAAAGAAAATGAATCCGAAAGTGCTCTAAAAATGCAAAATCCCAAAAAGAGAGCGCAGCCAGGGGGTATCAGGTATATTTCGCTCCAACAAAAAATCAAGAAAATAAAGAAGGAAAAATCCTCGAAACCCTCTTCCAATGATGGAATGCCGCAGATTTCCCCTGTAGAGGAAAATTCCGTAGTGGGTGAATACAAAAAAAGAGGAGAGCGCACTGCTCCCCTTGCTGAGCATTATGGGGGGGTTTTCGGCTACAGCTCTTCTGGAGAGGAAAAACAAGGGATAGACTATGGGGATCTTTCTCAAAGTGAGGTCCCTAGTGATGCTGATGCCAAGCAAAGCTATTCCGTTTCTGGGGGAGGTATTGATGTCTCCAATTTCATCGATTACGATTCCATCAAGCCAAAGACGCACGGCTCAATTTATATCGCCCTCAAATCCATCTACCAGAAATCGCTCAGGATAGCTTCGCAGACAGCGTCTTTCTTCTCTCACTATTAGGGTCACTCAAGCCCAACATACTTCCTGATGCGGTGCAATGCCTCCCTGCTCGCAGAGACAAGAATGTTCACTTCTTCCGCTGCCGACCTATGTTTGTAGCTCACAAAATCAATCCTATTCTGGATGGTGTCAAGCTGCTGCCTCTGCCCAGGTGACATGGCGCTTGGGGAAAGCTCATAATCAAGCATCTTCTTAAGCGACCCATAATCATTCGCAAGCTGCTCCTGGACCTTGTAAAGGACATCAGCTTCAGCCACCGGCTTCGTGCGAGGAGATCGCAATTCCATCTCCTCTTCTGAGAAAAGCTGGGTGATGTCAACTTCCCTTGGCTTTGGCGCAACCCTCTTGGCAATTTCATCCGTCTTGAAATCCTCCATTGATTTCCTGATGAGTGTATCTATCTCCTCCGATTCCTTCTTGCGATCTTCCGCATGCTTCTGCTCCATCTCCCGAAGCTTTTTGATGCGCCCTTCAGGCGAGAGCTTGCCTAGTTCTTTCTTGTCAAGTGCCATGCTGGAAGAAACAGTTTAGTTTTGGTTTATATAAATGTTTAGAGAAAATGGGCAATAATTAATCACATAAAACATCTTTTTCAATATTTCTCAAAAAACAAATCACGCTCGCCTTCGGCTCGCAATAGTTCGTCGCGCCGTAATCTCACTCCACTGCGTTTCGTTCGTGAATTACGCTAATGCGTAACCAATGCTCAAAATCCATGGGAGGGGTGTTCCCAAACCAACGCGCCCATTGGGAGGGCGCCTAATTTTTGCCGAAGGCATGAAGAGCTGATTATTTTCAGAAAATAAGATCGATTATTCAATTAATATCCAATTATCCAATTATCCAATTATCCAATTATCCAATTATCCAATTATCCAATTATCCAATTATCCAATTATCCAATTACTCTAATGGCACCTGGCTCCACAATTGCCACTCGTTGCTTGGCGCGTATGCCCCGAAGATGTAGTTGGGAGGCCTTCCCTGGCCAAAATACGCGCCCTGGATGCTTGACCAGTTTTGAGGGGAGCGCGACCCGCCGCCTGCCATGCCATAGACCGGGCTTCCAAAAAATCTCCACGTCTTCATGAGCCCAAAGAAATCCCCCTGGTCGGTTGTGGCGTCGGCTCCGGGTTCTACCGTGATCGCCTTGTCATAGCCGTATTTTCTAATCACGTCCATGATTTCGCGCACAGGAGAGTTTCCCTGTCCAGGGGCAAGATGATCGTCATGATAGCCAAAATTATCCGCAAGGTGCACATTGCCAACCATTTTCTCTTTTGCCAATGATTCGATGGATTTTATCGCCCAGTTCTTGAAGAGCTTATCATTCTCCTCCGGAGACTTGTGGGGATCCGGCTGGAAATACTTGCGCCACATGTTGATATGGCCGGTGTCAATCGTTGCCTTCAGGTGCTTCTCAGCGAGCTTTTCCGCGGCATCCCTCTCCATCCCCATATAGAAGGGATTTGGCTGAAGCCTTGCTTTCTCGCCTTTTTCTCCGGTTTGGAGTTGTTCTTCTCCCCAATCCATGGGTTTCATGCTCGCGCCATGCTCAATTGCCGGCTTTGTGAGAAGGTCAACCATACGCTCCCTAGATTTCTTGATTATCCATTTCAGCTCTTCCGGATGTCCTCCGAACTGCTCGGGGAAGATGTGCTCAATCGCGACAGTGACAGGAGCATTGGGATCCTTTGTGCGCTGCATGGCATGGATTGCGGCTTCCGCATAGAGCCGCACTCCCTCACGCTCAAGGCGCTTGATGGGTGCGATCAGATGCTTCTTTGACTGCTCAAGATCGAGTATTTGCGCCTTCGAACCATAAGAAGTTGCGCCGCCGTACTCAAGCCTTCTTCTGACATTGGCGATCTCCTGGTCAATTATTTCCGTTGGGAATTTTGATTCCGGAGGGACAAATTGGTATTCTCTTGAGCTGATCTCCCTTTTCAGCTTATCCCTCTCTTCAGGGGAAACGGTCTTCTCCAGTTTCTCATAGAATCTCTTTGCCTCGTAGAGCTTCTTTAGGTTTTTTTCCGCTTCAGGGAAATCTGCGCCATAGAAATAAAGGTATCCCCTCTGCGTCGCCTGGTTCACTTCAATGACCGCGCGGGCCATCATCTCTTCGGGATAGACTTTTTCATCGTAGCGAAGGGGCCTTTTCAATTCATTCTCCTTGAACCGATTGTGCTCCTCTGCTTCTTTCCGGAAATAATCAAAGTTCCTCATGGTGACGGTAAATCCACCTTCTTCCCCTTTCTTATGTTCATATTTTGGCACTCTTCCGTTTAAGGGGTCATAAGGGTCTAACACTTTTTCCCCCTTATAATTAATGTACTCACCTTTCCTGATGTAAATCCTGTTTCCTCTATTGTCAACCCCGTCAGGATTATCTTTCTCCGAAGTGAGCCAATCCGGATAGCTCACTAGCCGATCCCTCTGAACCGGCTGCACCTGATGTGTCCTATCATCAATGAGGGTGAATTGGGCAGCGCCTTCCTGCCTGCCGTATTGGCGGAACATCAGTCGCCCGGACTGATCTCTTGAGAGGTTAATCGATCCGGATTCATCGTCAAGGTACATGTCCGTGATCGGCCGCTCGAATTCGCCTGCGTGCATGACAACTGACCCTCCTTTCGCGATGTCTGCCTGGAAGTCGATTGCAGTCTTGAGTTCCTCAAGGTTCTTCTGCGCGTTCTTGATGTCATATCCCCTGCCATCAAATCCTGTCATCCCCGACATCGCAAAACTTGCGTGCGTGGTCATGCTGACTTCGTTGATTTCAGACATCTCCCGAAGCGCTGTGCGCTGGTCCTTGCCATACATCTCAGGCGTCTGGGCATTCGGCCTTCCGCCGCCATGGCCGGGAAATTGAATCTCTAAGCTTCCTGCCCCCATCCGAATTTTGCTGTAGATGCCCGCAATGTTGTTTGCCGCGATCCCCATGGGAACACTCATGCCAATCCTATCAACTCCCAAATCAGTTGTGCCGTAAGAATTCGTCTCATGGCCATACGATCCTGATTCCATCGCATTGCTCGGCGGGGCGAAATAATGGGTCGCGGAATGCCCTCCATACAACGGCTTGCCGAAGTCTGACATGGTGTTTTTTATTAGAGAGTAAGTATTTATTCTTTGCTATATTTTGCTGGAGGATAAAAACATTTTTCACAAGTAAGTTTTATAAACTATAAAGTGATAACAATCTTATGACCGACGATATAACTATTAAGCTCATTGATATTGATATGATTCGGGATTTGATGCACATTGATTGCAATTATTGCAGTCACTGCAATCATAGGCATAGGTCAGGGAAGAAAATACAAAAAAAATTAACGGTAAGAACAAAATTATTTTCCGTCCTAATGGATGCCACTTTAGGAAATTGTGCATCATAACTTCTCCCCGCACTCAAAGACGTGCGCCGCATCTTTCTGCCTTGGGATAGCGCATTCCATAAATGCCATGAACCTCTCATCAGGTTTTCCCTTTATGACCAGAATATGAGGCCACATCTCCTCAAGCAGAATCTGCGCCTCCTCCATGTTTCCCTCTCCATAGGCGCTGAGGAAGAGGCCGACAGGGGAAACGTAATATGAATCAGATGTGTTCTTGGATTGTAAGAACGCTTTCCTCGCCTCTACAAAATTATTTGTTTTGAGATATGCCCTACCCAAAAACATGATGCTTTCATCTTGTTTAGGGTTCTTGTTGGCAGCTTCTTCTAAGTAGGGGATAGTCTCACTATATCTTTGGAGGGAATAAAGGGACATTCCCAAGCCATTTACGATTTTTGGAATATCCTGATTGATGGAGTGCGCATAAGAAAGCTCTTCAAAGGCATTCATATATTTATTTCTTTGCAGATGTATCGACCCCATTCCGAAATGGGCATAGGCGTTTCGTGGATTGTTCTCGATATAATTTTCAAACTCTTCCTGCGCAAAATTCAGTTCCCCTTTTTTGAAAAACTCCCACCCCTTATTGTTAAGGCCCATCTCAAGGCCGAGCATCTCGCTGTTCTTTTTGGTCTCCCAAGGATAATAAGAAAAAACAAGATAGCCTAAGAGGATGCCTAGCGCTAACGCAACACCTCCAACTAGAAAATCCTCTTTTTTTAGCATTTCGCTCCTTTCGGATTATGCCCCGTGTTATATTTAAACCTTTTGACCTTTTTTCCCGACGGCTAAGACATAGACAGCTAACTCTTTCAATCCATCAATCCTTATTAGTTTCTCAAGCCCATCCTTCCATCCTCCAAAAGCGCAAACACCAAGTCCCATGCTCTCACCGATGAGATAGATATTCTGCCCGATGTGTCCGGCATCAAGATGGATGAAGCGATACGCCCGCGGTCCGTACTTCCAGGATGATCTGCGGTGGATTGCAGTCATCACAATAATCATGGGCGCACCCATCAAGGGATTATTCTCTCCAAGCGCCATTTCGAGTTCTTTCTTATCTATCGATCCTTCCCTGATAACTTCAAGCGCATGGTTTTCATTATCGTAATGATAGATTCCATCAGAAATCCCTTCGATACCTCTTACTATTCCATAAAGCTCAATCGGATGGCGAGACCCTGCGGAAGGTACGTTGCATTTCTGCACGATCCCAAGCTCGGTGTCCATGAGGGACTTGAATCCTTTGGAGAAAAAGAGCACTTTCCCGGCTTCTGAAAGTGTCATTTTCCCTTCAAATGATCGTGAAGAGAACCTGTTAACGATTGCGTTCTCAACCGACATTCCGGTTTCTTCCCAATCCCTTGGGAGAGGTATTTTTTTAGAAGCGTATTTCTTGAAGACAGCAGGGATCGCGTTCATGTCAGGAGGGCTTTTCCTAAATGGTTTTGTCTGCTCATGGATGTCATGGAGCGCGATTTCATCTTCAAAGGGCGTCCGATCTTTTTGCACATCCATTTAGACCACCGCGATCTCATCGATCTGCTGGTTCGAAAGGGCTCTGCGCTTCACTTTTTCCATGACCTCATCGTAGACCAGAAGATGAGGGGTAACGCACGCATCCTTATGGAAGCAGTCCAAACCCCGGACAAGAAAATTCGGCTGTAAACCTGGCACCATGACCCGAACGACGGGGATCCCTAACCTAGGGTGGGTAAGGTCATAAGCAAGCACATTATAGCCAAGATCAGAGAGAATTTTTACTGCAGTTTTGATTTCAACTAGGAAATCATTATTTGCGATTCTGGGTACATCATTGATGGAAATTGTCTTTGAGTTGTTGGAAAGCCATTTAAATATTTCCCTGTTACTCTCTGATGCTCCGGCATGGAATCCTTCTGGATGCTCTCTGTCTATCCCCCTATATCTTAATACGGACCAATTCTGGGCGGCTTCGGTAATCGCTCTAATCAAGGAGATTTCAGGATGCGTCGAAGTTCCGATTTTCAAATAGTTGCCAAGGATTATTTTCTCATCAGGATGGAAGAGAAAGCAAGATACGGAATTGAGCCCAAGACCCAGGGAAACATCATGGGCAAGAAGATTAAACCCCTTCTTCTCCAAATCCAGGACTAAATTTTTTAGGCGCTCATTTTTTAATGTCGAGAGATCAATTTGCCGCACCTCTGGCCTGTTGTAGTGGACCACGTGATGCACATGCCTCTCTATCACTTCGCCAAGGGCCTGAAGGATGGCTTCCTCGATAGTATTGCCCGATGCAAGGCCGTTGGAATCAAGCTGATCGGAAAAATGAAGATATCTTACTCCTAAGTAGACATGTTGGGAAGGGACAAGAACAATCTTTCCCGTCACTAGGGAAGAGGCTTCCGTCCAATTCATCTCGATATCATCTATTTTATCTGCACCATGCAGGACATGATGGATATTGGAGAGCCAAAACGATATCTTGGAAACCGCTTTCCCCTGAAGATTGTTAAAAGAAGAGAAGAGAGTGGGAATGGGGTCTCGGTGATCTACAGAGGAGCTTATCCTCTCGATGCGCTCCATCAGTGCGCTTGCCTGCGCCTGCGCAGACGTGAGTCCCTTCCCCCATTCATTGAATCTTTTTTTCCCAACCACACGATATGCCGGAAGCCCGAGTTGATTGAGGGAAGTGATGTCTTGAAGGCCAAAAAACGCTCCCTGCCCAAAGTGTCTGAGTTTGCTTATCGCTATCTTCACCGTCTCTTCTGGCGTGATCTTATGAAAAGAGTCCTCAGTGTATCCTTTTTGCGCACTTTTCAGAATCACCATGGCCCTTTTGGTAGAGCATCCCTATTAAAACCTTGCCCCAGGATTTTCGTTCAAAAACTCAAAACAGAAATTATTTAAATGACAAGGACAGAGGAATCATTTGATGTCGGAAACCAATCGCAACTGGGAGATAGAGCAGGAGGGAAAATCCCTCATTCTTTTCATCAATCCCAAGATTTTCCCTCTTTCTGTGGTGAAAAAAGTAGCTTCTCAATTTCAAACAGATCATATTGTGAATATTGATGGCGACCCTTCTTCTGATATTCTGGTAAGGATCTTCCCAAGGAAAGGGACTGATTTTGATGCTCTCGCGCAGCAGTTTAACGCCGCGCTCATTGAATTGTCCGCAAAAGACCTCAATATAAACGCCCAAGACCACTCCCTTGTTTCAAGGATAAGGGCGCTTGTCAGCTCCTTTATAAAAGAGGAAAGGGGCAACATCTCCAAGGAATCGGTGATACAGATAGGCGCCCTCCTTGCTGCGATTGGTATCGGCGGCCTTGCAGCCAAAGACGTCTCAGCGACCCATTGCGATTGTAGCACTTGCGGTGAGTTCGGGGGCGGAGGAGGAGGAGATGCGGGTAATTGTCGTGGATCAGATCCAGAACCTTCCTGCGCTGGATGTTGTGATACCTCTTCATGCGACTGTTGTTGCGGAGGGAACGGCAATGGCGGCGATCCGGGATGTGGAGAAGGGTGCGGTGGAGCGGGTCAAGGATAAAATTACCACTAAAAAATAGTAAAATTTATATACTCATGTTCTAGATAGTACCTATGGATGCTAAAGGAGAATCTCTGGCCGGACAATTGTCTAGAACCTCAACGTTTACGATTTCACGAAGAGCATTGATGAGGGGGGCTGGGGCAGCTGTCCTGACGACACTTGTGAAACAGTTATGGCGTCCTTCTTTTGCCCATGCTCAGGAAACCCTCAGGGAATTAGCGCCCTGCTCAGGATATGGACAAGGTTATATCGCTAATACCTGTGCAGGCCATGGGAGATTTAGCAACGAATTTCACAATGGTTTGGATTTTAAAGTCGGGATTCCCGGCGCTCCAACATGGGGGTATCCATTAGAGATTGACCATCCGGAAAACATCACTCAAGACCAAGACTGTGGGGGACGGATAGACATACTGACCAATTTGAAGTTGAATGATGGGAGTTATGCTGTTGTGAGAGTAAGGCATATCATTCCTGACAAAAAAATCAAAGTGCTTTCTCATAACGATGGAAGGATGGTTATGGGATCGGGGACATTTCTTCGCCCAGGAGATTATTTAGGTACGCTTTATCCCTCAACAAATAGTAAAGACTGTATTGGCGGCCCAGGAGAGGAACATGCCCATATTACTGTTTATAGATTTCGTGGCTTTGGGAATCTGTATGGTGGAAATGTTAATCCTTCAGATCATGCTCTTGGTAATAAGTTTTATATCGCTCCGGAAAGAGCTCCAGACCATCCGGGGTCTGGTGCTAACCTTATCGTTTATACTCCAAAAGCCGTACGCGGCATTCCTCAGGATGTTCTAGCCCCTCCATCTCTTATGGCTCCTAGACTAGGCATTATTACTCCGACCATCAATGATAGGAATTAGTCACGAACTATCTAAATAGGAAATTCCCTTTGATTCTGGGAGAAAACGTTACTGATCGATGCATGTTTCAATGCTTTCGTTGGAAAGTCCTTTCCCACTCATTTCTATGCAGGATTTAAAGAGGAGATCATTTTCCAGCAGAGGAACATAGGCATCAACCGCTTGCTGATACTCCCCCATCCTGAAATGGGAAGAGTACATTCCCCTATACGTGCCTCTGAAAGAGGGATTGATCGCTTGTGCTCGGGAGAAAGTAATCAACGAGGAGTTATAATCTCCCATATAGAACTGCGACCAGCCAAGCCCATAGGTTATGGAGAAGGAAGAAGGACTATGACTTGCCAATTTTGTAAATGAATGCTCGGCCTCTAAAAAGCCAGTCGAATCATTAGCTGCAAGAGCTCCTCTGAACAATGCCCAACTCAAGCCTTCTTGCGCTTTTTCAGATTGAGGATTCAGCAAAAGAGAGGTCTTGAAATGCTCCATTGCTTTGTTATGCTCTTCTTTGGCATAATAAACCCACCCAAGTCCTTCATACAAAAGCGCATTCTCCGTGAGCGCTTTTGCCTTCTCGAAATAGGTAAGCGCCTCATCGATACGCTTTTCCCTCAGCAAACTCCATCCCATCCCTTCAAGGGCAAAGTGATTGTTTTCATCCCTCTCAAGATAGGTGCTGAACTCATAGATGGCTGCGTCATAATTTTCTTGATTGAAATAATTCCACCCGTCGGAATCATAGCTGTGCTGTGGCTTGATCTTTTCGTTATAATAAAAGGCAGAGTATCCGAGGACTGCACCAAGAATAAGTCCAATAAGTATAGTATATACTCCTCTTTTTTGCATAACACTTTCCCGATTCTTTGTCTATTTAAATTTTCCCTAAAAAATATCTTTATTTCAGTAGCTTTGATTCACCACAAATTCATTAATAGTCCTGCTCCTGCTGTGACAATATTCCCTTCCAAAAAAAAGAGTAATCAGTGCCCCGGCGAAGATGAAAGGCGCAAAACCAATACCCTCTTTTACCTTCAACGATCGAAGATTGGATTTCTTGATTGCTGCAATATTCTGCTCAGAAAGCCCTCCTGGCCTTGGCAGAAAGAGGTAGAACAAATTATATTTCTTTTTGTACATCCTCTCTGGTATTTTTCCTATTTTCCCCTTAAGAATGTAAGGTATTTCTACGGGAACCATTCCCGCTTCCAACTTTTCCTTTGGGATCTCGCGAACAAACACTCCCGAGCCTGAAAACAGATATATCGCGCGAAGAGCAAATGCAAACCCAACTGTCGCAAGGAAAACGGAAAATCCAGAAAGCGCAGCGTGATCAAAAAGCAATCGGAGCAGGCAGAGAATCAACAGAGCAATGAGCGGAATTGTGCCCGTGAGGGATTGCACTATTCTCATGAAGAGGGCGAACCCGATAAGGATCCAGGGAAGCGAGCCGTTTCCAGCGAAGTCTTTCAGATAGCCGATCGGCCAAAGGATGAAAAAGACATAGAGTAAAAGGGCGGCGGCATGGCGCGGTTCAAGCAGAGTTTTCAGGCAATAGATCCACTGATTTTTATTGGCCCGTATGAGCAGCGAACAAAACATAAAGATGCCAAGCGGAACAAACGTCGAGATGAGCACATCCTCAAAAAAAACCCATCGCGTGAAACTACAAGGGGAGAGAAAAGGGCGACAAAAACAATGTAAAGTTTGGCATCTGCCGCGCTCCAGAACCTAAGCAGCCATAGAACGAGCCCAAAAGCAAACGCTCCTCCAAGGTTTGCAAGGGCAAGCAGATAGTAATTGTAAGGGTGAAATTGTGAAGGAAAGGAAAAGTTAAGCACATAATACACAAACAGTCCCAAAAGAGCGAGGAAGAGCCACTTGTTTCTGATTTTCCCATATCTCACATCCTCATAGGAAGTAATGATGCCAAGAAAAAGAATGAGCGGGATGAGAATGTTAGGATTCATTGCACTATTCTGTCATTCTTTCTATAAATAGCTTCCTTCTTTTGCGATGGCTTCTTTGCCTCTGCCCCCACCCCTAAACACTTTCCCCTTCAACAGTTCTCCTTGGCTTCCCTGCTCCTTCAGCTCCTTGATGACAGGAAGCCGGTTCTGATCAATTAGCGGATTGATTATTCTCCAATCTGCTCCATCAAGAACTATAACAACTATCTTGTTTGATCCATTTCCAAAAAAAAGAGGAGCATTTTCATCGTCCAAAAAGCGAAAGGATATGGCAATTCCTGTGAGAATTAAAGCAATGAGCAGAAAGAGAACAATGGCCTTTGCCCATTTTTCAGATGATAATTTGCCCATGATATGCTCCCAGACATTGTAACGATGAAGATGAGTCAGGTTTTACATTGGGAGAGCGATGTGCAAAAAATAGAAATATCACCAGCTCAGCATCCCGTGGTGCTTCTTGTAGTGATGGTAGATCTCCCACATCAGTTTCTTCGCGCCATCTGCTGATTTCCTCTTCGCGGCGATTGCCTTATACAGCTCAACTTTTGAACGCACCTTGAGCTTCTTCTCTCCTTTCTTTGGGATCAGGGGGCCGAAGAGCTCCCGAAAGCCATCAAAGAAGGCGTGGAGCACATCATCATCTTTCTTCTTTTTTTCTTCTTTTTTCTTCGGGCCGATGTCCTCTCCTGCTTCCTTAAGATATCTCATCAGTTCATCCCCAAGAGAGTTAAGCGCTGCTTCAACTGAGCCGTCAATAACCCCAAGCAGCTTGAAATCCTCATCCTTGCGCAGTTCCTTGTATGCCTGGATCTCTTTTTCCGTCCAGGAATATGCGCGAAAGGTGATCTCTACCCTTCCGATGTGGATTGGCCCTCGTTGGTATTCCTGGGTGTAGTTCATGTCAGGTCTAGTCCGGTAGAGAAAATGCATCAGGATGCACTGCCGATACGCTCCAGCTCCCTCGCCTGCCCCTTTCTTGTGTGCAAGCAGCTCAATCTCAATCATCGAGCTTTCAAATGCCACAATAAGGTCTGCGGAGTCATTCTTCTGCTGGTTTAGCTGCAGCCGCCGAATGTTCTTGAGATATGGCTTCACCCAGCTCACATACATGTTGATGATGTCATAGTGCTGACGCAGGTATTTGAGGGTGAAGACGCGCCGATTCTTCAGCTCCTCATAGCTATGCTCCTTCCACGCAAGATATGCTCTCAGTTTCCTTTTGAGCACTTCGCGCACTTTGCGGTTGAACTGCCCCCTCTCCCGCTCAACAACAGTATCCACATCTTCCTGCCTGTTAGGATGCGTGGAGAAGAACAGGTCAGGAAGCGTAGTGAACTGCACTTCGCGCGCCATGCCATAGACGGATGCTGGATTTTTCGCCCCCTGCTCAACCATATCAACCCAGATTCCCTTGAGAGTGATTTCCGCGCTCTCCGAGCTCACGCTTTTCGTGTAGGAGTCGGCATAGTAGCTTAAACGCTCATCAAGGATGCGAAGCTCGCGCACCAGCTGAAAGAGCTCGCGCACCATCTTGCCAACGGTAGCAAGGTACTGCGACACCTTTTCCTGCTGCGCGCCAAGGCGCTGCTGGTTTGCGCCAAAGAATGCGGAATTCTCAGCGGCGGAGAATACATCCGTGATCTTTTCAACTTTATCAAAGCCACCAAAATAGCGAAGGTAATGCAGCACCCAAAAATACGGTTCTTCAACAGCCGTATTGTATGCCTCATAGGTGATGCGGTACGAGCGCACAGGGGCAGGAAACTCTGTTTCGACTACTGCCTTGCGCACAACCTCCATTTTTTCAAGGTCAAAGCCGGCTTTCATGAGTGCCTGCTGGGTCGCTGTGCCTTTCTTCTCTTCTTTCTCTTCAGCCATGCTCCTCTTTTGGGCTCTTCGTGGAAATTCAGTTTAAATACATTTCGCGCATTGTTATTTGTTTATGGATAGGCAATGGACTTTGCGCTCATGCAGGGTTCTATTTGGGGTGGGTGGAGGGCTTCAAATTCGCCTATGGCGCACTCAAATTGTTCCCTCCCCTATAACCGCTCTTCATTCATCGATGATCAGTAAGGCACAACAGGCGGGCAAGTGAAATGGAAGTTAGACAATGTATCCTTTTTCATGAAGCTCTTTTCCCCTCTTCAAATGCTGCAAATGAGTCATTTTATGCTTGAGGAACTTATCGATGTTGAACGCGAAATCCTCAATCATCGCGGAAGTGTGGTGTGCGGCGATGAAATGAGGCATGATGACATAGGTTGCCCCTGCCTCATAAACTTTAAGCGAATCATGCAGTTGGTTGGAGACAACCAGGATGATGGCATCCTTGTTCACTGCCCGAATTTTCCTGATGAGCAGGATATTGATGTCAGTGTCAGGGACAGTGGAAAGGATCATTTTTGCCTTGGAAAGGTTCATCTCATCAAGCAGCTCCAGGTTTCCAACGTCCCCGTACCTGCACGCAACGCCCATTCCTTCCAGACGCTTGATGGTATCTGGGTTGAAATCAACCACAAGGAATTTTCTGCGTTTTTTCTTGAGGGATTCAACCAGCGATAATCCAATCCGGTTGCACCCGAAAAGGACGATGTCATGCTGCTCAGAAGAAAATAGCTTTTCCTTGGAGACCTGCGGTCCGAGACGGTCAAAGGGGATTAGGAAGCGGGAGAGCTTACCATAGATTTGCTGCGAGTAAAGGATAAGATAGGACGATCCTGCAATGGTGACGAGTCCGACGACGGTAACCAGGGAGACAATATCTGCATCTAGCTTCCCAAGATCCGCTCCCAGCGCAACAAGGATGAGGGAGAACTCGCTGATTTGAGCAATGGCAACTCCCATCAGAAAACCTGTGCGCGTGGAATAGCCAAGCAGGCGCATGAGCGCAAGCACGATGAGGGGATTTCCGATGAGGACGAAGAGGGAGAGGATGATAATGGAAGGAAGGTACTGCATGATATTTGAAAATTGCATCTGAGAGCCAAGCACGATGAAAAACATCACGATAAAGAAGTCCCGAAGGGGCCGAAGGCGCGAGCTTATCTCATAGCGGTATGAGGAGCTTGCAAGGGTGACTCCGGCAAGGAGCGCTCCGATTTCAATTGAGAGCCCAAGGAAAAAGAAAATGCTTGCCAAGGTAAAGCACCAACTGATGGCAAAGAGCATAAGGTATTCCTGCGAGGCGGCAATGCACTGCAAAAGGCGCGGAAGAAGTTGCATGCTCAAAAAAAAGATCACAAGGAGAACGCCAAGCCCCTGCAGGGCGAATCGGTGGAATGAGGCGCTTTGATCCACGCCTCCAAAAGAGGAGAGCACAACCATCAGGGTTATCGCGATGATATCCTGCACCAGAAGGAATCCTATTGAAATGCGGCCATGCAGCGTCTCAAGCTCTCCCTTGTCGGAAAAAAGCTTCATGATAATAATCGTGCTGCTAAACGCAAGCGCGACGGAGATATAAAGGGATACCAAGTGCGGAAAGCCAAGCAGGAGCATGATGCCATATCCTATGAGCGAGGTGAAGAATACCTGGCCAAGTCCGGTAATCAAAGAAACCATTCCCACTTCGCGAATGACTCCGGGGTTTAAATTCAGGCCGACAATGAAGAGAAGAATCGCAATGCCGATTTCAGAAAAGATGGACAACGATTCCCCGGAATGGATAACGTCCAGGAACAGGGGGCTGCAGGCGATTCCGGCAAGGATATAGCCGATGATAAGGGGCTGCCGAAGCACTTTCATGAGGGTTGAGAAGATGACTACCAAAAGGAGGATGATGCTTAACTCGACGAAGAGGGTGGTTGCCATAGAGGATTTATTCCTTTATTTCTTTATTTTGTTTTTTAGTTTTTTTGTTATTTTATTATATTATTTTAAATTTATTTTTATTCACATCATTGATCCATTGCCTCATTGTCTTATTGTTTTAATGTCTCGTTGTTTCTTTGTTTCATTGATTCATTGACACATTATTTCATCATTTCATTAATTTTAGCAGGTGTTGGTATTTTGGGAAAAATGGGGGAGGGGGAATGAGGAAATATAATCACTGGGCTCATGTGGCGCTCCTGCAGTGTCGCGCGTCTATCAGGGGGGAAATATTTTTTTATTTGTTTTTATTATTGGTTTTTGTTGGTGGGCAATAGTTATTGATTAATGGTTTTTAGTAATGGTTTTTAGTAATGGCTATTCGCGGTACATGTTGGTATTTGGCATTTATTTTTGGTGTTGATGCCTCGGCCTCTCCCGGTAAAGGGTGAACACCATGCCGACGGACTGCACAAGAAGCGCACCGGTGTGTGAAACAACTTCATCAATGATTATTTGTTTTTCTTTCAATCCAAAGCTCGCCTTGAGCATCTTCACCTTGAGGAGTTTTTTCCTATCAAGGAGCGCATCAATTTCATGAAGGACGGCAGGCGTGAGGCCGTTCTTGCCTATACGTGCTCCCGGCTGAAGGAGCATTGCCAAAGAACGCAGTTTCGGGATAATCCTCATAGTCTGCCTGCCTAGTCTCTATTTGAGGAGGATGATATGCCCTTCATCATCCGTCTCCCTTTTTTTGGACTCGGTGAGGCGAAGCTCTATCACATCATCCTGCGCAAGCATCCGCTCAATCTCTGCGCGGCTCTTCCCTAAAAGCATTGCCAAGTCATCAAGTTTAACCGTGCTCACCCCTCTCCTTTTTGATGTCAAGCAATAATCCATCCTTGTGCTTCTTGAATTCAACATCCATACCCTTTTCAAGCCCCTCGTATTCCGCCAATACCTTGGGAATAGTGAGAATAAGCTGTCCTGAAGGGAGCTGCTGGATTTTTACCATCGGGAGTCTATTATTTTAACTACCTTTTAAATCATTAGTTTATATAGTTTTCTATTAAGTTTTTATTCTATTTATTTATATGTTTTTTTAAATGAATTTTTTAATAATAAATAAACTATTAAATAAATAATTAAAAATTCAATATTTATATATATTTTTTATATCTTATTTTTTAAATGTTTTATACTAGGTATTTTAAATAGTATTTTAAATAGTATAAAGACGACAAGAATGAGGAATGTGAGGTTGAGCACTCGATGGGCAGATAACCTTAAAAACATCCCATTTTTTAGACAGGGTATGGCTTATGGCGCAGAGATAGTCTTGTTAGCAGTATTGCTCTTAGCTTCTGCCTTTTTCTCAGCAGCAGAAATCGCCTTGATTTCCTTAAGCAGGTTCCGGCTCAAAGCGCTGCTGGATAAAGGGATGATTGGGGCAGAGTATGTGAAGAAGCTAAAGGATGATCCAAGGCGGCTTCTTACAACAATACTGGTGGGCAACAATCTTGTGAATACTGCTGCTGCTGCAATCGCAACGGGCATCGCATTGGGGTATTTCCAGAATAACGGGATAGCCATTGCAACGGGAATCATGACCTTTCTTATTCTAGTGGTGGGGGAGATCGTCCCAAAATCATTGGCCGTGCGCCATAATATCCCCATGGCGCTCTTCTTTGCGCCAATCGTGTGGTACTTGAGCATTATCATCTCACCCGTAGTCAAGTTCTTCCAGATGATCCTCAAGGGATTGGACGTTCTCATGGGGGCAAAGAAATCCCAGCCGACAATCACTGAAGATGAGCTCAAGAGTATTGTCCAGATGGGCGAGGAGGAAGGTGCTATCAATGAGATAGAGCGCAGCATGATCCACCGCATATTCGAATTTGATGACATCCCGGTTTCAGAAGTCATGACGCAGAAAGGGGAGATGGCGATGGTGAGCTCAAAGGCGAGGGTGAGGGATGTTTTGAACCTAAACCAGAAAAAGCAGTATTCCCGCCTGCCCGTCTATGAGAAAAGCAGGGACAACGTAGTTGGCGTCTTGCACATGAAAGACATTTTGAAATCGCTAAAAGAGCGCAAGACTGATGTGACGGTCGCAAAGCTGATGCGTAGGCCCCTCTTCGTTCCTGAGAGCAAGAAGCTCGATTCCTTGTTGCGCCAGTTCCAAAAGAGCAAGGAGCACATGGCATTGGTTGTCAATGAGCACGGAAGCATTACTGGGCTCATCACAATTGAAAATGTGCTTGAGGAAATTGTGGGCGAAATCATGGATGAGACTGACCGTGCAGAGCCCCATATTGTGAAGGTTTCAAAGAAATCCTGGCTGGTTCAGGGCCGCACATCGCTTTCGGAGCTGCATGAGAAGATTAAATTCAACGGAACAGAGATGCAGTCCGACACTTTAAACGGCTTCATCCAGGAAAAGACCGGGAAGATCCCAAAGGAAGGGGACTCGGTTGAGCATGGGAGGTTTATGGTCATCGTAGAGAAGATGGAAGGCCATCGGGTCGTACAGGCGAAGGTGGTGAGGAAGTGAGAGTAATTTGCTATAATGCTTCAAAAATACATTTTTCTGGCCCTTCTCTCAATTTTTGGCAGTAATATTCATGTTCCGCCGGATAGCGCGCCAAAAAGGCAAAATAAACAAGATCTTTTCTGATATTTCTGGAAACAAGAAGTAACCTAATGGGGTTTTTTCTAACACCCATATCTGTCCACCCTTTAGACAAGCGGGTTTGGCTTTCGGGTCGCTCTTCAAGCAGGTAACAGGTTTTGACAAGACTATCCCTATCAAATGATTTGATGTGCGTTGCAAAAGCAAAATTTCCCGCCACGTTGAATTTATAGCGGCGCCCGAATCCAACAGAAGGGTCAAGGATGAACCTCACAACTATGCTATTGTCGATTGCCGTCTTTGGAAAATTCCAATAGCAAAAGCAAATGGCGATTCCGCGAGAAAATATTTTCAATCCATAGACAAGTTTTTTTCTCATAGAGGGGATTTTTCCGCTCGAGGCATGATTGCGTTTCATTTCATCTCCAAGAAAAATAACGCATAGGGCAAGTTGATTTCGAATGAGTGTGTATCCCTCCGACAATTCCGTGATTGATGTACAGGAAATCCAATTGAAAAAAGAATCAAGACATCTGATGAAATTTGTAAAGGGGGGGAGGTAGGCAATCTCTTCTTCCTTGGAAATTGGGGATCTTATTTTTTCAATCAATTTAAGTAATTTTTTAATGGTGTTTGGATCAGATATAAATGTAAAGTCTGCTCTGTCAAATATGCGGTTGTATGGAAGAAGAATTCTGAGATTCATTGTTCACATCCTCTCCAAAACCCCAATCCCAAGAAGCGATAATCCATTCTTCAAGACCTGTGAAACGCATAAGCAAAGTGCAAGCCGCGCATCCCGAAGGTTCTCCTCAGCAGTTAGCACCTCATGCTGGTGGTAGAACTCGTTGAATTTCTGCGCAAGCTCATAGAGCGCGGCAGCGATGAGATGGGGATGGAGATTGAGTGATGCCTTCTCAACAACCGTAGGGAAATGTGCGAGGAGCTTGATAAGGCCCTGCTCCAATGGCTCTTTCAATAATGAGGCGTCATAATGGGTAATAAGTTCGCCATGTTTTCGTAAAATGCTTGCAATCCTCGCATAGGAGTACTGGATGTACGGTCCGGTATCCCCTTCAAACGAAAGTGCCTGCTCCAAATCAAAAGTCACGCTCTTTTCAGGGCTTACTTTGAGAATGCTGTATTTCAGCGCTCCATAGCCAATCACCTTGGCGGCCTCTCCATCCATTTTTCCATATCTCCTTTCTATCCCCTCATTCGCTTTTTTCACTGCATCCCTCATGAAATCCTCAAGCAGGACAACATTTCCCTGTCGTGTTGACATCTTGCCTTCCTTCAATAAAACAAAGGAGTAATGCACAACGCGAGGGTGGGAAAGTCTAAGTTCTTTCATGACAGCTGCAATCTGCTCAAAGTAGAGCTTCTGATCCTCCCCAAGGACAACAATATTCTCCCCTTTCTTTATTTTCTCAATAGTATAGGCAATGTCGCGCAGGCCATAGAGGGAGGTGCCATCAGAGCGTGTGAGGACAAGGACTGGCGTTTCCATGCCAAGGCCATAACCCTCAAGGTTCATGACTTTCCGGTTCTCATCATCCACAAAGAGCCGCCCGGTCTTTTCAAGGAGATGGAGGGCTTCTTCAGTCTTCTTGTTCCAGAGGAATTCTGATTCATAGTCGTAGGAGTCATAATGGATGTCAAGGTCTTCCAAAATCTTCTCCTGCCCCTCGATGCAGCTCTTCACGATGTCGTGGAATTTTTTCCGCACAATCTTGTCGCCTTTTTCCAATGTGTTGAGCAATTCAAGCGCTTTTTTCTCAATGGATTCGTCAGATTCGGATTTTTTGTTGATGTCAATATACAAATGGAGAAGATCGTTAAATGATACCAATTTCTTTCCTTCCGCCGCCAGGACAAGCATCGCAATCTGCTTGCCGACATCATTGACCAGATAATGCACTTCAACGCCATAGCCCTGGAATTTCAGGATCCTCACAATCGCATCTCCAATAAGCGCATTGCGTGCCCTGCCGACATGGGGTGAGGCGTTTGGGTTGATTGACGTGTGCTCAATGAGGAGATTTTTTCCCTTGCCCGCGCCGCTTGAGCCGTACCGGTCTTTTTCCCTGAGGATTTTTTTGAGCAGCTCAGTTGCCAGTTTTTCCTTGTTGATGAAGAAGTTAAGGTATGGTCCTGTAGCTCTAGCCTCCCTGATGAGCTCATTTGGCTTGAACTTATCTGAAAGCTCCTTCGCTATCTGCTGCGGCGATTTGCGAAGCTGCTTGGAAAGCGAAAAGCAGGGGAAAGCGTAATCGCCAAGAGAAGGGTTTTGGGGCATTTCGAGGAGAATTTCCTCTTGTCCGGTTTCCTTCTTGAGAAACGTTGTGATGTGCGCCTTGAAAGTTTCCATAGTTTTCCAGAAAAGAAAGAGGGGTTATAAAATTTGCCCTGATTACTTGAGCTTGTCGTTAAAAAACGTCAAAGTCTTCCCCCACGCATCCCTTGTCTCATTGGGAGCATACGAAGCGCCTGAAGGATTGGCAAAGGCATGTCCAACGCCAGGGTAGATGGTAATCTCATTCTCGATGTCCAATTCGTCAAGTGCTGCCTCAAAGCTGCGAACAGATACCGGTGAAATTGATTGGTCATCCCCTGCGAAGAGGCCAAGCACTGGCCACTGTATTTTTTTGAGTTCTTTGGTGTCATTGGTGACTTTCCCATAATACATAACTGTGGCGTCCATCTTTTCTCCCGAAAGGGCAAGCTGAAGAGATTGGCCGCCGCCAAAGCACCAGCCAATTGAGCCGATTTTTGAGTTCCCAACTTCGGGAAGTGAGCGCAGGTAGGAAACGCCAGAGCGCAGTTTCCCTGTTGACGCGGATTGGTCAGCAGACGCTTTTGTCATCATCTTCCGCGCTTTTTCTTGGGTGGTTGCAACCTCGCCATACAAATCAATGGCAAGCACCACATATCCTTCAGATGCGAGCAGTTGCGCCATCTCCTTGATATTATCATTGAGCCCCCACCATTCATGGATCATGACAACGCCAGGGTAATACCCACCGGCAATTGGCTGCGCAAGGAATCCTGATACGCCAGGGGCAGAAACCGCTGCGCTCTTGACAACTCCTGCATAATCCCTGCCGAAAAGATCCATATTGTTCTGCTGGCCCTCTTGTGCAAGGGCGCATCCGGCAGTTTGCTGTGTTGGAGAGCAACTCATGTGGTCATCAGAATTAATTTTTGAGACTGTTGCTGAAGGAGTGCAGCTAATCAGGAAAAGGAGAAGAGAAATGGCCAAAATCAAAAAGGAAAATCGTTTCATGGAAGTAGGGGGGGAGTTTCGCTTTATTAATATTGTTTTTCCTAGCGATCTGCATTCCTCATTTTAGCGCAAAGGGAGGATAATTTCTTAAATCAGGCATTTACCCATATAAAAATGGGAGTTGTTGCTGGACGAACTCGGAGAGTGGAATACGCTGGATGCATGCCCCCCATCCTTAGGTTTTCGATAGAAAGCGCAAATAACAACAATCCGACTTCGGCATTTGATTATTTTCAGATAGCCTTTGGAATCGTTGATGGGAAAAGGCATAAGGACCTGTTTAGTCTTGCCGCATCCGCTATTGCTGAAAGCTGCGAGCGTGCAATCCAGAAATTAGGAGAGAGATATCCTGATCCAAATTCTTTGTTTTCGAAAGAGGGAATCTGCGATCTTGAAAGAATTGCCGTTTCGCTACGCAAAGAGTATGGGGTTTCCATTCCTTATCTGGCAAAAAAGTATTCAACCAGTGTTGATGATGATCTGGAGAAGCTGCTCCCGGATGCCAATACTCTTCCTTCTAAGCCAATCCCTTGGTTTTCAAATGCATATGGGGAAGCAAAAGCCATCGGTGTTAAAATTGACCGTTTTGGAATGAGCGGAAAGCCAGATCCATACTGCTATCTTGTTTCTGCCCTTACGATATTGGCACGGGAATGCCAAACCATTGCAGAAATGTTGTATGGGAAGGAGAACATTAGGTTGCTTTCGGGAAGTGTGGAGAACTATCAGGGCCTACCTTTTAGGCAGAAAATAATCACATTGGATAAACAATTAGGATTAAGGGAAAAAGGTATTTTACCCAACGTATCAGAGTCGATAATGGATGAAATGGAATTCGTATCCCGGGGTATTAAAAAAATGTACTATCATGCGATTGTCTATGCCCTCTTGGCAGTGGAGCTTTCAAAGGTTCATTGGAAAAGCCAGGCGGATTCTCAAAGTAGGTTCTATAACTTGATAGTGGAAAGGGCTGCTGGCCTTGTGCAATTCCCGCAACCACTCATCCGCAACCTTTAAAAATGGCTTCTGAATCCCTTGCCTCATGGCAAAACTTCGCAAATTCACAGCGTATCGGAACATCAAGCGCCCTTATACAAGGATTTCCAAGTACAAGAAAAAAGCTTACATCAGGATGTCGCCGAATCCGAAGATAAGCAAATTCACTACGGGAAACTCAAATAAGAAATTTGAATATTCCCTAGTGCTCAACTCCAAATCAGAGCTCAATATCCGCGACAACGCCCTTGAGAGCGCGCGCCAGGTCTCAAATCGGCTTCTTGAGTCAAAAGTGGGGCTTGCTTCCTATAAGCTCAACCTAAGAGTTTATCCTTTCCACGTCATGCGGGAGAATGCTCTCGCGTCAGGGGCGGGAGCCGACAGGTTTTCGACAGGAATGGCCCACTCATTTGGCCAGCCCATTGGCATTGCCGCAAGAATCAGGAAAGGCCAGACCATCTTCCAAGTGGATACTGACCAGAAAAATCTTGATCTCGCAAAAGAAGCACTCGTAAGGGCTGCAACAAAGCTTCCCTGCTCCTGCGCCATTGAGATTACCAAAAATACAGCGTGAGAATGCTTAACGAAACCCTTGTTCCTTCCTTGATGGCGGTGCCGTATATAGGGCCAATTGTCTTAAATCCATACTCGCTCGCCCTCTCCATTCTGGTCCTGTTCTATCTGTTCTCAAAACTCATCCACCTCATCCTGGTCAAATACATCACCAAGCTTACAAGGAAGACAAAGACGGAGATTGATGATAAGATTATTGAGCGGACAAATAAGCCCATATCCCTGCTGCTCCTCACCATAGGCGCCTATCTCGCATTTGCCTCTCTGAGGGTTAAGTTTCCTTTTTTGGTAAATGCGCTTGAGAACATTTTCGCAAGTACCACAATCATTATTCTCACCTACATCACCATGTGCGTCGTCGATGTGTTTATCGATGCATGGGGGAGGAAATTCGCGGAAAAAACAGAATCAAAATTGGATGACGATGTGATCCCCCTGTTCCGCAAGTTCTCTCGCATTTTAATAGTCCTAATCGGCCTTATGTTCATCCTGCCGGTGTGGAGTATTGAAGTCGGTCCCTTGCTTGCTTCCCTTGGAATTGTCGGCATCGCAGTCGCCTTTGCGCTCCAGACAACGCTCGGAAACATCTTTGGCGGCGCTTCGCTTATCATCGACAAGGCGGTGAAAGTGGGAGATGTCATTGAGCTTGAGGGCAATGTAACAGGAGTGGTCACTGATGTCGGCTTGCGCTCGACAAGGATCCGCACCTACAATAATGAGATGGTGATCATGCCCAATGGCAAGCTGGCAGAGTCGAGGATTACCAATTTCTTGCAGCCTGACCCTAAAATCCGAGGAATTGTGGAATTCGGGATCGCCTATGGTTCCGATGTGGATAGGGTAAGGCAGGTGGTGCTCAGAACCATAAAGAAGATTGATGGTGTGCTCGGCAATCCTGAGCCAAAAGTGGAGATGACTGCAATGGCAGAATCCTCATTGAATTTTCGTGCCATGTTTTGGGTTTCCCATATTGACGAGCGCTTCCCAACAAAGTGTGGGATAGTGGAAGAGATTTACAAAGCATTCCAGAAAGAGGGCATTGAAATTCCTTTCCCAACGCGAACGATTTACATGCGTGAGGGGAAGAAGTAGGATTTCTGCTTCATTGTCCCAGGCTAATTATCAAAAAAGTGCCACTTCTCATTGACAAAAATCTTGCAGTCGCAGATGCTCTGTCCCGAATGAAGGCAGCGCCTTCTTTTGAGAGCGGCAAGTCGATTGCGACAACCAATGGGGAGGGTGATACCCAGAGCAGAGCGATGGGCACCGGAAACTTGTTTCCAAGTGCCCCTTACGGGGAGGTGCCGCATTACTGTTGCAACATCTATGAGCGAGCCTTGCGCTGCCCGAGCGTAAGCGAGATTTGGGACAGAGCCCGTCGCAGAAGAAAATTTAAAAGCCGGTGTGCATTTCCCCCCTGTATGGGGGGTGTGCGGGCAGTTGGAGTCATGCGGTATGCACTTCTTGCCATGGCCCTAATTGCGCTTCTTGCCGCCTCATTCTTATACGGCAAGCAATCTGTTCAGGGAATGGCAATCGCGGAGATTGAGAAAATAAGGCAGCAGGAAGAGCCCGCAGTAAAGACGTACACCAAGGCAGTGTGTAACACTCAGGGCGGCATTCGGCACTGCGAGGATAAGTTAGTGATGGTGGTTGGCGGAAAAGAATATGTCGCCGAGAATTCTGAAGTCTCGGGCAAGGCGGATTTTCTTGAAAATTAGTGGGATGTAGCCTTCAGCTTCTCCCTAACCGCCCGATCAGAAATAATCGCTGAATTGCCGGAGGGGTCGTCAATAATGATTTTCTGCTTCTCCTGCCCAATCTTTATCCGATAAATTTTCTTGAGAAGATTCTTCGCTTTCGTCCGATCCTCATCTTCCTCAGAAGTCTCCTTGATGACTTCGATGCGGTGCTTCACCCGATTGAGCAGCCCTTCAATGTTTGTCACATAGCCCTGCGAGGCAGTGCCCGGCTCGATTGTTGTGATATGGGGAATCTTAACGGTTGCCTCGGATGATTTCACCACGCGCACATTCAGGTCTTTCTCATCCTGGATTTCAAATGTGTAGCGGGTAGGGTCGTGCTTCTCGAGCGCCTCGACATCCGCAAGGTGGTATTTGCATTTCTCGCAGGTCATCGAGAACAGGAGCAAGTTACCGAAATAGGGGACTTCAATCTCCTTCTCCGTAAGCACAAGCGACTTCTCCTTGCACAGGGGGCAGTTGTCCATCACCTGCTCGGGAAGACCCTGCTCTTCTTGATGCGGCATAAGGGAAAAGAACGGAAGTTTGTATTTATAGGTTTTGATTTGAGAAATTATTGATTGGGTTTAGGTTAAGATGTTAATGTGATTTGTTGGTTCTTGCCCATTGCCAGTTTTCGTTTTACCGTGATAATAATCTATCAATATTTCATGTTGAGAAGCACCAATTTGTGCTGCAAGCATCTGTGCCCGGTTTAAGTACCCTGGAGGAATTCCGTTAGGTGCTTGAAGTGCCCGCATTGCATGAATGCCCGCATAAGGAGGATGATAATTCCCAGAAGTCCCAATTTGAGAGGAAGTGTCCATATAGATTACTCCCCTTTATAGCCTACAATAAAGAACAGAAGTAAAAAATTTATTGGTTATCGTCTTCCTGTGTCTGCTGCTGCTCTTCTCCTTGCGCAGCCGGCTTTTCCTGGCCGCCGCGGTAGATGCGGGCAAATGAGGGAACAGCTGCTATCCAGTTCTCCCCAAAGCCAGCGACATCCCCTTCAATGGCGTCGCAGGTCTTCTTAATCTTGTTAATTGCCCTCTTGAGTTCGACCAAATCCTTGTCTTTTAATGGCCTGATATTGACCAATGCAAGGGTGTGTCCCTCACGCAATGCATCAAGGATTGGCTTCACGTCCTCAAAAGTCTCGAGAACATAGGGCCTGACGGTGACTTTCGCCTTCTCCATGGAGGAGTCCTGGCTCAGTTCAACGTACTCAGAGCCGCCTTCCTTGTCGAGAATGTCTGAAGATCCCATCTTTTCCTTGAGTTTGTTGAAGAATCCTTTCATGCTCACACCTTTTATGCTCCCATTTTACAGTTATAACAGAATTTTCAGTGGCTATCATCTATTTAAATCTTTCTATAGTCGATGCAGATGTGTTTTATGCCGTTGCGTCCCGTCGGACGGGGCATATCCGATACAATGAGGCGGATGATACAGGTAATGGATAAAAGAAGGTTTACAGTGATTCCGCCAAACAGCGTAACCTTTTTAAAAGACCCACCTCTCCTTCCCGCCATGGTAATGCGAATTGGCGGCATGAGGAGAAAGACCCGCTACAAGCTCAAGAAGGAGATTCGACAGCGCGGAAAGATTGGGCTCTCGAAGTATTTCCAATCCTTTGCAATGGGGGAGAAGGTCTATTTGGTTGCAGAACCCGCAGTGCAGAAGGGCTTCTACCATCCAAGGTTCTTCGGAAAATCAGGCGTGGTCACCGGAAAAAGGGGCGCGTGCTACCATATCCAAATTTCTGATTTTGGAAAGCAAAAGATGCTCATCGTCCATCCCGTGCATCTGAAGAAGGTGGCATAGATGGCTGACATCCAGATCATATCCGAGGTGCCGATGAACATGCACCAGCTCGCAGAGGAGATTAAGGCAATTAGGAAACGCGACAAGGATCTCAATTTCCGCGCGAATAAGACCGAGGAATACCTGCACGCCTTTTCCGTCCTAAAGGATGCGAACAATCTCTGCAAGAAGCTTGCTGGGCTTGAGATTCCACGATTGCGGGAGCAGCATATCCATAAAATTGTCGAGATTCTGCCAACCACCGTGCAGGACCTTAAAGTCACACTTCAGGGCTATACTCTCAATATCACCCAGGAAAACATGAAAAAGATTGCTGCCCTTGTGGCAGAGTTCACCGCCAAATAATACTCATTCTGGAGGCGGAGAGCATCCAAAAGTTTAAATAATCAGGAGTGAAAAGAACGACCATGGAAAGCTTGCAAAAACCAAGGGAAGACAACAGGGAAAGGCATGACCGCTCAAAGGAAGAGTGGGTTGTAGTCCTTGATTTTTTGCAGAACGGCTATTCACTTGATGAGCGGCCGCTGTACATGAAGACGCCGATTGCGCAGGCCATTGGCAAGAACCATTTCGTGCTCCTAGAACTCGTGCCGAAGAAAGGCGTGCATCTCCAGCCCTGCAAGGAAGTCTATATCGGCGAAGGCAAAAGGGAGGATATTCACCACATCGTGGGAAAGCTCCCCATCTCAAGGCTGACTGCCACTGCAAAAAGCGAACTGGAGTTTGTCATTAAGGATTTGGTGAAGAAGCAGGAAACACGCTTTGTGGAATGGTTCAACAAGTCGCAGCCGCTTTCCACAAGGATGCATCAGCTTGAATTGCTTCCGGGCCTTGGTAAAAAGCACATGTGGCAGATTGTTGAGAGGCGGGATGAGCTGCCCTTTGAGAATTTCATGGATCTGCGCAATCGCGTGAAGCTGATGCCTGACCCAGAAAAATTGATTGTGCGCAGAATCCTAAGCGAACTTGAGGGTAAGGAGAAGCACAACATCTTTGTCGGTGCATAGAATGCTCTCTTTTCCAGGAGAGAAGATAGTTCTTAGCAGTATCTCAACATCCATAACTGAGCTGCGCGACATCGCAAAGGCATGGGCCGCAGTCTCTTTGGCATTTGGGATCCTTCTAAGCGGCGGAAAAGTTTTTTCTTTTGGATTCATTGTTTCCTTCATCATGGCCGCACTCACTGTTGGTGTGGGATTCCTTCTGCATGAGCTCGCGCACAAGCTGGTTGCGCAAAGATACGGCTGCAGTGCGGAGTTCCGCTCGTTTGACAAGTTTCTCATCCTCTCAATCCTCATGTCGTTTTTCGGTTTTGTGTTCGCGGCTCCTGGCGCAGTCATGATCCATGGCCCTGTTGGCGTGAGAAGAAACGGCATGATATCGGTGGCAGGCCCAATCACAAATATTTTCCTCGCCTTTGTGTTCCTCGCCCTGCTTTTCCTCTTCCCGTCGGGTTGGATTGCGCAGTTCTTCTATTACGGGTTTTACATCAACGCCTTGCTTGCGCTCTTCAACATGCTTCCTTTCTGGAATTTTGACGGAGCGAAGGTGTGGCCGTGGAATAAAGTGGTGTATTTCTCAGTCATCGCTATTGCCGGGGCTTTGATGCTTGTGCTGCCGTATGTGAAGCCGCTGTGAGTCCTGTTATATTTCTTAGGCGTCGGTAATACAGCAAGTGGTAATGAATATCGGAATTCTCAAAGAAGAAGCGTCATATCGATATGCGCAATGCCTCCGTCATCAAAGGGAGGGGAGGATTGCCGAAAGCCGAATGAGGCATAATAGGGCTTCAGGTGTTCTTGCGCGCTGATTTCTATTTTTTTGGTGTTCCCATCTGATTGTATATGGGTTATGCATGCAGCGATAAGCGTTCTGCCAAACCCTTTCTTACGGCAGTCTTTTCGCACGACGATGCGTCCGATTGATGCGGTTTTTTTCTGTGTTTTGAAGATTCTTGCATAAGCGCAAATGCCTTTTTTGTCGGAGAAATAAGCATGGAGGGATATTGCGTCTTTTCCGTCCAGCTCATCATAAAGCGATTGTTGCTCAATCACAAAGACATCAAAGCGCAGTTTAAGTATGGAATAGAGTTCATAGGGTGAAAGCGCGGAGAATTTTTTAAATATCAGTTTCATGCATTGTAAAAATCCCAATTTTATTTAAATGTATCCCAATGCCTTTCCCATTGTTTGATTATACTGATGAGAAATGAGAAATTTACCAGCTGATTTATTCTCCATAAAAATTTTAATGGCAAAAAAATAATGAGTTGGTAGTTAAAAAAATATTAAAAATAATTTTTAGAATTAATATTTTAAGAAAAGTTTAAATACTACCTTTCCAAGTAAATAATATTGAAATATTGATTTTGAATGCATTGAAAATGTTTTGGTCGATGAAAAAAATGAATGTGCCATTCCCAAATTCCGCATTTCTGAGTTTTCCAGTCGGCTTTTGCGCATGTGATAATGGCAATATCCCCTTGCATGGTGCACGATGATGCGCGTAGGCGTCCTCTACAGCCCATTTGACCGCTTGGCCAATAAGGAAGTGGAGCACGATCTCAAGGAGATGGGGGTTTCCGCGCATGCGGCCTTGAAGAATGCGGGTTACGACCCGGTGCTCATCGACATTGACAAGACCGGATTTGCGGGCATCCAGGAGATGCAGCTTGATCTTCTCTTCAATGTATGCGAGCGCCTGCACGGCGACAGCACCTATGAGCCGCAGATTGCGTCTTTGCTCGAGATGATGGGCATCAAAATCACCGGCTCTTCCGGCTCAACCCTATCCGTCTGCAACAACAAGATCATGGCAAAGGCGATGGCGCAGCACCATGGCATCCTAACGCCAAAATCACAGGTATTTTTCAACCGCGACCAGGAGCAGGTGCAGTCCCTCCATTACCCGGTCATCATCAAGCCCGCGTCCATGCACAATAGCATTGGCATCTTCAAGGATTCGCTTGCCTATGCAGGGGAAGACATGCGCAAGAAGGCCGCGCGCATCATGTACCAGTACCGGCAGCCAGCGCTTGTGGAAGAATACATTCCCGGAAGGGATATTGAAGTGAGCATCTTCGGGAACAACGGTGGCGCAAAGGCGCTTCCGCTGGTGGAGGTCTTCTATCCGAAATTGCAGGACCAGACGCAGCAGTTCTTCTCCTACGAGTCCAAATGGGTCAAAGGAAAGCAGGAATCTGGATACTATCGCAAAGCAGAGGGGCTTTCCTCGGCACAGGAAGCGCAGCTTGTGAAAGTGGCAAGGAAATGCTACAAGCTCTTTGGCATCCGCGATTATGGGCGAATTGACTTCCGGCTTGGGAATGACGGCAGCATGCACTTAATCGAAGTCACCGCTAACCCGGGGCTCAGCCCAGGAGACAGCACCATCATTGCCGCGCAGTACGCCGGCTTGAGCCATCAAATGGCAATCCTGGAGATTTTCCTCACTGCAGCAAAGCGCTGCTCTCTTCTTGGAAAACAAGAGGCCGCGCGCATCCTGCAGGAATGCATGCATGCGTAGCCCCGCGACAAGTAAATAGTGCTTCTTTATGGTGAGTGCAAGCGTAATTGAAGTTCTTGCAAATAAGTTGTTTATTAGGGAATAGTTGGGAAACTTTTAAAAATTGTAAAAAGGGGGCAGCGTAATGGCGGGAACAATGCGCGTGATAACGGATGTGAAGGAAAATCTCCCCCTTCTACGATCAGCCATCGCGAGATTCGGTCATTCTGTCGAGCACCATCTTCAGCATTATCTTGCTGGCGCCTCAAAGAAAAATAAGCTTCTCGTTTTTTCATTCCCGAAGAATTGGTGTGTCCTCGCAAGCGCAAAAGGGGGCATCCTGAAGATATTTCCCGATGGGGTGCTTGCGCCGGAGAAATTTCGTTTTGCGCTCCTTGAAAAAGTCCTCAGCCACGCGCTCCTCAAGAAGGGGATGAAAAAAGTCGTCATCGAGACCAAAGAAGGGTTTCGTAGCGAGATTCTCAAGAAAATGCGGGGTTCCGAAAAGTTCAGGGCGCTTGGCGTTAGCTATGTCCTCTATTGGCCCATCTTTCGCATGCGGCAATTTGATCACCTCCTGAAGGGGAAGAAGTGGAAAAAAATGCGCAATATCAGGAACCGTTTCCTAAGGCAGCATCGTGTCCGTATGGTTGATGCAAAAAAGGTGGCTCAGGAAAAGCTCAGGGCGGTTGTTAGCCAATGGCTGCGCAAAAGAAAGCAGAGAGACAGGGTAGCCAAGGAATATTACGACAATGTCATCGCCTCAAAGTTCAGCGGATTTACCCTCGCAAAGGCGATGTATGTTGATGGGAAGCCGTGCGCCATCACGGCAGGGTGGAAGGTTTCCAATGGAAAAAAGCACTACTATTCCGCGATCGGGATTCTTAACTACGCGCATAATGGATTGGGGGAATTTGCGAACCTTTTGGATTTGCTCCTTCTCAGGAAGTTGGGCTACAACCTTGTCGATTTCGGTGGCTCCGGCAGGCCCCTTTTGGAATTCAAGAGAAAATTCAGGCCGCACCATGTCTACAAGACATACTCTTTTTCTATTGTGAGGAAGAAATAACGCACTTCGGAAACGGATGTTTTCAAAGGTTTTAATGCTGCATAATCATGCTTCGCAAAATCATGCGCGCCTCCCAATGGCGCGGGTGGTTTGGACTATGCCATCCCCTTCAGGAAGAATCCCACCGCAAACGCAGCTCCCGCAGCCAAGGCCCCGACAAGAAGAGTCTCCATTCCTGACTTGAACCAGTGCTTTCCCGTAACGTAGGTTTTTGCTGAGCCGATGAGAAAAAACGTGGCAAAGGTCATGCCAATCGAGAGAGGATACTCAATTGCCTTTGCATCTGATGAGAGCTGGCCAAGGAAATACGGCAGGAGCGGGATTATACCGATGACGATGAATGAAAGGAAGGTGACAAAACCCTTCATTGCCGGGCTTTTCGGATCCTCATTGAGGCCAAGTTCTTCCGCCATCATCGTATCTACCCATATTTTCTTGTCGGAGGTGATGGTTTTCACTGCATCAGAAAGCTGCTTTCCCTTGAAGCCCTTGTTGCGGAAAATTTCCCTGATTTCCTCGCGCTCCCCCTGAGGGTAGTGCTCGATCTCCCATTCTTCCCTTCTGCGCTCGCTTTGGATGAATTCCTTCTCTGATTTCGAGCTAAGGTAGTTGCCTACTGCCATGGAAATGCCGTCCCCGAGAAGGTTTGCCATTCCAAGGATAATCACAATGTTAGAGGATAATGCTGCCCCAGCAACGCCGGATACCACGGCAAATGTGGTCACCGAGCCGTCAATCGCACCATAGACAAAATCGCCGACGTGAGTGCCTTCCTTGTGCTGCTCTTCCGCTCCCTGGATGGATTTTTTCGTGTGCGCTGCCTTTGTTTCAGGGATGTTTTTCGAGCGGTACGCTTCCTGCGCATGCTGCACGCGTAGGGGGGAAAGGTGGGCTTTCCTGCTGAACAGTAAGCGTAGGATATTAATCATCAGAAACAAGTGGTGCAGGGGCTATAAAAAAGTATTGAAAAGCGAGGCTCCGCAGTTACTCTTTCTCATCTTTATGGTCAGCACATCGATGTCAAAGGTTCGTCATCGCCTCGGGGATGGGGGGAGCAACGCGGCTTTATAAAAGTAAAGGGTTTGGAATGCCAGGGACGAAAGGAGGTTGTCATCAGATAAAGATATAAACGGGTTTTGCATCCATCCGCGCATGAAAGTATTGATTGTAAAAAACATAGGGCGGGAAGGTCCGGGATTGCTTCTTGAGGTATTGCATCATCATCACATTGGCTATGACAGTGTGGATTTGGAGAATGGAGAGAATTTTCCAGATCCCAAGGGATATTCTGCGATTTTTGTCTTTGGCGGTCCTGATTCTGCAAATGACACCACTCAAAAGATGGCGGAAGAATTGAAAAGGATAAAAGAAGCAATTGATTTGAATATCCCCTATCTCGGATTATGCCTAGGAATGCAGGCCTTGGTGAAGGCAGGTGGAGGGCAAGTGCGCAAAAACCATGTCAAGGAAATCGGATTTAAGGATCCGGAAGGCAATTTCTTTGAGGTTGAGCTAACTGCGGTTGGCAAGTCAGACCCATTATTTTCCGGATTGCGCTCTCCATTGAGGATATTCCACCTCCACGGCGAGACCGTGCAATTGGCAGGGGGCATGGAGCTGCTTGCAAAAGGAAAATTCTGCGAAAACCAGGTGGTGAAAGTTGGGGGTAATGCCTATGGCATCCAGGGCCACATTGAATTAACCCCTAAGATGTTTGAGGAGTGGAGGACTCAGGACCCCGATTTGATTTCATTGGATCAGGCTGCTCTTCTGAGGGATTACGCGGCTGTAAGGGAAGAATATGAGAAAAGCGGGAAACAAATTATTGGGAATTTCCTTAGGATTGCGAAGATTGTGAGGTGATTAGGCGGCGCTCCAATTAATTTTCCCATCTGTTTTATTCCGTGACCAACATTTTTAAACTCTCACGCGCAATGGAGCGCATGGCCTACAAATTCTCTCCATCAAGTCTTTCGCTCCTCAAAGAGTGCCCGCGGTGCTTCTGGCTCCAGTTCAATAAGGGCATCAAGCGGCCGGCAACTATCTTTCCTTCTCTTCCTTCGGGAATGGATGCTGTGCTTAAGGCGCACTTTGATTCCTTTATCAGAAAAGGGCTTCCGCCTGAGCTTCATTCTCTGAATGGTGATGTCACCTTGTTTGATGATGCGAAGCTGCTCGAAGAGTGGAGAAATAATTTCAAAGGTATACAATGGAAAGATGAGGAAGGAAACCTCTTTCGCGGAGCTGTCGATAACCTGCTTAAGAAGAAAGAGAAGCTCATCGTGCTTGATTATAAGACCCGCGGCTATCCCTTAAAAGATGACACCGCAGCCCACTATCAGGACCAGATGGATATCTACAATTTTCTGCTGAGAAAAAACAGCCACCAAACAGAGGACTATGCCTATCTGCTCTTCTACCATCCAAAGCACGTGACGGCAAATGGCGATGTCTGCTTCCATACGGACCTTGTGAAGATGCAAATTTCCATTGAAAACGCAGAGCGCATCTTCTCAAATGCGTTAGGTGTCTTGAAGGCAAAAATGCCAGCTGCGCCCATTAAGTGCGGTTTTTGCAGGTGGGCAAATGAGGGCAATGGTGGGAGTGAGGGGCAGGAGAGTATTTCCGTTAGGGTGTAGTTATCAGTGCTTGATTTCCAATAGGTATTGTGAGGGCCATATACAATTATTCTTATAGTAAAAATAATTCTGTACCTCGTTTCCAAAAACCAACCTTTAAATATCGCCCATATCCAAAAGTTCTGCATGACAGAAGAGAAGCAAAAGATAGAGCAGAGGCAGGGAGGGGAAAAGGGCATCAAGGAGCTGCTTAAAAAAAGCGAGATTTCCCTTTGGCTTGACCATTATGATGACATCTTTTCCGATTTCGATCCGCGGCCGTATTCACAGAGGGGGATATCCGATGATTTCCTCAAGGAGGCAAGAAAGGCGGTCCGGGAAACAAAATTAGGGGTCCTTGAGCTTCGCTTCCTGGTCCCGGAAAATCACCAAAAGCAGGAGCATGAGGCAATGATAAAGAAGCGCCTGCGGGAGCATTTCAGAAAGCACGCCGATCTGCTTCGGATTGAGCGCAGGGAATCCATCCGCAGGGGCACGATGATGGCTGCAACCGGATTTCTCTCCCTTCTTGCCGCCGCGGCAGTGGATTATTACAATAAGGAAGCGTTCCTCTGGTCACTAGTCACGGTGATCATGGAGCCGGCAGGTTGGTTCACGATATGGTACGGCCTTGACCTTATGATCTTCAAATCAAGGGAAAAAGCCCCTGAGCAGGAGTTTTATGAGAAGATCGCCAAGGCAGACATCAGCTTTGATACGTATTGAGATTCCAATGCAGGCAAAACATTAAAAGCATAGAGCCCAAGGAGAACCCATGGAACCCGCATTCCAGGCAATCATCCAGCTCATCGTGCTGTTCCTTGTCATCTTTGATCCGTTTGTCAGCTTGGCGGTGTTCGCCATCGCAACGCAAAACATGGGCAAAAAAGAGCGCAACCGCACAGCCGCGCTTGCGGTGGTTGTCGCAGGGTCAATCTCGCTTGCGGTCCTGTTTTTTGGCAATTCCCTGCTTACAATCCTGAGCACCTCGCTTGCGGATTTCCGCGTTGCGGGTGGGATTATCCTTGGGCTTCTTGGCATCAAGATGGCATGGGGGCAGCAGCTTGCAAGCACTGATGCGATAAAGAACAACTCCGGGCGCGCAATTGCTGCCATTATCGGAACGCCGCTCCTCACAGGGCCTGCAGCCATAACAAGCATCATGATTTCAACGAATGATTATGGCATGGCGATTACCGGATTCGCAGTCGCATTCGTGCTTGGAGTCTCTGCGCTGATGTTTTACCAGGCAACGCTCATCCACAAGGCGCTTGGGCCGACAACCCTGCAAGTCATCTCCACCATTTTAGGGCTCATCACAATCTCCTGGGGCGTCAAGTTCATCAGGATTGGTTTGGGTATTTGAGGAGGGAATCAATGATAATAACCACAACAGAAACCGTGCCGAACAAAAATATCAGGGAAGTCCTGGGTATCGCTCGGGGAAACACGATTCGCTCAAGGCACATCGGAATAGATATTCTCGCAGCCCTGCGGCAGCTCATCGGAGGGGAATTGAAAGGATACACTGAAATGATGAATGCGGCAAGAGATGAGGCGCTTTTGCGCATGGTTGAGCATGCAAAAGGCATGAAGGCAGACGCAGTGGTGAATGTGCGCTTCATGTCCGCGGAGATAATGAAAGGGGCAGCCGAAATGATGGCCTATGGCACTGCGGTGAAGCTGAAGAAGTGATTGGTTGTTCTCTAGTGAGTGTTGTTTTCATTCAAAGCTCATAACAAAACATTAAATACTGATGAGTCCCTAATTGCCCAAGCGGGCAGCCGCGAAGAGGCATAGCGTAAAGTCATAATTCAGTAGTCGTCTGCTGAGGAAAAGAGGTGTGGAATGGAAGAGGGTCTTCTAAGAAACGTGCCGCCGGAGCAATGCTTTCGCCTTGTGAATGGTAGGGTCTTAAAAAACCTGCATGAGCTCTCTAATGCGCTTGTAAGCATGGATCAGGGGACCTTTTCCCACCACGTCACAAGGGAGAAGAATGATTTTGCGAACTGGATTCTTGGTGTCTTTAAGGATGAAGGGCTTTCAAGGCAGATAGCAGCCATGAAATCGCGCGAGGCCGTTTCAAGAAGAGTGCTAGAAGCGCTAAAGGCAGAAGGCAGAAAGATGGCGGCGCAGCCGGTCGAGCAGGCAAGGGAAGAGCAAAAGAAAAATTCAGCACTGGAAAAAATCAAGAGGTTCTTCCCAAAGCGCAAAAAAGAACAGCCAAGTGTGGAGCAGAAAAGCGGACAGGACCATCAGGAGATTCAAAGAAAACTTGATCTCATCCTCCAAAGGGAAAAGGAAATTGCAGAGAGGGAAAAAAAGCTACTTGAGATAGAGAAAAGGATAGAAAAAAGATTGCCGGAGGAGCGCGATCATAGGATGTTCTCCAATGAGTTCGTGCAGGGATTTTTTGTGGGATTCCTAACTATTCTTGTTCTGGTCCTTATGTACGTCAAGTTTGTCATGCAGGCATGAATCCTTCCAAGCCCAAATGGGTCCGGTGTTGGACAGTGGTTCATAATCGAAAAGTCAATCCTAGAATTTTAGTTTTCTCGTTCTTCTTCACAAAAATGACTAGAGCTTCTCAATAATCACGCGCCCTTTCTCTATCTTTAAGACAATCTCATCTGCCTCGGTGAAGCGGGTGATATCAGTGACAATCTTTGGAAGCAGGATGCGATCAGCCCTGAAATTCGGGTGCACGATAATTTGCTGCGCAAATTCTTCTAAGTCAAGCTGCCCAACCATTTCAAGTGTTTTCTGGCCGCTGAGCCGATTCTGGAACTCCAAAGCCCTCTTGGCAAGATAGGCGGCGATTTTTTCTGCGATGTTAAGATTCGTCGTTGCGGTGATGCCTTGCAATCCGGGCGAAACGTTTACTTCAATGACAAGCGGTCCTTTTGGCCCTTCAAGCATATCCACCGCGCATATTTCCGCGCCAATCGCCTTCGCGGCATCGATTGCAACTCTTTTTTGGTGGGTGTCTAAAGAATAGGGTTTTCCAACACCGCCTGCGTGCACATTCGCCCGAACTTCCCCTCTGCTCGCGATTCTCTTAACTGACGCGACAACTTCATTGCCTATGACAAACGCGCGCACATCAACCCCTCCCGTATCGATGTATTCCTGGATCAAAAAGGGCTGCTTGAGGGCGATTAAGGCATCAAGCATGGAAGAGGCAGAGCCATAGGAATCCGCGACCATGACGCCTATTCCCTGCGTGCCGTGCGGAAATTTCATGATGAGGGGGTAATGCACTTCGGTAAGAAGCTGCTTGCCTGCCTTTGCAGAGGAAATAAGGTAAGTTGAAGGCATGGGCACATTGTGCTGCTGAAACGCAAGGTGCGTGAGAATCTTATCGTGCCCGGTAATGAATGCTTCAGCGGCAATGGGCATAAACGACTGCTCTTTGAGGATTTCAGTCACGCTTCTAAGCAGCTGCGCATAGCGAAAAGAGCCCTTGGCATAGATGCAGTCATACGCGGGCAATGGCTTTCCCTCATGGAGAACGCGCCTCTTGCTCTTATCGCCCAAGGAAACTTCTATCTGCTTGATGCTTATGGCATCCACTTCATCAAAATGCTTCTGCATGGCCTCAAGAGTCATCTTTGAGGATACGCTTCCAAGTGAGAGGATTGCTGCTTTCATTGGCCTGGGTCAATGAGAAAACCGTGCTTGAGGATGTTTTGCCCGACTAAGACCGGGTACTTGAGGTGCTTTCTGTCGGCGAGTGTGAATTCGGCGGTGATGGTTTTTCCAGCAAGGGTGATGGTGGCCATTACAACCGGGCGCACCATGCTGCCATGCGCGGATTTGACATATTTTGATTTGATAACAGGCCCCAATTTGAGGTCCTTTGCAAGGTCAATGTCAAGGGAGCTGTTTGTCGCCCCTGTATCAATCTTTGCAAAGGCTGCTTTTCTTCCTTTCGGGCTCTGCACCGCGATTTTTTCGGTAAGCCCAATCACTACTTTGCCGACGAGTGTCTTGTAAGCCCCCATATATCTTGCGAGGGAAAATGTGTTTATAATTGTTTCTGCGTGGTAGGGGAAGCAGAGGCGAAGGGTGTTTGTTTAACATCACTTTAAGCGAGCTTTTTTCCCCGAACGCTGAGGCAGTCCACAGTGTTCTGACTGGAAAAAAGTTAGGGGAGCGTTAGCGACCCGCTTAACGTGTCAGCCTGTCCCATAATTCACAACATATAAATACTAGTTCTCGTCTATAAAACTATAATTTATCGTCGATAAAATGAGGTGATTTTATGGTGTACATTGCATCAAACAAAAACCAAAACTGGCTTCTGCCTTTGTCAATAAAGGAGATGATTCCGAAAGGCCACATATGCTTCATGGTCGAAGAATTCACTGGCTCGCTAGACTTCTCAAACTTTGACATGATTTATGATGGCGCGGGTCGCCCAGCTTACCATCCAAGGCTTATTATGAAAATCCTGGCAATGGGCATGCTGTCAAAAGTCAGAAGCTCAAGAAAGCTTGCATCAGCATGCCGTGAAAACTTTGTTTTCATGTATCTTGCTGAAAAAGTTAAGCCGGACTTCTGGACAATATCCAGGTTCAGGAAAGAAAATCCTGAATTTGTCAAGGCTGCATTCAAGAAAACTGTAGAGCTTGCCTCAAAAAACAAGCTTATCGACTTAAGCTTCATATCAATTGACGGCTCAATGCTGAAAGCATACGCAGGAAAAAAACGATATTTTGACAAAAAAGGATTGGATAAGCTTGACAAAGCAATAGACAAAATGGTTGAAGAGGACATCAAAATTGATGAGATTGAAGAGCAGATTTTTGGAGACAAAGAAGAAGGACTGACGGGAATTGATGAAAGAGACTTAAGGAGGATAGTAAGAGATTACAAAAAAAGCGAAGATAAAAAGAATATCAAGAAGAATATTAAAAAGGCAAAAAATGAGTTGGAAAAATATTCTCTGAAAAAAGTTTCAATTTCTGATCCTGAATCAAGGATGATGCAGAACAAAAAGGGATTTTCTGAGCTAAGCTATAACACCCAGATTTCTGTCTCCAGAAATCAGATTATTTTATCAAATGACCTCTGCCAGGACAAGCACGATGCCCACCAGTTTATTCCTCAAATAAAAAATATCAAGGAAAATGTTAAGCTGAGGAAAAATACTAAAGTTGCTTTGGACTGCGGCTACAGCGACGGCAAAAACATAAAATTTGCCGAAGATAATAAAATAGATTTGTATGTGCCGTCAAGATCTCAAGCTCAGGAGCTCGAGGGCAAAGAGCAGACATTGAACCATGACGCTTATGAGTATGACGCTAAAAAAGATGAGCTGATTATCGGCAAATACAGGTTTTACTTCAAAGGAGTTTACGCAAGAAAAAGCGGAAAGAAGATTGCTATGTATTATAATGACGAGCTCAAGAAGAAAAAAGATGTTCCTTTCTATTTTAGAGAAAGGCTTAGGATGAGGGACAAGATGTCAGTTGAAGAGGGAAGGAAAGTTTATGGCTTGAGGAAAATAACTGTCGAACCAGTGTATGGAAATATTAAAGAAAATCTTGGCTTTAGGGGATTTCTCCTTCGTGGAATGAAAAGCGCAAAGATTGAGCTTAATCTGGCATGCATAGCGCATAATTTGCAGAAAATATGGA
>CAYTKI010000022.1:0-39079 GCA_964438385.1 uncultured Methanosarcinales archaeon | reverse complement strand
TAATCCAAGGAGTATTTCCACAATCCCGTTTGCAAGGACAAATGCCTCCGCATTCACAGGAAGCAAAGGAAGAAGCCATGAGGGAAGAAAGCCGATCCACAGCTCAGGGTGAAGCAGCTCATCAATGCCGAACCAGAGCAGAACGCCTGCTATGCCAAAGCGAATAAGAAGGGTTGTGTAGTCTTTTTTTGATTCGAAGAAATTGTTGAATGCGGTAAACATATAAGGTCTATAGTGATGAAGCTATATAATCTTTATTATTGGGCTAAACGAAGAATTAACGAGTTTAGGCAGGAGCGATTACTTTATATCTTTGTTGTCCTTAAAGTACCTTATATCCCTTATCTTGAACATGGCGTTGAGCGATTTCAACCCACCACGCTCGTTCCTCCAAAACGCGCGAGTTTGCATCTAGCTCCCTATAACGGGATGGCAAATAAGGATTGAAATAATCTCTAAATTTTTGTTTTGGTTTTCCTGAGAAGAATACAAAGCTTGCAGCCCCATTTGTAGACACAATCTCCGCTAGTTTACGATCATAATATTCAATCGAACCAGGTTGACGATCCAAAAGTCTGATAGTGACGGATTTGTGAGGAGCTGCACCCGGCCTTTTTGCCCTTTCTACCTCTTCTGCTATTTTCGCCCTTTCCAGAAAAAGGTCTATCGTAAAATAAATAATCTCCCTATTATAAAGTTCCCAAATAGCTTTTCTTTTCGAATCATCCAAAATTTTCAACATCTCAGCTTTTCTTTTCGAATCATCCAAAATTTCCCGCATCATACCCCACATAAAATCACCAATTATTATTTAGCCAAAGGACTATATAAACTTTTTCACCTTTACCATTCTTGAATAGCAAATCAACCACTTCAACCCCCTTTGAACCTATCCAAACATATTTATAAGCCCACAACCCAATTGATTTCCATGGCAGACAAGAAATTCCTCATGCTCTCCCTTGATGATGAAGCGACAAAGAAGATAGCGAATGTGGTCTCAAACGACACCTGCAAAAAACTGCTTGACGTCCTCTCTGAAAAGGATTTGACAGAATCAGAGCTCGCAAAAAAGCTTGATATCCCCCTCTCAACAGCCCATTACAACCTTCGGCAGCTTGTTGATGTGGGTCTGGTCTCCGCTGACGAATTCCACTACAGCAAGAAAGGAAAGGAAATGCTTCATTATAAGCTCGCGAACAAGTACATCATCATCACTCCAAAGGCGGTTACGGGAATCAGGGAGAAGCTAAGAAAAATCCTTCCCGTAGCGCTCATCTCCGCAGGCGCAGCAGGCATTGCGCAGCTCATTTCCCAGTATAGCTCCCAAAATGCACCTGGCTATGGCCCTATGATACCTTATGGGGCGGATTCCGAAATGTTCCAGTCAGCTGCCCCTGTCATGAAATCCATGGCCGCACAGGCGCCTCTTTCCCCCCTCCCCTCAGAAACCATCTCCTCATTCCCTTTCGATATTGCCGCATGGTTTTTCGCAGGCGCACTCTTCGGAATGGCAGTCTACATGATGCTCTCAGCCGTGCGCAAAGAGGAATAGCTTCAACTCTGCTTGAACCCTTCGCTGGGTATATATACGGGGGGCTCTTGCCTATATTCATCATCATTGGAAAAGACAATCGGGAAAAACCATGACTCAAAAAGCCAAAAATCATCTGATTGTATTGGTGCTTGTCATCACCGCCATGCTTGGCTTGATGGGCTGCTCATCGCAGGCGCCCCTTGAGAAAGAAAAGCTGGCAATTCCCATTGAGAAATCCACTCCACCATCAGCATCATCGGCGCTCATCAAGACCCGCGCAGGAGATCTTACCCTAAGCTATGCGAATGGGCAGGCAACCCTTGCGGGCATTCTGCAAAGATCCACTCCCTGCGTTGACTGGAAAATCAAGTCCAAGGTGATGGAGCGCTTTCCCGAGCAGGTAATTTTTGAGGTCCAAGACATAAGCACCGCACAGATGTGCATCCAAATGCTCGGAGAGCCGCAGGACGTGAAGGAAAGCGTCAACGTATCAGGGCAAGCTTCCTTTAGGGTGCTCTTTGGGGGAGAGGGGATCTTTAGCGGACAGCTAGGAGATAGTCCAATTTCCTCAAAGGAAAATCCATCTGAAAAAAAATCCTTTTGCTGCGGCAGTTTCGATGAGAGGACAGCAGAGACAACCTATTTTTGGTCCGATGACAGCAGGTGCGGTTATCCTGAAGATGTTGCCTGCGCGGGAAGCTGCCCCTCGCCGGTTGAGAATGTTCTTTGCGGAAAAGGACAGGAATAAACGGATCGCGCTAAAAAACAAAACAAAGAGGCAACACCATGGCAAAAAACACACCGCTGAAATATCTCATCTCAGGCATGCTCCTGCTCATCCTCATCGTGGGATGCGCTCCACAGGGCTCGCAGCAGGGGGTGAAAGGCACCACGATATCGCTTGATGCGGGCGATAACATCAAGAAAGCGGAGTCAAAAAAAGAGCTCATAGAATTTTTGCAGAAAAGCTCTCAGGAGCAGTCCAGGAATTTTGGAGGGGGCATCCGAAGGGAGTTTGCCATGATGGACTCAGCAGGCGCAGTTGCGCCAATGGCAAAGGCAGCGGAGTCATCTGTTTCTTCCCAAGGATCAGCAGGGGCTTCTGACTATTCTACGACCAACATCCAGGTTGAAGGTGTTGATGAGGCGGATTTTGTCAAGAATGATGGGAAATACATCTACACCATCGTGCAGGACAAATTGGTGATCATAAACGCCTATCCTGCAGAGAATGCCGGCATAATTTCTGAAACAAAGCTTAATGGGACGCCGCAGCAGATTTTTTTGAATGGCGATCATCTGGTGGTCTTTGTCTCAAACTGGGAGGAAGTTGAGGTCTTTTCTGAGTTTGATTTTGCGCCGCGCCCAGTTGGGAAATCAGTCACCCACGCGATGCTCTTTGATGTCTCCGATAGGAAAAACCCGCAGCTGTTCAGGGATTATAACCTAAGGGGAAATTACTACGGTTCGCGCATGATCGGAAGCGCCGTTTATTTAATTGTACAGGATTATGTGAATTATGCAAATAATTACATCGATACTCCCTCCTTAAGGGAATCATCAA
This sequence comes from uncultured Methanosarcinales archaeon, assembly GCA_964438385.1. Classification (GTDB taxonomy): domain Archaea; phylum Nanobdellota; class Nanobdellia; order Woesearchaeales; family GW2011-AR4; genus GW2011-AR11. The sequence goes on along the minus strand of CAYTKI010000022.1, from coordinate 35,978 downwards.
GGATTATCATGCAGCCGGACATTTTCTATTTTCCCCGCCCACAATCAAGCTATAACTTCAACACCATAATGTCATTTGACATCCAAGAAGATGGTGTAGTTCCACAGGCAAAGACATTCATGATGGGATATGCCTCAACCCTCTATGTCTCGGAAAACGCAATGTATCTCTCCTCTCCGAAGGATTTGCCCTTTGGCTACTACGAGAAGGCGCAGGAGGAACGTTTCTATTCTGTTGTTGCTCCAATGCTCCCCAAGGATGCGCAAGACACCATCAGCGCAATCAAAGGCGATGATTCACTCACCTCTTATGAGAAATGGGACAAAGTCGCCTCAGTGCTCCAGGATACTTACAATTCCCTAAGCGAAGAGGCGAAGAAAGGGCTCATGCAAAATATTGAGGATGCGCTCAAGGAGTATGATCTCAAGAAAGAAGAGGAGCGCAGAAGGACCATCATCCATAAGATTGTGATTGATGATGGAAAAATTGAGTATCTAGGCAATGCAGAAGTGCTTGGAAGTCTCCTCAATCAGTTTTCAATGGATGAGAAAGATGGGAAATTAAGGGTTGCGACCACCATGGAGACATGGGTAACTGACGATTTCACCCAGTACAACAATGTCTATGTGCTTAACTCCAATTTGAAACAGGTTGGCTCTCTGGAAAAGATTGCGCCTGATGAGAGGATTTACTCTACCCGCTTCATTGGCAATCGGCTCTACATGGTGACATTCAAGAGGGTAGATCCCTTCTTTGTGATTAATCTCTCAAGTGACCAGCCAAAGATCCTTGGAGAGCTCAAGCTTCCCGGATTCTCCGATTACCTCCACCCTTATGATGAGAACCACATCATTGGGATCGGCAAGGAGACGGCGGATAACGAGTGGGGCGGCGTCTCAACCAAAGGGATTAAGATTGCGCTCTTTGACGTTTCTGATGTAACCAATCCCAAGAACCAGGCAGTGTATGGCATCGGCGAGGCAGGAACAGAATCTGAGGCATTGCATGACCACAAGGCATTCCTCTTTGACAAAAAAAAGAACCTGCTCGTGCTGCCAATCCGTGAAATTAAGGGCAAACCTAAGCTCGACCGAAAGCTTGGCTACTATACTCAGGATGCCTGGCAGGGAGCCTATGTGCTCACCTTAACGCTTGAGGATGGATTTTCCTTGCGTGGAAAAGTCACCCACAATGAGGGCGAGGAGCAGCAGTGGTGGTACTACAGCGCTCCTGATGCGGTAAGGCGAGCGCTTTATATCGGCGATGTGCTCTACACGGTTTCAGGGACGACCATCAAGGCCAATGATCTAAAGACGGTAAAGGATATCGCAACCATCGATCTTCCCTATGAGGAGCCGCAGCAGGATCCTTATCCGATCTACAAGGGTGGAGTGATGATGGGCGTTTCCGAGCCTGCGGTTGAATCGGACGCGCCATCTCTAATTGACGAGTAAACGAGAATTATTTTTTCTTTTTTATTATTTTTCTTCGCAGTGTGACGCTTCAAATAGATTTTTTGATCTTTTCTGGCTTATTTCAAAATCAATAGAACTCAATTGGTTTTTGCCGAATTGGTATGTCTTCGAGAGGAGATACGCGCATTCAAGAGAGCTAGACTCCAATAGAGGGGCTTTCTCCATCGCATAGTGTTTTTCCGCAAATCCCATTTAACTATTTTTCTTTCCTACTATCCATCAACTCCAATGGAAAACGTATTTAAACAATGCTGCACTTTTATTCTAAATGGAAACTCCTAAAAAAATGCCCAGATCAGAAGAAGAATGGAAACAAAAACTCTCCCCTGAGCAGTTCCAAGTACTTCGCCAAAAAGGCACCGAGCCATCCTTCACCGGAAAATACTGGGACCACAAGGGAAAAGGCATGTACACCTGCGCCGGCTGCGGGGCGGAATTATTCTCCTCAGGCGCCAAGTTTGACTCCGGAACCGGCTGGCCAAGCTTTACCGATGTCGCGAAGAGCGGCGCAGTTGAATTGAAAAAGGACTTCAGTGGCGGAATGGTCAGAACAGAAGCCATCTGCAAAAACTGCGGTGGGCATCTTGGCCATGTCTTTGATGACGGCCCGGGCCAGAAAGGGCATCGCTATTGTATCAATTCATGTTCTTTGGATTTCAGTGGGCCAAAGGAAAGAAACCATTGAAGAAGTGAATGTCCATCCCATTACTCTAAAAACAATACTTTTAAATATCAGAAGATACTTTAAAGTATCAAATGAGCACAAAAAGTATCAAACAGAAGGTAAGGGAGCACTTCCTCCTCAACCCCACGGCAAAATTGAGGGTGAGGCACATCGCGCAGAAACTCTCAATTCCCCTCCATTCCGCCATCCGCTATTCCCAAGAACTCAAGAAAGAAGCGCTCCTTAAGGAAACCGCCATTGCAGGCGTAAAACTCTACTCGGCAGACCGCTCCTCAGAAAAATTCCTGCTGGAGAAAAAATTATACAACCTGCGCTCCCTCCATGAATCCGGGCTTGTGGAATACCTCGCTCTTGAAATGGGAAATCCTGCGATTATCGTATTTGGCTCGTATGCCAGAGGAGAAGACACGGAGGAGAGCGACATTGATATCTATATCCAGGCACAGGAGAAATTGCCCGCGGGCCTTGCCAAGTTCGAAAAGGTATTGCAGCGAAAAATCCAGCTTTTCTCTTTTAAGGGCATCCGGGGTGTAAAAAACAAGGAGCTTGCGAACACTATCCTCAATGGCATGACCCTTAACGGCTTTGTGGAGGTCTTCTGATGCGTGAGGCCTCGTGGGCTGAGTGCCTTGAAAGCAACACTTGCATCCCCATATCCCCTGACAGAGGAAAGGCCTCCTCGGTGCTTGGTCTTGCAAAAGAGCGGCTCAAATACCTAAGGACCCTTGCAGTGGACGATAAAAGCGCAAGTTTCATCTTCGAGGGCTATTACGCATCGCTCCTTGAATATGCCCATGCATTAGTCCTTGAAGATGGATTTAAGGTAAGCAATCACCTCTGCCTTGGTTTCTACCTAAGGGATGTGCTCAAGCGCCCTGATCTCTTCAGGATATTTGATGACTGCCGCATGAAGCGAAACTCACTCATTTATTACGGAAAGCGCCTTGATATTCAGTCTGTCAAAGGCACCATGGGCCATATGGATGTATTCCTCAAGGAACTTGATGCCATTCTCAGGAAAAACAAGGAAGGGAATCATTAAAAAACCAAACACAAACCTTTTTAAATCATCACCGGCTAGTTCTCCGTGGGGGTAAGCATGAGAGAATCAACACTCAAAGTCATTTCTGGGACTGCGAATCCCGCTCTTGCAAAGGAGGTCACGGACTATCTTAAGATGCCCCTCACTCCGGTAGAGATTAAGAAATTCACCGATGGCGAGATTTATGTGCGCGTCCTTGAATCGGTGAGGGGCTGCGATGTCTACATCATCCAGCCAACCAACAATGACGCAAACCATAACCTCATGGAGCTTCTCATCATCGCAGACGCCCTCAAGAGATCCTCTCCATTAAGCATCACCGCAATCATCCCCTACTATGGCTATTCCCGCCAGGACAAGAAGACAAAGTCAAGGGAGGCCATTACCGCAAAGCTTGTGGCGAACATGATCCAGATTGCAGGGATTGATAGGGTCATCTTCTTTGAATTGCACGTTCCCCAGGTGCAGGGATTCTTTGACATCCCAAGCGATAACCTTGACCTCCTCCCTTTTTTTGCGGAATATATCCAGGAGAAAAAGCCAAAGGATTTTGTCGTGGTCTCTCCTGACGCAGGCGGCGCTGCACGGGCACGCACCCTTGCGCAGATACTCCATGTCCCCATTGCGATTGTCGACAAGAGAAGGCAGCAGCACAACTTGGCGCAGGTGGAGCATGTAATTGGCGATGTCAAGGGAAAGACCTGCTTTTTGGTGGATGACATGATTGACACCGCAGGCAGCATCACCGAAGCTGCAAAGATACTGCGCAAATTTGGCGCAACAAAAGTGTATGCCATCGCAACCCACGGGGTGTTTTCTGGGGATGCCATCCAAAAGATTGACAACTCCCCACTTGAGGAAGTGCTGGTGTCAAACACCATACCTCTCTCTCCACACAAGAAAAGCAAGAAGATCAAGGTGATCTCGATCGCAAAGCTCCTTGCAGAGGACATCAGGCGCACCCATGAAGGCACTTCACTTGGCACCTATTATGAGGAGTTGTATCAGAAATTGGAGAAAAAGAGGAAGAAATAGCTACATTGTAACCCATCTCCCTCTTGGGAAGGCGCCACTTTTTTCAGTGGTTAAATTTCCATTCACTCTTTAAACATAATCCAACAAAAAAATATGGCTAAAAATGGAAGAAAACGACCAGCAGAAAATGCAGGAACTGTATGTCGAATTGCAGATGCTCAACAAGCAGCTTAAGCATTTGAGGCAGCAGGAGGAGCTTCTCGATCAGCAGACTATCGAGATGGCGCAGGCGACTGTTGGGCTTGATGATTTCGCAATGGCAAAAGAGGGCACGGAAATGTTTGTTCCCTTAAGCTCCGGCATCTTCGCAAAGGCAAAAATTGCAGATACCAAATACCTTCTCATGAACGTCGGTGCGGGAGTCTGTGTCAGTAAAGACATCGCCTCGGCAAAATTGCTCATGCAGGTGCAGCTTGAGGAATCAAGAAAACTCAGCGAGAAGATAAGCATTCAGGTGGAGAGATTCTCAAAAAAAGCAACCCAGGTGCAGAGGCAGCTCCAGGCACTGCTTCCTGCTGATGAGTGACCATGTTTAAGCTCTTAAAGGAGAAGATCAAGAGCGCGGTTGCGAAAATCTCCGAAAAGATTGAGGAGGAAGGCAAGACCGAGGATATTGAAGTACCCATAGAGCAGACCAAGCCGCAGCATCCAAAATCACAAAATGGGGAGCCAATACCTCCAATAGCACCTAGGCAAGAAAAGATTGAGCCAAAGAAAGGAAAAAAAGGATTTTTCTCATCAATTACCTCTCTCTTCAGGAAAACGGATGAAGGGGAAAAAGATAAGGGGGAAGAAAGTCAAAAAGAAATAAGTGATACTTCTCAAGCTCAAGAGCAGAAGCAGCCGGAAGAACTTCTGGAGGGTCAAAAGGAGCACGAGCCCGATCCAAAAAATCTTCCCGTAGTTGCAGGCGAAATGCTGCCAATGGTAGTTAAGGATAGGCCGCATGGGATAATTCCGGTTGAAGAGCAGAAAATACATCTTCCACAGCATTCCCCTAGGCACCCCATTGTCCAAACCGTTGCCGGAAAAATAAAAAAGCCCAAACGGAAACTGCCAAAAAAATCAAAAATTGCAGAACCGATAAAAGAAATCCGGCAAGGGGAAACGCCAAATGAAGAAAAAACACGCCAAAAGCAACCGCTAAAAGATTCATCGATAATTCAGGAGCAAAAATATGAAAAGCCAGAACACGGTGAGGAAACAAAGCACGAAGAGCCAAAAACAGAGGAGAAAAAAGGATTCTTCTCCTCGCTCAGGGAAAAAATACTCACCACAAAAATAACCGTGCAGCAGTTTGAGGAGATGTTTTTTGAGCTTGAGCTTGCGCTTCTTGAGAATAATGTTGCGATTGAAGTCATCGGGAAAATCAGGCACGACCTCGGACAATCGCTTGTGGATACGCCCATTCGCCGAAGTAAGATTGAAGAAACCATAATCCTTTCCCTCAAGAATTCCATCAGGGGGCTTTTCGAGGACACTTTTGATGTCCTGGGGAGAATAAAGGGAAAAACGACTAAGCCCTACATCATCGCGTTTGTGGGCATCAATGGCAGCGGAAAGACAACCTCCATCGCAAAGTTCGCGTCCTTTCTTAAGAATAACGGGCTCACAATCGCAATTGCGGCAGCAGACACTTTTCGCGCGGCATCAATTGAGCAGATTTCATTGCACGGAGAAAAGCTTGGGATAAAAGTGATAAAGCACGGCTATGGCGCAGACCCTGCCGCAGTCGCCTTCGATGCCATCAAGCACGCGCAGGCAAAGGGGGTGGATGTGGTCCTTATCGACACCGCAGGCAGGATGCAAAACAACTCCGATCTTGTGAATGAGATGAAAAAGATTATGCGCGTCGCAAAGCCGGATCTTAAGATATTTGTGGGCGAAAGCATCACAGGCAATGACTGCGTGGAGCAGGCAAAGGTCTTCAATGATGCGATTGGAATTGATGGCATCATCCTCTCAAAAGCGGACATTGATGAGAAGGGGGGAGCTGCGGTCTCTGTGAGCTATGTCACAAAAAAACCAATTCTTTACATTGGCACAGGGCAGGAGTATGGGGACTTGGAGCCGTTTGATGCCGATGCGGTCATGGAGAATTTGGGGCTTGCCGGCTGAGACTGAGAATTCATTTTTCGCTAATAGAGGCGAGGTCGTTGAGTGTCAGACCCCTTATACTGATATAGTTATATACAACCAGCGTCGCGATGGAATTTGGTTTCTTGAGTGTTCTTTCGACCATCTCTAAGGTCTTATCTTCCTCGGGACGAACGAACCCTGACCTTCCGTGCAGGTTTTTTGACACGTATTTCAATACGATGGAGGGCATTGAGACATCATCTTTTCTTTCTCTGAGTGATGAGAGGGACAATCTTACAGTGAATTGATCATTTTGCGAATCTTCTATCAAACGGGTGTAGAAGAGTTCCATTCTCCCGATCATACCTGCATTGCATGAATAGATTTCTGACTGGAGCTGAGCCTCGGTGGTGTCAAGCAGCATCCGGGCAAGATAAATGGTCTTCTCATCTGGATTCTCGATGCCGAAAGCAGCCATTCCTACGATAGGACCATTGGAGAGGGAGTGTGCTCCATAGAGGATGACGTTTAGAGGATCGACAGCCAATGCTTGCTGAAGTTTTTTTGCAGCTGACTGGTAGCCATCAAACCCTTGTACCCAATTCTCTATCCACAGATTATAATAGCCTCTCTCTTTGGCGGGACTCTTCAAAGCATGGAGCAGAGAGGGACGCTCATTGGACCTAAGAAAGTCAGGATCGCAATGTTTCACTGCCTTCAACGCGACTTTTCTCTTCCTCTTCATTTCCTGCAGCAGTCCAATGACGACGTCCTGATTAAGCATAAGTGAATGGAGGGGGAAGAGATTTATAAATTTAACTACTTTAAAATGGGAACTTATTAAGAATCAAAAAACTCAATCTCCCCATTGAAATAAATCCCTTTTCTCAGCTTCACCGGCCTCCAGTCATCCTCGACAAGGTTCGCCCCCAGCCACTCCGCAAGCTCCTGCGGGTTGCCAATCGTTGCGGAGAGGCCGATGATCTGCACATTCTTCAAAATCTTTCGCAATAGTGTAATAAGAATTTCAAGAGTTGGTCCCCTTCCCGGGTCGTTAAGAAGGTGGATCTCATCAACAATAACCACCGCGACATTGACAACCCATGGCGCATGGTGCCTCAGAAGGGAATCCAGCTTTTCAGAAGTGGTGATGATGATGTCCTGCTCCGCAAGATAGGGGTCATGCGCATCAAGATCCCCAATGGAGAGCGCGATTTTTGCAACCTTCCCATATTTCCTTTTGAATTCGCGGTATTTTTCCGTGGCAAGCGCCTTGAGGGGCACAATGTAGATGGCTTTCCCTTTTCCTTCAAACACCGCCTTCATGGCGGCAAGCTCGGCAATAAGTGTCTTTCCGGATGCGGTAGGCGTGCAGATAAGAAGGTTTTTCCCATCCAATAGCCCCGCCTTCACCGCCTTCTTCTGCGCAGGGCGTAATTCTGTTATTTCTGAAGAGAGGATGCTATGGAACTGCTCTGGTATCTTTCCCTTGATGGATTGCATTGGCGCTGAAGAGTTGGGCGATACTTAAATGTTGTTGGTTATGTGGCTATCGCACCATGCAAAAATGAAGAAGGGGTGAGTGGAGGGCGCAAAGAAAACATGAAGTGCGCTCAGGTTGTACCCTCCCTAATTATGTTTGTTTCTCTATTGGCTCTCTTGTATTTTTCTCTACTCGCAGTATCCAAAAGCAAACTATATAAATAATCCATCCCAAAAAAACACCATGCCTATTGCCATCCCGGATTCCCTTCCCATCTCTCTCATCATCATTGTAGTGTTCTCTGTCCTTGGAGGTGTTCTTGCCACCCGCCTCAAGCAGCCCTCAGTCCTTGGAGTCCTGATTGCAGGGGCGCTTGCGGGGCCGAATGCTTTAGGGCTGCTAACAGACAAGGGACTCATGAACGTCGCAATTGAGCTTGGAGCCATCCTGCTTCTCTTTCTTGTGGGCATTGAATTTTCCCTGGAAAAGCTCCTTGACATGGGCCTGCGTTCCATTATCATCGCGGCGCTGAAGATAGCGATCCTCTTTCTTTTCGGCTACCACACGGCTCTGCTCTTTGGCCTGCCGATTCTCGCGAGCGTGGCCATAGGCATACTCCTCTCCATGACATCAACCGTGATTTTCCTCAAGATCCTCGAGCAGAAAGGGCTCAACACCCGCTCCGAAGTGCCACTGCTCATCGCGATTCTCATCATTGAGGACATCTTTGGCGTTTTTGCCCTCACATTCTTCTCCGGGCTTGCACCGCAGGAGAAGATTACCCCTTTCATCATCATGTTGCGCCTGATGATTGCCCTAACCATCCTTGGTTCTGTCTATGTGCTGCTGCGCAAATGGCTCAAGCCGGCAATAGACTGGCTTTCAGCCTACAGCACCCAAGACACCATCACTTTTATCGCGATTGGCCTATGCGCCGTAATGAGCTACCTTGCCCATCTGCTTAACCTCTCAACTGCCGTCGGGGCGTTTCTTGCGGGCAATATCGTCGCATCGCTTCGGAATGCGGAAGACTTTGAGCACGCGATGCATCCATTCATACTGACCTTCACCTCGCTCTTCTTCTTCTCCATTGGCACAGTTGTTGATTTTTCAGAGGTCATAGAGAATTTCTGGCTCATTATTGTCCTTTTTGCGATTAGCGTTCTCCTCAAGTTTGTGTCCATAGGCGTTGGAACTTACCTTTTTTCCATTCCAAGCGGCAGAAGCGCGGTCTTCTCGGGGCTTGCGATGCTTTCCCTTGGGGAATTCTCGCTTCTTATTTCCAAGGAGGCAAATCTCCTAAATCCAGGAGTTGATCTGGTCAGCATCACCGCCATGATCATCTTCCTCTCTTCCCTTACCATGTCCCTCTCGGTTACGAATTCTCAGAGCATGTACCGGCTGACTTCCTATCTATTGCCAAAGGGCATCAAGTTCGATCTGTCCGAGGCCTCACGCTACTGCCGCACCCTATCCTCTGAAACCATCTTAAATAAGCTAACCAACAGGAGAATTTCCTTGCAGTGGAATAGCATCGCAAAGAGCCTGATGGGCATCGTTCTCCTCACCGCGATTGTGCTGATATGGTATAATGCAACCCAATTCAGGAATGTTGGGAGCATGGTTAATCGCCAGGTGCCGGTCTGGCTGATTTTTTCCCTCATCGGAACCATCCTCATATTCCCAACCTTTAGCATAATCCGAAATATCAGGAACATGCTCTGGGAGGTTGCGCGCTCGCTGCTCAAGATTTATCCCCATCAGATGGCAAACCCCTCAAAAATAGTGAGAAATATCATCTTCGTGGTGATGCTTTTCTTCTTTTCTTTCCTCATTCCCGCAGTCATCTCGATTTGGGACCTTCATCCCCTATGGGCTTTCCCTCTGGTCCCTTTCATCATGTTCCTCGTGATTGCGGTGATGAAGATAGTGGGGCTGATTATCGAGATGGTTGGCGGCGATCGGCGCTTCATTTACCTCTATCGGCGCGCGGCAGAGGCCATTCAGCGCAAAAAGACAATGTCCAAGCTTAAGATTCAATCCATGATTCGGCACCGCGAGATGAAGAGGATGCTGAAGTGAGGGGCTGATTATATCACTAAAATTATCCATTTCCAGGCTAAGTCAACTTAAGTGGGAAAACATCCAATTCCCCTTAGGGTATTCAATTCTCCAACACACAATACTTGACTTAGCCCCATTTCCAATACATTTAAAAAACCGGCAATAAGAAAGCGGAAAGGTGATTCAATGGACAAGAAGGAATTTTTGGCAGAAGTCAGGGGAAGAATTGAAGAGAGGAGCATCCTTAAGCATCCGTTCTACCAATTATGGAAGGAAGGCAAATTGACTAGAAATGACCTCCAGCTCTATGCAAAGCAGTACTACAGGCACGTTTCTGCTTTCCCCCAATACCTCAGCGGCCTGCACTATCGAACAGATGACATTGAAGATCGCCAAATCATCCTGCAGAACCTCATGGATGAGGAGCAGGGAGAGAACAACCATCCGAAATTGTGGATTGACTTTGGAAATGCCCTGGGAGTGGGCACTTTGGAGATAAAGAATGCAGAACCATTGCCACAGACCCTCTCTGCCGTGCAGCATTTCAGGGACGCTACCTCAAAAAAGACCATCGCTGAAGGCATTGCCGCCCTCTACACCTATGAGTCGCAGATCCCTAAGGTGAGCGAGGAGAAAATCCGCGGGCTCAGGGAGTTCTATGGCATCTCCGATGCAAAAGGATTATCCTATTTCAGTGTGCACATGATAGCGGATGTCGAGCACTCCGCTCAGGAGGAGAGGCTGCTCCTCAAATACGCCGCGGATGAGCAGTCCCAGGAATTGGCCCTTGCCATGGTGGAAAAGACACTTGACGCCTACTGGACTCTTCTTGACGGTGTCTATAATCAGTGCGAGGGGATGTGTTACTGAACACGACCCGCTATTTTTTATCATATTATAAGTTCGCTTTTGGATGAGGATTCACAATTTTTTACCGCCCACTATCATTCCCAGCGTGCTTTTTTGAAGAAAAAGTTTGCTTAATGTCCAGCACATTAAGCGAAGAGGGGAAGAGAAGCCCCATTTTTGAGAGTGAAGTCATTATCGTTATATGTTAGGCGAAAGGCCAATGCCCCTCTTTATTTTTTTAAATCCTCCAATTGCTTCTTAGAAATCGTATAAATAATGTTGTTTCCCCAATTTCTCGAATCTCTCAGGCCATTGAGAAGATCCAATGCTTCTTGCCTGGCGATATGCCCAGAAACAACAAGCGCCAAAAGAATGAACGTGCTGAACCTCACATCAACTTTCGCATCCACTTGGCGGGAGAATTTTATGTCATCAGTGATAAGTCCCAATGATTTTTGCCTTGCGAGATTGTACAATTCGTTGTCAGTTGCCTCAATGTATGCGAGGGTTTCTTTTATATCTGCTTTCGCTATGGTGAACTCTTTTTTATGCGAGAGAACTTCTTTGGCGGCCCTGCCAAAGGCATCCTTGAACTTTGCGAAGTCCTCAAGCTCCCTGAGAACAGAAGGGGAAAACACAATATCGAAAATAGAGAGAGTCTTTCCTATCATCCCGATAGTGCCAAGGCTGATAAGGGCAGAGGTATCAAGAACGAATGCTTCCCTTAAGCCTCTTGCCATACTCCACTCCTTTCCTTACGGACTCCTCGGCCTTACCCTTTACGAATTCCATCTCATCTGCGATATCTTTTCCCACAAGGCTTTCCACATGCTTTCTTGAGATTGCCCCGCTCGCAAACTGGGCGCTTAGGCTCATCATCAGCCTGTTTTTTTCCTCATGCACCTTTTCGGCAAGCTTAGTTTTCATCCACTCGGATTTATTGACCTTTAACAGCCTTGAGACGATGTCAAGATCCTCCAAAAGGTCCTTTGGCATCCTGATGTTAAACTGCTCTGTCTCCATGATGATCACCTGTATAGCAATTGATAGTATCTGCTATATAAATGTTTTGGCCGGCTGTGAGTAATTATGTCATCACTCTTTAATGAAAAATAAATAGAAAGAATTAAATAGTAAACTTGGTTCCTCCTCGCTATGAAAACCGTAAATGTTCCTCTTAGCAATAAGGTAGCAGCGGGATATCACCGGGCTGGAATAGATCCAGTGGGCTTAGCTGCCAATTTTCTTAGAGGTTATGACACCCATGCCAAGCCCGCCAACGATGAGCTCATAGACCTTATTGCGGCAGACGGCGGAAAATATCACAATCTAAACCAATGGCTCGCGCTCTATGCTACTCAGAATGGAGAATTCAAGGGCAAAAGGATGATTGATACCGCTGATGTCTACAGGGTAACCAAGAGCGGATCTGATGAGCAAGTCGCTAACTTGAGAAGCGCAATTGAATCCGGTTGGCTTATTGCCACCCCAGCAATTGACTTCGAGCCTACCACCCTTGATGCGAGGATTACTCATTATGCTGAAAGCAAGGTAAATAAACACGTAGTGAAGAACGTTGCTGTTCCTGAATATAAAGGGATTTCATTGGCATCTGCTATTCATAATGATAAGGTAGGGGTGGAGAAATACCTTCAGGCTTACTTTAACACTAGGGACTTAGTAGAGAAAATCGGCGAAACGCTTTCCCACCTGAGCGGAAAAACCATCGATAACATCTATATTTACACGCCAGATCGGAATAGTAGAATGCGCAACTTGAAAAGGGCCGCCTATTTCATCTCCAATGGCGAGAGGTTCCATGTCGGTGGCAACAACTGGCCTGATGACGTCCTCGACGGCCGCTCTCGTGGGGTGTCAGTGAAGTCAGGGTCGGCGAAGCCGACGCGCAAAAAGTAAATATCATTATATATGTCAATTCTCTTTTTTTGCTGTCTTGGTGAAAGCCAAGGCCACACGCTTCCTTATCAAGGCGATCCTTACTAGCCATAAAATTCAGCCGCAACATTTAGTAGCGCAAGCGAAAACGTGAAGCGGCAGTGAACACAGAGGTAAGCTGGCTACAAGGCTTGGGGGCCGCTGGCTTCAACTTCAATGATGGCAGGTTCCATGTCAATGGCAACAAATGGCATGACGGCAACAACGGCCACTCGCGTGGAATAACTTTGGCTTCCAAGACCTCTTTAATTTTCTATGTTCCATTTATATTTCTTTTAACTTTCTCCTTTTAGTATCCCCTTCAGTATCCCCCTCAATTCCGGGTACTTCCTGATATTGAGAATTTCCGTGTGCAATGGCTCGCTTAAAAACCCGCCGCAGCTTCCCGATATGTTGAACTGCCGCGCACTGGTTAGACGGGTATTCTCCACGATAATCACACCATCACCATCTTTCTTGTCAGTAACGCACCCAACTCCTGCGATGGTGTAGAGTTCCGTGCTCTTTGGCTGCTTGGCAGGATCATTGAGCTTGTTGAGAAATAAGCTCCCCTGCTGCATATCCGTGCATTCCTTCTGCTCGCCAAAAAGAGGGCAGAGTTCAGTTGCCCTGCTAGCGATTCCCTGGTTAGGGGTCGCAATCATCACCAGTTTATTCACCTTCTCATCCCCGAATATTTGGATATAGCGCCGCGCCACAAGTCCCCCCATGGAATGCGCTACGATATTCACTTTCTCTTTGCCAGTGCGCTCCCTGACCACTTCAATGATGTCCCGAAGGCGAAGCGCGTACGTGTCTATGCTCTCGCTTTTTGTTGGCACAATGACATATTCCTTGCCCTCCCGATACGTGTCAAGATAGTAGCTTGCCTTTATCGAAATCGGCTTTCCGGACAGTCCCCACTCCCCGGAAACTGTTTCACCTGCCTTGGTATTTGGAGTCACAATTCCCGCATTGAGATACCCCTCTTCCTCAAGCGCATACTGGATGAGATTGAACGCGTCAAGCGAGTAGGCAGGAGAACTGGCCTGCTCAAACGCATGGCCGTGCAAAAAGATGAGGGGGAATGTCTCCTCTTGGGTTGCGCAGGTTCTTTGGGTGCAGCACGCTCCGCATTGCCCAAAGATGCAGCACACAGGCGGGTTGTCTGAGAGCGTTGCATCAATGCTTGACTGCGCGGTCAGGTTAATTGGCTCAAGCGCCTCCGAAAGATTATCCAATATCATATAAGGGAAGGAATTTTTGGCCAGGCAAAACTCCGCTTCATATTTCTTAAGCTCGGCGCTTATCTCAAGATGCGCAAGCAGGTAATCAATCCTCTCATTTCGTTCTGTCTCATTGAGGGCTGAAGGGATGATTGAGGTGTTTGGCATTGCAGAAAGCGTGCGCGTAAAATTGGAGTCATTGATTTTGGCAATGGCTGTTTTGTATTCCCAAAAGAGCCGATTCAACAATGCAAGAGAAAAATTCTCAGCAGACCTGTTGAAGTCCTCATCAGTTGGCAAAGTCTTATTTTCCAGGGCAAGTCGCTTGCTCGTCTCATTTCTAGTCTTTTCCAGCCCAACTTTCATTGTGCTGATTTCATTGCACGTATCCAAAATAACCGTCGAATCAGCCCACTCTTTTTCTGTTTCATTAAGGAATTTGCCATAGACTGCGGGAATCGTAGCATTCGCCGTACAATCCGAATCTTTTCCCGCAAGGAAGCACCGGTAATCTCTTTCTTTAGAAATGAGGAATGTGCTCCTAACCCTTCCCTCTGAGCGAAGCATCAAACTCTTAATTTTAATATCCCTCTCTTTTACTTTCAGAAAACCAGTTGCATTGCGAAGGGAGTCATAATTGCCGAATTTCAATGTTAATATTTCCCATTGAGTCCAATTTGCCTCACGGGAAAAATTCCTGATTGCCTCTCTTAATTCGGAATTGTTGGATGCAGCTGCAAGCGTGTACAGTTCATGCGCTGCATTCGTTTTCCTTATAGCATTCTTCACTTCCCTGACAAGCCCATTATGGAGCGCCAATCTCTCACTCACGGCAATTGAGAGCAAGCTGACTGAATCACCACTCTTATTGATTGCCTCTTCCAATTCAGAATCAAGCTGCGCGCTCAGCTTCGCATACGCCTCACTGCCCCAGAGATTGCGGAGCCCATCCATCTTTAGGATGATTCCAAAGAAAGTTTCCTCAATCGCAGCTTTGTGCTCCTGAATATCGTCCATTTTGGCAGAAGAAGCAAGAATCACAATGCGTTGGCTTTGGATTTTCAGGGCAACATCAATATCATGGAGCTTGGAGAGGAGCGGAAGTATCCTCCCTTTCAGCTCTTCCTTGAGGAGTTTATCCTGCTCAGTGAGGTCATAATTCAGAGTGATAAATGATGAGCGGTACTTCATCTCCTCGTTAGCGGGGCAGAAGAATGATCGCACTGCGTGGCACGAGGCATCAAAACTATAGATATCCTGACCGCGACCGGCTCGGGAAGGAGAGAGCACATATGCCTTCGTGACGGGCTCTCCTGGCTTGAGAGTAAGGTTGCCAGAATCCAAAATGGTGCTTCTGCTCTTGTCAAGGAGCGCATAGGTGCAAAACGATGCGCAATAGGGGGGCGTCTCCACGGACAAGTTTATTGCAACCTCTTTTTGCTCCCCGTAATGAAGCGCAAGGGAGGACTGTTCCGGCGTGAGGTGGATGATAAGATCGTCCCCGAGCAAAAAATCAAGGCGGATTGTGAGATTGAAGGCGGCGAAGAGCAGCAGGAGGATTCCAAGGGCAATAGAGAAATAGAGTATCCATCTCATGCGCGTGCTCTTTCCCCTCAACTCATCAGCCATATCTGCCTTCATGTTGCCGTATCTTAAAAAAGTAATGGTCTTGGGGGCTCTGTCCCGAATCTCGCTTCGCTCGGGCAGCGCCGGCTCGCTTATGGATAACGCAAAAGAATATGCGGTTCCCTCCCGGACGGAGCGACCCCTTCCGCATTGTATGATTCAGTTGCTTATTTGCTCACGGAAGGGGCGCTGCCTTCATTCGGGACAGAGCCGGTCTTGGGGGCTCTGCCCAAAATTAAGGCAACGTCCATCAGTGTCGTGGTTGGCAGGAATCATAGGATACGTCAGGAAAACCCAAAGAAAACTATTTAAACCCTCCCCCGCTCCCCGAGCAAAGAAAGGATGCTGTTTTTCAGCACACATTCATCGGAGGAATTCATGGCTGCATTCAAATTATCAATCGGGGACCCGCACACCAAAAAGACCTACAAGAAAGAGGTCAAGGAGAATGATGCCCGCCCCCTGATAGGCATGAATATCGGCGAGAGCATCAAGGGAGAAACTCTTGGCATGCCCGGCTACGAGCTTATGATTACCGGCGGCTCTGATTACTGCGGGTTTCCCATGCGAAGAGGAATTCTTGGGCAGAGAAAGCGCATCACCATCCTCAGAGGAGTGGGCTTTAGCGGCGGGGAAAAAGGAATTGCCCTCAGAAAGACAGTCTGCGGTCACAAGATCCATGACAAGATTTCTCAGGTTAATCTCAAGGTGCTTAAGCAGGGCGAGAAGCCGCTCTCAGAGTTATTCCCAGCAGATGTGCCCAAGCAATAGCTATGTTGTGATTGATGGCGAAGAAGAAAAAGGCAGATGGCGAGGACATTCTGCAGCCAGTGATGAATATCGGCATGGTCGGGCATGTAGATCATGGCAAAACCACCCTTCTTGAGCGATTGTCCGGAAAATGGACAGATACCCATTCTGAAGAGCTGAAGCGAGGCATCACTATCCGCCTCGGCTATGCGGATGTAATTATCAGGAAGCGAAAGGATGGTAGTTATACATCACAAGACGAGGAAGATGCTGAAATAACCCGGAAAGTGAGTTTTGTTGATGCTCCTGGCCACGAATCGCTAATGGCAACCATGCTCTCCGGAGCCACGCTCATGGACGGCGCCCTCCTTCTTATTGCGGCAAATGAGCAATGCCCGCAGCCCCAGACACGCGAGCATGTCATGGCGCTTGAGATTATTGGGCTTAAGCACCTAGTAGTTGTGCAAAACAAGATTGACTTGGTCACCGAAGAGCAGGCAATAAAAAACCATGAGCAGATAATGGCATTCTTGAAAGGAACGCCATATGAGAATGCCCCAATCATCCCCCTCTCAGCTCAGCACAAGATTGGGCTTGGAAACCTCCTTTTGGCAATCGAAGAGACCATCCCAACGCCAAAGCGCGATCCGTCAAAGAAGCCGGTTATGTTTGTTGCGCGAAGCTTTGACATCAATAAGCCAGGAGCGCTCCCTGATCAAATTGTCGGAGGCGTTCTCGGAGGCGGGCTCAAGCAGGGCACGTTTAACGTCGGAGAAGATATCGAGATTAAGCCCGGCTATTCAGTCACCGAGAAAAACCAGATGGTCTTTAAGCCCCTTAAGGCAAAAATTATGGGGCTCAATACAGGCGGCCAGAATGTGGAGAGTGTTGGCCCAGGCGGATCCATTGGTGTGATGACTTCTCTTGATCCATCCATCGTGAAATCAGACAAGCTTGCAGGAGCCATTGCCGGACATCCCGGCTCATTGCCTCCGGTGTGGTATGATTTAACGCTTAAGATCACCTTACTTGACCGCGTGGTTGGCGTTGAGGAAAAGCTCACTGTTGACCCGGTGAAGATGGGTGAGCCCCTCATGCTGAATGTGAATTCCGCAGCGACTGTTGGGATTGTGAATGACATGAAGAAAGGGCTTGTGAAGTGCAGGCTCAAGCTGCCAGTGTGCTGCGAGGCGTCCGCGCGCCTTACGGTATCAAGAAGGATTGGTAACCGCTTCCGCCTGATAGGGTTTGCGGAGATTCAGGAAGGGAAATAAAAACAAGTCATTTTTGCATTATCTTTTAAAAATCAGCCAATCTTTCTATTCTATTCAATGTGCAAGGGCATTTCATTCAAAATACCTCGGGTCATCAGACCGAATTGTTTCCTGCCTTTGACTTTCTTTCACCACTGGCAATCCCTTCCCCTGAGAAGAGCGTGCTACCGGGATTCTTTGGGGATTTAACTCCAGTGTTTTTCTCAGATTAAGGTTTCCGCAGTTGAGGCAGTTGAAGAAAACCCCAAATTTCCCGCTCCTCATCTCAAGGTATTCGCCGCACACGCATTTCATCTCGCCAAATTCCTCCTTGCGATGCGTGCTGCACACAGGCACCCCTTGCGCATTCATCGACCGTGCGTGCTGGCTGCAAAAAGGGCAGGTGTCAATTTTGCTCTCACCGTATCTTTTGGGGATGTACATAACTTTCTGATACCTTACTTATCATTCATAACACTATCGCTTTCCGAACTTTCTCCTCTTATCCATAACTATAAAAATAATCAGGACAAAAAAACCATATGAAACAGATCCTATGGTATCTTCTGGCGGGAACAAGAGGGGGCGAGACGCGTGGAAACATCATCAGCTTCATCAGGAAAACTCCCTCAAATGCGAACCGGATAGCGGAGATGCTGGATCTGGATTACAAGACGGTGAGGCATCATCTGGAGATCCTTGAGAAAAATAGGATACTTCTGGCAATCAACAAGGGCACATACGGCGCGGTGTATTTCGTGACGCCTGAATTTGAGGCCAATAAGGAAGTCTTTGAGGGGATTTGGGAGAGATTTGGGAGAGATTTGGGAAAAAATAGTTAAAAGGGATATCTCTTATTTCCACTAATAGTTCCATTCATTCAACTAGGAGGCCCCCTTATGAAATTGAGCCATGTTTTGATATTCCTTTTCTCGCTTGCCTTTATTGTCTCTGCCTGCGCCCAACAGCAAGCACTTCCTGCCACCACCCCTGCACAGGAAAAACCGATGATGAAGGCAATTCCTGACGATTCCAAAATAATGGACAAGCCAGCAGCTGATAAGGCGGGAGAAATGCAAGGCGATTATTCTGGCACGCATCTTGCGGGCACAACCTCCCAATACCTCTCATTCGCCAAGGCGGATTATGAGAAGGCATTAACGGAGAAGAAGATTGTCCTTCTATATTTCTACGCCAGCTGGTGTCCAATCTGCAGGGAAGAGCAAAAAGAGACGACCGCGTTCTTTGACTCACTCGACCGGGAGGAAGTGATTGGCTTCCGGGTGAATTTCAAGGATTCAGACACTGATAGGGATGAGGAGGCGCTGGCAAAGCAGTTCGGCGTGCCTTACCAGCACACCAAGGTCATCCTAAAAGACGGCAAGCAGGTGCTAAAATCCCTTGAGCAGTGGAATAGGAAGAGGTATGCTGAAGAAATTGGGAAAGTGTAATGTATTTATTTTGATAAATATGTTGAGGTCTAATAAATCCTAGAGGATCATTTGCCGTTGGCCACCCTTCCCATCTTTTGAAATAGGTTTTCCATCTTGATCGTATATCACCGCTTGTGGTTTTGCAATCTTCCAATTTCCGATATTTATGACAAATCCTTCTTCCCGATTGGATATTTCTCTCTGGAGAATTCCTTTGTCCAATGGGGTAAAAGTGATGTCAGATAATTCCTCCCTAAGTTTCATTCTGGCAGTCATTCTTGAGTCCTTTGGATGCTCTCCCTCAAATTTTGCGCTCTCCATCATCTGATATGTTTCTACCCTCATCGTGAGAGGATTGAAATAGTGGATGTCGCCTGTCAGTGCGTGAATAAAATAGTGTACCCAGGGAACAAGGAGCGTTCTTCCTCCTTCAGCTGGTCCAAAAGAACGATTGTTTTTGATTACAATGATGTTCTGGTATACTTTCCTTCCCAACTCCCCTATTGGCCCGTACCTTGGCTTAATCACCCTTTTCCTATGATCGTCTATGTTTTCAACAGATATCTCCTTTATCTGATGGTAAAGCTTGCTTGCAGGATAGGGGCTTGGAAGCTCGACAACATGAAGAATAACGTCAGTTCCATCATTCATCTTCGCCGTAATATCCACTGGGAATTTCTTGCGTACACATTCTCCTTCTCCTTTTTTTCTGTAGGTGCTTTGATAAGTGCAATGAGTTCCTACAAATGAGAAATCTCCTGTTGATTCTAAGGAAAGTGTGATTGCTTCAAGTGGATTATAATCACGTGTTTTCTTTTGGAATATGTGTTCTGGCAAACCCACAGTGGGCAATGTATTGAAATGTCCTCGCCTCTCATACCCACCAGCCCTGACAATGGTTTTTCCTTCGGGAACAACTCCCATATGGCAATTTTGATCTGGACAATAGTATGGCCCTCTTTTTTCCTTTCTCAAAGCCTGGGCTAAGGTGACTAATTCGCCTGTTTCCAGCTGTGCCCTATCCACAAGTTTCCCCTTTAAGGAGCATCCCTGATGATGTGCCATTTACTTGCATAAGAACAAATGATATTTATAAATTTATCTAAATTTACTACTTTATAGTAATATAATGGAAAACATTTATATAGTCAGAATTTCCCTCACCTTCATGGTTGCCCACAAGATACTTTTCGTCTTTTCCGATCGGTTGGGGATTGATGAGATGGTGAGAAGATTTAATGCTACTCCAGATGTTGAGCATATGTTTGCTTCGACCGAATCAGGCGCTAGTAGTGCTGCAAGAGCGTCTTGCCCAATTATTGCTATTGTATATGATCCTTCTTCAAATAGCCGCTATGTTTGCAAAAGCATAAGGGATGCCTCCCCTAATACTCGTATTTACTATTTACCTGGGCAAAGAGGTGAATGGCTAATGCCTCCTTGGATAGATGAGATCTTCCCAAATGGGCAACATACAATAGATGAATTTTATGGCGCAGTTGACGAATATCTAGAGAAACAAAGGATGAAATAGACCAAAATTATTCTAAGAAACCAAAACCGCATTCACAACGCCATCCTGCCCTGGTCGTGAGGTGATCTTTGCCCTGCCTGAATCGGTGTCGATTACTGCCCCCTTGGTGAGGATATTGCGTCGGATAAAGTTGCGGTTCGCCGGATTGTCAACTTCATTGATGATTTTCGCCTTCTTGTAGGTCTTGTTTTTTGGATCGTAGAGATTCGCCACATTGACGTGCAGAAGCCGAAGCTTTCGGTTGCCGCCAATGACTCTGATTGATTGAACCTGGGTCTCTCCAATCTTTGTGAAGGACGGGTCTCTTCCAAGCTCATTCTGCCTCTTCTTGCGGAAGTCTTTTAGGAATGCGCCTGATTTCTTTCTCTGCGGCCTTTTCTGCGATCGTGCCATGGAGACGAGGAAAGGATGAGCATTTAAATAAGTTTCTACTGCTCAAATGGCAGAATTTCAAAGACAAACATTTAAAAAGCTACATTTTTCCCTATACCCATTGGCTGTTTTTGCCAAGGAGGACATTACCATGATGGAGCAATCAAGGCCGCTGGACGCGCTCAATAAGGCAAGGAACAAAAGAGTCATTGTCGATCTCAAGAACCAAAAGCAGGTTATTGGCAATCTCATCTCGTTTGACATCCACATCAACACCGTTCTTGACAACGCAGAGGAATTCGAGCCGAAAATCACAAAGATTGTGAAGCAGGTTGATGAGAAGACCCGCGAGGAGACAACTTCGACTGAACTGCATCTCAAGAAGAAGCTCGGCACCGTGTTCCTGCGCGGAGACACCATTGTCAGCATCTCTCCTGAGAAATAGGGGGAACTGCATTCTAGGTAGCTGCCATGGGAAAAGGAACACCAGCGATGGGCCGCAAGTCCGGCAAGAAGAACATGATATTCTGCCGCAGGTGCGGAAGGCGCACCTTCCACATACGCAAGAGCAAGTGCTCAAGCTGCCGCTACGGCGCTGCCTCCAAGATGAGAAAGTACAATTGGAGAAAGGTCAAGAATCTTTAGGTTTCTTTTTTTTACCTTATTCTTTGTGCAATAGAGTCGTTCTTTTCTGACTACGCCATATTCCGTGTAGGTGTAGAATCTCGCTACCGCCCGATAGTTGCCATTGCAATATTGATCCACTCTCTCCATCACTTCCTTCAACCCTTTTTTCACAGTGTTGCTATCTCCATTGACCACAACCTCAATACTTTCCGATGTACTGCTGAACAGTTTGATTGGAAAACAATGGACACCCTTTGGCATCTCTCCCTTGTTTGCTTCAGTGAGGAGCTTTGCGATCCCAAATTCGGTTGTCGTTATTGCCACATATACGTTTAGTGTCATAGTCCTGCCTCCATTGTTTTTTAGTATTAGAAATGAAAAAAGAAATCCTAGTGCTTTAGCCGTCTGGCGGAACTCCAATGGCCTTGGGAATTTCTAAAGGTATGATTATCTAAGAAGATGAATTTGCCGATGCCAAAGACAATCAACTCTGTGCATGGGAATTGGGAAGCAGGGGTTATATTTAAAATATTCTTTTTTTTGCGGGAAAATATTAGAATAGGATGATTTCCGGACGGCATGTTTTCTTAGTCCAACCAAAGCATTTTAAATGTTGAATTGCTCTCAAATAGCATGGAAACCCTCGAGGCATTGAAGTGGATGCGCGATGCGCAGCTTTATTCGCTCGCCGAGCATTGCTCAATTTCCTTAAGAAAAGTGCTTGCGCCCTGTCTCAACATCCGAAACGAGAGTGTCCTCATTGTGGGCGACACCGGGGAGGCGGGAAGGCAGCTTGCGCCAATTCTTGCAACAGGGTATTATCTTGCGGCGCACGAGCTCAAGCTTGATGCGAAATTGCTTCTGCAGGGAGTCAAGGCAAAAGGCGATTTGGCGGATGAGGGAGTCCAGCAGCACCTCTCAGGTCTCAGGCAGGGCGTTATCATCCTCTCCATGTCAGATAAGCTTGGAAGCATTGGCGAATTGGGCAAGAGCTTTCGCAAATTCATAAAAAAGAGCAATCACCGCTTTGTCTCCGCGATGGGGCTTGGCGATTTGCGTACAGAAGACACGCAATATTTCCTTTCAGCGATTGATGTCCCCTATAAGCCCATGCAGGCGCAGCACGAATCGCTTAAAAAACTGTTTGACGAGTCAGGGGAAATCCACGTGAAGACCACAGCGGGAACGGATTTGCACTACAATATTGAAGGTATCAATGGCATTTCCGCGGACGGCAACTATACGCAGCCCGGAAGCGGGGGGAACCTTCCAGCTGGCGAAGTGTACGCTCCTCCAAACGGCACCAAAGTCGAAGGCATGGTTGTCATCGACGGCTCTGCTCGCACCCATGAGCGCACTATCCTCATCAAGGACCCCATCACTTTAAAGATAGAGAAGGGAAATATCGTTGAGATTTCAGGAGGCAAGGAAGCAAGGGAACTTGAGCGCGCATTGGAATGGGCGGCATCGCAGGCAAAGAATCCCGGAAGCATCAGGCGCATCTGCGAGTTTGGCATCGGGCTCAACCCAAAAGCGGGGCTCATGGGGGCGATGATTGTTGATGACAAGACGCTGGGAACTGCCCACATAGGCATCGGTTCAAACTACTGGTTCGGCGGCAGCATCTACGCGCTCATTCATCTGGATCAGGTCTTTCGCAATCCGATGATTTTCTTTGATGGGAAAAAATTGGAATTCTAATAAGGATAATCAATCTTGTAAAATCATAGAACAAATTCCTATCCCAACTTTTCTGCGTCCATCTCCCGCATCCACTTCGGAAGCTCGACAATTGGGTATTTCTTCTCAGAGCCCTCAAAAAAGGCCCCTTTCTCTTTCCTAAACAGCGCCATGCTTCTATTTGGGAATGCCGTTTATTTAAACATTGTTGAGTCAATCGCAGTGGGGACACATCTTTTACTTCTCGAGAGGAAAAAATGCCATTACCTACAGGAAAACAATGAACCGAATGCCAAAAATTAAAAAAGCCAACCCCCTGATAAATCCAACTATGCTGGAGATTCCCAATATCCGTTTCAAAATTCCCTCTCATTACTAAAACAAATCGGCTCTGTCCCGAATAAAGGTAGCGCCTTATTTGCGAGCGAATCAGCTATTGCGACAAATGAAGTGGAGGGAGATGCCCCCTACGGGGAGGCGCCGCTTATGTCAATGCGACATCAAGAAGCGAGCCTGGCGCTGCCCGAGCGTAGCGAGATTCGGGACAGAGCCAAACAAATCAATAAGCATAAAAACAAACAATTCCCCATGCCTTCAATGGCGCTCAAACAGATCATATTGGTCAGAAAAGACTTGAAGCTCCCGAAAGGAAAAATGGCAGCGCAGGTTGCCCATGCCGCTCTTGATGCAGCGCTTAAAGCTGATAAGAAACTCATGCAGGAGTGGCTAAGTGTTGGCGGGGGAAAGATTGTTCTTTCTGTTGCTGATGAAAAAGAGATGCTGCATCTCTTCGGAAGGGCAAAAGACGCAGGGCTTCCTGCCTCTTTGATTACTGACGCAGGCCACACTGTTGTTGAGCCCGGAACGCGGACTTGTGTTGGCATAGGCCCTGCTGAAGGAAAGAGGATTGATGCAATCACCCGCCATCTAAAGATGGTCTCCTAGGAAAGGAACCACCGCAGGGGAATACCAAAACGTTAAATAATGCCTTCTTTTGGATACCATCATGGGCATCATCCGCAAGGACTACATTCTCGAGCGCTATGTCTTCTACGCGACATCGCGGGGCAGTCGACCGGTTGAATTCAGAAGGATCGTTAAGCAAAAGCCATCCGGCATGTGCTATTTCTGCCCCGGAAGCGAGACCCAAACGCCGGATGAAATTGGCCGCTACGGCTCTGCTGTTCAATGGACCATAAGATGGTTCAAAAACAAGTTTCCCGCAGTTGAGCCGAAAGGAAACCCAAAACTTTCCGGCCTTCCGTTCCTAAAGGTTTCATCCAACTACGGCGTGCACGAGGTCATCGTGGAAACCCCAAGACATGAGGAGCAGCTAGCAGAACTTTCCGCAGAGCAGACTTCTCAGCTTCTTAAGGTATATCGGGAGCGCATCGCTGCATTGTCAAAGGATGGGAACTGCAAATATGTCCAGGTGTTCAAGAACCATGGGAGGGACGCGGGAACATCGCTTATCCACGAGCATTCGCAGGTTGTTTCTGTCCCCCAATTGCCGACTGCAGTGAAGGAAGAATGCGATGCTTCAAAAAAATCAAGGAGATGCCCCTATTGCGCGATCATCAAAAAGGAAGCGAAATCCAAGCGCCTCATTGCGGAAAACAGCGCGTTCATTGCATTTGCCCCATTCGCCTCGCGATTCAATTACGAGGCATGGATTTTCCCAAAGAAGCACTTGAGGACTTTCGATGATTTCTCGGAAAGCGATTTTCTCAAGTGCGCTTCCCTTCTGAAAAAAATCCTTATCAAGCTCCAGCGCATGGATGCATCCTACAATTACCATATCCACTACTCCCCAAAGAAAGAGAATTTGCACTTCCACATTGAAATAACGCCGAGGATCGCGACCTATGGCGGTTTTGAATTGGGAACGGGTTTTGTCATCAACTCGGTGATGCCAGAGGATGCGGCGGCGTATTATCGGGAATGATTATGAATAATTTATGTCTTCTTTTTTCGCCTTTGCCTGATTTGCCACAGCATCTATCTTCTTCTGAATTTCTTCCTGATTCCCAAGGAAATAGTGGCGAATGGGCTTTAGATCCTTATCAAGCTCATAGATTAGGGGGATGCCGGTGGGTATGTTGAACTCCACAATTTCATCATCGGAAACATTGTCAAGATATTTCACAAGCGCCCGCAGGCTGTTTCCCGATGCTGAAACAATCACTTTCTTCTTCGCATTGAGAGCAGGAACGATATCGCTCTCCCAATAGGGAACCACGCGCGCAACAGTGTCCTTGAGGCTTTCCGACGATGGAAGCAGCTTGGGATCAATATCTTTGTAGCGCGGGTCATGGGAGGGATGTCGCTTATCTAAAACATCCAATGGGGGAGGAGGCGTGGCATACCCTCTTCTCCATTTCTTCACCTGCTCATCCCCATATTTCGCTGTCGTCTCTGCCTTATTCAGCCCCTGCAGCGCGCCATAATGCCTCTCATTGAGCCGCCAGGATTCCTTCACCGCTATATCCCGAATGCCCATCTCCTGAAGAATGATTCGCAGCGTCTCTTTCGCGCGCTTAAGAACGGAGGTAAACCCAACATCAAAGGCATAGCCCTCATCCTTCAGGATTCTTCCTGCTTCATGCACTTCCTGCACGCCTTTTTCAGAGAGGCCGACATCCGTCCAGCCCGTGAATTTATTTTCCTTATTCCAAACGGTTTCGCCGTGCCGGATAAGAACAAGTGTGTGCATAAGTCCTCACAACGACTGGAAAAGCGCCTTGCTTCCCAATTCATCCTCTATCTCAAGCAGACGGTTGTATTTTGCCGTCCGTTCAGAGCGCGCAGGAGCCCCAAATTTTGACTGCGAAGCCGAAAGCCCAACGGCAAGGTCCGCGATGAAATCATCTTCCGTCTCGCCTGAGCGGTGCGAGACTACGACATTCCACTTCTTGGAGGAGCACAATTTCGCTGCGTTTATGGATTCAGTGACCGTGCCGATTTGATTCACCTTGAGGAGAAGCGCATTGCATGCCTTCTTCTCAATTGCTGTCCTTATGCGCTTTTCATTCGTGACAAGAAGATCATCGCCAACTATTTGGATTTTACTGCCCAATTCCTTGGTGAGCAATTGCCACCCTCCCCAGTCATCCTCTGCCATGCCATCCTCAACTGATGCCAATGGATAGTTTTTTGCCAAATCCTTGTAGAATCCGACCAATTGCTGCCCATCAAACTTCTCATCTCCAATAGTGTACTTTCCATTACTATAAAACTCTGAGGAAGCGCAGTCAAGCCCAATCTTTATCTTTTTTGCATAGCCAGCCTGCTCGATTGCGATCATAATCAGATCAAGCCGCTCTCGAACGCTTTTGATTGGAGGTGCGAATCCTCCTTCGTCCCCCAAGAGAATTGCCTGAACCCCGTATTTTTTCTTGAGGATGCCCTTGAGCGCATGATAAGTCTCCACCCCTGCGCGAAGCGATTCTGAGAATGAGCCAAAGCCAACCGGCAGGATCATGTGCTCCTGAATGTCGTTGTCTATGTCCGCATGCTTTCCCGAATTGATGATATTGAGCTGGGGAATAGGAAGGGTCAGTTTTTTTGTTTTTGAGATTTCTTGAAGATGCCTATACAGTGGCATTTTTTTTGCCTGCGCCCCTGCTTTGCACGCAGCTAAAGAGACTGCAAGCAGCGCATTTGCGCCAAGCTTGGACTTGTGCTCAGTGCCGTCAAGTGTTATAAGAATATCATCAATCTTCTGCTGGTCAGCACAATCCCTGCCGACAATTTTTTTGGAGATAATGGATGTAATGTTATTGACAGCTTTCAGAACCCCCTTGCCGTCATATCTTTTGCCGCCGTCTCGAAGCTCCAACGCCTCATACTTTCCAGTTGACGCGCCGCTTGGAACAATCGCGCTAAAAGAGCCATTACCGGTATTAAGGACGCACTTCACTGTTGGATTCCCGCGTGAGTCTAAGACTTCGTGTGCCTTTAAGGAAAGAATATTTGCGCCCATGTGTGCCTCTCTCTTGAGAACTACTATAAAAGCATTTCTTTGTGGATTTTTAAAATGATTTTCTTAGAAAAAATGATGAGCTGAATTATTTTTCTTCTTTAGTTTTTTAAGAATCAAACTACCCTAATCTCCTTCACCGCAAAATGCCTCTTCACAACATCCTTGAGCAATGCAAGCTTTGATCGTTCACGCCCAAAGATGAGCCCCTTGCTGCGCACATCCCTGGCCCTAATCGTGATGACGCCGTCAAGCTCATCAAAACCCTCAATCTCCGCAGGATGCGTGAGATTCTTGATGAAGAGCCCGACATTCTCATTGAACTCAACCAATTCCACTTTTTTATTGAGCAGTTGCTCCACCCGCTTGATGGTTGATGCATTCTTGCCAATTGCCCTTCCCATCTCACCTTGATCTACAATAAAGAGGGAGCGCTCAGGAAGGTAATCCTTAAGCCGCGCTCCGGTAACCTTCTCAAAGAACATCATCGTCTGCATGGTCTGGGCGTCAAGCTTTCTGGAAACCACTTACTGCCCACCTTTCAATAGAGAAACAACGGAGATAGAAAACGGCTTCTTGCAGATAACGCCAAGCTCCTCATTCGGAAGGGGCAGCTTGACTTTCTCCGCACCGCAAAGCCCAACATAATAATTAATGTCCTGCTCAACTGAAGGTGGGCAGTTGGAAGTGACAAAGACGCGCTCAACAGTCCCCCTCTTCAGCTCCTTGATGGTGCGCTGCGTACCTATCACTACCTGCTCCCCCTTGAGCACTTTCTTCAACTCCGCGACTGAGACTTGCTCTGCCATGCCAATTGGAAATCAAAATCAGTTTATAAATCTACTTTTTCTGCTTTGAGATAAGGCCCGGAAGTCCCGTCCCGATGGGGACCGGCTGGTTGACCATGACGTTCTCAACGACAGAGGTGAGGTTGTCCACTTCGCCAGTAAGCGCCGCATTGATGAGGTGCTTGAGCGGCGTTTCAAAGGATGCCCGCGCAAGCACGCTTGATTTCTCGGAAACAACACCATAGCGGGTAATGCCTCGCATTTCCCCTGAAACAGTCATGCTGTCTGCGACGAGCATGATATGGCGGATATCCACATTGAGCCCCTGGCTGTCGATGACCTTTGTGACCTCATTGATAATCGCCAGCCTTGCCGCCTCAATGCCAAGGACATTTTGGATTTCATAGATATCGGAAGTCATTGTCCGGTGGGCATCCACTTCCTCAAGCTGCAAAACGTCCGCCAGATTTGAGCCGGAGGTGATGATAAGGAATTCCTCTCCGCGCTTGAGGGGCAAAACCTGCTTGATGCCAACAATACCCTTGACATGGACTTCCTTGATGCGCTCCTTGGTCTTGTACGCGTCATTCAGGGAATCATCCTTGCCCTTTCCCTTAAGGGAGATACAGTCCTCTTTCTCGCGGACATTGTAGCCCTTGATCTGTTTTGTAATCGCGTTGATGATGTGGGTTATGGTAATGCCAAGTTCCTTCATCCTCTTCTTATCAAGTCCAACCTCGATAGTGAGATCAGCAATATTGATGGAGAACTCCGTCGCGACATCATGAAGATTTGTCTCCTTGATTTGGAGCGCAAGCTCTCGCAGGTTCTTGCCTTCGGAGTAGGGCTTCTTGAGGTAGATCTCCATCATGGAGTTCTTGAGCTCTTTTCTCCCATCAAGGATCTCGATGATCCTGGGAAGTCCAACGGTGACATTCATTTCTGCAACGCCAGCAAAGTGGAAAGTGTTTAGGGTCATCTGGGTGCCCGGCTCCCCTATGGATTCCGCTGAGATAAGGCCCACTGCTTCTCCTGGGGTGATTTTCGAGTCCTCATATTCCTTATGCACTGCCTCGAAGATTTTCTTGAGCTTCGATTGGCTGATATTCTTTGGCATGTGCGCCTTGATATCATCAATGATCCTTTTCGGCAGCCGGTCCTGGTATTCTTTGATAGAGTCTTCCATGGTTTTCCCTTACGCGATTGAGTCTATGATGCGCTTCACATTGATGCGCCCGTTCTCAGATTTTGAGACATCGATGCCATCCTCGCCATACTGGAACTGGACTATTTTCTTAGAAGCGTCCCTCACCGTGTTCCCGTACTCCACCTTGATGTCTTGCATGGCGTTTGCGAGCCTTCGGTAGAGGTAGCCGGATTTAGGGGTTCTTAGTGCGGTGTCCATCAGCGAATCCCTTCCGGTCATCGCCTGGAAGTAAAATTCTTGGGGTGTGAGGCCTGACTTAAATCCGTTGCGTATGAACCCTTTGGCATCGGAGCTGAGATCATTTTCCTTGTAGCAGGAGAGCGTGCGGTTCTCATAGCCCTTGTCGATGCGCCTTCCGCGAAGCGCCTGCTGCCCAACGCACGCAGCCATCTGGGCGAGATTAAGGAGATTTCCCCTTGCGCCTGATGCGGCCATGATTGCAGTATGGGAATTTTTCTTCGAATTCTTTGCGACAATGTCCCCCGTCTCGTTTCTTGCCTTGTTGAGGACTTCAAGGATGCGCAGTTCAAGCGTTTCTGTAAGGGTCTTGCCCGGAAAGGATTCCAGGTTTCCCTGATGGAACCTCCGGATGAAATTTTCCACTTCCTTATCCGCATTGTCAAGGGTTTCCCTGATACGCAATTGCGCATTCTCTGGGATGTCCGTGTCAGCGAGCGCGGCTGTGAAGCCGTTTCGAAACAGCACTTCAATGCCCAGGCGAAACATCTTGCCAAGCATCTCAAGTGCCTCGTCCTTTCCGTACTGCTGGTGGATATTTCTCAGCATCAGGCCTTCTTCCTCACCAAGGGAATTTTTGTCCATTATCCCCCGAAGGAGCTTGCCGTTCTCTATGGCAACTTCGCTACTGCCGCTTTCGTCCTGGCTTCTCGAATTGCCCTTGAAATTGAAGTCATCTGGCAAAAGCACGCTGAAGATTTCCTTGCCGGAAATTACCTGCTTGCGCGGGAGCTTTCCAAAATCGCTGATTCCGACTGCCATGAGAAGATCAATTGCTTCCGGGCGCGTGTAGGAAAAATATTTTGTCAGAAGGTAATTCCCGGAAATCGCATCCTGGATGCAGCCGATGATTGAAAGTCCATATCTGGGCGAAACCACTTGAGTCTGCACTTCCATCAGGATCTCAGCTTCAGCCCGCGATTCCTCAGTCTGAGGAATATGCAGATTCATCTCGTCTCCGTCAAAATCAGCGTTATAAGGTGTGCAGACAGCGGGATTGAGGCGTAGTGTCCTTCCGGGAAGGACCTTGATGCGGTGGCACATCATACTCATGCGGTGAAGTGACGGCTGACGGTTGAAGATTGCGATATCGCCATCCATCAGGTGCCTTTCGACCGTATAGCCTGGTTGCATTTCCTCAAGGGACGCCTCTTTGGTCTCAGAAGTGATTTTCTTCTTCTTTCCATCAGGCCGGATGATGTAGTTTGCTCCCGGGTACTGATCAGGACCGCGCTCAAGAAATTTCTTCAGGAATGCCATGTTCCATTCATTCACGCGCTCAGGAACAGTGAGTTTCATCGCGATGATGAATGGGACGCCGACCTCATTGAGTTCTATCATGGGATCAGGGGAGATGACTGTCCGCGCGGAAAAATTGGTGCGCTTGCCTGCGAGATTGTGTCGGATGCGGCCTTCCTTGCTCTTAATCCTCTCCGTGAGGGTCTTTAGCGGCTGGCCGCTGCGGTGGCGGGCAGGGGGTAATTGGGCGACGTCATTGTCAAAATAAGTGGTGATGTGATATTGCAAAAGGTCCCAGAGATCCTCAACGATGATTTCAGGCGCGCCCGCATTGATATTTTCAAAGAGCCGCTGATTGATGCGCACGATGTCGCCAATCTTGTGCGTCAGGTCATCCTCGCTTCTCTCGCCTGTTTCCAGGGTGATGGACGGCCTCATGGTGACTGGGGGAATCGGAAGCACGGTGATAATCATCCATTCCGGCCTGATACGGGGCGCATTGATGCCAAAGAGATGGGCATCCTCATCCGTCACTTTCTCAAGCCGAGCGCGGATCTCAATGGGAGATAGCCTCTTCTCATCTTCCAATATGGTGCTTGGCTTTTGGAGCGTGATTTTTCCCTGCTTTGTCTTGCAGTGCGGGCACTTGCTTGTGGTCTTCATCGCTGCCACGATGTCCTTTATTCTCCTGCGCCTTTCCTCAATGCCCTGCTCTTTCTCTATCTGGTCAAGCTGTTCCTTGATTTTTGTGATCTTGTTGTCCGGAACCAATATGCGGCAGCATTCCTTGCATGATGACTTGAGAATAGCGATCACAATTGGCGTGAACTTGATGTGCATGACAGCCCTTGCCAGTTCGATGTAGCCAAAGTGGCCAATGCACTCTTTCAGGCGGCCGCCGCAGGTTTTGCAGCGAAGGCCGGGATCAATGACTCCCATGCGGATATCCATAAGCCCGCCATCAACAGGATACCCTTCCTTATCATACAGCTCAGGGGTGACGATTTTCGCAGACGCCATTTTCTTTATCATCTGGGGAGAGAGGACGAAGAATGAGACGCTCTTCACCTGCTTGTGGACAAAATGCTCCTCTTCCTCGATGCGCTCGATTTGGCTCTTCTTCTCAGGAGTGAGTTCAGCGCTCTGCGCGTCCACTTCCTCTGCTGCCTGCCGCGAGGATTCCGTTATTTCCTGAACTTGAGCGTCTTCTGCCATTTTACCACCTAGTATTTGCTCTTCAGTTCAAGTTTTGGATACAGTCCTAGTGACTTGAACTCGTCAAGCATGAGTTTGAATGCGTAGCTGATCTCGATGAAATTTATTTCCACGTTGTCGCCGCAGATTGGGCAATAGGTGCGGTTCTTGTGCTCATCCTTGATGGCGATTATGCCGCAGCTTTCGCAGACAGGAACCACGGTCTTGTCGGAATCAAAGCGCTCCTTGAGGAGAAGGGAAGCGCCGTGCGCGACAAATGTGTCTTTTTCCATCTCTCCCAGGCGCAGTCCGCCTTCCTTTGCCCTGCCTTCTGTTGGCTGTCTGGTGAGCAGTTGGATTGGTCCTCTGGCTCTTGAGTGAATCTTGTTTGCGACCATGTGCTTCAGCTTGAGATAATACATGTTGCCGATGTAGATCTTGGCATTGTATTCCTCGCCGGTCTGGCCGTTGTACATGGTCTCGACACCATTCTCTCGGAAGCCAAGGGACTGAAGCTCTTTTCGAAGCGTCTCTTCGGGCTCTGCGTCAAATGTGGTGCCGTTGATATATCGTCCGGAAAGCGCGCCGACTTTTCCGCCAAGCATCTCGATAAGATGGGCTATGGTCATGCGTGAAGGTATTCCGTGTGGGGAGAAAATCATGTCAGGAACGATTCCTGAGGCGCTAAAGGGCATGTCTGCCTGGGGAACAATGAGGCCAGCAACCCCTTTCTGCCCGTGGCGGGACGTGAATTTATCCCCGATTTCAGGGATTCTCTGGTCGCGCAGCCGCACCTGGATGAGCTTGTTTCCTTCTTCATTCTCTGTAAGAAGTACAAAATCAACCACGCCTTCCTCGCCGTGCTTTAAGGAAATAGAGCTTTCTCTTCTTGTTGAAGTCGCTAGATTATAGTCTTCCATTGAGCTGAGGAATCGTGGAGGGGATGTCTTTCCGATGATGACGTCTCCTTCCTTCACCTTTGCTTCCTGCATGATGATGCCGTCTTCCTCAAGGAATCGGTAGTCTTTCTCCGACTTGTAACCCTTGATTTCCTTGTCTGGGATGCACACCTCATCCATGAGCCCGCCTGAGTACCGAAGTTCCTCGGCAACCGCAGGGCGAAAATAGGATGATCTCCCATATCCCCTTTCAATTGAGCCACGGTTGAGGATGACTGCGTCTTCCATGTTGTATCCCTTGTAGCTCATGATTGCGATTACGATGTTCTGCCCGGCGGGGTGGGAATCATAGTTGCAGATGTCGTGCATGATGGTTTCCACAATCGGCTTTTGGGAATGGTGCATGACATTCACGTCCATGTCCATCCGGACTGAATAATTAGCGGCATAGAGCCCAATGGCCTGCTTCTGGTTCTTCGAGCCGGCGTTTAGGCGCGTGGACTGGTTGAAATTGCCATAGGGGACTAAAGAAGTACAATAGCCGAGAATATCAAGCGGCATGATTTCAAGGTGAGTGGTGTCCAAAGTGACTTCGTTCTCATAAAACGCGACGGTTGCGTTCTCCTCTTCAGCAGCGTCGAGATATTCAACAACGCCTTGTTTCACAAGGTCGCTCCAGGAAATCTCGTTCTTCTCAAGCTGCCGAATGTGCTTTTCCGCAACGAGGGGTTTTCCATCCTTGACCACAATGAGTGGCCTCTGCGCCCTTCCTCTTGCGGCTTCAACTTCAACCCTATCAGCGCGCACATCAAACATCACACTCACACTTGATCCGAGCATTCCCGATCTTCTTTGCTCGCGCAGCTTTCGCACATACTCCCGAGGATCATCCACATAGCCGACGAATTTGCTGTTGAGATAGACTTCTGCCATTTTTATTCCTCACTTCACCATGCGTAGCCCATTGTCCCGCAGGACCTTGACGACTTCCTCTTCCGGGGCCTCCCGGGAAATGCTGCACAGCAGCGCCATGTTCTTTCGAAGGCCGATATTGGTTCCTTCCGGAGTCTCGATTGGGCAGAGCCTCCCCATGTGGGTGGGATGCAGTTCCCGCGCCTCGAAATTCTCCTGTGACGCGCTGAGCGGAGAGACAACTCTTTGAAGGTGTGAAAGTGTTTCCAGATAATTGATTCGCTGGATTCTTTGGCTGATTCCTTTTCGCCCGCCGACCCAAACGCCGGTTGCCATCGCGGAATAGATGCGCTGGGTGAGGAGCTTGTCGCGGATGATGACCTTGATGCTTGGGAACTTTCCGCGTTTCACAATGCGCTGGAAATTGTAGAGCAAGTCCGAGATGAGCACTTTGAGGTTTAGCCGAAGCAGGTCTCCCAAAAGATCGCCCGACATCTTGAGCCGCTTGTTCTTGTAGTGATCCTTATCATCGCTGTGCTCCTTTCCAGATGAGACGCGAAGATAGCGCCGCATCATCTTGCAGAGATTGAGCGCCTTGGTGATGCGGTCTTCCTTGTTTATGCCAAGATGGGGAAGCAGGTATTTGTCCAAAATTTCAGTCATGCGCTTTACGCGGATCTCCTTGGACTGTGTGATGCCGATGCGCTTTGCGATATAATCGAGCGCATCATCCTCGGTCTTGATGCCGACGAATTCCAGGAGATTGACGATGACCTCGTCATACTGCTCTCCTTCAGTGATGTAGCGGGTGATTTCCTCATCCTTGAGCAGGCCAAGCGCCTTGATGACGGCGAGTGCAGGGACCCGTTTCACGCGGGTGAAGGAGAGGTAGAAAATGCCGTCTTTCATGCGCTCAAGGGTGTGCGGAATCTTGAAGCTTCCGAATTCCGAGAACAGCTTGCCGATGAGTTTGCTTGGGCCGGTAGGGTCTTCCTCAATGAGGAACCTGTTGGGCGCCAAATCCTCTATCGTGATGAGGACTTTCTCAGTACCATTAATGATGAAATAGCCGCCCGGCTCGTCAGGATCCTCTCCCTTGTTGATGAGTTCCTGCCGTGAGAGCTTATAGAGATGGCACCACTTGCTCTTGAGCATGATGGGGAGGTTTCCGATTTGAGTGTCAAAGGACTCCCGCTGCACGCCGTTGATGTGTGCAGAGACGGTGATGTAGGTCGGGGCGGAATACGTGAGCTTTCTTAGCCGCCCCTCCATGGGGAAGATATCCCGATCAGACCCGTCTGCCTCGACGACTTTTGGCTTTTTGACCCAAATCTTGTCCAGCTTGATTCTGAAATCATCAATGTTGTGGGGAATGATAGTCGGCACAATCTCCTTGTTCTCTTCAAGAATCTTCTGCAGCTCCTTGTCGATGAAGTCGTTGAAGAACTCCACATCTGATGCTACCGGCGTCATCTCCTGGAAATACTTCTGGATAAGGATCTTTCCGTTCTTATACATCAACAATCACCCGATAGAATGTAGTCTCTCCCGCGGTCTGTGATTCCCTCACTATCTTCACTACATCGCCCGGCTTTGCATCCAGGTTGAGAATCGCAGGATCGGTCTTGTAGATTTTCGGCAGGTCCTTGAGGGTTGCTCGGTATAATTCGAGAATATTTTTCTTCTCCCGATCGGAAATCTTGACGTGCTTCGGGGTCAGGGAGTGCTTGTCCACCTTGAATTTTGACTTTTTTTTCTTTGCCATAATCCTCGGGAAACAGTGGGCCGGACGGGATTCGAACCCGCGACCACCTGATTGCTTTCTCCGAAACAGACTTTCCCTTTCGGTTAAAAGTCAGGTGCTCTACTGCCCACCGCAGTTCCAGGCTGAGCTACCGGCCCATGAGCATTGGGAAACGCCCTGGCCGGGACTTTCATCAACGTTCTTAGCGAACACATGCCCAAACGATCGGGCGCTTGCACCCATTTCTTTTGGTCAAGCTTTTCTTTGCCGACCCGTGAGGGGAGGTAAAGAAAAGGTTGCTTTGAACCCGGGTCGCAGCCGTGACAGGGCTGAATGATAGGCCACTACACTACCAGGGCATGAATGTGAATGGCATAGCAATCTCTCAGAGCGCTTGTGAACCACGACGTTTAGAGCGTAGCATCTAGAGAAAGATTACTGTGCATCATGTGTGGGATAAGGAGGTTATTTATAAAGCTTACGGAATTTGGATACTGTATAATTAACGTGATATTTATATAGTAGTTAATTCTTTAAAGTTTTGAGGTGATTTTTATGGAATCTATTAACTGTCCAAACTGCAAGGCATCGGATATTGTTATGCGTGGAAAAAGACACAATCAGTCTGGCA
>CAYTKI010000021.1:0-24468 GCA_964438385.1 uncultured Methanosarcinales archaeon | reverse complement strand
GTCTTTTTGCCCAGTGCTCTGCCCGTAGCTTACTGTTATGACGGCTGAAGGGTCTGTGGCTGATGCTACTATTGGCTGGGCAGCACTAGACGCTACATCTGGCTGTTGGGATGCAGGGGCAGGAGTAGAAGATGGTGAGGGCGATTGTGCCGCTGATGTTTGGCGTGAATAAGAGGCAGTTGAGAGATGAACCGTCCGAGATGCCGGCAAAGCAGGAGAGGGGTTATTCTCAAGGACTTTGATGAGGATAGAATCAGTCGCAACATTGTCCTTACACCAAAAACAGATAATGTGCGTGTTTATGGCTTCATAGGTGATATACAATGTTAATCCTGCCATGCACTCTTTGACCTCAAAAGTGGATTCTCCCTGTTTATTGTCTATCTTCCATGATGTTGGATTATCTGGATCTATCGAGATTCCGCAGTTATTGCGCTTGTCAGCGACGATATAAGAATTGAATGTATCTGCGCCAGAGGACTCCCATCGATAGGTAATGGGATCTGAGGTTTTTGCTATCAGGAATTTTCCACTCGTTGTTGTGAGGGAAGCCTTCACTTTCTTGGAAGGGTCAAGGACATTGACGAAGAGAGGCTCGGCAATGCCGAAAAAGGTGTCCTCTCCTTCAACTCTGGATACTATATAGAGGGTTGCATAAGAGTGGGAAACTTCCTCGCCGCAAGGCTGGATGGTTTCGGATGCTTGGCCTTTGAAAGGATTTTCAGAGAGAAACCTCTCGATTTGGGTTGGAGAGGTGCCGCAATCGGGAGTGTAGGAAAAAAGAAAGGAAAAAGTTTTATCTGCGTACTGAGTGTTCCAATTGTAAGTGATCTCTTCGCCAGGAAACGTGTCAAGTTTAGTTCGGGTATTTTCCGGATATGGGGATTTCGCAAAAAGGGTTGCTGAAGGACAGGAAAAAGATATGGTGCTCGCAGGGCTGTCTGATATTCCATCTAGGTGCGGACCCTGAAGTTTTCCGCAGGAGGACGCAAAATAGAGAGGGGTGTTTCGGTTTCCTTTGATCTTGAATGAGCATTGGGAAGATCCTTCATCGGGGCTGCACCATCCCCCATCCAAATCATCGCTGTAGAGCTTAAAATAATCAACTCCCATCTTCGAACGGTCAAGCTCACAATAATGAGGGAAGGGTGAATTCAATCCCTTGAATTGGCAAGTGATGGTCTGCGCAACATCATCTAATCCTCTCACCCGAATCCAAATGGATCGTATGTCAATCAAGTCATTTAGTTCAGTATCCGCATACGCCCTTAGGGTGATGATATAGAGTCCGCCAACCTGACAGTCAGAGAGAGCTTTTGTATTCAGGTAGCCGCTCATCCCTGAAGCAGTAGTGATGCTCCAAGGATGGAAGTTTCCGTCAGGCAGGTTGCCGCATCCATCGGGATACAAAACCTCGAAACTCGATTCAAGGCTTTTCGCTCCAGGGGCATCCCAGTAGTAACTGATGTATTCCCCTTTTCCGATAACAAGGAAATCTTTCTGATCATTCGCGGTGAAGATAAGTTGGCCAAACCTTTCTTCTCCCTGTGGAGAAGCAGGGGCGAACCCAGTCAGTGGCGATTGCGTTGCAGACTCACCCGGCACATTCTCCTCAATCCACTGGATGACCTCTTCTTTGGTTAGCTGGGATTTTGCGAGGACAAATGGAAGGAGGAGGAGAATCACGCAGAGAAGGGCAGTCATCCTAGGGAAAAAGGCGCCTTTTGTTGATGCGAACTGGCGAATCACGGGAATCTTCTCTGATTGCCTCTTTATTAATATTTTGATTTTAAAAATGGAAAAATACCCCGCTTAACAGCACAGATGAAATACATTGAGTATCGTATTGTATTAAAAATTTCACTTCTCAGTAACAAACATGACAACATTTATAATTCCACATTCCCTCCACAAGGCATGGGAAAAAGAAAAGTTCGTCCAAGGAGACCAATTGAACCCTCGCCGAAAGGATCAACCACAGGGCGAGCTGGCAAGGTCTCGGCCAACACATCCGCTTCCTTGAATTGGATAGCCCCTCTTATCGGAGCTGCCTCGTTTCTCTATGTTGCCTCTGTGCCCATACAAGATAGCCACAGATATTTTCCCGATTACCATGAAGATATTATCTATTCGCATCCCACCATTGGCACGGTTCAGCCGGAAATTTCCTTTGTGGCTGCAGTGAGGGATGAGAAAAAAAGAATACCCTACATCAAAAGCGCTGTGAGCCGTGTACCTGAGGTTTTCAGCGCCATTGCAGCTGGGGCCCTTGAGGGAATTTATTACAATCCTTCCCCTCATGAATTGGAGGGTGTGCTTAAGAGAGTCCATGCCCTGATTGCGCCAAAAAATGAGGAGGGATATGAAATAAATTTTTCAGATTTTCATCAAGAGATGAAATAAGGGGTTGCGACCCCTTATAATCCCCTTCCGCATAGCTCCTCGTCAAGCCCTCGCTGCGGCTCGGTCTTGCCGTATCTCGCTATGCGGTAAAGACGGAAAGTTTTGATTGACGATCATCGATAACAACGATGTTGTGGTGTTTCTGCTGGTTGATGATGTACGCCTCTGAAGAGGCATAATCTTTTCTTCCTGTCGACTCGTGGTGCTCGTAACCGCTCCAGAACTCATTGCGAAGGTAGCGCTTGCGAAAGCCAGGGTGCTTCTCGAACATCCGCTGCGCGGAGCGCGACTTGAGCATCCCTTGTGCCTGCGCAATCGAGTATTTTTTCGGGACGTTGGCTAGGTAGTGCGTGTGGTTCCCGCCGAAGCCGAATGTGCCGAACTCAAAGCCGAGGCTTTCGAGTTCCTTGAACGCCTCCGTGCAGGTGTCGATGTGCGATTGCTTAAGAAAACAGTTGTACCTGCACTTGGTCACAAACATCATCGTAACCCAGTTGTTTCGCGTGTCGCGACCGACAGATTTAAAGCTCTCGCTAGTTGTGTTTTCCATGTTTTTGGCTCCATAGCCTTTAGGCGCCGCGCCAGCGGCGCGCGGCTATGCCTAGTTCTGAGGGAGTTGAGAATTTAAGCCCTGCGGCGGCCTTTCATCTGCGGGTCTTCGTAAATGATTTAAAACTCATCCCGCGCAGTATTCCCGGCCGCACGAATAAAATCGGATCGGGAGGGCAGGAAAAATTCATTTTTGACGCTAACTTTCAAAGAAGTGCCCAATTCCCCTTCTGCCATTGTAGTCTGGGATAATGCCTTTGATTTTAAAAAAATCAAGACCAACTGGGATTTCGAGAATATACTTCGGCATGAGACGCGCCATGTGGATGATTATTATCAGGGAGTGGCGTTTGGGGGACAGGATATTAGGCCTTTGGTTTCGGAAACATTTCGTTATCATCTATGGGAGCTCAGGGCTGTTGCGCATGAGCTAACCTATGTGATCCAAAACCCGCCGCTTGGGCGCTTTAGCTTGGATTACCTCCTTGATAGGCTTGGATTTTTTATATTTTCCAGGGACACTATGTGCCCAAAAAGTGATTTGGAGCAGAAAGCTGCCTCCTATTTTATTAGGAAGACGGGTCTTGAGGTTGACATCATCGGTAATCGCATAAGGGTAAATTATATTTTTGAAAAACCTGAAAAACATTTTGAGTTAGGATTCACCAATTTGAATATCGATCGTCCCTGCCCATTGAGGTAAAATTCAGAAAGGGCGCCAAAAGAGGGCTTATGCGGAAATAAGATGCCCAAGAATGTTAGAGTAAATCTGATTATGGATTATTTGCAATCTACCGTATGACTTCATACTCCTTGGTGATGATCCACGTGAAAAGCAAAAGGATTACAGCTCCAGAAAAGATCCAGGTGAGCCCATAATAGATGTTGTCCGAGAAGCAGACATAGAGCCCATATGCCATGATGACAATTCCCAGCCAGAGGAACTTGTCGAGAATCATCTTCATGATCTCAAATTCCTGCTGCTCAGTGAGCCTATGCTTTGCGCTTCTCATTTAGCCCACCGTGAGGAAGATGTCTGTTGAGGAATATTTCGTCGTGATAGAGGTATCATCGTAAACGGACATGTCGATGAGATAGAGCCCGGGAAGGGCATTTCTTGGGATGTTGAAGTTCACCCGCTCGAACTGGGAGGATGCCGCATCCACCTGATAGAGAATGCTTGGGTTTCTTGAGGGGTTGTATTTGTAATCCAGCCAGACTCTGTTAAGGGTGTCCTGGTTGGGGCAGGTGTCCTGGGGGCATTTGATAGTGGTAAATTGGACATAATAGTTGAGCCTTTGGGAGCCGATATTCTTTATTCCCCACCCGAGCAGCTTTTGGCTGCCCCTCTCCAGCGTAATCTTTGATTGGGAGAACACAAGCTTCTCGTTGCTGTTTGTGAGGTCTCTTTGGAGCTGCTCCTGGATCTTGTCGAACGTCCCGCTTGAGACCACGTCAATGTTTCCAAACATCTTCTTAACGAATGTGAGCCCAAGGCCGAGAAGAGTCATGGCCAATACGACGATGACAATGGCCTGGATGGATATTTCCAGAGAAGCCTTTTTGGAAGAATGATAGCTCTTGCGATATCTTCTCATCATGCACCTCTTTAAAGAAACCTAAAGAAACGTATTTAAATAGTTTTCTAAATGGCGCAACAGCGCAGGGACAAATTTCTTTCAATTATTGTTAAGGGTTAAAATAACTTCTCTGGAATATATGACCAGCAGTCAGTAATAATCGATAGCTTTAAATATTAGTTAGTATACTAAATAGTATACTGGTGTATGTTAAAACACAAATAATATACGCCATCACCAAAAACCCCACAACCCAAAGAAGAGGCGGAGATTACTCTCTCCTCTCAAGGCAAAGAACAACTGGCGAATTACACCTGCCTCTTTTTTGGCGTTTTTTATGCTCATGGATCCCAAAATGCAGACATTCAAGGACAATGTTGATGCCTGGATAAAGCAGATTCGGCGCGAGTTCTCAGAATTATCCGATCTTCCGGCGATGGTGCAGGAAAACACGGAAAACATCCAGCACAATTACGAATTGGTCTATGAATTGCGAGATGAGGTCGAGGAATTGAAGCAGGAGATCAATGCGCTTAAGCTCATCCAGATCATTGCGCTGAAGAATCGGCAGATGGAAGAGATGGCGCAGCATTCGGTTGAGAGTGTGGGAAAGGTTAAGCTGACATAATTCTTTCAATAGATACAATCAGAAAAAATCATAATATTCTTCTTACTTAAACTTCGCCATATGATGCTCTGCCTCATGCGAGACCTTCTTGAGCGCATCATCAAGAGCGACAAAGAGGTTCCTATCTGTACAGATAGTGTTGAACTTATGGCCTTTCTCGAAGAGATGCGCATGCACCTCATAAATCTCGGATTTCTCGCGCTTGTGCAGCTCTTTAAGCGTCACCTTGAGCCCCTCGAACTCGCGGTCATGGGCGCTTTTCTGCATGAAAGTCCCGACCATTTTCCTGACGATGTCCATGCTTGCGCCATCAATATCTGAAAATCCTATGAGAGAGATCTTCCCGCCCAATTCAGTGCCTTCTTTTGCCATGGAAAAAATAAGCAGATACCTATTATAAAAAGGTTGTGAAAATAATTCTGAATAATTCTGAAAATAAGAAAATCTACCCAATGCACGAATGCGGCTTCATTCCTGCCTTATTCGCTTCCTCAACTGAAGAAAACCATTGACGATTGCCCTTTCTCACTTTCTTTGCCCACTCGCAGGTTGGCCGATGGATTGTGCCGCCGAATTTTGAGCCGATGAACTTGCCGGGAGTAAATGATGCCTTAACATTCTTTGCTGCCTTGCCTTCCCTTGGCTCCATTTTTTCAAGGGATTCATAGACTTCGACTTTCGGGACGATTAATCCTATTCCCTGCCTTGGCTCAACAGCGAGGCGGAAATTGATGATTGAGATGACCAGCAGGATGATGGAAGAGGCAATCAGTGTGGTGAGGTTTTCCAATGAGCCGGCAACAAGATAGACAAATAACACGTAGAGCACGAACATGATGCTCAAAAAGCTCAAAAAGCTCCATCCCCATGCTTTTTTGCGGGCAGTCCCGCTGAGGGCGAGAGTTGCGAACACAATCAGACCGGCAAACAGAAGCACACTTAGGATGAAGGAAAGCCCGGAAAGCTCAAAGACAACAAGAATCATGCTGGAAAAAGAAATTACCAATACCCCCAATGCCGCAAGCATGCCCCAAAGGATTCCCATAGGCAACGCGTACAAATGAATGTATATAAGGATTTCTATTGGAGAGTGGTATCAGAACTCATTCATATCATCAAGCTTCTTAAGCAATCCTTTCCTTCTCAAGTACCCTACCTGAGTTGGAGAGTATTTGTAAATGAGGTCTCCTTTTTCTTCCCCTAAGAATTCCCATGGCTCGACAATCACAATGTCATTTTCCCGCACCCACAGGCGCCTTTTCAACCTTCCCGGAATGCGGCAAATGCGCACCTTGCCATCAAGGCAGCGGATCCGAGTTCTTGAGCCGCCGAGGCGCTGATCGAGAATGCCAAAAGTCTCCTTGCCGCGGGGCAGCTTGATTCTGGATATTTCCTCCTGCTCTTTTTGCTGCCGCTCAAGCTCTTCTTTCTTGGTGCTCATTTGTTAGACGAGCGAATGTTTGTTTATATATCTTTGCTCACTTTTTGTTTGGCTGTTAAGTATTCTGGAAACAGAAACCCACTGAAATTTTTGAGGCGAATAGATATTCACAGACTAATATTTAAATGGACTATGGCTAAATGCATGGATGCTTCAGTTCCCAATTGTCCATGACCCGGGCCTTCTTAGGCAAAGAAGCATCGAGGTCTCTGATTTCTCCGATGGTAATCGAGAAAACCTTGAAGAAATTATGGGGAAAATGAGATGTGCATTAAAAGAGAGTGATAGCTGGGGAATTGCGGCTCTGCAGGTTGGAGAATTACTAAGGATTATCGCTTTACGATCTATGGTTAATGACCATGATCCCATTTTTTATTTCAACCCTAAAATCATTTCTTGGAAAGGGATTACTCTTCGTTATGAGGGATGCGTAAGCATTCCGGAAAAGAGTGCGC
Organism: uncultured Methanosarcinales archaeon; assembly: GCA_964438385.1. GTDB lineage: Archaea > Nanobdellota > Nanobdellia > Woesearchaeales > GW2011-AR4 > GW2011-AR11. Next base: position 17,412 of record CAYTKI010000021.1, on the reverse strand, counting down.
TTGTGCTTAGGAGAACATTCATAGAGTTGCATTATCAGGACCAATTTGGGCATGAAAAACAAGGCAATTATCATACGAGAGATGCGCAGGTCATGCAACACGAAATAGATCATTTGGACGGAAAGCTCATCACTAGTGGATTTCGAAAGTTATTTTCTGTCGATTTGTCGTATTGGCGGCAATGCACCGATTATGTGAAACGAACAGCGCAAGGTTTTGGGCAACATCTTTAAATAATCACCTTGCTTATCATCCCCCATGGGAACAACAGTCAAATTCTTCCCGTATGACATCACGTATCGGGTGGTTGAGGGCAAAGCGCGCATTTACCTGTATGGCCGCGCCCTTGATGATGGGGGGAGGATTTGCGTCATTGATGACTCGTTTGAGCCGTATTTCTATGCCGTGCCAAGACAGGGTCAAGACCTCCCTGAGCTGAAAGAAAAACTGCTCAAAGTCCGGCTGGATGAAAACAATGAGGTATCGCAAATCATACGAGCTGAGGAAACATCAAAGACCATCAAAGGCAAAGAAAGAATGGTGCTCAGGATAACCACCAATGTTCCAGGCGCAGTGCCGAAAATAAAAGACATCATCAAAAACTGGGAAATGATTGAGGCAGTGCATGAATACGATATCCTCTTCGCAAGAAGATACCTCATTGACAAAGGGCTCACCCCGCTGACCTTATGCGAGGCAGAAGGGGAGATTATCCAGATAAAATCCCGTATCCGCACCCTGAAAGCAGCAAGAATCGCGCAGTATTCCGAAGACAGTTACAAGGTGCCGCGGATGCTTGCTATTGACATTGAGACCTACACGCCTGCACATAAGGCGATTGACGCACAGAAGAACCCCATTCTCATGATTGCCCTGCAGGGAGAGAACTACAGGAAAGTCTTTGTGTGGAAGCAATTCCAGACAACCCTAGACTATATCGAGTTTGTTGACGGCGAAGCGCAGCTCCTTGAGAAATTCAAGGAAGCGGTTGAGGCATACCAGCCGGATTTCATTACGGGGTATTATTCAGACGGATTTGATCTTCCCTACATCAAGGCGCGAGCTGATAAGCACAGGATACGGCTGGACATCGGACCGGACTATGCGGAACCGCGCATGAGGGGCAGGGAAGACTCGGAATGCCAGATTACAGGGATTGTGCACATTGACATTTACAAGTTCATCAAAAAAGTCATGAGAGGTACGCTCGAGACTGAGGCGTACAATCTCAACGTCGTGTCGCAGCAGCTCCTTGGGGAGCAGAAAATCAGTATTGATCTGGACGAACTTTCACGCTCCTGGGACCATAACCATGAGGGACTGCAGAAATTTTGCGAATACAACTTGCATGATGCCTACCTTGCCTATCAACTGACCCAAAAAATGCTGCCCACCCTCACCGAGCTTGTAAAGATTGTCGGCTTGCCTCCATTTGACATCAATCGCATGGGATTCTCGCAGCTGGTGGAATGGTATCTTATGAGGCAGGTCGCCCAATTCAATGAGCTTGCCCCAAACAAGCCACGCGACTTGGAAATCGGGCTGCGCAGGGCGCAATTACTGGAAGGGGGCTTTGTCTTTGAGCCGAAGCCGGGATTATACAAGGATATCGCGGTGTTTGACTATCTCAGCTTATATCCAACAATCATCAGCAGCCACAATATCGGGCCCGGAACCCTTCAATGCGAGTGCTGCAAGGATTCTGCAAAAAGGATCCCTGGAGAGGAAGGGCTCTGGTTCTGCCAAAAGAAGAAGGGATTCATTCCGACCTTAATTGAGGACATCATCACAAGGCGCGTTCGGATAAAAGAGCTCATGAAGCAGGAAATTGGGGAGCAGCTTATTTTCCTCAATGCACGGCAGGGAGCGCTGAAGCTGATGGCCAATTCATTCTATGGCTATCTGGGATTTGCGCCCGCGCGATGGTATTCCCTCGAGAGCGCAAAGAGCACAACTGCCCTTGGAAGGCACTATATCCGCGATGTTATCGGAAAGGCGCAGGAAGAAGGATTTGTCGTTCTGTATTCCGACACCGATTCTGTCTTTCTTTCCCTGGATGGCAAAACAAGGGAAGATGCGATGCGATTTGTGGAAGCCATCAACAAGGACCTTCCCGGACTGATGGAGCTTGAATTTGAGGGATATTATCCTTCTGGCATTTTTGTCTCTGCAAAGATGGGGCCGTATGGGGCAAAGAAGAAGTATGCCTTGCTTTCCGAGAAAGGAAACCTCAAGATTCGGGGCTTTGAGACGATTCGCAGGAACTGGTCACCTGTCGCAAAAGAAGCGCAGGAGGATGTCTTAAACATCGTGCTGCGGGAAAACGATCCGCAAAAGGCAATGCAGCACGTAAAGCAGGTAATTCGTGATTTGCGGGACAAAAAGATTCCGCTTGAGAAGGTCATTGTCAGGATGCAGCTTGTGAAGGATCTGATTGACTATACGGCCAAAGGCCCGCATGTCGCGGCAGCGCAACGGCTGAAGAATAAAGGAGTTATTGTGGGATCAGGAACTATGATAGAGTATATAGTCACCGCAGGCAATGACATCATCAGAAACCGGGTGAAACTGCCAGAGGAGATGCAGGGCAATGACTATGATTCCGAGTATTACATTGAGCATCAAGTGGTTCCTGCGGTTGAGCGCATCTTCAATGTCCTTGGCTATACCAGGGAGATGCTCACGGAGAGCCATTTGCAGAAGACCTTGGCGGGGTTTTTTTAGACACTGCTCGCGCCCTTTTCCCATTGGGATTCTTTTTCTGATGTATTAGAGATAACTGCCTCACAGTTATGGGTTGATGCTTGGTGCTACAGATGGCAAGCCATTTGGCGCCATGACAACCCGATAAAACCAAAACATTTATATATTATTTAATATTATAAAATGATTGTATGTATTATTATATATTATAAAATAACTAAAAAATGTATAAAATAACATGGTCGAGCAATTCATCAAGAGCGTGCGGAAAACCGGAACCTCGCTTGGGATTTCTATTCCCAAGGAGGTGGCGGAGCTTTTAGGCATCCGTGAAGGGGATGTTGTGCGCATCACGGTCGAGAAGGTGAAGAAAAATGCAAAATGAGCTTAACACCCTCTTTTTGGAGCTTCACACCAATGCCGCGGTGAACCACCACCTGGGAGGTGTTGTGGAAGGGCTTATGGACTTTGGCTCTCCATTTGATAAGAGGGATGAGCGGTTCAAGAGGGAGTTCACAGAGGAGTTCATTAGAGAGAGTAAGCCGAAGCTGAATTTGGCGATGGATCATCTGAATCGGTTTGCCTATGTCATTGGGAATCTTGAGATGCTCTACCAGAGGGTTCTTGACCATCCGGAGCTAAATCTTGAGGAAAAAATTCGGCTGGAGAACGCATCAAGCTGCCATGTCATCAACCTGAAGCGGCTGCATGGGAAGCAGAAGGAGACGCTAACTGCCATCACCCAGCTCTTCCTTGAGCTGTCAAAAAATCACCTGCGCCTCGAACGACGAAGGAAGCGGTAAAATCATTCATTACAGAGCACCCTAAAACACGCACAGAAATCTTTATAACCAATCCTTGCATTCTCCGTCGCATGTCATCCTTCAATCCTCTTGAATATGAGCCGGAAATGCTGAAATTCTGGGACGAGCACAAGACCCATCATTTGGCAAACCAGAGGAATCTTGGAAAGAAGCCGTTTTACTTCTGCGATGGGCCGCCCTACACATCAGGAAAAGTGCACATCGGAACTGCCTGGAACAAGTCGCTCAAAGATATGATCCTGCGCTACAAGCGGATGCGGGGCTTTGAGGTTTTGGATCGGGCCGGCTATGACATGCACGGCCTTCCGACAGAGAACGCCGCAGAGAAAAAGCTCGGCATCAGGAGCAAGGATGATATCCCAAAATTCGGAGTGGACAAATTCGTCATGGCGTGCAAGGAACTCTCGATTGAAAACATGAAGATCATGAATGAGGATTTTAGGAAATTAGGGGTGTGGATGGATTTCGACAATGCCTACCAATCCGTCTCGAAGGAATTCATCAGCGGAGTATGGTGGCTTGTGAAGATTGCCCATGAAAAAGGGCGCCTGTACGAAGGAATGAGGTCCATGGCATGGGACTGGGCGCACCAGACTGCTCTTGCAAAACACGAACTTGAGTACAAAAATGTCATTGACCCATCGATCTTCGTTAAGATGAAGGTGAAAGGCAAGGAGAATGAGTACTTTATCGTTTGGACAACCACTCCCTGGACCATCGCATTCAATTTGGGAATCATGGCCCATCCGGACATTGAGTATGTGCGATGCAAGGTCGAAAACGAGGTGTGGATTGTAGCAAAGCCGCTAACAGATTCCTTCATTTCAAAAATTGCCAAAAGAGAGTATTCCATTGCTTCGGAGATGAAGGGATCCCAATTACAGGGCATGGAATACATCCATCCGTTTTATGAGGAGCTAAAGGAGCATTATGGCAAAATAAAAAAGAGCTGCCCAAATGCCCATACAGTAGTTCTCTCCGAGGAACATGTTGACACTTCTACAGGAACCGGGCTTGTGCACATGGCACCCGGCTGCGGCCCTGAAGATTATGAAGTTGGCCACAAAAATGGCATTTTGGCGTGGAATCTGGTGAAGGAAGATGGGAGGTATGATGATTCCATGGGCAAGTTCTCCGGAAGGCATGCGATACAAGATAACAAAACATTCATTACCGACCTTGAGGAATGCGGGGCGCTTGTTGCAAAAACCCACATTGAGCACCAGTATCCCTATGGGCAAAGGAGCCATGAGCCCGTAATCTTTCGGACGACAAGGCAATGGTTCTTCAGGGTGGAAGATATTAAGCAGCAGATGATTGCGGAAAATGACAAGGTAAGGTGGGTTCCGAAAGCAGGGTATAATGCGTTCAATTCCTGGCTTGAGAACCTAAGGGACAACTCCATCTCCAAACAGCGTTACTGGGGTACTCCCGTTCCCATCTGGAGAAATGAGGAAAAACCGGATGATTATATTGTAGTTGGCTCAGTTGATGAATTGGAGCAATTGAGTGGGCACACTGTTTTGGAGCCGCACATCCCCTGGATTGACGAGATCTTAATCAAGAAAGGGAATAAGACCTACAGGCGCGTGCCTGATGTCCTTGATGTCTGGGTGGATGCCGGCTGCGCATCATGGAATTCCCTTGATTTTCCAAAGAGAACAGATCTGTTTGAGAAATATTACCCTGCTGATTTCATCCTTGAAGGAAAGGATCAGGTGAGAGGATGGTTCAATTTACTGCACGTTGCCTCGATGATTGCTTTTGGCAAGCCAAGTTTTAAGGCGGCTTACATGCACGGCTTTGTGCAGGATGCGATGGGAAGGAAGATGTCAAAATCCCTTGGGAATTACATCACTCCAGATGAAGTCATCTCCAAATATGGGGCAGACACAATACGCTATTACATGATTTCAGGTACAAGCGCGGGTGTTGACATCAACTACAACTTCGAGGATATGAAGGTAAAGCACAAGAACCTGATGGTGCTGTGGAACATTCACAAGTATGTCATTGATCTTGCGCAGCAGGCATCTTTTAATCCCGCTGGATTTTCTGAAGAGCATGAATTTGACCTTGAGGAGCGCTATATGATCTCAAAGCTGCACTCCGCCATACGCAAAGCCACGCACTTCTTTGAGCACTATCGCCTTGATGAAGTTCCTATGGTGGTTGATGGGCTATTCCTTGACTTGAGCAGAACCTATCTCCAACTGACGCGAGAAAAGGCATCCGGGAGCGAGGACGAAAAGAAAGTTGTGTGTTGCGTTTCCTACAATGTGCTCATGGAATCCCTTAAGATGTTTGCGCCAATTGCCCCGTTCATCACTGAAAAACTCTATCAGAATCTGAAAGAGGTATTCAATCTGCCAGAAGAGAGTATCCATCTCTGCGCCTGGCCAAGCTGCGATGAAGTGAAAATCAACAAAGACCTTGAGGAGCAGATGGAGATCGCCTCGCAAGTTGTGCAGGCAGCCCTTGGCGCAAGGGAAAAAATGCAGAGAGGGGTTCGATGGCCGCTTAGGGAGATGATTGTGGTGGCGGAAGAAAGCAAGACTGTTGAGGCAATTGAAGCGCTTAAAGATTCCATCAAGAAGCAGGTGAATGTCAAGTCCATCTCGGTGCAGCAATCATTGCCAGGGATTAAGCAGTCGGTGAAACCGGATTTCGCAACAATCAATCCTGATTTTGGGAGGGATGCCGCAAAAATCGTCGCGCACCTTGCCATCGGAAGCCCGGCCTCAATTCTTGCCCATATCGAGAAGGAAGGTACATACTTCCTTAAGATTAATGGGGACGCCTTTGAAATCAAGCAAGAGCACCTGATTGTGGAAAGAGTTGTGCCGATGAAATTTGAGGAAGCATCGTTTAGGGGCATCTTTTTGTACCTGGACAAGGAGGTGGATGATGGGCTTGAGGCAGAGGGCTATGCCCGCGAAACAATGAGGCGCATCCAGGCGCTGCGCAAGAAGGCGGGCCTGCAGAAATCGCATGGCATCTCGCTATACATCAGGGCGGATGAGGAGTTTTGCAATTCATTGAAAAAGTGGGAAAGCCAAATCAAGGAGAAGGTCGGGGCAGGCCAAATCAAGATTTCAACGAATGAGCCATCGAAGCAGCATGCGCACATCTCAAAAGAGAAAGTCAAGGGGAAAGAGTTTGATATTCATTTTGATGTGATTTGAAGAAACGTTTCTGTGTTTTTATTTTTTGGCCAAACTTCTACCTGATTTTTATTTATTTCTGAAGTTATGCCAGATGCCGAGCGTGACAAGAAGCAAAAGAATGCCACCTATGATATTGGTCGTCATGGGCTGCGTCAAAAACCAGTCCTGCAGTGAGTAAAAGTATTCCTTTGTTCCCCAGGGGTCGCTCGCATTGAGAAAACCTGTTCCCTTGCCGAAGATGAAAATGATTCCCGCGATGATGAGCAGTGATCCTGCGATGAGGTTTGTTGAGTGAAATTCAATTTTTCCCCCAAAGAGTGAAAAGAAGAATGTTTTTCCTTGCATAATTTTTGAGTTACCAAGGCTATATTTGTCATAGAAAAATGAGAGCAGAAAGAGGGGAACGAAGACGCCAAGAGAGTATGCAATCATCATAAAAATAGCAGTGGCGTAGTTATGGAAGACGCTTGCGGTGAGCAAAACCCCTGATAATATCGGCCCCACGCAGAGCACCCAGCCGAATCCAAAGAGAGCACCTGCCGCAAATACATCCCAGGCCGTCTTGGTTTTTCCGGATGTGGAACGTGTTTGCCCACATGCAAACGAAACGCCAAAAAGGTAGAGGATGCCAAGAAAAATCAGAAGTATTCCTGCAACCTGGATATAGAATGCAATGTTTTTGAAAAATGCAGCAAAGAAGTTTCCAGCAGCAGTAGTTGCAATTCCAAGCAGGATGAAGACTGGAGTGAAGCCGAAGAAAAACAGGAGTGTCATTTTGGTGAGCTGGTTTTTATTCTTGAACGTATAGGCAAAGAACGCGGGAAGGACTGGTAGGATGCACGGCGAGAGTATGGTTGTCACTCCTGCCAAAAACGCGATGAGGAAGGACACTTTCTGGATAAAATCAGTGGCAAATTTTTGGTTTCCCTCCTGGATCTTGAGCAGCCCGGGGGGGAGGTCGGAGGCCGCGATCGCAAGAGCCGAGAGCAAAAATAGCATAAAGAAAGCGAAGAGAGCAACGAGGACAAATCTGTTTTTTTTACAGCGCATAATGGCCTTCAACTTAGATGTGTTCATTTGGGAAAATCACTGGTTAACCATTGACAATAAACCATTACTAAACAAAAATCAATTTACAATTCAATTAATTAAAAGTATTTACCAATAAACAATAATACATATACCAACTTATATTTATTGAATGTATTGTTATGAGTATTAACCCGCGGCTTTTTGGGCTCTAACCATCTCTCCCGTTGTCAGGTTCTTGTAGGGCAAACCGCCGAGGGCTCCGTTACTGCGGAAGACATAGCTGCCATCCTCCTCTACCGAGCCGACCGTAAGCCATAATTGCTCAAAGCCGGAATACATCCCAACATCACCAGTGAGAATGACTGCCGGGAGGGAAGTAATTCCATACTCCTGCACAATCTTCTTTCCTTCTGCGGCTGCAAAATCTACTGTTCGTTCCAAGCCAATTGCAAGTCCGAAGCGCGAAAGAATCTGATTGTGTATCTTCACATCATAGCACCCAACACAGCCAGAATCATTTACAAAAATCACATCCACAAAGCCGCGGACAATTCCTGAGGAAAAATTGTAGAAAGGAAGCGGCGACTCATAAACGTGTACATTGGCCGATTTGGTGAAGCCGCCTTTAGCCATCGCCTGCAGGATTTCCGGGTAGGCGGAGATGCCCTCGGAAAGCATGAGTGCGGGCAGTTTCGTGATATGGTTGGCAGCAATAAGCGATATAGCCTGAGGATCATCTGCATTTAGGGCGGAAGTTGAGGTGAAGAACACTCCCTGGTCGGTGAATGCACCAATGATATCTCTCATGTCCGGGCATTTTTCGCATTGTGGGGCGTCAATTACCCAGGCATCCACCTTGCCTTCAATTTTTTTTGAGAGAATGCTGTAATAGGGGGGGGCAACCTGATCATACACCAGGGCATGCTCTCTTGTTTCAAAATCCTTGGCGGAAATGCGAGTGATCTCTCCTTCCAGAATGATTGCCGGCAATCTTGTGATACTGTATTTCGAAATAAAGGATATTGCGTCTTTTGCGGCAATTGCCCTCTCGGATGTCAGGTTAATATTGGATTGCTTCACTTCATCCACCAATGCAGAAACATCTGTGCAACCGTCACAAACCGGCTGGATAATAGTAAGCTGTATGGTTGCCGGCCTGTTTGCTTCCATGATTTGGGATATCTTTTCTTCCATCTTAGAATCCATGGTGAGAACAGTGAAGGAATTGAAAATTGCCAATGCCATGAGAAGAGCAACTCCGCAGAGCAGGACAAGAGAAAAAGAGGGTTTCATGAATGCTCCCCTAGCAGCCGCCCACCATGGAAGGCAGGTTCTCAAGGTTTTTGGAGAGGCCTGAGCCGGATGCTCCTGCTCCTGCGCCGACTGCGATCTTTGATGACGCAGTTGAGACAGTTAATGCCCCGTCGCTAAGTTTTTCCTTAAGGTTGAGAAGCTCAACTGCCTGGATTGCGGAAACCAAAACGAGAAGCCCAAGCATCACCATCATGACAATAACCTTGGTATCAATCTGGTTCGAATGTTCTGCACTGACCTTGTGCTCTTGCTCTTTTTTGCTTTCTTTGTCCATTTTAGCATCCTCCAACCATTCCCGGCAAGCTTTCAAGCTGCGAGGTATCTTTTCCTGCGACATCCATTGCCAAACCTACCATGTTTTTAGGGAAGAACAATGTCTTCCAGCGCATGACCTCGCGGAGCACTTCAGCGTCAGAGTAATCGGTATTCAGCATAAGCCCCATTGTCAATGACTGCACTGCTGGATTGTGGGCGCAGCCGCAGCGCAATTCCCCGTTAGAAGTGATTCCCTGAGCACCGATTCCGCAGCAGAACTCGCAGCTAATTCCAGTTGGGCGGGCGGCAAGATTAAGATAGCGCTTCCAGACATCAGGGTGCTGCTGCCGAACTTCCTGTTTTAGCGAGGGATACCATTTGGCGAGGTATTCCATTGATGTAACAGGATCATCAAATGTGATTCCCCCCATTGCAGAACTATACACGGGAGTTCCCGTGGGGATCATAAGCGCAATCGCATCCTCCTGGCCCTTGATCCGACTCAGTTCGGGGAAAAGGGTTTTTAGGGCCATGGCCGTTGATCCAATTTTAGTCACATCGATAGAATCAAGATTGACAGTGCCTGTGCCAAATGAGATCTTTCCCCTAGAGACGCTGCCTGCTGCTGCATCAAAGGTTGCGGAGAGAGCCATTACCTGGTACTGGTTGAATGCGATGAGGAGCGCTGTAATAAGAAGAGAGGCGATCATCAGCGTGCTATGGTTTTTAGATTCCATTTTTTCCACGACAATTTTTTCAGCTTAAACAATCAAACATTCCCGACGGAGGGATTTACTCTTACAAAAGTTGTAAAGGTTCTTCTATATAAAGGTTTCTAAAAATTTGACCTGCCTTGAAAAATAATACGCCGCAAAGAATATAAAATAAAAATAGAAAAATCCCCTCACTTCGGAAAAGCAAGCCTGCTCTTCTTTGAAGCAGAAGTAAGGCCGCGATACACGCGGCTGCGCTGGCCTGCGACCTTTGAGAGCTGCTTATCCGCGAGGATCTGCGGATGATCCCTGTCGATTAAGATGACTTCATACCAGTAATGGTTGCCGTCCTTTGCCACGAAGTAGCTGTTGAGCACTTCGCAATTCTGGTAATTCTCATTCGCCCTCTGCTCTGCGATTACCTGGTAGCTGATGACAAGGTTCTTGCGCCTGCCGGAATGTTTCGGCCTTCTGCCTCCTGCTGGCCGTGGCCTCTTGTGGCCTCCCCGGATAACGCGCTGGCGAACTACAAATATTCCCTGCTTTGCCTTATAGCCCTGCGATCGCGCGGCATCAAGGCGTGTTGGGCGCTCAATGCGCAGCGTTGCCGGCTCTTGTCTCCACTGAAGAATTCTATCTTTATAGATTTGCCCAAGGTTTTCCTTTGGTTTCTTCCACGCTTCCCTGATATATTTGTAGATTCCCATAACTCGCCTCCATTCTTTACGTTAACGTTTTCTATGCCGACCCGCGAGGGAAGGGAAAGAAAATGCTGCAAGATTCAGGCAAGCGACGCCTACATTTCTTGGTGAAGAGGAGGAATTTTTGAGTGTTTAAAAAGGTAGCGGAGGGTTGGGCTGTCTAATCTGCGAGACTTTTAACAATTTCCTGCCTTCCTGTCGCTTGTAGGGACTTAATGAGCATTGTTTCCCATCTGTTCCCTTTTAACCCAATCCCACACCTCTCGGCAGGGGTAAGGTTGTCCTTAACACCTCCTTTTCATAGCAAATTATTTAAAGTAAGTTTTGCCTGGAAGGAAGATGACTCTCGACTCCCAACGCATGAGTTCTGTTCTTGAGCAGTTCCCCTCGCAATGCAGAAAGGCCCTTGAGCTTCCAAAGGGGATGTACATCTCAGAGAGCATCCAAAACATAGTGGTTCTTGGCATGGGGGGGTCGGGAATTGTTGGCGATCTCACTAAAGCGATCATGCACAACCAATCAACCCCTGTATTCGTTGTGCGGGACTATTCTTTGCCCCAGTTTGTCGGGAAAAACTCATTGGTATTTGCGGTCTCCTATTCGGGAAAAACCGAAGAGACTGTTGAGGCGCTCAAAGAGGCGATTAGAAGAAAAGCTAAGATTATAGGCATCTCCACAGGTGGAGAGGTGCAGACATTATGCCGGCTCCATATCCGAATCCCAACTGATCTTCAGCCAAGATGCGCGCTTGGCTATCTGTTCCTTCCGATCCTTGGGGTGCTTGTGAACTCAAAGCTGCTTGACATTCCGCATAGCGATGTGACTGAAACGCTTTCCCTTCTTGGGAATGTGGATGAGTTCAAAGAAAGGGCTAAAACCATGGTCAAGCTGCTCAAGGGCAGAATCCCCCTCATCTATTCCTCAGAGCTTCTGCGGCCTGCTGCCATGCGGTGGAAAACCCAGTTCAATGAGAACGCGAAAATCCCTGCGTTCTTCAACACATTTTCAGAGATGACTCACAATGAGATTTGCTCCCTTGAGGCGATGAAGCGCTCTGAGATGGTTGCCATCATGCTTAGGGACGGCATGGATCATGCGCACATCCAGAAACGCATGCAGCTGTGCAAGGAGATCATGAAGGGAACCATTGATGTAATTGAGGTTGCGCCCCGCGGAACATCGCTTTTGGCGCGGCTGCTCTCCTGCATCTATTTAGGGGATTGGGTCTCTTATTATACCGCGATGGAGAGGGGAGCAGATCCTACCCCTGTTTTTGCCATTGAGGATTTGAAGAAGAGGATGAGTTCTTAGGATTTACCCGTTTCACGTATACCACTATACTAAAACCCATCTATTCACAAACCTTTAAATATAAGAGCCACCAAAACATGCCAGTTACCATTTAAAGACAACAACTTGAGGTGAATACAATGGTTGAAGGAAGATGCATGAAGTGCAAGACTGGTGTTGAGATTCAGCATGGCTCTGAAGTGACGATGAAGAATGGCATGCGTGCCATGAAAGGCAAATGCGGCAAGTGCTCAACTTCAGTTTTCAGGATCCTTGGCAAGGCAAAGAAGTAATTATCTTTTTTTCTTCCCTTTTCGGGAAATAGTGTCCTGCTCGGCATAGAGATTAACTATCGAGAGAAGTTCTTGAATATCTTTTATCTCATAATCTGCCCCTGAATATTCCGCAGAGGCGTTGCCATACTGTGCAAAACATGTATGCATGCCCAACTGCTGCGCTCCCCTAATGTCTCTCTCCGGGCGGTCGCCAACCATGAGGCATTCCTCCGGGGGTAAGGAAAGACGCCTCAATGCTTCCTGGAAAGGCAGGATGTGCGGCTTGAATTGCATCGTGTCCTCATAGGCCACCACCACATCAAAATAATCACCAATCTTCATGGACATGAGCCGAATCCATGCCTTCAAAGTAGGGGCATCGGTCACAATGGCAAGCTTGATACCCAATTCCTTGAGCTTCAAAAGAGTTCGCACGACGTGGGGATAGGGCTCTAAAAACCCTGCGCGGACCTTTCTATAGGCGACAACACCGGAAGCTAGGATTTTGGGATTGATATCCTTTTGGTATTTGCCGAGAAATTTCTGGAATATCCTCGGATCCTCAAAGCCATGCCTATCATAGAGCTTGAAAAGCTGCTTCATTGCCTTCTCCTTTTCCATGGTAAGGCCAGCGTCTATCATCGCGGAGATTGCCGCCTCGCAGCTTAGGCGCTTCATTTTCATGAAGTCGATTAAGGTGTTGTCGAGGTCGAAGAGGATTGCTTTGATCATGGGATTGATAAACACCTACTGATTTAAATTATTATCGAGGAATTTGAATAACTTGCTAAAAACAACTAAAGCCATTTCTGTATGGAACAATATTCACGAGAAAATAGAAATGTTTATATCACTGGAAATGGAGTGAGAATTGATTCCTCCAAAATGGCCAGGCATAAAGCATCCCAAATCTCGCTCTTTCTCATCCTCGGACTTGTGATCATGTTTGCGGCGGCGATGGCATTCCTTATAATCCAAAAAAAAGAGGGGGCAATTCCCTTGATGGATGCCAAGCCCGTTGAAAATTTTGTCAATTCCTGCCTTTCGCTCAAAACAAAGGACGCGCTCAATCGCGTGCTTATCCAGGGAGGGCATTATGAGCCCGGTTCGCTTTACTCCAATCCCCGCATCTATAAGCTCGCAAAGCCCATTGAGAATTCTCCACAAAAGAAGATTGGGCCGACTGAATTTAGTTTTTCTGCTTCGGGGATTGAGCAGGGAGTCGAGGACTATCTTTCTGATTCATTTGGATCGTGCATTGGAAGTTTTTCAGCACTGCCTTATCCCATCGATGCGGGAAATTTCACGTTTAAAGCGGTATCGAATCATGACTCTGTTCTTGTGAACCTCCAGTATCCCCTCACCATCACATCTAAGGAGGGCTCAATTGAGATGAATTCTTTCTCTCATAATGAGAAAGTCCCGCTCGCTCTTTTCTTTGCGACGATTGATCCTATAGTTGGTATAAGTATCGAGAAGAACGCCATCCCGACTGAAAAAATAGCAAATCTCACAAGAGATCTAGGACTTAATTTTTCAATCGTTGTAATCGAGAGCGAGGATGAGGTGGAGAATATCCTCTATATGCTCGGCCCCATGAATGAGACTTGGCGTTCGGCATTTGTTATCCAGTATGATTGGTTTAGGATTGAGAGCAATGGGTAAACTGCAATTATTCTCGGCGATGATGGTTGTTCTTCTTTTTCTTGTTCCGTTTGCGGTAGGGGCTGGCCCGGATGGTGAAAATACTGGAAATCCTGGAGGGGTTGGGTATGGGGGAGGGGGAGTAAGCCCAGGAACAGGAGGGGTTGGAGGTTTTGCCTCTGAAACAGAGATATCGAATTCGTTGAAGGATGCCATATCCAGTTTAGGAGGTATAACGACAAGCAGCGCAACCGGAGAGGAAATAGCTGTCGCGATGAGAGATGCAGGGATAATCTCAAATGCAGGGGTTGTTTCGGCGAGCGGAAGTGTTGGGATTTCCGGGGGAAAAGTCGCCATGAGTCTAATAGGGTTAGGAATAACTATTGCCACAGTAGGAGGATCGTTACTCGCTCAAGGACTTGGAATTGTTGCATTTGAAGGAATTCAATTGGCAACTGGAATTACATCCGTCCAAAAAGATGCAATTGATAAAGCGGTTCAAAAGGGTAAGGAAGTATTGGGAGAAATTGCAGAATATGCGGGCTCCATCAATCAAAAATCCGATCCAAGGGCAGGGCAGATTGCGGCAACAGGGAGTGGTGGCTATACGGTCAGCAATCAAGGAAATTACATAGAAGTAAGGGAATCTGGTGGAAAAGGTTGATTAGACTATTCTGAGAAGTATATCTCCTTAATCGGCATCGCAGTCCTATTTTTTTTTCTGTAGCAATAAAGTTTGCAGGCGGTGATTGCCTGTGGAGAATAATGGGAAAAACCCCAGCAGGAAGCACCCTTACTTCGCACTCCTCAAGTACTCCTTCACCCTTTCCACAATGCTCTTGAGGTAGAACTGCTCGATGTTGCGCTCGAAGAGGACTGAAAGGTCTTCGAATTCGACGATGCGGTACTTGTCCGCAATTTTCTCGATGAGAAGCAGCTCCTTTAATCTGCGCAGCTGCCTTGAGATATTGGAGGGTGCAACTCCTAATTGTGCGAGACGGTGCTTTTTCCTATTCTCAATCACCTGCTGCTCAACTTCTCCGCTTGACAATCCATTTTTTCCGCGCCGTGCCCTGATGAGGACATGAAAAACATCAACAATAACATCCCTTGAATCCCCTGGCTGCAAAAGCCCAAGAGAGAGGCAGATTTTTCTCATTAGCTCCCGTTCAGAGAGTTTTCCCGGCAGCTCATACCTTCTTAGGGTGATTTCCGCAAGCGGGGTGTCTTTGGCGATAATCTTGGCCATTTCCCACCCTCATGAAGAGTATTATTTATAGGTTATGCCCCGACTCAGTAAAAACCAAACATTTATATAAAAACGCGCCATTGAAAAAGCAGTGGGGGTCTCATGACGCAGGAAGCACATCACCAATGCGGCATTGCGGCCGTCTATATCAAGAAGAACGGCGATGCGTCCAATAGGGCATTGTTCTACCTCTATAAACTTCTTCTCAACCAGCAGAATCGCGGGCAATTGTCTGCAGGAGTAACTACCTACAATGAATCCCGCTCCCAAATCCTCTCCACGTTCAAGGACCTTGGCACGGTAAATGAAGTCTTCCATACCTCTGACCGGATGCAGAGCTTTGACATCTTCAAGAAGCATGCGGGCAACAAGGGCATCGGCCATGTGCGCTACGCGACTTCTGGCAACGAGGACAAGTCGCTTGCGCAGCCGTTTGATCGTGTCCATGGAAGGAAATGGAAATGGTTTTCTTTTTGCTGGAACGGAAACCTTGCCAACTACATGGAACTTAAGCAGCATCTCCTTGAAAAAGTGGACTACCACATCCAGCATGAGAATGATACTGAGATTTTGATGCATTATCTCTCAAGGGAACTGAGAGGGAGCAAGAGGCCTGATGTGGTCAAGGTCTTTAAGCGCCTTTCGGAGAAGATCGATGGCTGCTACAACATCGCCTTCATCAACGCCTTTGGCGAGATTGTTGTCTGCCGCGACCCCTTTGGCTTCCGCCCGGTGGTGTATGGGTGGAATGATGAAGATCTTTTCCTTGTGGCTTCGGAAAGCAACGCACTACGCAATTGCGGCGTAACTGATGTGCACGACCTTGAGCCGGGCCATCTGATCCAGGTGAGCAATGGCACTGTGAAAATAAGGCAGTTTGCAACCGCCCCAAGAAAAGCGCGGTGCATGTTCGAGTGGGTCTACTTCGCGAACGCAAGCTCGGTCATTGACCAAAAGTCCGTCTATCAGACACGAATCAGGCTTGGCAAACGGCTTGCGCAGTCTGAGCAGCTTAAGGTTGATGATAAGGACTGGATTGTAGTCCCAGTCCCGGACACTGCAAAACCATCTGGCGATGCCATGGCCTATGAGCTTCACTTGAAATCCCGGGAGGGGCTTTTGAGGAACCGCTATGTTGGCCGCACATTCATTGAAGGAGGATCCAGGCAGGATCGCATCAAGAATAAATTCACCGCATTGCCTGAAGTATTGCATGGCAAGAAAATCCTCCTTGTTGATGACAGCATTGTGCGCGGGACGACAACAAAAGAGATAGTCAGGTACCTTAAGGAAGTCGGCGGGGCAAAGGAAGTCCATTTGAGAATATCCTGCCCGCCAATTCGGGGGCCGTGCTTTTATGGAATAGACATGTCAACTATCGATGAGCTCATAGTCCCAAGATACGAGGGCAAGCCAATATCGGGGGAAGTGCCTCCTGAAGTGCTCAAGAAGATCACCAAAGAATTGGGCGCCGATTCGCTGAAATTCCAATCCGTACAGGACCTCATTGATGCCATAGGCATTCCCGCGGAAGGCCTGTGTACAGGATGCCTTACCGGAAAATACCCAACTCCGATGGGCAAGAAGCTCTACCTCAAGGCGTGGGAAGATCATAGGAAAGGGGTCAAGCAGAGGACGTATAGCTGCGGTTAAGAATTTCCACCATCTCTCATATAAATTTCTTTCTCTTGTAGAAAATCCTTGAAAATTGCAAACAGATTTGGGGTTGGATGGGCATTAGTTTGCTTGTGATGATATATCGCTAAAAATAATTTTTCCGCATTCTCTAAAATCACTTCGCCGCTCATGATTAGTCCGACATATCCGGGCGTTTCTCCATAGTTGCCCTTAATGAGAATTCCGTTATTTCTCATTTGAAAATCAGAAATCTCGGGGATTTTGAGCTGATGGACTATTGCTTCCAGATCGGGAGTGGCAAATTGATGTATCGAGTGGATGCCTATCAATCCCGTTTTGCCAAGGACCGGGGACATTGCCCCGCGAAATTTGTTAGGCACCCTACTCATACTCTATCGTTCCCGGCGGCTTTGAGGTGATGTCATAGACTATCCTATTCACTCCTTTCACCTCATTGATGATCCTAGAGGACACTTTCGCGAGAAATTCGTGAGGAAGATGCGCCCAGTCCGCGGTCATGGCGTCTTTTGATGTCACAGCCCTCAAAGAGACGACGTACGCGTATGTCCTCGCATCGCCCATCACGCCAACGCTTTTCACCGGAAAG
>CAYTKI010000020.1:0-5144 GCA_964438385.1 uncultured Methanosarcinales archaeon | reverse complement strand
TGCTCCATCGCGCCTTCATCCCCGATGACATAGGCAGTGGGAAAGACGCTCTTTCCTTCGAGAGGAGTCACTACGCTTAAGAAGATGTAGAAGATAAATGCTATTGTTGCGCCGATGATTGCGCCGTTTTTTGCGGACATGGGAAAATTACCTATACTGATTTATATAAAACTTGCGGCGTCACTAATCCCCTTATTGAAATTAATTCTTGAATTGGGCTTTGCTATGAATTCACCTGCTTTATAGCAAAAGGGGGTAATTCCGTGATTCTCCATATTGGGCCTTGCCCCATCCCAATAAATATCTACTTGGAATGCCCCTTGTGATTCATGCAGTTTTTTAGCGCGCGCATCAGCTACCTCATTTATTCCAGGAGTGAAGGTGACTACATATCGAATTTTTTTGAGATATTCCGGAACTGCAAGCCCGTATTGCCCCCTTAGTGTGGCAAGGGCATATTGTATCAAGGCACTCGCATTCCCATCCCTATTCGGGAACCCCTGCACATCAACTAACATAAGCACATTTGGAAACACTTCTATATTTTTTTTTATGCCAATATCAAATTGAAATTTTCTTTCACTATTCCATGTCCCAAAATCCGTCAATTTATTGAAATCTCTCTTTAAATACTGACAAACTTGCATTGCCCTTTTTTTTATTGCAACCATTGGATTGCCAACATCAACAGGATTGTACCGCTCAATTTCATCCAGAAAGTCCTCAGAAAGTCTCACGCCACGAGTCTCGAGAAAATTGGCAATATCAGACCCATGAAATGACGCAGGAAAAAAAGGCAGATTTGAGAGCCGAATTCCCATTTCCTCAGGAGAAGTAATCCTGCTTTTTCCCCATGCCGCATTAACCATTGATACAAGATCCTCAACCAATTCTTTATTCTCCACACTTCTCAGTGCCCTGAAATCAAAAATTTGCCCAACCCTATCATTCCTAGTGGGACAATACGCCCAAGCTTCATTCCCGTCAAAATTAGAGGGTATCAATTCCGATATGCTGCTCATTGACAAATCCTTACACTATTAGGGCAAACCATTCAATATATAAAATTACCCCATAAATTCACTCCTAATGAGAAATTAATAAACCCTGCACCAAAAACTATAAATACACCCCCCTTCATTACTTTTGAATGCGAATACGAAGTTCTCTGTGGAGGGTTCATGGTTAAGTTCATTGTTGTTGCAGGGGGTGTCATGTCAGGCATTGGCAAGGGTGTGACTACTGCCTCACTTGGCGTAATCCTTAAGCAGCACGGCTACAAGACAACACTCATCAAGATTGACCCCTATATCAACTTTGATGCAGGAACGCTGAGGCCAACAGAGCACGGCGAAGTGTGGGTGACTGATGATGGGGGGGAGATTGATCAGGATCTTGGCACTTATGAGCGATTCATGGACCGGGATATGCCGAAAAGAAACAACATGACTACCGGCCAGATCTATAAAACCGTGATTGATAAGGAGCGCAGGGGAGAGTACCTTGGCCAAACCGTGCAATTCATCCCCCATATCCCTGATGAGATCAATAGGCGCATCAGGGAAGCGTCAAGTGAGTATGACCTTGCAATCATTGAGATTGGGGGTGTTGTCGGTGATTATGAGAATATCCCATTCCTTTTTGCCGTCAAGGCGCTTGAACGGGAGCTTGGCAAGGAGAATGTCGCATACATCCTTGTCACCTACCTTCCAATCCCTGCGCACATCGAGGAGATGAAGACAAAGCCCACCCAGCAGGCGATCAAGCTGCTCTCCGAGGAAGGGATATTCCCTGATTTCATTATCTGCCGGGCGAAAAAGCCGCTGGATGAAGTGCGCAAGAAGAAAATTGAGACATACGCCAATATCAAGTCCGATCACGTGATTTCCGAACCGGACGTCGATACCGTCTATCAGATCCCCCTTGACCTTGAGAAAGAGAAACTTGGCGAGAAGATATTGCAGCACCTTCACCTGAAGTCCAAAAAAAAGCCGGATTTTTCTAATTGGAAAAAGCTTGTCGACAATATCCATAGTCCAAAAGGGCGCGTAAAAATCGCCATTGTCGGGAAATATGTCGATATCGGGGACTACGCCCTTGCCGATTCCTACGTGAGCATCAACCATTCCCTTATCCATGCAGGAGCCGCGCTTGGCTGCGGGGTTGAGATCAACTGGATAGATTCCAAGTCCTTTGAGAAAGACAAGTCAAAAGTAAATGGGCTAGCGCATTATGATGGCATCCTTGTTCCGGGGGGCTTTGGCAGCTCTGGAGTTGAAGGAAAAATCATTGCGATTGAGTATGCAAGAAAAAACAGAATCCCTTATCTTGGAATATGCTATGGGCTGCAGCTTGCAACTGCCGAGTTTGCGCGCAATGTGTGCGGAATGAAAGGCGCGAACACAACTGAAGTGGACAAGGACACATCTTACCCTCTCATTGACATCCTGCCAACCCAGGTTGAGCTCATGAAAAACAAGGACTACGGCGGAACAATGCGCCTTGGGGCGTATGCGGCACTGCTTAGGCCTGGAAGCCAAATTGAGAAACTCTACAAGGAAACTGGCCGACTGAAAGAAGATGAAGCCAAACTTACGCTACTCATGAAGGATAAGGCGCAGGGATTTCGCCTCGGAAAAATTGAGAAGGGAAAAAACGTGGTACTTGAAAGGCATAGGCACCGCTTTGAAGTCAACCCTACATTCATTGCGCAGCTTGAGAAAGCAGGGCTTGTATTCTCGGGATACCATACGCGGGATGATGGCACTAAGCTTATGGAATACATGGAGCTGCCAGGCCACCCTTTCTTTGTCGGGACCCAGTCGCATCCTGAATTCAAGTCGCGGCTTGGAAATCCTTCCCCACTTTTCTACGGGTTTGTACGGGCGGCGATGAAAAAAAAATAATCCTGTTTTTTTATTCCCGGGAGGATATTATTGAGCAAAGAACACACTTTCTTTGCAAATGCCGCAAAATTGATGAGTTCCTGATGCATCCCTTCTCCTTTTTAGGGTGGGGCATATTTCCCTGAGGGCGTCGCAGTCCGGCTCGCTCTTTGCTGCTGCAATGGGCTATGCGGCGCCTCCCCGTAAGGGACTTCCCCCTCCGCATCGTATGACGCAGTCACAGCACCGCTCACAAAAAGGACGGCGACGCCCTAATATGCCCCACCCTACTTTTAAATTAACACCCAACCTTACACACATTGCTTCAAGGAGCTTATGGATTGCATTATAGTAACCTATAATATCGGACGCAAATAATTGATTGGAATTTGTTGCGTCCTCCTGATATAGTGTCGGATTAATGTTGGTCAATTATTTAGTTCCGACACTATACAAAAGTGTTGTTTGGATAGAATACCATATTAATAGTCTTTAACCATTTAAGTGTCATTTTTGCCATTTTCACCAATGAGTCTTCCTTTATTGGATCTTGGGAGATTACCACCCTCATCAAAAAGCATCCATCAGGCTAAGTCAAGTTAAGTGACAATTATGCACATCATCACTCATAGGGAAATATTCCAACACACGCAAATTGACTTTGCCCATCCATCAAAACATTTATAAAAACCCCCTAGCCCTTCTTTCATCTGCTTATTTGTGGTTTTCAATGACTGATACTGTTTCGCAACCGGAGTCCTCTCCATCACCTTCTTCACCTATTTTGGGCGCCCCCTCGCAATCCACTAAAGCGCATAAGCCAGAACCAAAGCCAACTCCCGGCATTCCCCTCAAGGAACGGCTCTGGAATTTCTATGCGAAAAAATACAAGCTGCTCCTCATTTTTCCTATCGCGCTTATGCTGCTTTCGTTAGGAATTATCGGCTTCCATTACTCCAAGACAGGGGAAATACTTGTCAAAGACGTCTCGCTTAAGGGCGGGGTCACTATCACCCTTCCGCTTGATAAGATAGCTGACGTTTCATCGCTTGAGCATTCCCTTCGGCTGGCGATGCCTACTCATGACATCATCGTGCGTGGATTTGGAATCGCAGGCCAGCAGCAAGGCGTCATTGTCTCCGCTGATATAGACATCAACAGCAAAGAGCAGCTCAATGAACTGCTCTTTGCCATCTCCCAAGCAGGCATTTTCGTGGATGAAGGCAGCTATGGTGTTGAATTCTTCGGCTCATCTCTTGGGGCGAGCTTCTTTAAGGAGTCCCTTATGGCAATGCTTGTGGCATTTGGGCTCATGGCGCTTGTGGTCTTTATTTACTTCAGGACATTTATTCCCAGTATCGCTATCCTGCTCGCAGCAATTGGCGATATGCTTGTTGCATTGGCGTTTCTCAATCTCTTCAATATCCCCATTGGCACCGCGGGAATCGCGGCATTTCTCATGCTGATTGGCTATTCGGTTGATACGGACATCCTACTCACTATTCGTGTGCTGAAAAGAAAGGAAGGCAGCGTTGATGAGCGCATTGCAAGCTCGATAAAGACCGGAGTCACCCAAACAGTCATTGCAATTTTGGCTATGGGCATTGGATTCGCGATGGCGCAAAGCGATATCATCCGCCAAATCATGCTTATCCTCATTGTTGGGCTGACTGCTGATCTCATCTTCACCTGGATACAGAATGTTAGCATGCTTAGGTATTATCTTGAAAGAAAAGAACGATCTTAATGCATGGCAATAAAAGAAACACTCAATAAAATATTTACGAACTGGCGCATCCTTTTGATGCTTGCCTTCTTAGCAGTCGCGCTCCTTGCCATCAGTCCGCATCCCACACGGGAAGGGCTTACCATCCGAAGCATTGATATCAATAGCTCAGCGTATCTTTCTGGTATGCAGCCGCCAAAGCCCAATGAGCAGCCGGTTGCGCGGGAACGGATACTCTCCGTCAACAACAGGCCGGTTGTCACTCTGGAAGACTATCTGCGTGAAACCGCGAATCTCCCAATCAATGCCACCGTCTACATCAAAACCAGCAAGAACCCATCCTATCGGCTCAAAGTGAAAGAGGGATTTAATACTGTTTACCTCAATGAGACCGAGATAGTCACGCTCGAAGACATTATCCTTTTCAACGAGACCTTGCCAAACGGAACTATCCAAGAGGTCCCAAAAACCATTAATGTCACACGTGTTGTGCGAAAATCACTCAAGACCAGCACGGGAGCTGAGGATCTTGG
>CAYTKI010000019.1:0-16021 GCA_964438385.1 uncultured Methanosarcinales archaeon | reverse complement strand
TTGGTAGATAGCTATACTCCTTCCGTCAAGACCGGAATTCAACTTCTGGTGAGCAAAAAAGAGATTCTTCAAAAAGCCTTGGCCATGATTAGGGGAGGGATGGAGAAAAAAGATGGACGATTTTCCCATCTTTCCGTTATCGACTTAAATTTTGGTTGCCCTTCTCCGGAGATTATCAATATGGGACATGGTCCAGCGCTGCTCAAACGAACGGCGAAGATGAAAGAATTATTAACGACCTTGCGAAAGAAATCTTCACTTCCCTGCGGGATAAAAATAAGGCTGGGTTTAAACGAGGCAGAGAAAAATCATAAAGTCTATCTACGAGTAATTGAGATTGCTAATGAAGTTGGCTTAGATTATGTGACGGTTCACGCTAAGACCGCTACAGATGCCTCTACTGCCCCTATAGACTGGAAGGCGTTACAAGAGATTATCGCTAAAGCAAGAATTCCCATCGTTGGAAATGGATTAGTGGTTGACGGACCAAGTGCCAAGCGAATGACAGATTTAGGATGCAGCGCAGTAATGCTAGCCCGGGCCACAGTTGGCAATCCTTGGATTTTTGAAGATATTTATACCTATTTGAGAACCGGAAAACAACTTCAAGGCGAGAAAACGGCAGCTGATTATAAGGGGGCTTGGAATATCTACGCAGCAATTGCCAGCAAGCATGGAACTAAAAAAAAAATCTATGACTATCATCAAAGGATATTTAAGTTGCGCATGCAGGGTGATAAGGGGTATCATTCTCCATTAAGGATTCTGGAGTGGGTATAATGGGAGGAAGTTTTCTAAGAACTCCCATCGTTCGTTTAGTTCGTCGTTTAGAAATGTCCCCTATCAGCCGTTAGCCACTAAAAATTATTGAACTTAATTCTTCAGCCTGTCCCATAATTCACAACATATAAATACTAGTTCTCGTCAATAAATCCTAATTTTACCGTCTAAAAAAGAGGTGATTTTATGGTGTACATTGCATCAAACAAAAACCAGAACTGGCTTCTGCCTTTGTCAATAAAAGATATGATTCCAAAAGACCATATATGCTTTATGGTCGAGGAATTTGTTGAGTCTCTAGATTTCTCTAATTTTGATATGATTTATGATGGTGCAGGCCATCCGGCATACCACCCCAAAATTATAATGAAAATCCTTATTCAAGGCATGCTTTGTAAAGTTAGAAGCTCAAGAAAATTGGCGGGAGCATCTAGGGAAAACTTTGTTTTCATGTATCTGGCAGAGAAAGTCAATCCTAACTTTCGGACAATATCCAGATTCAGAAAAGACAATCCAGAATTTGTAAAATCCGCATTCAAGAAAACTGTTGAGCTTGCAAATAAAAGCAAGCTTATCGACTTAAGCTTCATATCAATTGACGGCTCGATGCTGAAAGCATACGCGGGCAAGAAACGATATTTTGACAAAAAAGGATTGGATAAGCTTGACAAAGCAATAGATAAAATGGTTGAAGATGACATCAAAATTGATGAGATTGAAGAGCAGATTTTTGGAGACAAAGAAGAAGGCCTGACGGGAATAGATGAAAGAGACTTGAGGAGGATAGTAAGAGATTACAAAAAAAGTGAAGATAAGAAGAAGATTAAAAAGAAGATTAAAAAGGCAAAGAATGAGCTGGAAAAATATTCTCTGAAAAAAGTTTCAATCTCTGATCCTGAATCAAGGATGATGCAAAACAAAAAGGGATTTTCTGAGCTAAGCTATAACACTCAGATTTCTGTCTCCAGAAATCAGATTATCTTATCAAATGATCTCTGCCAGGACAAGCACGATGCTCACCAGTTCATTCCACAGATAAAAAATGTCAAAGAGAATATTAAACTAAAAAAAGCCACAAAAGTGGCTTTAGACTGCGGCTACAGCGACGGTAAAAATATAAAATTCGCTGAAGATAATAAAATCGACCTGTATGTGCCTTCAAGATCTCAAGCTCAAGAGCTTGAAGGCAAAGAGCAGACATTGAACCATGACGCTTATGAGTATGACGCTAAAAAAGATGAGCTGATTGTCGGCAAACCTAGATTTTATTTTAAAGGAGTTTACGCAAGAAAAAGCGGAAAGAAGATTATTATGTATTATAATGACGAGCTGAAGAAGAATAAGGATGTTCCTTTCTTTTTCAGGGAAAGGCTTAGGATGAGGGACAAGATGGAGAAGCCTGAGTCAAAAAAGGTATATGGGACAAGAAAAATTACTGTCGAGCCGGTGTATGGAAACATCAAGGAAAATCTTGGCTTTAGGGGATTTCTCCTTCGAGGAATTAAAAGCGCGAAGATTGAGCTTAATTTGGCGTGCATAGCGCATAATTTACAGAAAATATGGAGAATGACAGCGGCCAAAGGCTGCTGAAATTATTTTTTGTTTTGTTTTCAGGTTTAATAAATAATTGCGGGACGGCTTCACACATTAAATGAACTTTGCTTCGCAAAAGACCCGGGTGTCAGGGATGCCTGACCTCGGCTAAAGTCATTTAATGTGACGTTACTTGCAATGAGTCTTTGATGCCGAATGACGTTTTATACGCCATCAACCTCATTCTCCCCATACATCACGGAGCACAATTCACTCATTGGGCATTAGATTTATATACTCTGGTACCTACAATCACCCTACAATGGCAGAAACAATCTCTGTGAATAAACAGGCAATCTTTGATCTTATCAAGATGAAGGATGAGTTTGATTCCATAATTGAATCCTTAGAATTAATGGCAGACAAGGGTTTCATGGAGTCTTACAACAGATCAAGAGAGCAAATCAAGAAAAGAGATTTTGCTGATTGGAATGCTCTATAAGATTCTGCCAACCAAGGAATTCTCCAAGGATTTTGGGAAACTCGATTCACAATTACAGAAAAGAATCAAGACAAAAATTGAAGAGGTTGCCGATGAGCCAACAAGATACAAACATCTGCATTATGACTTGAAAGGGTCATGCAGGTTGTGGATTGGCAAGCTAAGAGTAATCTATTCCTATAATTCTGAAAAGCAGGAACTCTATCCTGAGAAGATTGTTTTCGGCCATAAATATGGTGAATGAACAAGTAATGTTCACAAAGTGCCCGCGTTTAATCTCACGTTAAACAAACAAATCCGCTTCTCCCGCAGATCCCAAAAGAAAAAAAGCAATGCCTAAACCGCCTCAAAAAGCGGCACAACCCTCTCCTTCCCAAGCATCAAAAGGAACGGCGCAAGTTTTGGCCCCCTATCCTTATTAAGCAAAACCCGATACGCCGCCTGAAAGAACTCGGTGTTCTTAATTCCCCTCTTCTGGCAAATCGCATAGAACTCATTGAACAGCTCCTTCTCCCCCCACTCCTTCTGGGAGAGCGCATCTGCAAGGTCATGCAATGCCTCTTTTTGCGCATCGCTCAGCACAATTCCAGAAGGCAATGAATCCTGCACCACATACTTGTCATCCTCGGTGGCGTATTTTGAGAGCCAAATGCGCGCCTTGTGGAGCGTGCGCAAAATCTGCTCTTTGTGCTTTTTGTCAAAGTGACCGGATTTCTCAAGGGACTTAAGCGCAAGAGCATCATCAGTGAATATCTGCGCGACCATCGCCGCGTGGGAGAAGGACAAATCCAAAGGAGCGTCAAGTGGCCCCATTTTTGAGATCTCAAGGAGCCGTTTTGAATGGCTCTTCTCCTTTTCATTTGTCAGCGTGACCGATCCATCAGAGATGCGCAGCAGCTGGTCATATTCCGAATAGAGGGCAGGTAAATCTTTCCAGGAAAAGCTCCGCGTGGTCATAAGGCGCTTGTTATAGAGCAGCCGCAAAAGCTCAGGCGTTGCGACCTCAAGCCAGTCTTTCGGATAGATGACATTTCCAAGCGATGCGCTCATCTTCACCCCGTCAATAAAAAGGTGCTCGTAGAAGAACGGCACAGGCATGGGATAATGGAGGATGTGCTCAATGATCTCCCCGTTGATCCAATACGCGCTGTTGGGCACCTGGTATTCCTTGCCTGCGCCCTCGCAAGATATTTTCCAGCACGCCCATTGCGAAGCCCACTCGCTCTTCCACACCAGTTTTCCGCTGCCTTTCGCAGGGTCATTTTCCCCCTTATGGCCGCAGCCCTTTGCAGTGGTGGATTCAAACTCATAGTCCTGGCATTTGTACGAAACTTTCCCATCATGAATTTCCGTGACCTTTGCCGTCATGAGCTTGCCGCAGTTCTCGCAGAGGGGATTCCACGGCGACCATCCTTTCCGATGCGGATGCGTGCGGTACTTGTTGTGGATGTTGCGCACTTCTTCTGCGTGGGCGATGATCTTTTTGATGAACAGCGCGAATGTTCCTTTTTTGTATTCAGTCCGCATGGAATGCTTCTCAATCGGGTGGACGACAAACTCGTCAATGACCTTCATGTATTCCTCAAGGTAGCGGTCGGCATAGGAAGAAAAAGCCCCTTCAGGATCGGGAATATCAGTCACCGGCATGCCGATGTAATCCGCATAGCTCTCAGGGATGCCAGCGGGTACTTTTCTTAAGGGGTCCATGCTGTCAGCAACCCAGATGTGCTTCGCCTTCACCCCAGCATCCCTAAGCGCAGTGACGATGGAATCGCTTCTTATGGTGTCTGAAAGCCGGCCGATGTGCAAAACGCCGGAAAGAGATGCGCCGCTCTTTACCACAAAGGTATCTGGCTCCTTTATCTTCTCATCTGTATAGTGGAACTTCTCTCTTGTGATAATCTGCTTCGCAACCTGATCAGCCCAGAACAATCCTTCGCTTTCATTCTCGCCCTTATCGTTAGGATGAGCCCCTTTCTTTGCCATGGGAGAATGAGTTGAAACCTGTTTTATAAATATTGTGTGGTATTTGGCTCTGTCCCGAATAAGGGTAGCGCCTCATTTGTGAGCGAATCAGCAATTGCGATAACGAATGTGGAAGGGGATGTTCCTTACGGGAGGGAACCACATCATTGTTTGTGACATCCATGAGCGAGCCCGGCGCTACCCGAGCGAAGCGAGATTCGGGACAGAGCCGTGGTATTTGGAAGGGAGAAGTGAAGTAACAATATCAAGAAGGCAGCGCAGGGGCATGAGGAATTTCCTTCCCTCGTGAAACCCATACCTTCAAAAAGAAAACTTTATATAGAGTCAACAGCATAAATGACTCAAAAAGAGGTCAGCATAGATGGCGCTATTTACGTTCAAGAAAAAATCCAGGGATGATGTGCCGCCGCTTGATTTTCCTCCCATGCCCATTTCTTCTCCGGTTGATGAAGCAGTGCGCATGAAGCAGCAGGGCTTCTCAAATAGTCAAATCGCGCAGAACCTCCAGTCGAAAGGGTATGCATCTCCCCAAATTTCTGATGCCATTTCCCAAGCGGCCCTTCAGGGTTTCCCTCCCCAGCAGCAGTTTGCGCCGCAGCAGGATTACAATCAATTTCCTCAGCAAGGGCAGCAGCAGTTCCCCCAGCAGAATTTTCATCAGCCCGCGCAGCAGGAGAATTTTTCATCAAGTTCCTCAACTGATGAGCGCATAGAGGAGATCGCAGAGGCAATCATTGATGAGAAATGGCAGGAGCTGGTCAAGGATGTGAAAAAAGTCATTGAATGGAAAAGCATCGTTGAGGCCCGGCTTGAGCAGGTTGACCAGCAGGTCAAGGACACGCGCGCATCTGTTGACAACATGCAAAAGGCAATCTTCGGGAAGATCAGCGATTACGACAAGAGCATCACCAATGTGGGAACGGAAATCAAGGCCATGGAGAAGGTGTTCCAGCAGATCTTGCCCACCATGACAGAATCCATCAACCGGCTGGATAGGATTTCTAAGGGCACAGTGAAGAAATAGTATTTCTTAAGATATTTTTCAGTAGTGCGCAACACATGATTCCTACAGGGGTGCGTGGAGGGCATCAATCATACGGAAAGCGCACTCAGTGAGTACCCTCCCTAATTTAGCCCATTTCTTAGTGTTGAATTTCAAAATGTTGGCAGAGGGTAAAAAAATATCAGAAAATGGCAAACCCGCCCATCACATCTTATTCATGACCAATAGTGCAATCATGAAGATGGAAATCGCAAAGATAAGCATCATGCCCATGAACTTGGGATGGAAGAGAATAGTGGATGTCTGCGAGTAATCGCGCGCAAAATCAACTGATGACTCGTTATCTCCAGGAACAGTGATGCTCGAGCGGATCGTCGTTCCTGCGCCAACCATAACAACCACAATCACAAGCACCAAAAAAAGCGGCTTCATGAAGCTCACTTCGGCATCGCCAACAAACTTTGCCGCAACGGATATCAGGACGACAAAGACAAACAAAACCGCGAACCAGGGAGCGATGTTCTGTACAACCTTAGTTGCCAAAGGAGAAATGAGAATGAAAAACGCGATGAGAAGAGCAGCAGCCCACGCGACCCACTTGTGCTCTTCAAAGGCCTTCATGTACATGAACATGGCCCAGACGGCGACAAAGACGAAAATGAAGACAAAAATAGCGGAGAAGTGCGCAAGTCCTGTGACATCAAGGAACGTGGCCATTGCCAGTTACTTGCCGCCGGGCTTAAAGAGCTGGCTAAGATCAATTCCCGCCCTCTTAAGGCCGCTCTCTTTGGAATCGGAAGATTCGCCGGTGATGAACATGATAAGGACTCCGAAGATAAGGAGCATGATGACAACCGCTATCGCATCCGCCCCGAAGAGATCCACAAGAACCCTCTCCGCTTTTCCGTTCCACCAGCCAGCTGAGCTTCCGAAAATAGTGACGATAATGCCAATGGAAATAAACATCACCCAGCCAGGGGCCGCAAGCCCAAGGAAAACAGATTCCTGACCAAATACGCCGATGAGGATGAGAAGGAAGATGACGGCAACAATCACGATAGACACCTGGGGAATCGCATTGTT
This sequence comes from uncultured Methanosarcinales archaeon, assembly GCA_964438385.1. Taxonomy (GTDB): domain Archaea; phylum Nanobdellota; class Nanobdellia; order Woesearchaeales; family GW2011-AR4; genus GW2011-AR11. Next base: position 9,134 of record CAYTKI010000019.1, on the reverse strand, counting down.
GAGTATTTCTATCGGATCAGACTCCACAGGATACTTGTTGGTTACGTGAGGGATTATCACAAGAAGGGAGATGACAAGCGAAATGACTGCATTAAAATTCTTTTTTCCATCTCCCAGGATCTTTGTCTTTTGGAGAATGGCGAACATGATGGTGAAGATAAGAAGGAAGGGAAGCACAACATCAACAAATCCCGCCTGTTCCAGGTTCTCAATGAGCCGCTCTATTGCGCTTCCTGCCATGTGCCTCTTTTGTTCCTCCTGTAATTTCCTTTCTTTGGCCCTATATAAATCTTATGACTAAGATTCTTTTTTCTTTTCCTTGCCATCTTCGCCCTTAAGCACCCACACCATGAACATCACAACAAAGATAAGCATGATGGCAGAGCCGACAACCCGATCGCTGCTCGTCCCCCCAAAAAAGTCGCCCACTGCCTCAAGCCATGTGTTGCCATCGTTTGTGTGCAGCGCGTCAAGAAAGATTCCTCCGATGCCAACAAACATCACAAGCATGAAAATCCATTTGTAGCCACCTTCCAAAAAAAACGGCTCGCCTTCCTTGTGGAAGGAGCCTGCAAGCATGAGAAACAGTACGGAGAGGAAGAGCAAGACGACGGCGTTTGCAGACACCTTGGTGATGATTTCAACAAGCCGTGAAGAGGCGATGACAAGGAATGCTATGGCAAAGGCGGCAATGGCATTGAGATTCTTCTTGGGCTTCCCATCCTCGGTTCCCAAAACCTTAGTCTTCTCAAAGATGGCAAAGACGATCGTGAACGCGAGCAAAAAAGGGAGCACCACATCATAGAGCCCGATGTCTTCAAAGAACACGATGATATCGCGCAGCTGGCTCGCCATTGGGGCTTTTATCCAAAACTTCCTATATAAACTTTTCTATAAGATATACTGGTGTGGGGAAGTGTGATACTAAAAAAACTACACTCTCCCTTTCAGCTTGACATCGCAAATCAAATCCTCAATCTTCTGCAAATTCCATTTGATCTGATCAGACTTCTTGCGAAGTTCGGAGTTTCTCAAATTAAACTCAAGAAATTCCCCATAGAGAAGCGAAACAAGCTCTCTGATTTTAAATGCGAGCTCAAAATCCTTTTTGATGACCGCATCCACCGCTTTTCTCATAAGTTCGCCGGTCAAATCGCACATCCCAAGCAGATAGCTCTCGGCATCCACGCCAAGCGCTTTTCTTGTGATAAGCTCCCCTTTCTCAACAAAATGAAGCATGGCAGCCGCCTCCACATATTCCTGGAAAGCAGTCTGCGAGATGTTGGTGTCAAGCGGGATGTCGATTTTGCGCAATTGCGCGATGAGTTTTTCAAGGGTTGCGAGCTTTGGCTTTGCCGCCGCAAGATCGCCCCGAATCGCAGCATAGATAATCTGCTTGGAGAGCGCAATGATGTCGCGCGATAAAGCAATAATCTCCTCCCTTCGCTCATCTTTTTGGGCAAGCTCCTTTCGCATCTCCAAAAATTCCTTTTTGTTCATCATGGAAATGGAAAAAGAGCGTCGATTATTAAAGGTTTGGACAAGAGAAAAGGTTAAAAGTACAGGATAAAGGCAAAAGCGAAATGCCACTCTCTTTTTCCATCCTTAAGAATGACAAGAAGTCCTCTGCAAGAGTAGGCATCATCAAAACCCCTCACGGCTCCTTCTCAACTCCGGCGTTCGTCACTGTAGGCACTCTTGCAACCGTTCGCGCCCTCTCTTCCCAGGACCTGCTAGACTTGGGTGTGGAAGTGGCACTGGCAAACACCTACCATCTCCATCTCCGACCAGGTGAGAAAGTTGTAAAAAAGATGGGCGGGTTGCACGGCTTCATGAATTTCCAAAAGCCATTCTTCACCGACAGCGGCGGCTTCCAGGTCTTCTCGCTTGGCTTTGGCAAGGAGCACGGCACGGGAAAGATAGGCGGTTTTTTCCCGGATGTTGGCTTGATGAAAAAAGCTGCCAATCACCCTAAAGGGGAAAAATGGGCGAAAGTGGATGAGGATGGCGTATCCTTTCGGAACCCAATCAATGGGGACAAGTCAAGGCTGACGCCTGAAATTTCTATGAAAATCCAACAGGATCTGGGAGCGGACATAATCCTCGCCTTCGATGAATGCACTTCTCCTCTCCATGATTACGATTACACAAAAAAATCATTGGAAAGGACGCACAACTGGGCGCTTCGCTGCATAAAAGCAAACAGGAATAATAAAAAGCAGGCATTGTTTGGAATCGTGCAGGGGGGAGTATGGAAAGATTTGAGGCAAGAGAGCGCAGAATTCATCACAGGCCAGCCATTTAGCGGCTACGCGATCGGCGGAAGTCTCGGCGATAAATCAAAAGCACAAATGCATGAGATTCTTGACTGGACGCTTCCTTTGCTCAGGGAAAAGCCAATCCATCTTTTGGGCATAGGGGCGGTTGAGGACATCTTCAATTCTGTGGAGCGGGGCGTGGATACTTTTGATTGTGTCACACCCACCCGTCTTGCAAGGCACGGCTATCTTTTCCTTACTCCAGTGAGCGGGGGCAGTATCCAAAACAAATACCGGATGAGCATTAAGAACAAGGAGTTCCAAACAGACAAAAGGCCAATTGACCCTATATGCAAATGCTCAACATGCAAAACCTATACAAGGGCGTACCTGCGCCATCTCTTCATTGCAAATGAGCTAACGTATTTCCGCCTCGCATCAATCCACAACCTGCATTTCTTTTTGGAGATGATGAGGGATATCAGAATGGCCATTAACGAAGGGAAATTCTTGAAAATGAAAAAAGAATGGGTTTGCTGATTGATTATTAAGGTATCATCCCCTTCCTCTTCATCCACACTGCCGCATAGACAAAAGGAGTGTCGCATATCGAGACGAAGTACTTGATGAGAAGCGATGTGATGAAGATCTCAATGATGATTTCTGTAGGAAGCTGCTGATTCCATCCAAAGAGCCCAAAAAATCCAACAAAAAATATCCAGGTGAAAGTGAGATTGTCAAGGAGCTGCGCGATGATTCCAGACGCGTTTGCGCGGAACCACAGGTGCCTTCCCTTCATGGCCTGCTTGATGCGCGCATAGAGCCACACATCGACGGATTGTGAGATAAGGTACGCGCTAAGGGATGCGAATGTGACGCGGGGGAGCAGCCCGAAGATCTGCGCAAGCGCGGGGCTGAGGGTGTCGGAGGCGTCAGGCGCAAATTGGAGCGTGAGCTGCATGATGATCGTGAAGAATATTAGTACAAAGAACCCCATGACTACCGCCTTTCTCGCTTCTCTCTTCCCGTAAATCTCATTGAGAATATCCGTTGCGAGATAAGTCGTGGCATAGATGATGTTGCCCATCGCCGTCACATAGCCAAAGACCGAGATAGTCTTGAGCACCTGGATGTTTGCGATGATGATGGCAATCCCCATCCAAAGGAATAGCCCGGTTTTGCCAAAGAAACGGTAGAAGAGAAGAATGCCGAAAAAGATCACAAGTCCTGATACAATCGAGAGTATCTCATTTTCCATTCGGAGAGGGAATGAAACTTAATTTAAAAAGTTAGTGGATATAGTAAAAGGCGCAAAAATTTGAGCAATAATTTCAATCTCTGATTGAAATCTACGAACGATAGTGAGTATGAATATGCCTTTTACTTATTACGAACGGACAACTATTGCTCAATAGATTTTGTCCGTGAGTATAGATAGTCACAAATTGAGCAGGCCGCTAATTTCCCTACACATCCAAATTCACAACTTCTGACGCGTGCTTCTCGATGAATGCCCGCCGCGGCTCAACTTCATTGCCCATAAGAAGCGTGAAGAGCTTATCCGCCTCCACGCTATCCTCCAATGTCACCTTCAGAAGCGTCTTTATTTTTGGGTCCATCGTGGTCTCCCAGAGCTGCTGGGGATTCATCTCTCCAAGGCCCTTGTAGCGCTGAACGCCTGCATCCTGTCCCATCTCCTTCAGAAGAGCCGCAAGCTGCAGATCGTTATACGCGTAGGAAACTTTCTTTCCCTTCTGCACCTTGAACAGTGGCGGCTGGGCGATGTAGATATAGCCCGACTCAATAAGAGGAAGCATGTAGCGGAAGAAGAATGTCAGGAGCAGGGTGCGGATATGCGCCCCATCAACATCTGCATCGGTCATGATGACAATTTTGTGGTAGCGCGCTTTTGTGATGTCAAATTCATCCCCGATTCCCGTTCCGATGGCAGTGATAAGCGCTGTGATTTCGGTGTTCTCAAAAATCTTTGAGAGCCGCGCTTTCTCGACATTGAGAATCTTTCCTCGCAAGGGAAGGATTGCCTGAAAACTGCGGTCGCGTCCCTGCTTTGCGCTCCCCCCCGCAGAATCGCCTTCCACAAGATACATTTCTGATTTTGCAGGATCCCGCTCAGAGCAGTCTGCCAATTTGCCGGGCAGTGAGCCGTGATTCAGCGCCCCTTTTCTCCTCGTCAGGTCCCTTGCGCGCGCGGCTGCCTCCCTTGCCAAAGATGCAGTGATGCACTTTTGGACAACAGTGCGGGCAATGTGCGGGTGCTCCTCAAAAAAGGTGCTGAGGCATTCATTGGTTAAGGACTCAACAATGCCCTTCACTTCCGCATTTCCAAGTTTCGTCTTGGTCTGCCCCTCAAATTGAGGCTGGGGGATCTTGACGGAGATGACTGCGGTGAGGCCCTCCTTGGTGTCTTCGCTCGCTAGTTTCGTTTCTTTGAGCAGCCCTTTCTTTTCCGCATAGGAATTGATGGTTCTGGTGAGCGCTGCCTTGAAGCCCGCAAGATGCGTGCCCCCTTCCCTAGTATTGATGTTATTCGCAAAAGAGAAGACATTCTCCTGATAGGAGTCATTGTATTGCAGCGCGAACTCCACGACGATTTTGCTTTTCTCCTTTTGGTTATGGATGACTTCGTGCAAGGGCATCCTGTTGGTGTTGAGGAACTGCACAAAGGAAATAATGCCGCCCTCATAGAGGAAATCATGCTTCTTCCCTGTGCGCTCATCAAGGATGGCGATGTGCACCCCCTTGTTGAGAAACGCAAGCTCGCGCAGCCGGGAGGAAAGTGTGTCAAAGTGAAACTCGATGAGGGGAAAGATCTCCTCATCAGGGATAAAGGTAATGCTCGTACCCCTCTCGGGACTGAAACCTATCTCTTTTACCGGCGCAAGGGGAGTTCCCCTCTCATAGCGCTGCTCGAAAATCTTCCCCTCCCTCTTCACAGTAGCGATAAGGGACTTTGAGAGGGCATTGGTGACTGAAATGCCAACGCCATGCAGCCCGCCAGAGACCTTGTAGACGTTATTGTCAAATTTCCCCCCGGCATGAAGCTTTGTCATCACAACTTCCAGTGCGGAAATCTTAAGCGTCGGATGGAGATCAACTGGGATGCCTCGGCCATTGTCTGAGACCGTGACATGATTGTCTTTGTGGATGATAACAGAAATCTCTGTGCAGTGGCCTGCAAGCGCCTCATCAATGGAGTTGTCAACCGCCTCATACACCAGATGATGAAGGCCGGCGATATCTGTTGAGCCGATGTACATGCTCGGCCTCTTGCGCACAGCGCTTAGTCCCTCAAGGACCTGGATGTCCTTTGCTCCGTAACTTTGCTGTTGTTCTGGTTGCATCGCGTATTCCTAGGGCTTGAATGCGTTGTTTTTGTGAATGGGTTCCAAAAAGAGTCCTTCTTCAATTTCTCGTCGGAAAATAGGCCGCAAAATTAGAGAAAATAGAGCGTAATGGCTATATAAACATTTCGCCACGTTCTTGGCGAGGAGAAACCATTTTCTGGGCTAAAAAATTCATTGTGTGCTAATCTTTCTTGATCCCAAAGGGTCTCCTATTTCTCCTTCAGTGAGATTGAGCGATCCCAAAGGTCGATGGCCGCAAGCCGCTCAAAAAAGTACTCAAGCGATGCAGTCCTCCTGGCTTTTTGCGCATTTGTTTCCATGTTTTTACCTCATTTCAGTAACTCTTCTATGGCTGTTGCAAATAAAATTATTCCAAAATTGAGGAAAATGTATCAAAGCCCTGCCTTGCGATCAAGGTGCTGGTATCGCGCCCACAAGCTACCCCTTGTGAGTTTCTCGCAACCGCGGCACATATAGGGATCACTCAGTGCTGCTTTTGTTATCCGAAGCCCGCAGCACACGCATTGTTGAACCATGCTTTCACCTCGTCTTTCTGTTGCTTATTGCCATGATAGTAGTGGATGAAGCTCACGCTAGCCCCTATCTTTTGGCTAAGAAACACCCTCTCTTATTGCTCGATACTTTCCCAGATGCGCTTGTTGCGCTTGAGGAGATAAATATCTGTGTCCTCATCGCTCTGGACTTCTGGCTGGTAATATCTGGATATGTGGCGGATTCTTCTCGCCAACTTCTTTCCCTTTCCTTCAAGGAATTCTAGCTCCATCTGACCACCCTAGATGGCTCTTTATGGGCCATGTATATTTATACTTAACCTATATACTATATATAATCATATGATTCCCCATAATACTATATGAAGTATATACTTTTAAACTCTATGATATGCCGCCATAATGTTTAAATATCGGCTTTTAAGCAGGGAATATTGAGGGTGGTAGAGTGGATTATCGCAAGCTGATTGGATTTGGCAATGGCTCCTACATTGTGACCATGCCGCGCAGCTGGGTCAAGAACAACCAGCTCAAGAAGGGAGATCTCATTACAATTGATGACAAGGGGCATGAACTTGTCCTTGAAGCGCGCTCAAAGCCGCACGAAGAAGAGCATTCTGAACTCGTTATTGACGCTCAGGACAAGGATCTGGCAAGAATTCAGGCAGAGATTGTGGCTGCGTATCTGAACTGCTGCGACACCATTATCATCCATTCACAAGACATCGAAAAGAAAGGTCACGACATTAAGAATATTCTCAGGAACCTTTCAGGAATGGAGATCATGGAGCATAACGCTTCCCGGATCGTCGCGAAAAATATCATCAATCCGCTGGAGATTTCAATGGAGAGCATGATTCGGAGAATGGATGTCCTCGTCCGCGCAATCATTGATGATGCCGCTCTCTGCGCGATTGGCCAATATTCTCCTGATGTTATCGTTGAGCGCGATGCGGATGTCAACCGGCTGTATTTCCTGGGCTCGCGCATTGTTAAGTACGCAATGACTCATCCGAAAGTGGCAAGAGTGATGAATAGGACCCCTTGGCAATTGCATTCGGACCGGCTCATGATCATTCGGCTTGAGAAAATCGCAGACTCGTTCAAGCGGGTGGCAAGGATATCCGCAACAGCCAACTTGGATCGGGAGGCGATTTCGGAATTGCAGCAGATTTCCTCATCCTTTAAACAGCATTTCGAAAACATCATGAAGTCATATTATTTGGGAGAAAAGGAAATTGCCCTCTCTATCCAGATGGGCATGAGAAAAGAGCTTGACCAGTGCAACGCATTCTTAAATAATCTCAATGGCCGCCTGATTGCCTCAAAGCAAAGCCCAAAGCAAAGGAGCGAAGCGCACACCTCAGCCGCGCGCATCACTGAGAACCTCAAATCGGCGTTTTCGCAGCTTAAATACATGGCAAGGTATGTACTGTGTTATTGATTTCACATGATTTATTATTTTCTTATTTCAGGAATCATCGCTTTTATCATTAATTTTATGCGTAGTTCCTTACATGAATTTGGGCATTATTGGTGTTATAAAAAATATGGCATCCACTCTGAAATTAAGTTACTGCCAAATTTCCATTGTTCTATATCCAAAGAAAACTATCAAAGATTTAATGACCTCCCTATTTCATCCAAAAAGAATATTATGCTTATAGGACCCGTGATTGATTTTATTGTTGTAGTAATTTCTATTTCTAGTTTTATAATGTTAGAATCCTATTTCGCATTTGGTTTTTTGATGCTTTTTATTTTGTCTCTTTATACCTTTTGTCCAAATGCCTCTCCGTCTAACAAAAGCGATTACGGAAAATATTTGTTTTTTAAGAATGGAGGACAATTATAGGTTACTCAGTACCCCTCAAACCAGATCTTCTTCCCATTTTTAACAAGCAATGTCCCTTTCCTCGCAGATTTCTCAACACGACCAACGATCTGAGCGCCTTTTGTCATGCTAACAATCTTCTGTGCATCCTTTGGCTTTGCGATGATAAAGAAGCCCATGCCCATATTGAAAGTAGAATACATTCTCTCGTCTGAAAAGCCGGATTCTTTCTGCATGAGCTGGAAAAGGGGATGGATGGGAAGAGGGTTATCGATTACAAATCGGATGTTTCCCGGTATCCTATTGAGGTTTTTGAGCCCATACCCGGTGTTATTGGCGCCAATGACGGAAAATTCTTTTGCGATTCTTGCCATCTCCCTGATATAGATTTTTGTGGGCTCAAGCAGCGCCTCTCCAAGGTTCATTCCCCCGATGTTCTCATCAACTGTGAATTTCCCCTTGTATTTTTTCCTAAACTCTTCGCGCGGCTCAAAGTCCCCCTTCAGGAGATGATGGCGAAGGTCAGTGTATCCATTGGAGTGGGCCCCTGAGCTTGGCAGCGCGATGATGGCATCTCCCGGCGCGGCGTGCGTCTGTAGCGCTTTCTTCTTAATGAACCCAATCATCGCACCCGCAATGTCAAAGCCATAGCCGGGCTTGGTTGAGGAAATCAATTCATCAACAGAAGCCGTTTCCCCTTTCCCAAAATTTGCCTTGATGGAATTTTTCAGGATGGAAGACACGTCGCACAGCTCAAGCCCTTTTGAGACGCCCCTGATGATTTCTCCGGTGATGGCTTCCTCCTGTATCTTTGACTGGCAGGCAAGGTAATCCATGAAAAGAAATGGAGAGACCTCACCAAGAGTGGCCAAGTCATTCGCAGACATCGCAACGCAGTCAATGCCGATGGTGTCATACTTCCCCATCACTTCAGCGAGAATGACTTTTGTCCCAACCCCATCAATCGCGCACGCAAGATAATGATTGGGAAATACCTCATTATTCTCATACAGCTCGGCAAACATCCCTTTGCTTTCCTTAAGCATGTTCTGCTTGAGTGAGGCGGGGATCGCTTTCTTGATCGCAGCAACCGCTTTTGACTCGGAATCCTGGTAGGCCATGCAAAGAACAAGCTTCTGATTTTTTATAAATGTTTGCGTTTGGC
>CAYTKI010000018.1:0-20990 GCA_964438385.1 uncultured Methanosarcinales archaeon | reverse complement strand
GCTTTTTCTTTCCACTGAAACATTTTTATACGCCTGATAAACACACCCTCCTCATGCCGTGGTGGGACAATCCGGTACTCCGTCCGCCTCGAAAGCGGATTGCCGCAAGGCTTTCCTGGTTCAAATCCGGGCCACGGCGTCCTACTCATGGTTAAACTCCGTAACCTTTAAATAGTTCGCACTCTTTCTCTTCATTTATCGACGGGTAATGGTTTATTATGGGAATTGTAAACTACCAAATAAAGGCTGAAAGGAGCAAAGAACGGCTATTTCGCAATCCTTCGATTTCATCAAAAAATAAAGAGTATGTAAAAGAATTTCTTGATTCATATGATGTGACAGATGCGACCAAAGATATTTTTCTTTGCCATATTATTCATCTGTTAGAAAAGTCTAAAGATATTAAATTGGAGATGCAAGATAAGAAACTCATTAATTCTTGGTATGCTCAATTACGGCAACAGCTTGGAAGGTCAGCATACTCTACTATGCTCAATAGATCGCTTACCTTTATCCGCTGGCTCAATGATAAGGAAACACCAGTAGGATTCAAAGACCTCAAAAGCGTTGGCTCAAATAAGATCAGAAGAGAACTCTCTCCATCCGATATGATTACCTGGGATGATGCAAAGAAAATGGCTTCCCAAACTACCAGTATCCAATTGAAAGCCTTGATCTATGCCCAGTTGGATGGGGGATTTCGGCCTTCCGAATTCATTGATTTGAACTATGGAGATGCCGAGAAGTCTAAAGACGTGATAATCATCCATATTCGCAATGGAAAGACGGGAAAGCGTGATGTGTTGCTCTATGATGCTGGCCCGATGCTCAATAGATGGCTCATGGCCCACCCTACCAAGCGCAAAGATGATCCTTTATGGATTCAGGAATCCAATACGGGCGGGAGAATTTTAAGGTATCAATACCCAGCAATTTCCAAGCGAATTAGGGATATGGCATCAAAGGCAGGGGTTCAAAAGCCAATGGAACTCTACGCATGGAGGCATTCAGCAGTTACCCTTAAGAAAAAGGAGAATATGGATGCAACATGGAGTTCGGGCAATTTTGGACATTCTATGAAGTTTTATGCCGAGACGTATGGAAGGTTATCCACTGAGGATAATATTGAGAGGCTCAGGAGGCATAAGGGGGCACTTGCCGAGAAAGAGTCACAAAAAGAGACCTCTTTACTTTGTCCCAAATGTGAGCACATTAATCCATCAAAGTTTGATATGTGTGAGCAGTGCGGAACTCCCCTTAGCCTCAAAAAGGCAATGGAGCTTGACAGAACGCCTATTCTTCAGAAAGATATTGAGGTTATGAAGGCCCAGCTGGTGAAGATGAACACGTTCATGAACACCATCTCAGCCGAGCATCCAGAGATTCTTGAGATGATTGCACGGGCGGGGAAGAAGAATAGATAGGTTCAAAGATTTCATTTCAAATATTGGTTTTTATCCATTCTTTCTGTATATTATCCAGCGATCAATATCCCTGATTGGGATTCTATGGGTAAATTCTTTTTGGATATTCTCCAATATTCTTTTTCTCAATTTATAAGTGTCTGCCCATTTCGCGTATTCCAACCAGCCATGAAGTTCATTCAACAAATCATCATATAATTGGTCATCATGTTTTGCAAGGAGTGTCTTCTCAAAAAAGTTTCTTCTGAATTTTCTCATATTGCTTTTTCTCAAAATTTTATGATGCGGAAAAATCTTATAGCCAAGAAAAGTCACACCTCTTTCAAGTAGAATTATTTTTGATTTATCTGGGTGCAAGTTCAGGCAGATGGTTTTGAGGAAACTTTGTATTTCTTCTTTGAAATGTTCAAGTGTTTCTTTTTCAGGGTGCAGAATCACAAAATCATCCACATACCTGATGTAGAACTCCGCTTTCAATTGATGCTTCACAAACTGGTCAAGCTCATTGAGATAGACATTGGCGAAAAATTGGCTTGTCAGATTGCCAAGCGGCATTCCTTTCCTACCTTGTTGAGGTGGATCGCCCCCCCCCCCCCACTTTGATAATTATCAAGAATTTTCCTTATGAGCCAGATTATTCTTTGATCTTTTATTTTTCTCTTAATGATGGAAAGGAGTGTTTCATGGTGGATAGTCTCAAAATATTTTCTGATGTCTGCCTTAAGGACGTAGCAGGGGAGGGTGAAATTCTTGCTTGCTTTTCTTTTGAGGAAATCGAATCGCCTCACCGCGTTAAGAGTCCCTTTTCCTTTCCTATTTGCATAGGAATCATGGATGAATGTTTTATCAAAGATTGGCTCAAGTATGCTGACAAGGGCATGATGGATAACTCTGTCCCGAAAGGCGGATTTTGAGATTTTCCGCGTCTTTGGATCGCGCAGGATAAATGTCTTCAATGGCTCTGGATGGTAGGAATGAAAGAGAAGTTCAGTGCGCAAAAGCAGAAGATTATCTTTCAAGTTTTTCTCAAATTCGACCACATAAGATTTTGTGGTTTTATGTTTTCTTGCACTCTTATATGCACGTTCAAGGTGCTCATAGGAGCAAAGCAAATCATAGAGTTTTCCGTATCTTTTCATCAAAAATGTCTTGGAGTCCAAGGCCATTCCACGAGAGTGGCCGTTGTTGTCGTCATCAGGCCAGTTGTTGCCATTGACATGGAACCTCTCGCCATTGGAGATGAAGTCCACGGCCCGAGCCCTTGTAGCCGGTTTATCTCTTTGTTCACCGCCGCTTCACTTTTTCGCGTGCGCTACTTAATGTCGCGGCTGAATTTTATGGCTAATAAGCGTCGCCCTGATAAACCGACGTGTGGCCTTGGCGCAAGCCAAGACAATGGGAAAAAGAGAATGAACCTATATAATTTTATTTATTTTGGCGCGTCGGCTTCGCCGACTCTGACTTCACTGACACCCCACGAGAGTGGCCGTCGCCGCCGCCACCAGGCCAGTAGTAGCCATCGACATCGAACCACTCGCCAATGGAGACGAAGTCCACGGCCCGTTCAAATCGTCCTGCCCTATTTTCCTGAGTGGGAGTCCAAACATAAATATTTCTAACTTCTTTATTGGAAAGTGTAGAGAGTGTTTGTGCGATGAGTTTTTCATCGGTTGTGTGGAGTACTGCTCTCATATAATTTACTCCATTTCCGGTTCCCAAAACATCATCTAAACTTGCATCTTGGTAAACGGGGATAAGAAGTTTTCTTTTGATTGGTTCGATGCCAATACCTCTTGGATGGACAACTCGTCCATCAAGCGTTTTTGGGTCGTAGAGGATCTTTGTACCAGTTGTCATCCAACTTATATCAAAATCACGCTGCATACTCTCTAGAAGCTGAGGTGAACTTGATTTTCCCGCCCTATAAGCATCAGGTGCAGTAATGATTCTTTTGCCTAAAAATTCTCCCTGTTGGGCGTTATAGAGGTTAATCCATTGATTCTGGGTGTGTCTTTTTCCACCATCTGCCGATTGGAGATCGATTTCTCCCATGAAAGGAGACGTTCGCTGCTCATACAGCCCTTTGGCATAAGCGGCAAGTTCTTGTGGAGTCACTTTTGCCGCAACATTTTGTGGCAATTTGAGAGTAACATTTACCATGTGAAAAGGTAACGAATATGCCTTTATAAATCTTTTTATTTTATTCATTTAGAAGTGGTTACAATATCGTACAGATTTAAAATAAATTTTATGAAGAATTGGTGTTAGATTTCATTTCGATGTGCGTAGATTTTTGGAGTCTAATAGTTTGGAAAAAGGAGGGTTAGTTCATGGCGAGAGTTTGGCTCCAAATGGCCTATTTTTCCCATGAAGAGGCAAACTGATCTCCCAACCACTCAATTTTGGTTGTTTTTTGGTTATTTGAGGGAGAAATAGGCAAAATATGGCTTTGTTGAGGTTTTTAAGCCACCAACCCTGTTATTTTTCGTGCAGGATTTCGCAGAGAAAAAGTGAATTTTGGAACCTAAGAAAGGGCCCCTCGATCAACCAATCAACATCAATTTTTCCATTTCTTTTGCAAATTCCTTTGCCCGCTGAAGGGATGTTTTGGCCTTGGAGTGCTTCTCTCCCTCAAGCGTCTTGTATTGGATAAGCCCTCTTTTCGCTCTTTCAAAATCATAGGACTCGATAAGCGAATCTGCGCGAACGCCTGCGAATTGCAATGCTTCATCTTTTGCCAGCTCATAGCTTTCAAGAAGGGATTTCTCAAGTTTCTTTCGAACATAGACAATAAGCGCATCCGCTGTCACCTTATGGACAACTTTCTCTCCAGTTTTATATCCAAGAGTGAGAAGGGCTGCATTCGCATAGTAGAACATGGCATAATAGGAGCACACAATCACCCACAGATCAGATGTTTTGTTTTGGAAGGTGTCATTTGCAACCCTCAAGCTCTCTTTTCCGTTTTGAAGAAAGATCGCCCTCACCTCTTTTTGAAGGGGCGCTTTCTTAAGAAGGCCATCAGAAAGATAAGAGGTCACATTGATCTCCGCTTCCTTGATTCTCTCTTTAGTGAGCATTGCGTATCAGCCTATAGTACTCCTCAATTCCAAGGAGGATTATATTTCTTTTGATTGCCTCACTAACCACGCTAAATTCCCTGCTTTTTGCCATCGTGAGAAATTCCTCATAGGTAATGCACGTTGGATGTATCTTATCGGGCAAAAGCGAGAGTGTTGCTTTGATCTCCTTTTGATCTCCGCCGATGGTGAGGATATCGATATCGGAATGCTTCCCAGGTGTCCCTTTGGCATGGGAGCCAAAGAGCAGCGCAATGAAGGGGAAAGGGAGGGTAGAGAGGCGGCTTTGCATGATTCCAAAATCCTTGTTCTTAAGAAGATCCGCTCTTCGCATATGCTCGGCTTGGAATACCCAATCATCAAACAGAGAGGTGAATGAGCAGGCGATGGTATTTCCCACCCTTTGGAGCCTCGCAAGGCCCCTCTCTTCAAGCGTATGCACGGAAGTATAGGCGGACTTGTAGTTGATATCCCTTAGTTGGGAGATTTTCCTGATGCTTAGAGGCTCATCTCTTTCCATGATAAGGAGCTTAAGTATCTGAATTGTTTCATTAGCCATTTTTAACCATAATACTATGGTTTAAAGCCATATATTTAAAGTTTGTGGTAATGCGCACTCTGAGACCCTTTTCCTGTTTTTAGGTAAAACTTTACCACTTTTTTGGTAAAAGCCATAGGTAGGTTGCGTTTATATACCTCTCAAATTACCTACACATGGCAACGCTAATCCTATTTTTAGGATTGATCGTTCCTATTTTTAGGAATCTTCATTTTACCTACTCTACTTAAGCCACCTCCGCGAGAGCGGGGTGGCGCATAGGCAAAGTAGCTATCGATCTTTCTGCGAACGTTCTTTCGGGTAAACGCCTTCCCATACGCCCGATAACGATACAGCAAGGGCGCTCTGCTCACCACAAAGAACCAATCTGAGTATGTCTTATTCAGAATGTGGCATTTCTCAATCATGCGACGCCGATCATTAATCCCTGAGCCTGTTTCGACCTCAATCGCAATCTTTTTTCCCTTGGCCTCAAAAATAATGTCGGGTTTCACAGTTCGATAGAGCCTTACATTCTCTGTGTGTTGCGATAGATATTCCTCAATCGCCTTGATCAAAAAGAAATGGCCTGGGCTTTCCTGCGGATTAGGCTTAAGCAGATAGGGCACTTTTTGTTTCCCATTCAGAGGGTAGTGCGAGCTGATGATATAGTCCTTATTGAGCAAAAAGACTACCTCATCCTCATTGAGGGTGTCCTTTGGGAAGATACCTCTATTCTCATCCACATTGATGGAAACCGTCTTGTAAGCCATATTAGACTGTGTTTTCTTCTGTATCTTCTCTTTCTAGCTCTGCTATGCGCTCTTGTAGCTTCCTAAACCACAGAGGTTCCCCTAAGTTACTTTCTTGTTCCATGTAAACCACTCCCCGATTTTATGAATTGAAACTATATTTATAAAGTTTGTACGACATTTGTGCGCACAGGTAGGAGCAACGCTTGATATTTAAACTTTGTATTGCAATTGTCACTACGCCCTCTTTTTTCATTTTCCTAGAACACTAGAAATACATATAAAGTTTGTACTGCAAAACGATATTGCACTTACAAAATTTGTAAATCTTAGATGAGAATTGAAGATTTACGAGTAATTTCTACGGCATCAAACCATTTGTCCCACTCAGGGCCACGGCGTTTTTAATGGATTATTTCTATTACGAATCACTCGCGCTCGCTTTCGGCTTGTAACACTTTGCGCGCCCGCATTGGCACAATTCTATGGGCAAAAATTAATGATCAGAGCAGTCCCACATAAAGCCGCAGTTTTGGCACACAATCTTGCAGTGCCTCTCAATCATCTGCGTCCTGCAGACCTCGCATACGATTTCACTTTGCTGAATGCCCATCGCACTTGACCCCGTATGAGCCGTAGCTGAGGTTTAATTCAAACTTCTTGCAGAACACATTCATCACTACAACATCCTTCTCTTCAGTACTGTCGATTTCACAGCTTCTGAATCCCTGGCTGTCCCATTCGGCTTTGCCATCCAGCTCCTCGCAGAAATTGATGAACTCCACCGGCTTTTTCAGATCAAGCTCTTGGCTTTGGCCCTGCGCCTCCTTTTTGAGGATCTTGACCTCGTCCGGAATAGTAATGATCGCCCAAAAGATGCTTGTGAGCACAACACCAATCAATAAGCCGCCTGCGAAGATGGCCCATGCCTCGGGAGTTGTGTAGGTGGATCGCGCCATGGTGATACTCACTGATGGTAGTTTAAAAGGCTTTCTTGGGATTTGGGAAATGAACGCTCCCGCCGGGATTCAGAACCAACCTTTTCTTAGGATTCGCCTGCGGCTCACCCAAGAAAAGGTTGATCAAAAGAAATGAAATGAACGCTCCCGCCGGGATTCAGAACCAACCTTTTCTTAGGATTCGCCTGCGGCTCACCCAAGAAAAGGTTGATCAAAAGAAATGAAATGAACGCTCCCGCCGGGATTTGAACCCAGGTCACAGCGATGAGAACGCTGTATGATTGGCCGGACTACACTACGGGAGCATGCCCTTGAGGGGAGGATGATGCTTTATAAATCTTGTTTTGCGCAATTTGCACTGATTTTCTCAAAACCTTTTTAATGGCGCTCTGCAGCCCTTTTTCCATGATCTGCCTTGGAATAGAATCAACCGCGCACACTTTTGGAGCAGGCATTGTCAGCGGAAAAGGGAAAATCCTCGCAAACACCAAGCACTCATATACGACAGAGCACGGAGGCATCCATCCAACGAAAGCAAAGGAACACCATGAGCAGCATAAAGAAAAAATCATTGATGAAGCGCTCAAGAGTGCGGGGATTGTTCTAGGGGATATTCACCTTGTTTCCTTCTCCCAGGGGCCCGGGCTTGCGCCCTGCCTTCTTGTCGGAATGAATGCGGCAAAGAAAATTGCCCAGCAATTTGAAGTCCCACTAGTTGGGGTCAACCACTGCATTGCGCATCTTGAAATCTGTCGGCTCATGAGCAATGCAAAAGACCCTGTTCTTCTTTATGCCAGCGGCGCAAACACCCAAGTTATCGCCTTTGAAGGGAGAAAATACCGGATCTTTGGAGAGACCCTTGACAATGGCATTGGCAATTTCATTGACGGCTTTGCGCGGCATCTTGGATTTGGATTTCCCGGGGGTCCAAAAATTGAGGAGCTTGCGAAAAAAGCTAAAAACTATATTTCCCTTCCCTATGTAGTCAAGGGGATGGATGTCTCGTTTGGAGGCATCCAGACGAATCTCAAGCAGAAATGGGACTCTGGAAAGTTCTCCAAAGAAGATCTTTGTTATTCCCTGCAGGAGACTGTTTTTGCGATGCTGGTTGAGGTATCAGAGCGCGCGATTGCGCACTGCGGGAAGGATGAGCTTGTTCTTGGCGGAGGTGTCGGATGCAATGCCCGCCTGCAGCAGATGTGTGGGATTATGTGCGATGAACGAGGAGCGAAATTCTTTGTTCCCGAGAAACAATTCCTTGTAGATAACGGAGCGATGATTGCCTGGCAGGGAATATTGCAGAGAAAGCATGCCGCGATGAACAACGATACAATAGATATTCTACCCTACCAACGCACTGATGATATTGACGTTGATTGGAGGTAGCTACTCTTCATCCTTTATGACCTTGATGGATTTCACCAGATGAGTGCGCGCCTGCACTTCCTTTGCCAAATCCTCAAACTCCTTCACGCCAAACTCCACAATCCCTGAAGTATGCTGTCCCCTAAAGCACAGCTCAACCGCCTCCCTGCGCGGCTGCATGAAGTTCTCCTTGATGCGGATTTCTGCGATTTTGCCCTTGGTCTCAAGACGCATCTCGCCGTCCGGATTCTGCTTTCGTACCTTTATATGCATGCGACCACCCAAATGCTCTTTTGGGAAGCCCACTATAAATATGTTTCCATTGAAGAATGATAACAATTTTTGTTTGCACTAAAAAGACCGATAAGACAACCCCCTAACCGGGCACAAAGAATGAGCAATAATAATACTGCACTATCAACTATTTTTCCTCATCTGCTCGACAACCACATCCTTCCCTTTTCCCTCAAGCGCGCTCTCAAGCACTTCGGAAAGCATCTCTACAGGAATAATCTTAATTTTCTTCAGCTTCGCTTGGGAGAGGACAATATCCCTCAGGTTGGATTTTGGGACGATAACATGCGTGATGCCCGCCTCTAGCGCCGCCTCGACCTTTGCCGTGACTCCGCCGATCGGAAGCACCTCTCCGCGCACAGAAAGCGAGCCGGTCATCGCATAGTTTTGCTTAATGGGCAGCTTCTTGAATGCAGAGATGATGGCAGTTGCAACCGCAATTGACGCGGAGTCCCCTTCCACACCCTCATGGGCCTGCAAAAACTGCACATAGATATCATGATCCCGCTTCAAATCCTCGCCAAAGTGCTTCTTGATGATTGCCGTGACATTTTTTATCGCCTCTTTCGCAATCTCGCCAAGCTTGCCCGTTGCGATAATCTCCTTGGCTTCCCCTCCTGGAGTGACTTCTGCCTCGATTGGAAGGATAATTCCCGAGAAGGGCGGTGTGTCGCCGATGACTGCAAGCCCATTGACCCTTCCGATCTTTTTGCCTTCGGTGACAATGACCTGGTATTCCTTTTTGCGCTCAATGTACTTGTCTGCAATCTGCTGCTCAAGCGAGCGGGCGATTTGAAGCGCCTGTTGGACATGCTCCTCATCCACAAGCTTCGCCTTCTTCTCAACTGCCAAGTCTCCCGCAGCGCGAATGATGCCTCCCAGCTCGCGCAATCGCAATGTTAAGTGGCCTTTGCGGTTTGCGCGTTTCCTTGCCTCCTCGATAATGGCATCAACCGCCTCTTTTGTGAAATGGGGAATCTTCTTATCCTTCACAATCTCCTGCGCGGTGAAGATAGAGATTTTATCGCGGTTTTCCGGAGTGTCTTCCATGGTCTCCTTCATATAGACTTCATAGCCATACCCCTTGATCCTGCTTCGCAGGGCAGGATGGATGTGCTTGAGCGTCTCTAAGTTTCCTGCGGCGACCATGATGAAATCGCATGGCACGGGCTCTGTTCGCACCATCGCTCCTGCGCTTCTCTCACTCTGCCCGGTGATTGCAAACTTTTTTTCCTGCATGGAGGAAAGAAGCTCCTGCTGGGTTGAGGGGTCGAGAGTTGCAACTTCGTCAATAAACAAGACGCCCATGTGGGACTTATGGATCATGCCCGCAACGACCCGCTCATGCGCAGGAGTTCCAAGGCCGCCTGACTGGAAAGGATCATGCAAAACATCTCCCACCAGGGCTCCTGCATGCGCTCCTGTGCCATCGTTAAACGCGGCAGTCTGCTTGCCGAAATTATCAACGATGACCTTAGGAACGCGGACTTTTATATCAAGCCCGCGTCGCCCCATCTGGGATCCGAGCATGAGCGCCAAAAGAATAAGGGTTGTGATGACTGTTGATGTAGATGTCATGATTGCGGCAGTGACTGTTCCGAAAGGGATGTATTTACTCCAGGTGTACCATGAAATGATTCCGATGAGAAGCGGCGCGCCGAACATGAAGAGAAGATTCTGGTTCTTAAGGCCAGCCATACCCTGAAACCGCGCCTTTGCGACCAAGTCCCTTCCCTGTCCGGCAGGTACTGTTCGGATAAGAGGGGCATTCTCATCATTTGGGTTGAAGAATGAGACAATATCCACTAGCTTACTTTTTGGCAAGAGCTCTGCTAGTGCAAGTCCGAGCATGGATTTTCCGGTTCCCGGATCCCCAATGAGAAAGACATGGCGGCGCTGCAGCGCAGACTTCTTGATGATCTCAACCGCGCGATCCTGACCGATTACCTGATCGACAATGGATTCAGGTGTCTTGATGTCCTGGGTGGTTTTGAATTTGAGATTGGCCATGGGAGGGGGGAGAGAAAATTTATTTAAAAGCTTTTGTAATTGAGGTGGCCCAAACCATTGAATCCTATACAATCAAAGACAGCTCAATTCAACCTCTCTGCCACAAAAACCGCAACAAAACTCCAACGCTCCTATCTTCAGACATCTTTCCTTCAAGACAGAGCTTTTTAGCCTCATCAAAAGTCTTCCATTCTGGATGGATGATCTCATGCTCACCTAGTTTTTGCCTGCCTTGCTCAAAATCATCAACGATGAAATAAAACAAGTCCCATTGAATGGTAAGGCCCGCAACCGAAGTGTGGAAATACTCAGCGCGTCTAGCGATTAGGCCGGTTTCCTCCCTGCACTCAAGCTTTGCGGCTTTTACTGCAAAGTCAAGCATCTTTTTTCCCGAAGCAATCGCTTCCCTATATTCTTTGAGGGAGTCAAACACCTTGCCTCCTGGAAGACGATAATCATAGCCCACCAACTCATAGCGGTATTCTTTGGTGAGGAGAATCTTGCCTTTTTTGATGATGATGAGGCGAACTCCGGGAGACCTGCGCGCCATCTCGATGGCGAATGTTTTCCCTTTTCCGCTCATGGATTTTTTAATAATCTGGAAGGTCTTTCCTTCGAAGAGCACCTTCTCTTTTTCCTTGCCACTTTTATTTCCCTCTCTTTTATTTTTCTCTCGATATTAGGGCAAGGCATAAAAATGTTTGCACATAAGGTTAATAGGGGGATTGAGGGTCAATACTCTGGGAACTTTTTGCGCACTAAATTAACGTTCTTGGATTAGGACAGACCCTCATTTTATGTATATATACTTTACCATTTTATAGTAGAAAAAAATGAAATCATAAGAAAAAATTCCCAAAGTACAGCTTTTGCTATGCCTTGGAGTTTTGGGGTGTTTATTGGTCTTTAATCTCAGTTTCCAATGGATTTCCCTTGTGGGAGTCCGCCTTTGGGATTTTTAGCTGCAAGACGCCGTTTTTGTAGGATGCCTCACTCTTTTGGGCGTTCACGTGCTTGGTCAAGGCGCAAAGCTGAACTGGAAGGGTTTTGAAAACTAAGTTCTAAGATTCCTTTGCGAATTATACTGGCTTAATTCAAAAAGCAATTTCTTTATCTGCTCCTCCGAATGCGCCGGGAAATTTGCAATTCTCACCTGCCTCTCCTTGAATTCGCCGTAACCCGAGCCGACTATAAGCCCCTGCTCCTTGAGCTTTGCGATTAACTGTGATGAGCCGCCTGGAATGTCAATAGTGATGACGGTCTTTGAGCGGAATGCCTTGTCATCAACAAAAGGGCGATACGTTGGATGTTTATCAAAGAAATCGTAGAGCATTGCCGCTTTTTCATCACTATCTTCCCTCAATTTGTCCATTCCTCTCTGCAGGAATTCATTGCATACCCTTCCCAAAAGGTAAATGCCCAGCACATTGGGAGTCTCCGGTGTCTGATCTTTTGCCTCCTCCTCTGCCATCCATTGGAAATTATGGAAGGAGCCGATGCTTATGCCTTTCTCCAGCAGGGATTTGGATTTCTGCATCGCTTTCTCATTGACCAATAGAACGCCAAGGCCGGCAGGAAGCCCAAAGCATTTCTGCACGGAGAAGAAGGCCATGTCAACAAGGGAAAAATCAAGCTTGGGGTAGGGCGCTGAGGAGACGATGTCCACCACGAGCAGCTTATTTGGGAACCTCCTTTTTATGTTGTGAATTTCACTTGGGTCAATTGCAATGCCTATACTGGTTTCATTCTGGGTGATGCAGATAAGCTCAGTTTCGCTAGGAATCTTTACTGCTGAAAAATCAATTGGTTTTCCCAGGGGCGATTCAACCATTTGGGTAGTTTTTCCCAGCTGCATTGCAATCTTATGGAATCTCTTGGAAAATGCCCCATTGACAAAATGAAAACTATACTTCTCCGCGCAATTCTGAATCACGCGCTCCATCGCTTCTGTTGCCGATCCCATAAAGAAAACATGCATATCATCAGGAGCTCCAAGCACTTTTTTGACAAGTGTAGATGTATTGCGGAAGATGCTCCGAAAATCCCCGCTGCGATGCGAAAGCGAAGGAATGCTCTGCTCCACTGCCTCCCGGATGTATTTTGGGACGCTTTGGAGGAGCTGCGATGGTCCGGGTGTGAAGTAGATTTTCTCCATATTCCAATAGAACTCAGGCCACTGCAGGCCTGACACATGAGCCCAGTTATTATTTTAGTTATCTTTTATTATGTGCCCTACTTCTCTAATACAATACCCTAAACCGTATTGTATGCGGGATGGTCTTAAGGTCGTTTATAACATTTTTGCCGTAATCCTTCGAGACGTCGGTGATGACATAGCCTATCTCATCATTTGTCTTGAGATACTGGCCGAGGATATTTCCATTGTGCCTTGAGATGATTCCATTTATCTGCGCGAGGATTCCCGGAACGTTTTTGTGGACGTGGACGAAACGGTGAACTCCCTTTACCACTGAGAGCTGAAGCTGCGGGAAATTGACGCTTGTGAACGTGTTACCGGAGTTTACGAATCCGATGAGGTTTTGCGCCACAAAGTGACCTATGTTTTTTTGGGCTTCCTGGGTTGAGCCGCCAATATGCGGCGTGAGGATGACATTTGGCAGGCCCTGCAGCTCTGAAACAAACTTCTCATCATTGCTTTTTGGCTCATAGGGAAAGACATCAATCGCCGCTCCGCGAAGCTTGCTGCATTTCAGCTGCCTTGCAAGGGAGGGAATATCCACAATTGATCCCCTGCTTAGATTAAGAAACACCGCACCATCCCTCATGGCCCGAAATTCCCTCTCTCCAATGAGATTTCTGTTTTTTGCATTGCCATCCACGTGAATGGTCACCACATCTGATCTCTTAAGAAGCTCGTGCAGGGAGGCGCATTTCTTTGCGTTTCCAAGGGAGAGCTTCTCTACTACATCATAATAGAGCACGTCCATGCCAAGGGCTTCCGCAATCACTGAGAGCTGTGTTCCGATGTTCCCATAACCCACGATTCCCAATGTCTTTCCCCGAATCTCATTGCTGCTTTTTGCGGACTTATCCCACATTCCCCCATGCAGCTTACTACTCTTGTCGGCAATTCCCCGCATAAGAAGGATCATCTCCCCCACCACAAGCTCGACCACGCTTCTTGTGTTACTATATGGGGCGTTGAAAACCGCGATCCCTTTTTCCCTGCATGCCTTTAGATCAATCTGGTTTGTTCCGATGCAGAACGCGCCTATGGCAAGAAGGCGATCTGCGCTCTCCACGACTTTTTTTGTGATATCTGTCTTTGAACGCATGCCAAGGAGCGAGACTCCCTTGATTCTCTTGCAGAGTTCCTCTTCATCTATGCTGGAAATTATTGCCTCAACCTGATAGCCCTCTTTTCTTAGCATCGCAATGGCATCTGGATGAATGTTCTCAAGGAGCAATACTTTCATTCGGCTTTTGGGATAGGAGAGGGAGGAGGGGAGCTTGTTGATGAAAAGGAACTCATCAAAGCTTGAGACCACGTGGTCTGCCTTCTCCACTACGCTCTTTCTTTCGATGGTCTCGGTGAAGGCGAAGAATTTGCTGACGAGCCCGGTCTCCTTCATCTCATAGTCGGTGTAGCCATCCCCTATAACGTAAATTTCGCCCCAGAGGTCAAGGTTTCTTAGCATCATTCCCTTTCCACCTTTCTTTGAAAGAATATTGGACTCATCAAATCCCGTAATGTTTCCCTGTGCGTCATAAGTGAACGTGTTTGCATAGATGTTTTTCTCGGGGATGCCAAGCTCCCTTGCCACGGGCAGGATGAACTCAGAAAAGCCGGATGAGATGATGTAGATTTTCCCGCCGTATTTTCTGAAGAATGGCTTGTTTCTTTTGAATGAAGGGGAGATTTTCCTCTTTAGGTTTTTTATGAGAATTTCAAGATGACCTCTATTGGCATTCAGGAGCGCAAGGCGTCTTCGTAGGGATTCTTCGATGGAGATCTTCCCCCCCATCCCAAGGTTTGTGATGTCTTTTATCTGCCTAAGAATGCTGTCTTTTTTTGGATCGTCGCTCAGCGAGATGGCGCACAGCTCCTCGAGCGCTTCCACCTGAGTGATGGTTGAATCAAAGTCGATGATGTAGTATCTGTCCATTATGTCCTCTGTGAGTGTCGAACGACTTAGGCCTAATAATCGTCTATAACTGTTTTAGCAGCATCTCGAAATGCGCTTCCGGATTTACTTTATAGAATATTTTTGAGATTGTGCCTTGCTCATCAATGATGAAGGTTGACCTGATGAGCCCAAGAGATGTCTTTCCCATGAATTGCTTCTCGCCCCAGGCGCCGTATTTTTCAGCGACCGCATGGAAAGTGTCGCATAATAAGGTGTAGGGGATTTTATACTTCTCAATGAATTCCTGATGGGACTTCTCATCATCGGGGCTTACGCCTAAAATAACTGCATTTCGCTGCGCGAATTTTCCCAGGTGGTCGCGGAAGTCGCAGGCCTGTTTTGAGCAGCCGGGAGTGTCGTCTTTTGGGTAGAAGTAGAGAATTACTTTTTTGCCCTTATAGTCTGAGAGCTTGTGGAGCTTTCCTTTTTCGTCTTTTAATGCAAAATCCGGGGCTTTTGATCCTTCTTTTAGTGTTGGCATGGTTTTACCTTGCGGGGAGCAGCGCTGCCATTGTTTGATTTAAAGAGGAAAATTTGGATGAAAATAAAATTTCAATGCCGATTCTTGGATTTTAGGTAATACTCATTGACCTTTTCCCAGTTGACAACATTCCAAATAGCAACTAGGTATTCATTTCTCCTTGATTGATAGCGTAAATAATACGCATGTTCCCATATATCAATCCCAATCAAAGGAATCTTTCCTTCGCTTAAAGGAGAATCCTGGTTCGCGGTTGACATCACTTCAAGCTTTCCGTCTTTTGTGAGCACAAGCCACGCCCAGCCGCTTCCGAATCTATTCATGGCGGCTGTGGACAATGTTTCCTTTAATTTCTCAAGACTTCCAAAGGATTCGATAATGGCATCAACTACCTCTCCAGTGGGCTCAACATCCTTCTTTAAGATGTTCCAGAAAAAAGTGTGATTGGCGTGCCCTCCGCCGTGGTTTCGAACAGCGGTTCGGATGTCTTCTGGGATCTTTGAAAGATCGGAAATGAGCTCTTCTGCCCTCTTAGTCTGGAGTTCAGGATGCTTCTCAAGCGCGGCATTGAGCTTGTCCACGTACGCCTGATGGTGCTTTCCATGGTGAATTTCCATGGTCTTCGCATCAATGTATGGCTCAAGCGCGTTAGTCGGATACGGCAATGGCTCTAGTGTGTGTTTCATGTGACCACCCTTTGAAGAAAACAATATATCCCTATCTTTAAAAGAGTTTCGTTGAAAGTATTGGGCGGCTATGTAGGAGTTAGTGCTGGTTTTGGGAACATGGAAAAAGTTGTGTTTTTCGGTTGAGGAGCTAGTTTGCCTTCTTGGTTGCGTAGTTGGATGCGGTCATGGCCTTTGAGCGTCACGTTATAGAACCACTCATTTTTTTTTGGTATTCTCGCAATCACGCCAAAGGGCTCATCATAGAAGATAGGAAGATAGTCAGAATAAGTTGTGGGTTGAAGAAATCTTTCTTTGAGAAGGTGGTCCAGCGTCACTGAAGAGATGTCCATCGTTTGCACAGAGAAGAGAGAAAATGGCTTGAAATTGGTTTCTCTGAGATATAATCTGCCTTCAAAAGTAAAGATTTCTTTTGCTCCAGTACCTGATTCACACACTGGAGTCGCCGCGATCCAAAAGCCAGACTTTGTCTCCCGAGGTATGAAGTTATAACTCCCCTCACCATCTGACGTAGGTACATATAAAGGGTTTCCAATCATAGAATATGCGGGTAAAAAAGTGATATTGTTCAAAGCTATGGAAAGAAGAAAGGTGGGAGTTTTTTTAAATCTGTCGTCAATTAGGGAAAATAATTTAAGGATGGAAGGTGTTTGTTGGTAGTGGGGAAAGGGGCTCCTGGTAAACCTGACGTTCCCTACACCTTTATAAAAGTCAAAGATTCCTAAAACCCCATGAAAAGCATCATCCTCAAACACGCCCTCCACAATGCCGCTCTCCACGGGGGAATGGCGAGCCAGGGCTCTGTCATCGGAAAGGTCATCGGGGAGAATCCTGCGCTGAAATCCGACATGAAATCCCTTGCGATAGAGACGGGAAAAATCATCAAGGAGATTTCTGCATTAAGCGTTGAGCAGCAGCTTGCAAAGCTGAGGGAAATCGCCCCTGAGCTTCTTGAGAAGAAAGTTGTTGAAGAAAAAGACCTCTTTGCCTTCCTCAGCATTAAGCCTGGGGAGAAGATCTCAACACGCTTTCCGCCTGAGCCGAGCAAATACCCCCATATCGGCCATGCCAAAGCAATCCTTCTCAACTACGAGCTTGCGCGCAGGCACAAGGGGACATTCTACCTCCGGTTTGAGGACACCAATCCCTTGCTCGCAGAAAAGCATCTCTATACAGTGCATCAGGAATGCTACGCATGGCTTGGTGTTTTGCCGGATAAGGTTGAGAGAGCATCTGATTACATGGAGCGCTTTTATGAGCACGCCAAAACGCTCATCGCCAAGGGAAATGCCTACCTCTGCGCCTGCCCCCAGGAGACAACCAAGGAGAACCGCTTCAAGGGCATTGGCTGCGCGTGCAGGGCACACTCCATTGAACACAACATGGGATTATGGGAGAAATTCTTTTTGGCAAAAGAGGAAGAGATGGTGCTTCGGCTTAAAGGTGAGATGCAGAGCAACAACACAGCGATGCGCGATCCGACCCTGATGCGAGTCATCGATCATCCCCATGCGCTCACCGGGAAAAAATACAGAGTCTGGCCAACCTATGATTTTGAGAACTGCGTGATGGATGGGATCGAAGGCATCACCCATTCCTTTCGCACCAAGGAGTTTGAATTGCGAAATGAAGTCCAACGATTGGTCCAGAGGATGCTTGGCTTTAGGGAAACCTCCATCTACGAATTCGGCAGATTCAACATGGAAGGTATTGAGAGCTCAGGCAGGATTATCCGTGAGAAAGTCAAATCAGGAGAATTAATTGGATGGGATGACCCTTCCTTAACGACTCTTGTTGCCTTAAAAAGGCGCGGATTTCGGCCGGAAGCAATCAAGGAATTTGTCCTCGCAACTGGCATCACCAAAAATGAGACGACGATGACCTGGGATGATCTCTATTCCCACAATCGCAAAATCATTGATAAGACCTCGAACCGCTATTTCCTCGTTGATGAGCCGGTAAAAATTACCATCAGGGGTGCGCCAAAGCAATCAGTTGAGCTCAAACTCCATCCCCAAATCCCCGAAAGAGGGATGCGCTCCCTTGCGACCCATGAGGAATTCCTTATCACCTCAACAGACTATAATGCGCTGGAAGAAGGGAAATTATACCGTTTAATGGACTGCCTTAATTTTGTGCTGGAGAAGAGAGGCAGAGAGCCGATTGGAGCATTCCATTCTTTGGATTATGAGACTTACAAAAGAGAAGGTGTGCGCATCATGCATTACCTTCCGGAATCTAAAAAAATGGTGGATGTTGAAGTCTTGATGCCTGACAAGTCGGTTGTCAAGGGTGTTGCAGAGCCGATGGTGAAAAACCTCACGGCAGACGATGTCATCCAGTTCGAGAGGTTTGGGTTTTGCAGGGTAGATGCGAAGGAAGGGGATATAGTGAAGTTTTGGTTCACGCATAAATAAGATGAAAAATACAATACAATAAACCAACGCGCCTAATCTCACTACGTTCGTGACTTTGACTTCGTCAAAGCAATGGGCGGGCGCCTCAAATTCGCCGAAGGCATGACAATAATTAAAAAACAATCAATAAATCACCACACACCAATTCACTACATTAGCTGAAAATCCAACATGACAAAATCCCTCATCGTCCATGTGCAAGTGAAGGAGGCGGCAACTCAGGTGGGAATGCACAATGTCTCCGCTGATTTCTACACTGAACTTGAGAAGAAAGTGAAGCAGCTCATCGAGGAGTCATGTATGAGGGCGAAGAAGAACCACCGCACGACGGTGATGGGAAAGGATGTCTAAGAACCTAATTTACCAGCAGAGATTTTATTGAATTTTTGCTATTTATCCGACCGGCATCTCCCTTGGCGGCATGGGCTGCCCGCTTCTCCTGATGCGCTGCTGAAGTAGGGCCAATCGCTCTTCGCGCTTTCTTCTCTCATCAATCATCTCAAGCATCTTGGATTTGATATCTGCAAATGCCTTCTTCATCTCCCCGACATGTCTCTTGTGCTCCGCCTTGATGATGATGTTTTTTTGCCGCTCAGAATCAAGCAAGGACTCCAGCTCTGCGACGCGCTCCCCGAGCATGCGTCCCTCATCACCGCTTGCAATCCTTTGGCCGGCGAGAATCTTTTCTGAAGACACTAAATGGGAAATATGTTTTCTGAGAACTTCAACGTGCTTGCCAATCCTATTTTTTCCTGCGGCCTTTTTTATCACATTCAGATGCGCATCCACATTCTTCTGCGCCTCGTCGCGGTCATGATAGCGCCTGCTTATGCGCGCCATGCACCTAAGGAATGGCTTGATGGCGTGCGTGTCGAGCTCAATATGATGCTCTTCTGTTTGAGTGTCCATCTTATTTCTTGAACATCCCAAGGATGCCTTTCTTTTTTTTATTCTCGCCTAGGACATCATCAAGATCCGGAAAATCCTCAGGCGGCTGCGCAAATCCCTGGCCCTGCTGATTTTGCGGCGTACTTAAGTAAGGAGAAAACTGGTTTTGCTGGCCTATGCCACCATCATTTCCAAATCCCTGGGAGAATTGGCCCTGAGGAGGCGGCTGGAGCGGGAATGGCTGCGATCTACCCATGTCCTGTCCCAAGCTAAATGGCCGCGGAGTGAAGGATTCAGGCGCGGCAAATGGAGTTTGCTGCTGAAATTGCTGCGGCTGGGCAAGCCCTTGCGGGGCAAATGATCGGTATGATTGCTGCTGCTCAGAGGTTTGCTCTTTTTGCTCCTGCGCAGTGCCTGGCTGTCCCGCCATTTTTTCAGAGAGCGAAAGAATGGCTTCTGCTATCACCTTTTGCTGGCTTGCGAGCTTGTCGAGCTTTCGGTGGATAGTGGACTCCTCCTTCTCTTCAACTTTTAGCTCCTGCGATGTCGCCTTGAACAGTTCAATGAGCTCAGAAATCGTGTGCTTGAGGTCTTCCATCTCCTCCATCAGCTTCTTTGAGGAAGGGCCTCCCTTGATCTCTTCCATCTGCCTTTTCAATTCAAAGATTTCCTTGTGAGGGAGAAGATCATAATCCTCATTTTGTTCATCCATATACCACACCCCTTTATGTTTCTTCAATCCTAAAAAGAAGTTTATAAAGATTTTGGTTTGGAAAAATGAATTCGAACGCTCACTGCATTTGCATCTCTGTTTTTTATTTCATCACGCTCGGGCTTTGCCCTCGCATCAATTTGGCGCGCCATAATCTCACTCCACTGCGTTTCGTTCGTGAGTTACACAAATGCGCAACCAATGCGCGCAATCCATCGAAAAAACAAGTCCCAAACCAATGCGCCCAATGGGTGGGCGCCTAGCATTCGCCGAAGGCACGATGATTTCCCTGTTGCCACAGCCCTTAATCAAAACTGAAAAAACAAAAACCCTTATAAAACTCCAATTCATTCCCAAGAGATGCCCGCGGGAAAACTTCCCCTCAAATGGAAAATCCGCCATGCGGCCTACAGGGCGCGGATGCTTTTCAAGAATACATTCCTCAACTCAAAAGGTGAACACACTATGGCAGGACTTGACTTCAAGGGGAAAAAAGCAATTGTTTTTGGCATCGCAACGGACAAAAGCATCGGATTTGCCATCGCGAAGAAGCTAAACGATGCGGGATGCAAGCTTGCAATCGGCTTTCAGGATCGGGCCTCTGAGTGGGTGAAGCCGCTCCTTCCGCAGTTCAACGATCCCCTCATTGGCCAGAGCGATGCGTGCTCTGATGAAGTCATGGATAAATTCTACAAGATGGTTGAAGAGCAGTGGGGGGAGGTTGACTATCTTGTCCATTCCATCGCATTCGCGAAGAGGCAGCACCTCCAGGGGAGATTTATAGATGTGGATCGGAGGGGCTGGCAGGTCTCGCAGGAAGTCTCCGCATTCTCACTTCCCGATTTCCTTCGGCGAACCGCTCCGCTCATGAAGAAAGGGGGGAGCTGCGTTACCATGACATTTATGGGCTCTGAAAAAGTCTTTCCCAACTACAATGTCATGGGTGTTGCGAAAGCAGCGCTTGAAGCGTCAGTGCGCTATGCTGCATCTGATCTTGGGGCGCAGAACATTAGGGTGAATGCGATTTCCGCAGGGCCGATTCCCACGCTTGCGGCATCAGCGATTGCGGGTTTTGATGACATGCTCATGGAGTTTGTCAAGCGGGCGCCACTAAAGCGGCTTATCACCCAGGAAGAGGTCGCAAACACTGCGCTCTTTTTGCTCAGCGATATGGCATCGGGCATCACAGGAGAAGTTGTGCATGTTGATGGCGGGTATAATATTATGGGGATTTAG
>CAYTKI010000017.1:0-18442 GCA_964438385.1 uncultured Methanosarcinales archaeon | reverse complement strand
CTGCAGGATGTGGAAGGAATAGGGAAGGTAAAAGCCGCCGACATCAAGAGGGTGCTTGATGAGGAGTATAGGGAGAAATAAAACTTATATTAATTTTTACTCCACGCAGTTCTGATTTATTTTCCTCATCTCACTGGCGATGGTCATAATTGGCCGCTACAGCGTGGGAATCAAGGTCAATCCTCAATCTTCCATTATGAAAAAAAAGCTTAAAGGATCCGTTTGACTCTAAAAAAACACTGTCGTTTCTAGATTCAGCAATGCGCCTCTCGAGGTGAAATCCTCCGGGGGTATTATTTTCTCCAACAGTGAAGAGATCGAGGGCATAGCCAATCCTCCTGAATCCCTTACCCCCTTCCAATTCATCCTTACATACTTCCAAATTAGAATCTCTAAAAAAAGAATCAATGATGTGATTATGATCTCCCCACCCATTATATGTTGTAAGTGAGGTGGATTGGGTACGGAGATAGTTTATAAGCTCTTCGATGACCTTTCCGGAATCTAGTCTCGCTGGAACTGTGCTCAAATTAATTCCGCTCTTTTGAAGATTTTCCAATTGCCCACCTAAAAATGTTAAAAAAGTATTATAGAGTGGGTTTCCAGGCCGCACATCATAAGTGCAATCTATTTCCGGTTGCTGTTCTGCGCCTAAGAAAGCATCCCTGGCTTTCTGCGGAAAAGTCCTATCAGTAGGAAAACCCATTATTTCCACCAAAGTTGGCGCAAAAACAATCTTAACAGTACTCATGTGAACCTCAATTGAGAAAAACCTCGCTAAAACCTCATCCCCCTAAGCCGCCTCACCCTCTCCTCAGTGGAAGGATGGGTGGTCATCAGCGCCGCCATCATGCCGCGCGAGGTGAAGGGATTGGTGATGAAGAGGTGAGCAGTTCCCTGGTTGCCTATCCTCATCGGCCTCATTTTGTTGCCGCTTTCAAGCTTTGAAAGCGCATCTGCGAGCGGCTTTCCGTTTTTGATGTACGATGCCCCGGAGGAATCCGCAAGGTATTCCCTGCTTCTTGAGATGGCGAGTTGTATCATGGTAGCGACTATTGGCGCGATGATTGCAAGCAAAATGATCTGCAGCCCATTCCCCCGATTGTCCCTGCCGCCAAACATTGCGCTCCACATGGCCATATGCGCCACATAAGAGATGATGCCAGCGATTGTGCCTGCAACGGTGGAAATCAAAATATCCCTATTCTTGATATGCGCGAACTCGTGGGCAAGAACGCCGCGAAGCTCATCTTCATTGAGCAATTCCAGGATGCCATCAGTTGCGGCAACCGCGGCGTGGCCCGGGTTTCTTCCGGTCGCAAAGGCGTTCGCATTCTTGTCGGGGATGATATACACTTTGGGCATCGGGACCCCTACTTTTTCAGAAAGCTCTCTGCAAATCTTATGCAGGCGCGGCGACTCTTTCTCATTCACCTGTTTCGCATGATACATCCACAGCACTATTCTGTCTGAATAGAAGTATGATCCGAAGTTCATGATGCCAACAAACACTACGGCAATAATCAAGCCGCCCCTTCCGAAGAGCCCTCCGATGAAGAGCAATAGCGCTGTGAGCAGGGCAAGGAGTGCTGCTGTTTTGAATTGGTTGATTACTGACATGATCCCACGGGAAATGCAAATGCCTTCTTGTTTAAAAAACTAGCGATGTTCCTTAATTTTCCAATGATGATAAAGCTGAATTTCCAGCTTTTGACTGCAAGTAATAGACTGATCCAGACTTGGTGGAGAAAATTCTACTGAGAAGGCATAGATTCTTTTTATAGGTGTATCGGCAATTACCTCAAATGGAAGAACCTTAAACGATTCCATGCCATTATAGCTCGAAATGTTCTTAAGAATAGTTATAAAATCTTCAACAGTTTTATAGGATTTCAAAGGGCTATAATATGTAACCCCTAAAATGCTATCATCTTCACTCCAGCTGAGGGCAGGATCCCCAAGGAATCCTTTTTGGCTAATAAGATAATCGCTTGTTATATCCACTAATGATTGAGAGCAGTCTGGAGAGAATTGAGTTGGCTTTAAGTTTAAGGATTGTAATACTCGCTCAATCAATAACACTAATGAATTAGGCATTCCAACTAGAATTCAACTTTATTTTTTAAAGCTTGTTGTCAAGATTCCCAATTCTTCGTATATATTTCGAAATTCCCTCAATCTGCCTCAAAGAAGTATGCCTAAACAAAAACTCCCTAAATGAATTATCCACCCTTACGCCATGCCGCTGCAGGTCGTGGTTCAGTTTAGCATATAGCTTCTTCCCCTCGGAATCAAGGTCGGTGAGTATCATGCATTCCTGCGCCTTTTTGGCAACAATTTCAACCACCTTGTAAAGCGGCATGCGGTTTAGGGCAAAAACATTCAAAATGCCTAATTCCCTAAGGGCATCCTTGTCCTTTACGCCTTCCACGATGATAAAAACCCCAGAGTCTTTGATTTTTTCAATATAGTGATGAAGATCCTCAATGAGATCATAATCTTTTTTTAGCCGTATTGGCTTTTGCTTTTTCTCCGGCATGCTAAGGGAATAGTGTCGATTGATAATAAACATTGCGCACTGAATCAAACAGACCCGTTCACGGGTCATTTCTTTTGGTCAAGCTTTTCTTACGCGAGTCGAAGGCGAGCCGTAAGAAAAGGTTGCACTGGACATCCATCGGCAAAAAGCTATTAAACGCCAGAGGTTCTTTTGTGTTATGATCACGCCCAATATCCGCCTCACCCATTACAAAAGAAAGGATATCCAGGAAGAGATGATACTTCATGCGCAGAAGCGCGAAATCGCCGCCAGATTCAATGATAAATTCGGACAGCGTCCAGATATCCTAAACAACCCGGGAGATGTGCTCGAATTCGCAAAGCAGGGCGCGACAAGCTTTCACTGCTCTGAGGAATTATGGCGCAACCCGCTTCTACTCAAGACGGAAATGACACGAAAAGAGCAGGAAGAGCTGCGGGTTGGATGGGACCTTGTGATTGATGTTGATTGCCCGGTGTGGGAGTATTCCAAGCTCATCACCTCTTTTATCATCCAGGCATTGAAGGAGAATGGTGTCTCAAGCATCAGCTGCAAGTTTTCTGGAAACAAGGGTTTTCATATTGGAGTTCCTTTCGAGGCATTCCCAAAAAAAGTAGGAGACAAAGAAACGCGGCTCCTCTTTCCCGATGGCGTGCGCATCATCGCATTGTACCTGGTGAATGAGATAGACAGGAACAGCCGCTTTACTGATTTCATCCTGAAAAAGGGATTCCTGCAGCTCTTGGAAAAGACCGGCATGAAAAGAAGTGATTTGGTGAAAATAATCTGCCAAAGGTGCGCAGCCCCTAAGGCGGATGAGGCAGAAAAATTTGAGTGGATTTGTTCAATCTGCCAAAGAAAAGAGCCCACTGCAGGGGATGAGCAGGTGAAATACTGCCCTAAATGCAGGCGGCTCATGCAGAAAATGTCTCTTGGAAAACGCAGGGATTCATGCGCAAAATGCAAGGGAAGAGAATTTTGCCAAAAGCTCGATATTGATGCCATCCTAAGCATTGATTCCCTTCTCATCTCATCCCGCCACCTCTACCGCATGCCCTATTCACTGCACGAGAAATCAGGGCTAATCTCCCTCCCCATTAATCCGGATGATGTCCTTTTTTTTGAGCGTGAAAAGGCAGTGCCAGGCAGCATAACAATCTCAAAATTCCGCTTCCTCGATAGGGAAAAAGCGGTTTCATGCGATGCGGCTATGCTTTTCGATAGGGCTTTCCAGTGGCATCTCACAAAAACAAGGGATATAGAGCAGGCAGCCGGAAAGCAGGCAGGCGCGCATCAGGAATTTGAGCTCACAGAAGCTTTGCCCTCTGACTTATTCCCTCCCTGCATCAAATTAATCCTCGCAGGCATCGGCGATGGAAAGAAGCGCGCGGTCTTCATCTTAATCAACTTCCTGCGCTCCGTCGGCTATGATTACCAGGCCATCGAGAAGATGATTGAGGAGTGGAATAAACAAAACAAGGAGCCCCTTCGCGAAGTGATGTGGCGCGGCCAATTGAATTACCATAAGCAGCAGGCAAAGCAGGCATTGCCCCCAAACTGCAAGAACCTCGCCTACATGGTGGCTATTGGAGTGTGCAAGCCGGATTCCTTCTGCGCAACCATCAAGAACCCTGCGCAGTATTCCAAGAAGAAGGCGTGGCTCTTGGCGCAGGGGAATAAGGGGAAGAAAAAAGTCAAAGCAGTAGCGAAAGAAAAAACACCATCATAACTACTTCTATAATCAATACCGAAAGAAAAATAGAGGCCTAAAACTGACAACTACCAATCATCATCCTGCTCTTCATCCTCATCAAAGCGCATAGTGCATCCCCCCGGATTTTCCCTTCCTAGGCAAAACAACTATTTAAATCTTTCGTCGGAACACCGACGATAATTTATTCGGCAGGGGTACGGGGTGGTTGCCTTCCTTTCTTTTGACACGGCTTTTCTTTGCCGATCCGCAGGTGAGGCAAAGAAAAGATGTTTAGTAAGCTTTATAAACGCCCCCTTGTTCCACCAGTTCTCCAAAGAGATGTGTTTAACGCTATTTTAAACACAAGCAGACAAGCCTGAAAAGTTGCCCTTTTCAGTACAGTTTAGCACCAAGGACTGTTTTCTCTAAAAAGGGCTTCATCAAACGGCTTTTTCCACTCACTAAACGAGGCGTGGCAGCTCTCTCTGCCTCATTCAGCTATGCCAAACAAGAGAAGCCCGAGGGCAGGAAGCATGCAGTTCTGGCCTAGAGTGCGGGCTAGGCGAGAATATCCCAGATTGCGAACTCATCCGGCAAGTAAAGAAACAAAGCCCACAAGTTTTGCTGGCTACAAGGTCGGCATGACGCATCTTATCGTCACAGACAACCTGCCAAATGCCCTGAGCAAGGGTCAGGAGCTCTTCGTTCCCGTGACAATCATCGAATGTCCGCCTCTTCGGGTGGCATCGATTAAATTCTATAAGCATAGTCAAAATGGATTACGTGCGGTTTCTGAGATTTTTGCTGAGAGTCTCGATAAAGAATTTTCAAGAAAAACTATCAGGCCAAAGGCATCAAAGAAAATTGAAGACATTAAGGAGTTTGATGACATTAGGATTTCAGTCTATACTCAGCCAAAGCTTACAGGCATCGGGAAAAAAATGCCCGAGCTCTTTGATATAACTCTTGGCGGCTCAAAGGATGAGAAGCTTAGGTATGCGCAGGAAAAATTAGGCAAGGACATCACTGTAAAAGAGGTCTTCAGGGAAGGCCAGCAGCTTGACATTCACGCAGTCACCAAGGGCAGGGGCTTCCAGGGGCCGATGAAGCGCTTTGGCATTTCACGAAGAAGCCACAAATCGGAAAAATCAATCAGGAACCCAGGCAGTCTTGGCGGGTGGCGCGGGCAGGGCCAGACCATGTGGAGAGTCGCGCACGCAGGTAAGATGGGATTTCACACGCGGACCGAATACAATAAATGGCTCCTCAAGATTGGCGAGAAGCCTGAAGACTTAAGGATGGAAGGCGGCATCATCCATTACGGCCAAATCAAGAATCCCTATCTTCTCATCAAGGGCGGAATTGCAGGACCAGCAAAGCGGCTCATCCGGTTGGCAGATGCAATCCGCGCAAGCCATAAGATTCCAAAAAATGCGCCGGAGATACAGTATGTCTCCTTGGCATCAAAACAGGGCAACTGACCATGAAAGTCAACGTCGTCGACATAAAAAACACAGACAAGGGCTCTATTGAGCTGCCGTTCCAATTTAGCGAGCCGGTGAGGGCAGACCTCATCAAGAGGGCAGTCATTACCATGCAGTCCAACCGCAGGCAGGCATATGGATCATTTCCCGAATCCGGCCTTCAACACTCAATTGAGATATCAAAGAGGAGAAAGGATTACAAGGGGGTCTATGGTGTAGGCATATCAAGGACACCAAGAAAAATAATGTCCCGCTCAGGCGCCAGGATGAACTGGGTTGGCGCTTTCGGTCCCCAGACCGTTGGCGGAAGGCAGGCCCATCCTCCAAAGGCGGAAAAGAGCTGGAAGAAGAAAATCAACGAGAAGGAGCGAAGAAAAGCCATCAGATCTGCAATCGCCGCAACCGTCCATAAAGACCTGGTCCAAGGCAGGGGGCATAGGATACCTGCAAAATATCCGATGGTCGTCGACTCTTCTTTTGAATCACTCTCAAAGACCCAGGATGTGAAGCAACTGCTTATTGCCCTCGGATTTGGAAATGAACTCGCGCGCGCATCAGTAAAGCGCATCCGCGCTGGCAAGGGAAAAAACAGGGGCAGGCCATACGCGAAAAAGAAAGGTCCGCTCATTGTCATCTCCAGAAGGGGAAAGATTATGGATGCCGCAAAAAACATCCCAGGCGTGGAAGTCATTGACGTAAAGAACCTCAATGCAGAGCTTTTGGCTCCTGGCGCGCAGCCTGGACGGGCAACCATTTGGAGCAGCGCCGCAATCGAGATGCTCACCAAGGAAAGGCTATTTGCATGACCATGGACGAATACGCAATCATCAGGTACCCGATTTCAACGGAGAAATCCATCCGGCTAATCGAGTCAGAGAACAAACTCATCTTCGCGGTGGATATGAACGCTACCAAAAAGCAGGTCAAGCAGGCAATTGAGAAGATGTTCAATGCGTCTGTTGTTCAGGTCAACACTTTCAGGAACATGAAAGGGGAAAAAAGGGCATATGTCAAGTTTTCAAGGAAAACGCCTGCCCTGGACATTGCGACAACTCTTGGATTGATGTAAGGTTGATGTGGCATGGGAAAGAATCTGATCCAGCAAAGAAGGGGAAAGGGCTCAAGCAGATTTAGGGCTCCTAGCTTCAATTGGGCAGGAGAAGCGCGCCTTCCAAGAACATCCCACAATATTGTGGAAGGCACAATCACAGGAATAATTCACTCCGCGGGCCACTCCGCTCCTCTCATCGAGGTGAGGTATGGCAATGAAGCATCGCTTATGCAGGCCCCAGAAGGCGTGCAGGTAGGACAGAAGCTGCAGGCAGGAATCGGCGCAGAGCCCAAGGAAGGGAATATTCTCTCACTCAAGGAGATTCCGGAAGGGACTCCAATTTATAACATCGAGGCAATGCCGGGAGATGGGGGAAAATTTGTCCGCTCCTCAGGAACCTTTGCCCGTATCATCACCAAGATGGATTCTGGCATCGTCATTGAGCTCCCCTCAAGCAAGCGCCGCACCTTCATACCGGATTGCAGGGCGATTATCGGAGTCATCGCAGGCGGCGGACGTACAGAAAAGCCGTTCCTAAAAGCCGGAAAGAAACATTTCAAGATGAAGGCCAAAAATAAATACTATCCTATCGTCTCAGGTATTTCCATGAACGCTGTTGCGCATCCGTTCGGTGGCAAGGGCTCGCACACCAAGGGAAGGCCCACCCAATCCTCACGAAACGATCCGCCGGGAAGGAAAGTGGGCAAGATTGCTCCCAGCCGCACCGGAAGGAGAAAGAGATAATGGCGAAAAAAGAATTCACGTTTTACGGTAAGACCGTTGAGGAACTGAAAAAAATGAGCTTGGACGAGTTCGCAGTTCTCGTTCCCTCAAGGGAGCGGCGCAAGATCAAGCGTGGCTTCACCGAAGCGGAGAAGCGGCTCCTGAAGAGAGTGAGAAAGAAAGAAGTGAACATCGAGACGCATTGCAGGGATATGCTCATCATTCCGGATATGATGGGCCAGCAGATTCGGGTGTACAACGGCAAGGAATTCCAAATCGTTGCGATAAATGAGGAGATGCTTGGCCACCGGCTGGGAGAGTTTGCAATGACGCGTAAATCAGTCCAGCACTCAGCTCCCGGCATCGGGGCGACCAAGTCCAGCGCAGCCCTCTCGGTAAAATAAAATGGCCCACCACTACACAACTAGGGAATTCAGCAAGCTCATCATGGCGCGCGCCGTAGGGGTAGCATTGCCCATCTCCCTAAAGCACAGCGTTGAAGTCTGCAACTACATCCGCCATAAGAAAGTCACGGAGGCAAAGAAGCTCCTTGACCTGACAATCTCTGAAAAGAAAGCTATTCCCTACAAGAGATTCCACCAGGGGCTGAGCCACAAGACAGGTATCGGTCCGGGAAGATTTCCCGTCAGGACATCTAAGGAAATAAAAAAGCTCCTTGAATCAGCGGAAGCGAATGCACAGTTCCAGGGGCTCAACACCGCAAACCTCATCATCGCACATGCCGTTGTCCAGAAGGCGCCAGTCGCTTGGCATTATGGCAGGCAGCGCAGAAGGAAAATGAAGCGAGCAACTATTGAGATATTCGTCAGGGAAGTCAAGCAGGAGCAGAAAGGAAAAGAAAGCAAAGAGGGCAAGAAAAGCAAGAAGGCACAGTCAGGAAAACTTCCAGAGGCACTGCCATGATTGAGCGTAAATTCATCGCAGAGAAGATGAAGGAGTTCCAGGTGCACGAGTATATAGGGGAGTTTTTGGACAATGTCGGCTATAGTAAGACCAAGCTCGTGAAGACTCCGCTCGGCGAGAAAGTTGTCATTTATGCCTCCCGTCCGGGGCTTATCGTCGGTAGGAAAGGCGCAAACATCAAGCTGCTCACCAAATCCATCAAGGGAAAATTCCATCTCGAGAATCCGGAGCTTGAAATTGCGGAAGTCCAAAATCCCTCTCTCGATGCAGGTATTATTGCAGAGAAGATCTCAAGCTATCTTGAGAGGTTCGGGACCCAAAAATTCAAGGCCATCGGGCATAAGATAATGACTGAAGTCATGGGCGCAGGTGCCCTGGGAATAGAGATAAAGATATCAGGCAAGGTGCCAAGTGCGCGAGCGAGGACCTGGCGCTTCTATCAGGGCTACCTCAAAAAATCAGGGGACATATCAGTGAGCGGCGTGCTGAAATCACACAAGCAGGCCCAGCTCAAGACGGGAATAGTTGGAATCAGGGTCAGCATAATGCCCCCTGACGTGAAGCTCCCCGATGACATCAGCGTCCTCTCCAAGGAGCAGCAGGATGCAGCGCAGGCGGAACAAGAGATAAAGCAGAAAGAGATTGAGGCAAAAGCAGAGGAGAAGAAGCCAAAGAAGCGCTCACGGCCAAAGAAATCAGAAAGGCAGGAAAAGAAAAATCCTGAGGCAAATGGCCAAAAGGTTGACCAAAAGGTTGCAGAATCTGATGAAAACAAAGGAACTGAAGGGACTGGGCAATAAAGAGCTTGAGGAGAAGCTCCTTGAGATGAAGAAAGAGCTCCTCAAGATACGCGGACAGATTGCCGTAGGCACCATTCCAAAAAGCCCTGGCCAGGTCAAGGCATTGAAAAGGGGCATTTCACGCATTAATTTCATTATGGGAGAAGCCCTAAGGAATAAAGGCATTGGGGGTTCCAAGGTATTGGCATGACCGAGATTTGTTCAACTTGCGGCCTGGTGAAGGAGCTTTGCGTGTGCGAGTCTATCGCAAAAGAGAGCCAGAAGATTACCATCTACATCGAGAAGAAGAAATTCAACAAGCCCTATACCATTGTCCAGGGTCTCGATGGGAAGGAAATTGACCTTAGGGACACGGCGAGGCGGCTTAAGAGCGAGCTTGCGTGTGGGGGAACTATCAAGGGCGGAAAGATCGAGCTGCAGGGCGTGCACATGAACCGCATCAAGGAGATCCTCATCCGCATGGGATTTGCCTCAAGTACAATTGAGATCAGATGATGATAAATGAACACGAAATTGCTACGCGCAGAACTGATAGGCAGGAAAATTGAGGTTGAGCAGGGCAAAATTAAAGGGATTATCATTGACGAGACAAAAAATACATTCCTCATTGAAACAGTGCAAGGCAAAAAAATGGTAACAAAACAAGGCAACACATTCCTCATTGAAGCGCCTGAGGGTATGGCGCGAGTTGTTGGTAAACAACTCGTCTCACGCCCTGAAGAGCGCATTAAGAACTGGTGATCACATGGCAACAAATATTGGCATAAGTGTCAGGCAGCCAAAGAAAACGTGCAAGGATGGCAATTGCCCTTTCCACGGGCACATTAAGGTACGGGGACGGCAGCACACGGGAACTGTAGTCTCAACTAGGATGAGCAAAAGCGCAGTCGTTCAATGGGAGCGTCGCCATTTCCTGCCCAAGTACGAGCGATATGAGCTGCGGCTAAGCAAGATAACTGTCCACGCTCCAGAATGCCTTGAAATCAGGGAAGGAGACATCGTACGCGTTGCAGAAACAAGGCCTTTAAGCAAGACTAAGCACAATGTCATCATTGAGAACCTTGGCCAGGAGAAGGGATACAAGCTCAGGAAGCAGGCAATGGAGGAATCCAAAGTCAAGGCCAAGGAAGCCAAGGAATCCAAGGAAGCCAAGGATAAAGATGCTGAAGATGGCAAGAAAAAATCA
This sequence comes from uncultured Methanosarcinales archaeon, assembly GCA_964438385.1. Lineage (GTDB taxonomy): Archaea > Nanobdellota > Nanobdellia > Woesearchaeales > GW2011-AR4 > GW2011-AR11. The sequence continues at coordinate 8,042 of CAYTKI010000017.1, read as the reverse complement.
GCCGCAGAGGAAGGGCAATGAAGGCAGTCAAAGCGTCCATTACCAAGGGCCTGCCTCTCGGAGCGGAAATAGAGACCTGTGACAATTCAGGCGCAAAGGTTGTGAAACTCTTTACCGTAATGGGTGCAAAGACCGTCTGGGGCAGGGTTGCCTCAGCAGGCGTCGGTGATTTGATTATGGTATCGGTCAAGCGCGGAAGGCCGGACATGAGAAAGCAGACGATGTTTGCAGTTATCGTGAGGCAAAGAAAGGAATACAGAAGGCCCGATGGCATACGCATCAAGTTTGAGGACAATGCGGTTGTCGTGCTCAAGGATGACAAGGGCAATCCACAGGGAACACTTCTCAAGGGGCCCATTGCAAAAGAGGCCGCTGAAAAATGGCCCGCAATAGCGAAAATCGCAAGCATGGTCGTGTAGGCAGGTTGTAGCCAATGAGGGAATTTTCATCATCGTGGAAAGCAAGCAAGAGGCCAAGCAAGCAGCGCAAGTACCGCTACAGGGCCCCACTACACCTGCGCAGAAAATTCATGCGCGTGCATCTTACAAAGGACCTGCGGGAAAAGCACAGGATGAGAAACATCAGTGTGAGGGTGGGAGACAAAGTCAAGGTTATCAAGGGAGATTACGCCAAATCTGAGGGCAAGGTGGAGAGAGTCGATGTTAAAAATTACCGCGTCTTCATAACCGGCATCGAGCGCGCAAAAAAAGACGGCACAAAGGTTCTTGTCCCGATTGCTCCCGCAAGCATCATCATCACTGATCTCAACACGGAAGACAAAAGACGGCTAAGTACGGGGCCGAAACAGGAAAAATCAGGTGAAGAAAAAAAAGACGCTGAGAAGTAATCACACAATCCAAAAGCATAATCCAAAAACCATACTAAAAATTCGAGAAAAACATGGCAAAACGACACCTCAAGAGGATGGCTGCGCCAAAGACGTGGCCCATCGATCGCAAGAAGACAACCTATATCACCCGCCCATTCCCAGGAGCCCATTCCCTGAAAGATGGCATGCCATTGGGAGTATTCCTAAGGGAAGTCTTTGGGCTGGCAAGGACAAACCGTGAAGTGCGGCGCATCCTCCACCAGAAAACCGTCCTCGTTGACGGGAGGAGGAGAAAAGATGGGCATTTCCATGTGGGGCTTTTTGATGTGGTTGAGATGGTTGAGGCAGGCACCAGTTTCAGGATAACCATTAACACCAAGGGAAAGCTTGATGCGATTGCAATAGATAAGACAGAATCCTCTCTCAAGCCGTGTCGAATCACAAAGAAATCAATGGTCTCTGGTAAAATTCAGCTTAACTTGAGCGATGGCAGAAACATCCTTGTTGAAAAGGAAGATTATAGGACCGGCGACACGCTCTTAGTCGAGCTCCCTTCTCAGAAAATAAAGAAGCATTTCAAGTTGGGCAAGTCAGCAATCATCTTCCTCACCGGTGGGAAAAACCTTGGCCGTGTCGGAACAGTGGAAGGGATTGTAGGCCCTCGCCTAATGTATAAGACCGCAGACGGCTCAACCCAGGAGACTAAGAAGGAATACGCTTTTGTCGTAGGAGTTGGAAAGCCAGAGCTTACGCTCTCAAAAGAGTAGCTGGCTGAAAGAGACAAACAAAACAAAAAAATCCAGCAAATTCCAGCAAATTATAAAAGAAAAAAAACCAGGTGAAAAGAATCCAACAAATTACAATCACAAAACACATGACTAGCATCAGAGACGTGCGGATAGAGAAATTAACCTTGAACATCGGATGTGGAAAGGACCAGACCAAGCTTGATAAGGCAGTGGAGCTGCTCAAAAGCGTCTCTTCCGTAACCCCGATTAAGACTTTCACACAAAAACGAATCCAGGAATGGGGCCTTCGCCCCGGACTTCCCATTGGCTGCAAGGTTACTCTTCGCAAGAATGCGGCAGTGGAGATGCTCAGGCGCCTCCTCGACGCAAAGGATTTTCGGTTGCAGGACAGCCAGTTTGATGACAACGGCAACATTTCTTTTGGGGTTCACGAGTACATCGACATACCGGGCGTCAAGTACGATCCTAAAATAGGAATTATGGGGCTTCAGGCCTGCATCACTTTGGAGCGGCCTGGTTTTCGCATCAAGCGCAGGAAAATATTCCAGAAGCGCCTTCCGAAGAGGCAGCGCATCCCAAAACAGGAAGCAATTGAGTTCATGGCTAAAAATTTCAATGTCAGGATGGGTGATGAATAAATGACCTATAGTGATTATCGCAAAGTCTACAAGCAGCTGCGCGCAAAGCCAATCAAGCTTGCGAAATTCAAGAAGCACAACTCCCCGAAAGCCAGAAGCTGCGGCTTTTCAACGAGAAAATGCACGCGCTGCGGTCGCATCGGAAGAGGGCATGTGGGCAAATATGGGCTCAATGTCTGCAGGCAGTGCTTCAGGGAAATTGCAACGCAGCTCGGATTCAAGAAATTCAGTTAGGAGGAACTATGACACTTAACGACACGCTCTCAAACGCATTATCAACGATTCTCCAGGCAGAGGCATTGGGAAGGACAAGCTGCATGGTGCAGGAGTCCAAGCTCATACGCAAGGTTCTCGATGTCATGCGTGATGGGGGATATATAGCAAACTTTGTGGCTGTTGAGAACGAGCGCGGAAAGCTCTTTGTGCAATTGAGCGGATCCATAAATAAGTGCGGCGTAATCAAGCCGCGCTACAATGTCAAGCTTCCAGAATACGAGAAATTTGAGAAGCGCTATCTGCCTGCGAAGAATATGGGTATAGTCATCGTCTCAACACCGCAAGGCATCACGACCCACAGGGTTGCGAAGGAGCGCAAGAGCGGTGGGCGCCTCATTGCATACTGCTATTGACTTGAGACTGCTAGTAATTTTCCATGAGCGAGAAACAAAAAAATGCGGACAAGGGAAAGGGCAGCATGGTATTGGAAGTCATGCTACCTCAGGGAATCACTGCCCAGCTTAAGGAAGGTATTCTTGCAATCAAGGGGCCGAAAGGAGAAGCCGCCCATAGTATTGAAGAGCGCAAATTGCACCTAAGCATACAGGGCAATAAAATCACAATCAGCGGCAAGAGGGCAACTCAAAGGGATAAGATGATGATTGGAAGCGTGGAAGCCCACATCAAGAATCTCATCAGGGGTGTGCAGGAGCCCTACAAATATGCCTTAAAGGTCTGCTCCGGCCATTTTCCAATCACTGTTACCATTTCAGGGGACAAATTGACTGTCAAGAATTTTTTCGGGGAGAAAGTTCCAAGGATACTTCATCTCAAGAAAGGGGCGGTAGTCAAGGTCGAAGGGGATAATATTACTGTTGAAAGCGCCACAAAGGAGATCGCAGGCCAGATCAGCGCGGACATAGAGCAGCTTGTGCGAAGGCCTGGATTCGACACACGCATCTTCCAGGACGGAATCTACATAACAAGCAAGCACGGTAAGGAGATCAAATAAGATGGAAGCACTGAAACAGCGCTCAATCATTAAGGGCAAGAAGCCAACCTTCACCAGACAGGAATACGGCCGGAAGAAAAAGATAGGAGATGAGTGGCGCAGGCCGCGCGGCATGCACTCCAAGATGCGCCTCCACTTCAAGGGAAAGAAGCGCTCCCCTGAGCCGGGCTGGGGATCCCCAGAAGCAGCCAAAGGATTGCATCCCTCAGGAATTAAGCCAATCTTGGTATCAACTATCCCACAAATTGATCTCTTAAAGAGTGGGGAAGGAGTGGTCATCTCATCCGTTGTAGGCAACAAAAAGCGCACCGCTCTCATCGGGCACGCAAAGAAAAAAAATATTCCAATCCTTAACATCCGCAATGTGGACGGGTTCCTCAAGAATATTGCAGAGGAGATGGCACAGCGCAAGTCTAAAAAGAAAAAGCAAAAAATTACTCCAAAGAAAGATGATGCCAAGGTGGGTATGAAGGAAATCAAGGGCGGGGAGGAGAGTGCGCAAAGTGCAGCCAAGGAACTAGAGTCCAAGGAGACTAAGGATACCCCGCCAGAACCAAATGCCGATGATCAAAAGAAGAAATAGAAAGAGGAGCAGGATAAGCTCCTCACTAAGAGGGTTTGACCATGCATTTCACAGTTCAAAAAAGACTAGCCGCGCAGATCCTGAATTGCTCTAAAAAAAAGGTGTATTTTGAGCAGGATGCGCTGCAGGAAATCAAGGAAGCCATCACTAAGGCAGATATCAAGTCATTGATAAAGAGAAGGGCAATCATCAAGATTCCTGCGCGCGGGGTTTCCAGATCGCGCGCCCGCCACATCCAGCGCCAAAAAAGTAAAGGCAGGAGGCGCGGGCCAGGATCAAGGAAAGGCCGCGAGTCCGCGCGGGAACATCCCAAGGGGGTGTGGATGGCAAAGACCCGCCTTCAGCGGGAGTTTATCAAGATGCTCAAGGAGAAGGGGCTCATCAACTCCGTCGGGTTCCGCGACCTCTATCTCAAAATCAAAGGTGGCTTTTTCAGAAACAAGCGCCACATCAAGCTCTATATGGATGAGCGCAAGATGATTACAAAGACCGTTTAATAGCAACCAAAAACATTCAAAAAATTCAAATGAATAATTGCCAATGAAAGCACAAAATGTCTACACGGTCCCTTACCGCAGAAAGCGCGAGGGAAGAACCAATTACAGGAAAAGGCTCAAGCTCCTGCAGTCCGGTAAGCCGCGGCTGGTAGTGCGCAAGTCCCTGAAAGGGATGTACGCATCTCTTGTGGAATTCCACGGCATTGGCGATAGGATCCTAGCTTCCGCAAGCACCCAAGATTTGAAAAAGCTCGGATGGGGCATCCATGGCGGCAACCTCCCAAGCGCGTATCTTGTCGGGCTGCTCATCGGGGTAAAGGCAAAATCCAAAAAGATAGAAGAGGCAATCTTTGATATTGGGCTCTATAGTGCTGTCAAGAAGTCTAGAATCTATGCCGCCCTTGCAGGAGCGCTTGACGCGGGGCTTAAGGTCCCTCACAGCCCAGAAATCCTCCCGGAGAAGGATCGGATTGAGGGCAAGCATATCGCTACCTACGCCGCGGGCGCAAATGGCAGCCAGTTTTCCTCTTACAAAAAAGAGCACAAGCCGGATGCCATCATCTCAAAATTCCAGGAAATGAAATCCAAGATTTTAAGGGGTGGCTAATGCCAAAGAAAAAAATTCATACTGAAGTAAAATTGGAAGCCGAAATGGCGGTGAAGAAGGAAAATCTCCCTGAGGATAAGTCTGAGGATAAGTCGCCGGAGATCCCAGTGACAATCATCGCGACCACCCCTCTTGACGCGCCTGTGGCAGAGCCGGTGGAGGTCATTGTTGATGTCGAAGAAGTCACAAAGCCCGTGCCGGAGGGATCGTTCAACAAGGAAGTGTGGAAACCAAAGACCTCGCTTGGCAGGCGGGTCAAGTCAGGGGAAGTCAATTCCATTGATCAGATTCTTGATGCGCGCGAGCGCATTCTTGAGGCGGAGATTGTGGACGCGCTCATGCCTAATCTAAAGACCGAGCTTCTCATGGTCGGGCAGGCAAAGGGAAAATTTGGCGGCGGCCAGAAGCGTGTTTTTAAGCAGACACAGAAGAAGACGCGGGAAGGCAATAAGCCGAACTTTGCGACTATTGCAGTTGTCGGAAACGAGGACGGCTATGTTGGACTCGGCTTTGGCAAGGCCAAGGAGACCGTTCCAGGAAGGGAAAAGGCAATACGCAACGCAAAGATCAATATTATAAAGATTCGCAGGGGAAATGGCACGTGGCAGGATACCGGAATCGTGCCGAACACCACTCCTTTCACAGTCACTGGAAAATGCGGCTCAGTGAAAGTCACCCTCATGCCGGCTCCGCGCGGAACGGGACTATGCATCAGCGAGGAGTGCAAGAAAGTCCTGAAGATCGCGGGCATCAAGGACATTTGGTCAAAGATTGACGGCGAGACAAAATCCAAGATGAATGTCCTCTTCGCGCTCATCGCTGCGCTCAAGCAGCTCATGCAGATGAAAGTCATGGAGAAAGACGAGAAAGCGCTCTGCATGGTTGAAGGATCTCTCACGAATCAGGAGTAGGAAAAATGGAAAATATCGCAGTTGTCAAGGTGAGAGGAACAATTGGCGCAAATAGGCCTATGATCTCCACACTGAAAAGTCTTCGCCTGCATAGGCAGAATTATTGCACAATCATCCCAAAGACAAAGGAATATTTGGGCATGCTTCAGACCGCAAAGGATTTCATCACATGGGGAGAGATAGATGATGCCACTCACCGGATGCTAATTGAGAAGAGGGGAGATGAGTTTAAGGGATCCATTGAGGAGAAAAGCAAATATGTCAAAGAAGGCGCAATAATGCTCAAGAAATATTTTCGACTCAATCCACCCAGGAAGGGCTACGGACTCAAGGGGACCAAGCTGTCTTTTAACGAGGGGGGAGCGCTCGGGTATCGGGGAGCTAAAATCAATGACTTGATCAGGCGAATGCTCTAAGGTGCATCATGGTTGTAAACAAAAGATCGAAGAAAAGCAGGTACCGCGCAAGCCAAACCCACGGCGGCGGAGCCAAGAAGAAGCGCAGAGGGGCGGGCAATCGCGGAGGGCGCGGAATGGCCGGCTCCGGAAAGCGCTCGGACAGCAAGAAGCCAAGCATCTGGAAGGAGGACTATTTTGGAAAAAGCGGCTTCACCTCAAAATCCAGGAGGCCAAAAGACTGCGTAATCAATATCAACATTCTCGAGGAAATGATCCCAAATTTCCTTTTGCAAAAGATTGCCATGAAGGAGAAAGAGATGGTAGTCATTGATCTCGGAAAAGCCGGATTCACAAAACTTCTCGGCACGGGATCCGCGCGCACGAAAATGAAGATTACTGTTTCCTACGCATCGCAGCAGGCAATCGAGAAGGTGAGGCAGGCAGGCGGCGAGGTTGTCGCGAATCAGCAGCAATCAGGGCAATAATTTCACATTACCCTTTTTTATCGCCTGATGGCTTTTGCACAGGATCTGTTTCGCGCGAATGCCACGGCAAAAAAACAACAAGGAATAAAAACCCCACCATTCTGTGATGCAGCATGTCTCTTTGGAAAACCATCTTAGGCAATCTCCCTGAAGTTGAGGGGCCGACCCAGAAGAATCTTTCTTTCAAGGAAAAACTCAAGTGGACTCTTGTTGTCCTCACCATCTTCTTCGTCATGGGCATGCTCCCCCTCTTCGGATTGGGGGTGAACGCGCTCCAGCGTTTTGAGACCCTTTCCATCATTTTGGGCGCTGAGTTCGGCTCCCTTATCTCTCTTGGCATCGGTCCGCTGGTCACTGCATCAATCGTTCTGCAGTTGCTCAACGGCTCAGGTATTCTCAAGTTTGACCTGACCAACCCGGATGGCAAGAAAATGTTCCAGGGAACGCAAAAAATCCTCGCGTTATTCTTCATAGTTTTTGAATCGAGCATCTATGTGTTCATGGGCGGCCTAGCCCCTGCCGAAAGTCTGATAGGAACTCCCTTATATTTCCAGATTCAGATGGTGCTCATCTTCCAGATTTTTCTCGGTGGAGTGCTCATCCTGTTCATGGATGAGGTGGTTTCAAAATGGGGTTTTGGTTCTGGCATCTCGCTTTTCATCGTTGCCGGGGTGAGCAAAAGCCTGCTTCTCCAGACATTCAATTGGCTTCCCGGGCCTTCAGGGATATCCGGTGTCACCTATTCTGCCGGCGCGATTCCCGCATTCTTCCAGAGCTTGGCTGCGGGGGATCCGACTACCGCTACCCTGATGATCGCGGCCATCATCTCAACAGTCGTTGTCTTTGTGATTGCCGTCTATGCGTCCGCGATGAAAGTGGAAATCCCCCTCTCCTTTGGCATGGTGCGCGGCCATGGTATCCGCTGGCCGCTTTCTTTTATTTACACTTCAAACATCCCAGTCATTCTCATTTCAGCGCTCCTTGCAAACTTTCAGCTCTGGGGGAATTTGCTTCAAAATTGGGGGCGCCCTTTGCTTGGGACTTTTAGTTCAACAGGTCAGGCAACTTCCGGCTTGGTGTATTGGCTCCAGCCGCCTTCCCTTGTGACCTCATTGAT
>CAYTKI010000016.1:0-36544 GCA_964438385.1 uncultured Methanosarcinales archaeon | reverse complement strand
ACACGGGAACTCAGGGGCTTCAGATGGAATTCCTCAAGAACACCCCTCCAAAAATAGTCTTTGAGCAGACTTCATTTCCTGCCATGCTGAGGATAAAGAACCTAGGAACTTCCTCTATTCCGCTTCCGGGCACATTACCCGTAGCAATTATTTCCCTGGGAGTTGAGCGCGATTACACCTCCTCCATTCAGGTTGAAGTAGGAGGAAGGATAACCAGCGAGAATGACAACGAAGCATCATTCACTTTGGAAGGAAAGACTCCTCTCAATACTAAGGGAGATGAGGAAGTGGTTGCCTTCACTCTCACCGCAAGCAAAATCGATCCCCAGAGCGAGACGCATCCCTCCTCAGTTATCGCCTCTATCTGCTACCCATACCGCACTGAGCTTGCGGCATCGGTGTGCATAGATCCTGATCCGAACAATGTGAAGCCGCTCAAGAAAAGCTGCACCGTGAAGGATGTTTCCGGCGGCTCAGGGCAGGGGGCACCCGTTGCCATCACAAAGATAGAAGTGCAAATGCTCCCCTCATCCAATAGTGATTCAATAAAGCCCCAATTCCTCATTGAAGTAGAAAACAAAGGAAATGGTGAAGTCACAAAGCTCGACTCATACCTAGCTATCTGTCGAAAAACAAATGGTCAGGTCACCTACAAGGACTTCAATGCCATAAAGATTGAAGCCAAGCTTTCAGGAAAGTCTCTTGAGTGCTCACTGCGCGACCCAAACCAGCAGCTGCAAGCCGCCACAACCCAACCCACAGATCAGAAATATGTCATCCTGAAATCAAAGAAAGGGGTGGTCAGATGCAGTTATCCTGAATCCGACATCACCAAATCGTCGGAAAGCTACACCGCACCCCTCACCATCACTCTCGACTATGGATACACCCAATCCCTCGCGGCGGACTATGTCATCAAGAAACGCTAAGCTAGGAATTTGCACCCTCCTCTCCATTGCGCTCCTCATTGCAGGATGCACATTGGGAAGCCAAAGCAAGACTGCCTCGCTCGAAAACATCCGCCAGGGAACAGAAGGAATCATTATCTCATTTCTTACCTCCTATCCAAAAGACACCGTGATTTCAAGCCAGAATGAGGACATTATCTTCACACTCAAGGCAGAGAACAAAGGGGCGTATCCGGAGCAAACAAGCCAAGGCGCCGAATCCACACAGGGAATTATCTGGCTTAGTGGCTACGACAAGAACATCATCACTTTTCCAGACGAGGCAACCGCCCAGCTCGGGACAGCGGACATGAACCTCTATGGGAAAACACCCACTTCTCCAGGTGGATCAGGAATCGTCGACTTCAGGGGGATTATCGTTGCCTCAAGTCTTCCGGAAGGAAAGTATTCTCCAACAATTCTTGGAAACATCTGCTATTCATACCAAACCATCGCCCAGCCCATTGTCTGCATAGAAAAAGAGCCGCTCTCTCAAATCCCAAACAAGCCCTGCATAGCAAAGGACATCTCACTTTCAAGCCAAGGCGCACCCGTGGCCATCACCAAAGTGGAGCAGCTATCTACCTCAAGCAGGGTGCAGTTCAAGATTACATTCAAAAACACAGGCAAGGGAATGATAATTAACCGAGAAACAATGGAATGCACCAAGGAAAGAATTGCAGGTGTTCAGCGTTATGATCTGGACTGGGTGCATATTGAAGGGATAACAATCGCTGGCAAGGAACTCGAGTGCAGCGGCCTTGGAAGCCAAAAATCAGTGCGGCTTATTGATGGTGTGGGCTATGCCACTTGCAGCATCCCATTGTTAGAATTCTCCGAAAGCACAGTTTCCGCCTTCACCACTCCTCTTGACATTAAAGTTTCCTATCTCTACAAAGACACCATTCAGCAGCCGCTGAGCATTGTTCGCATCAATGGATGAGGCAATCTGCCCCACAATAAAAAAAACCAAACCTTTATTAATCTCCAATCATCGGGTAACTATTGTTAAGAGGATACTATTAGAGTGATCGCATGAAATCGTTGAAACTCCTTGTTATCAGTATTCTTCTGGTATTCCTGATGGCAGGATGCAGCAAGCAGTCTTCCACACAAACCGGCTCCTCAACCCCTTTCATCGGTGGCACTTCAGGGATCATTATTGACTTTGAGGCGGATTCCCCTCCTGCCGAAGTCACGGATGATGGATCGTTCAGCTTCAATGCCATAGTTCGGCTCGAGAACAAGGGAGAATACAAGATCCAGCCGCACCAGATCCGCGTAAGCTTGGAAGGTTTCCTCCCCTCTGATTTTAGCGTTGGCGATGCGGATTTGCGCGACAAGCAGCCAACTGAGATTCTTGAGCCGCGGCGCAGGGATGCCAATGGCAACAACATTGATGGCACTGTTGCATTCATCACCCTTCCAAGCGATGACCTCCCGCTTGTTCCAAAGAAATTCACAGGCAATGTTGAATTTCCATTCAGGGCGAACGTGTGCTATAAATACGGGACCACGGCAAACGCCCGTATTTGTGTTCTGAAGGACTTGCTTAACAAGCAGGACAATCCGCTCTGCGACCAGAATACCGCAAAATCAGTGGCAAGCTCAAGTTCCCCTATCCAAATCTCCGGATTTCGGCAGTCGGTCATCGGCAAGGACAAAATCTCTTTCAGCTTTGATATTGTGCATTCCGGCAATGGAAATGTGTTCAAAGTGGGCGACGGCCAGGGAGATGCCGCCTGCCCATCAGTTGCGCGGGAGATTCGCCAGTTTGAGGATCAGGTCAATGTCCAGGTCAGTGCAGAAGGACTTGATGGGGTAAACTGCAACTTCCCCCAGTCAGGCACAGCCGGATTCGTCCGCCTCATTTCCGGAAAAAGGACAGTCACCTGCGTCGTTGATCTAAACGGCAGGCACAACAGCGACTTTGAGAAGATTGTGGATATCACCGCAGAATTCAATTACCGCGACACCAAGGACAAAAGGGTGCTGGTCAAGCACTTGATAGAATAAATACTATTTCCTTTTTTTCCAATACCCTTCATTTTAAAAATTGCTGATTTGTCAATACTTTTTTAAACGCCATACTGTTCTCTACAATCATGGCAGGATCCTCCATCTGGACAGAGAAATACCGCCCAAACTCCTTCTCAGACATTAGGGGCCAGCAAGACATTGTGAAGCGCATCCGCTCCTTTGTGGAGAGCAAAAACATGCCGCATCTTCTTTTCACAGGACCGGCGGGAGTCGGAAAGACCACCATGTCGCTTGTGATCGCGCGGCAGCTCTTCGGAAAGGAATGGCACCAAAACTTTCTTGAATTAAACGCGTCCGATGAGCGCGGCATTGATGTGGTGAGAAACAAAGTGAAGGATTTTGCGCGCACAAGAGCAATAGGTGATGTGCCATTCAAGATAATCTATCTCGATGAGTGCGACGCATTGACTCGCGAAGCGCAGCAGGCACTCCGAAGGACAATGGAGAACTACACGCAGACTTGTCGCTTTGTCCTCTCCGCGAACTATTCCTCAAAAATTATTGACCCTATCCAGTCACGATGCGCAATCTTCCGCTTCAAGCCGCTCTCTAAAGATGAGATTTTTGAGATTATCGGGCACATAGCAAAGACCGAGCATCTGAAGATTGATGACAAGGCAAAAGACGCGCTCTACAGGGTTTCCGGAGGCGACTGCAGGCGGCTTGAGAACCTGCTCCAGAGCGCGGCAACCTTAGAGAGTACTATCACAGAACAGGTCATCTATGGACTTGCTTCATTTGCAGAGCCAAAAGAAATTAAGGATGTCCTTGAGCTCGCCCTGAAGCAGAATTTTATCGAAGCGAGAAAAAAGCTGCTTGACACCATGCTCGCCTACGGGCTTGCGGGAATAGATGTCATTAAGCAGATCCAGCAGGAGATCATCTCCCTCCCTTCAATCGCAGACAGAAAGAAAATGCTCCTCATCGAGAAGTGCGGCGAGGCGGAGTTCCGCATGACCGAGGGCTCGGATGAGTACCTGCAGCTCGAGGCCTTTTTGGCGCAGGTGGTGCTGGTTGGGAGCGAGAAGGAGTAAGCCATTTATTCATTTCTGACTATTCTGTTATTACTTTTTGATAAATCCAATACACTATTCTAACCAATACATAAGAAGAAACCATTACCGCCGCTACAATAATCCAAATCCTAAAAAAAACAATAAACGGAGATACCAATGGTGCACACTCTGCGTTTGGAGGACATGGTTGAAATAAAAAAACATAAAATAAAATTGTCAAAATTAATGAAACGATAAAAGAAAGCACAATAATTACATTTAGGTGCCTTGTAGCATCCTTTAAATGATTATTATTCATGAAAGAAATAAACCTAAACAATATCCTCTTCCGCAACCACAAGGAAATCCCCAATCGCAATCACAGCGCTGAAAGGAATCATAATCCTTCCGCCAGAATCTTTCTCAAGCTCAAGCTTCTCAGTGTAGGCAGTCGGGTTCTCAAGCACCATGTGGATAAGCTCTCCTGAGCGCGATTCGAAGATGATGTCCGCAAGCTCGCCGAAGCGTTTTCCGGTCTTGCTCACAACCGTCTTTCCAATCAGCTGCTTTGAAAATCGCTTTTCCTGTTCGCTTGCCTGCTCTGCCATGGGTTGCCCTCTCTCAATTTTTAATTTTTAGGCGCATCGTTCTATTTAAATGTTTTGATTTCGCAGGAGTGAACTCACTCTCCGAGATTTTCCCCCTCTAGCACTTCTGCCCATCAAAGAAATGTTTATATACCTTCCCCAATTATGCTACTCTTTAAAGGTGGTAAAACTGACTGAATCGCGCGTGAGGTGGGATTCGCGCCTCATCTTCTTGCTTGCCGCTATCGGATCCGCAATCGGCCTTGGAAACCTGTGGCGTTTTCCCTATCTTACTTATAAGTTCGGGGGAGGGGCATTTCTCATCCCATATCTTATTGCTCTTTTGGTTATCGGAATCCCGGTGCTCATCCTCGAGTTTGCGCTCGGCCAGAAAATGCAGAAGGGGGCAATGGGAGCGTTTCGCAAAATTGATGGGCGCCTCATAGGTATTGGCTTCTTGGCAGTGCTCGCTTGCATCGTCGCAGTTGCGTATTATGCGGTTGTCATGGGGTGGTCGCTTGTGTATATGCTCGGCTCATTTCACTCCCCTTTACCGTGGTCAACTGATGCAGAAAACTTCTTCCTCAACAATGTCCTGCAGCGAACAGGTAGCCCAAGTGAATTGGGCAGCATCAGTATTGTGCTCGTGATTGCCCTCTCCCTCGTCTGGATAACCCTCTTTTTTTGTGTCTTTCGGGGCATAAAAAGCGTTGGCAGAATCGTCTGGGTGAGTATGCCTCTGTCCTTAATCCTGCTTCTCGTTCTATTCTTCCGGGCAATCACTCTTGAGGGAGCATTAAATGGAATCTCCTATTACCTGAGGCCAAACTTCTCACTTTTGCTTTCTTTGGATTTGTGGGTGGCAGCAGTCTCCCAAGTGTTTTTTTCCCTGTCCCTTGGCTTTGGGGTCATGATTGCCTATGCAAGTTTCAATAGCCCAAAGCAAAGCATCACGCGAAATGCCTTTGCTCTCGCGCTTGCAAGTACCGGTTTAAGCCTGCTTGCCGGCTTTGTTGTGTTTGGTGTTCTCGGCCATATGGCTTTTGTGCAAAACATCCCAATCGAGGAAGTGGCAACATCAGGCCCTTCGCTTGCCTTCATTGTGTTTGCCCATGCATTTGGATTGTTCCCTCTTGCTTGGCTGTTCTCTTTCCTCTTCTTCCTCACTCTATTTGTCCTAGGAATAGACACTGCATTCTCGCTCCTGGAAAGCATCACTACAGTAGTTAAGGACTCTTGGAGGAAAATTTCCACAAGTGTTGCCGCGTTTGTTGTCTGCGGCTTGGGATTACTCTCCGGGCTTTTGTTCATTACCGGTGCAGGATTCTATCTTCTCGATATTGTTGACCATTATGCCATCAGCTACATTCTTCTCATCATTGGGCTCATGCAGTGCATCGCCGTTGGATGGGTGTATGGAGCAGAGAACTTGCGCCTCTACATCAATTCCGTCTCAAAAATGAAGATAGGTATTTGGTGGGACATCTGCATCAAATGGGTAGCTCCCTTGTCTTTGGGAACACTGCTCACCTTGCAGCTACTAGCAGACTTCAAACAGCCCTATGGGGGATATCCGGGATGGGTGCAGTCCATTGGATTTGGAGCAGTCCTCATCCCACTTGCCATTGCAGCGCTCCTTGCATTTTTTCCATTGAAGGCCAATGTATTCAAAAAAAGACGATAAGTTCAGAATAAACTTTAGTAGTGGCCTTTCTCAAAAGACGCAAAATAGAACGTTGCAGTTACTGATGGCTTCTCGAGCTTCCCTGGCGCGAAGAAGAAGAGTAGGAAGATGATCGTCTCTGGCCGTATTTTGGCTGCCCATAGGAACTGCGCTCTCCGCCGCCATACCCTGGGCGTGAATCAGAACGGCTCCCATACCCTCCCCTCTGCCCCCCACCGAAGCGGGACTGCCCGCCAAAAGAGCGTCCCCTACCAGAGGAGCCGCGCACAAAGGTGGCTTTCTGAAATATTGGGAGGTCTTCTTTTTTTATCTGAAGGGTGCGATCCCTTAGTACACTATTGAAATTGTCATAATCTCTCTCAGTCAATAAGGTGACCGCATCGCCCTCGGCTCCTGCGCGGGCCGTCCTTCCAATGCGATGGACATAATCATCAGAGGTTTTCGGGACATCATAATTATAGACATGGGAGATGTTCTTTACATCAAGCCCGCGCGCAGCGACATCTGTTGCGACCATGACATCAATATGCTCCTTCTTGAGCTGCTCAAGCACGTGCAGCCGCTTGTTCTGCGATAGTCCCCCGTGGATGGCCATTGCCTTCACTCCATTCATGTGCAGGTTTCTCGATACGATGTCCGCTTCAATTCGCGTTGCGCAAAATACCATCGCGAGCCCAGGAGTTTTATTCTTGAGCAAATGGACCAGAAGGGAGAATTTCTCATGCTGTCCTACGCTGTAGTATCCCTGCCGCAAAAGCGAGCGGTCAACATGGATATTTGTCCTTACAATAACCGGCTCGCGCAAATGTTTCTTGATGAGCATGTTGATGGTGGGTGGAATGGTTGCGCTAAAGAGCATGGTCTGCCGATTTTTTGGCACTTGGCTCATAATCCGCTCCACATCATCGATGAATCCCATCTCAAGCATCTTATCCGCCTCATCAAGCACGAAAAAGCGGATCTTTGAAAAGGATATTGTCCTCCTTTCAAGATGATCAAGGATTCTGCCGGGTGTTCCGACAACAACTTCAGCATACCTAAGCGCATCAATTTGCGGGCCGATGCCAACTCCTCCAAAGACTGCAATTGACCTAAGATGAAGATGTTTTCCGAAACTATTGAGCATGTCATTGACTTGTACGCACAGCTCCCTTGTTGGTGTGAGAATGAGGGCCTGAAGGCCTTGCTTCTGCTGGACTTGTTCAAGGATTGGAAGTCCAAAGGCAGCAGTCTTTCCGGAACCGGTGCCTGATTGACCGACCACATCCCTTCCTTTCTTGATGTCTGGGATACATTTTTGCTGGATGGGAGTCGGATCAGTAAAGCCCAAATCCTTGACTGCCTGCACAAGCTTTGGATGCACGCCGAGATCTTCAAAGTTCATGTAAGGAGAGGATTGGCTTCTCTTTATAAAGCATTCTGGTATTTATTCCCATTTCTCCCCGATACAATTATCTTTTTTACCCCCCTTGCAAAGATTATCCCGCGGTAATGTTTATAAACGCATTTTCCTTTCAGCAGTTCATGCAGGCAAAGCAGGAGAGGGGGCGCATGAGGCGCAAAAAGTTAGTGGTGGACTGGATAAATCGCCTTCTCGCCCCGTTTGAGAAAGGCGTTGCATCAACCAAGGATTTTGCTCAAAAGGCGCGGGACGCCATGCCTTGGCTCTATGATCACCTTGAAGGGGTGGTAGGGCACCACATCGTGAAACCCATTGATGCGAAGGAGAAGGCAGAAGCAAGCACGCTGCTCGCGTCCACTATTATCAGGCGCCTGCCGCATCTCGATGACACCAAGCTGCAGCAGCTCCTCGCAAAGGAAGAAATCTCGTTTCTCGAAATCCTCACCGCAGGTCTTGGTATCGATCCCAAGCGGGAGCATAATTACACTATCATTAAGTCCAAAAAGCTCTTCAAGCGGGTCCTCATCGCAAATCGGGGAGAAATCTCTTTGCGCATCATTAGGGCATGCAGAGAGCTTGGCATCGAGACCGTTGCCATCTATTCGGATCAGGAGAAGGACGCGCTCCACGTGAAGTTCGCGGACAAATCCTATTGCATCGGCAAGTCAAAGAACTACCTGAACATCAGGAAGATTGTGAAGCTCGCGAAGAAAATGGAGGCGGATGCGATACACCCCGGCTATGGCTTTCTTTCCGAGAGATCGGATTTCGCTGCACTCTGCGAAAAAAAGAAAATCAAGTTCATCGG
Organism: uncultured Methanosarcinales archaeon; assembly: GCA_964438385.1. Lineage (GTDB taxonomy): Archaea > Nanobdellota > Nanobdellia > Woesearchaeales > GW2011-AR4 > GW2011-AR11. The sequence continues at coordinate 28,081 of CAYTKI010000016.1, read as the reverse complement.
CCCAAGCTCCAGGGAAATTTCCCTGCTTGGAGATAAGGTCGAGGCAAAGAAGCGCATGGTGGCAAATGGTGTTCCCATCATCATGGGCCATTCAGAATCGCTGCAAAGTAAGGGTGAGGCGTTCGAAGTTGCCAATAGCATCGGCTATCCGGTCATCATCAAGGCGGCGGCAGGCGGTGGAGGCAAGGGAATGCGCATCGTGCGTAAGCAAGGGGAAATCGACACTTCTTTTGACGCTGCAAAATCAGAAGCAATGAGCGCATTCGGGGATGACACAGTCTATATGGAGAAATATGTGGAAGATCCGCGCCACATTGAGTTTCAAATCCTTGCCGATCGTCATGGCAACGTGATTCATTTTGGTGAGAGGGACTGCAGCATCCAGCGCAGGCACCAAAAGCTCGTGGAAGAAGCCCCATCACCAGCGCTGACCCCCAAGTTACGGGAGCAAATGGGCACAGCTGCCGTCAACGCGATTAAGGCCATTGGCTATGAGGGGGCAGGAACAGTGGAATTCCTGCTCGACAAATCAGGGAAATTCTTTTTTATCGAGATGAACACGCGCATCCAGGTGGAGCACGGCATCACCGAGCTTATCACCGGAGTGGATTTGGTGAAGGAGCAGATTAAGCTCGCCGCAGGAGGAAAATTGTCCTATAAGCAGGAAGATATACGCATCGAGGGCTGGGCAATCGAGTGCCGCCTCAACGCGGAGGATCCAAGTAATGACTTCTCCCCTTCCCCAGGTACAGTGGTCAATTACCTCCCTCCCGGTGGTCCAGGGATTAAGATTGGCAGTAACGTGCATGCCGGCTACAAGGTTTCGCCGCATTTTGATTCCCTTCTTGCGCTCCTCATGTGCTCAGGAAAAGACCGCGAGGAAGCGCTGAGCAGGATGCGCCGCGCCCTCGATGAATACACCATCGAAGGCGTCAAAACAACCATCCCCTTCCACAAGCTTATCATCCATCATCCGCAGTTCATCAAGGGCAACGTGACAACATCCTTTATCGAGCGCTACCGCATCATGGAGCAGCTCAAGAAGGCCAAGGCACGGCCACAGCTGCTCGCCAAGGGAAAAAAAATGCTCCTCGTGACAACTGCTGTTTCCCATTATCTCAAAGGCAAGCAGCCATCTGCCCATGGATCTTCCTGGTCAAAAGCTTCCCGCTCTGACCATCTAGACTAAGATGATGCCTTATTTCCTCAAGAGCTACGGAACGGTTTCTTCGACAAATGATTGTGCAAAAGCCCTCGCACTGGCCTTTGCTCCGGAGTGGACAGCAATCCTTGCAAGGCAGCAGACCAAGGGGCGCGGCCGTAGGCAGAATTCATGGGAATCCCAACAAGGAGGGCTTTACCTATCCATCATCCTCTACCCGAAAAATGTGGAGTGTATCCAGCTTCTCACTTTTGCCGCCTCTTTGGCCGTGCTAAAATCCATCAGGGAACAATACTCTCTCAAACCGGCAATCAAGTGGCCAAACGACGTCCTGCTCAACGGGAAAAAAATCTGTGGCATACTTACTGAAACCTCATTTGGAAAAAAAACAGCCTGTATAGTTGGCATTGGCCTCAATATCAATCAAAAAAAAATCACAGGACAGCTCTCTATGGCTGCGACCTCCTTATACCGGGAAACCGGATTAACGGGGAACATCATCGGGCTCGCCAGGGACATTATCATTCATTTTCAGGAATATTATTCCTCATTCGAAAAAAAGAAATTCAATAAAATTCTCAATGAATGGAAGCGCCACTGCATTACGCTTGGAAAAACCATTCGCGTGGTTTCTAAAGAAGGGACAATCACAGGATTTGCCATCGGAGTGACAAAGGAGGGCATGCTGCTCATCAAGGGCTCAAATGGGAAGATGAGGATATGCAATGAGGGTGAAGTGAGCATTCGCTAGCGCTTCTCAAGTTTTGCGCGTACGGGTGGGGGAATCTCAACAGAGACATTGGCCCTGGCAAACACATTCACGGTGTGCCCGTTGGCAAGAAGCGCACCATCTTTCTTGCGCCGCACTTCATAGACGAAGAAGATACTCTTATTTCCAATCTTCTCAATTGTGGTATGTATGGTAAGGATATCATCATGCACCGCAGGCGACTTGTATTCGCACTTCACCTGAGCAACCGGCAATAGTATGCCTTGCCCAAAAAGCTCATCCTGCAGGATGCCAAGCTCTCTTAGAAGCTCAGTGCGCCCAATCTCAAACCAGCGAAGGTATGACGCATAGTACGCAACTCCGCCGTGGTCAGTGTCCGCATAATACACGCGCTGTTCAACAACTGATGTATGATATTTCATCTGCAGCAATTAATTTCTTATTGTTTTTATTTCTATTGTTTTTCCATTGTACATTTTTGCAATTTTATTGGCACTCGTATTCTCTTTCCCCAACAGATATCTTTAAATAAAAGGCAGTCCTTCCCAAACCTTTTTATCAAAGGGATTATGGCAAATAAAAGGACACAATGATATCGGAAACACTGAGAAAAAAGCTCTTGGAGAAGGATGATCCCTTCACTGACATCCTTGGCCAGGAGAAGGCAAAGCAGGCAATTAAATCCGCGCTTATTGCCGCAAGGCACCTAATAATCATAGGCCCTCCCGGAATCGGAAAGACCACACTCGCAAAAAATATCGCCCATCTTCTTGGGAAATCCGCCCCTTTCATCCGCATCCAAGGGAGCCCTGACCTTGCTGTTGAAGATCTACTTGGGGATATTGACCCAATCAAGGCACTGCAGCACGGTCCCACAAGCATCGAGGCATTCACCAAGGGAAAGATTTTCAAGGCAGACAAGGGGGTCCTTTTTTTTGATGAGCTCAACCGTTGCCCGGAGAAGCTGCAGAATGCCCTCTTGCAGGTACTAGAAGAGGGTAAGGTAACAATTGGCAGCTATGATGTTGACTTTGACTTGGATTTTCTCTTCATCGCAACCATGAATCCCGAGGATTCATCAACCGAGAAGCTCTCTGATGTGCTGCTTGACCGTTTTGACCTAGTGTATATGGAGTATCCGGAAACCCTCGAAATCGAGAAAAAAATCATTTCTGAAAAAGGGGAAAAGATCTGCGGAGTCCCAGAAAAGCTCCTCACGCTCATGGTCTATTTCATCCGCATGCTAAGGGAATCAGATAAGCTTGAGAAAAAGCCCTCAGTGCGCGCGACCCTTGGGCTCTATGAAAGATCGCAGGCAAACGCTCTCCTTGAGAAGCGTAAAGAGATCACTTTCGATGACATCAAGCTGGTTCTGCTTTCCGTTTTGGCGCACCGCATCCGCCTTAAGCCCTCATCCCGCTACTTGATTTCTCCGTCTGAATTTGTGAAACAGGAGTTTGAAAAGCACGTCCAGAAGGCGCAATGGGAGGAAGAATCTCCGGCAAAACCGGATGATCGCTTTTGACAGCAAGGTCGCTGTCAAAGAACTAGATGCGGCCGAAGAACTTTCAGGAAACCTCTCCTCACAGGATGAGGAAAATAAGCTTATGCACTCTGTCCTTGAGAACGATAAGGCCTCATTGGACATGGGAAAGCTCATCAATGAATCCCTCAGCCAGGGAATGTCCTCCTTCACCCCTGACATGATGTTTGCGCAGATGGTGAAGAATTACTCTATCGCCAAGCAAATCTATGGGGAGACCCTAATCAAGTTGGCCTCCGGCTACAATCCGGACTACATCAAGAAGAATATCGGCATACCGGAATTTCAAAAGGAGCTCAAGCAGCGCTTGATAGCAAAGCACCAGGACCTTGAGCATCAGGGGTCAGCCACTTCAGATGGCCAATTCTCAGAGCGGGGAATCACCTTGGCATCACTTGTGCTCTATACAGAGGAGCTTGATAGTCTCATCTCTCAGGGCATCGCAGGGGAGAAAGTCAACAAGGAAAAATTTCTCTATGGCTCGCATGAGGGGGTCAAGGACTTCCGCAGGGGTGATAGGTACCGCGACATCGCTCTTCGCAAGTCAATCAAGCGTGCAATCAAGCGCTCCCGCAAGGTGCTCATGCCGGAGGATCTCCAGTCATTCGAGAAGGAGAGCAAAGGCAAAGCGTGCATCATCTACGCGCTTGATGCTTCCGGCTCCATGAAAGGGAAGAAAATGGAGTCATCCAAGAAAGCGGGAATTGCCCTTGCCTACAAGGCGATTTCAGAGAAGGATTTAGTCGGGCTTATTGTTTTTGGATCAGGAATTCTTGAGACCATCGAGCCAACGCAGGATTTCATGCGCCTTCTCCTCGCGATTACAAATGCCAAGCCATCCCGCGAGACAGACATTGCATCCACGCTTAGGAAAGCAATAGAGCTGTTTCCAAGCGGCAACATTACCAAGCACTTAATCCTCATAACCGATGCCCTCCCAACGAAAGGCACCGATCCTGAGAAGATGACACTCGAGGAGGCGTCAAAGGCGCGTAATTGTGGTATCACAATCTCCATCATCGGCATCAACCTGGACGAAAAGGGAAGGGATTTTGCGCAGAAGATAGCAGCGATAGGCAACGGCCGGCTCTGGATAGTAAGCGACTCTGATAACTACGACCAGATTGTGCTTGAGGAGTATTATGCGATTTAGGGATGATATTTTTTTGGATTATAATCCATTACCAATTGCTCAATGGTTAATTCACTTGGACCGACCACTATTCCATTTCCTACTCCTACAAATGTAAGAGGTTTTTTATCTTCACTCATTCCTACCTCAAAAATACCTCTTTTCAACTGAATCCTCCCCTCTTCTTCAATTTGAGTATATTTGAATCCATTGAGGACATTAAAACCATCAGTAGATTTAAGAAAATCGGTCAAGTATAGGCGATTAGGCCCTATTTCACCCTCTACTCTATAATATATCACAACATCCCTCTTTTTTCTCTCAGCTTGTCTCTTCATAAAAATCTTAACAAATGTAGCCGGGACTATAAGTCTACATTTGTTGTCCACTCCACCATTTGAATATGCGTCTGTAAGGGGGATATCACATTTTACTAGGGGTATAGGATACATAATTGGATTCTTCTTCCTTCATTTAAAAATCTTTCCATTATTACTTATTAATAAGTAGTAACAATCATCTTTAAATACTTAAAAGTATCACCCATCACATGAACCTCCTCGCCTTCACAGACACGCACAATTCAAAGAGAGCCCTTAGGAGCATCGCTGCATTATGCAAAAAGAAAAACCCTGATATGTTGGTGTGCTGCGGAGACATCTCGCTTTTCGAGATGAATCTCCAAAAGGTGCTCAAATCCCTCACCTCACTTAAAAAGCCAATGGTGATCGTCAATGGAAACCATGAAGGCAACCGGAAAATGGAGCGGATGTGCCTGAAATTCCCAGATATCCATTTCATACATAACGGCTATTTCGCATATGGTGATTTTCTATTTCTCGGCTATGGCGGAGAGGGATTTTCAATCAATGACCCTTATTTCATAAAATCTGCAAAAGTATTCGAGCGCATCATAAAAACGCACAAGGGCAAAAAAATGATTCTGGTGACGCATGCGCCTCCCTATGGCACAAAGCTCGACAGGCTCCCAGGCGGCTACTGCGGGAACAAGTCAATCAGAAAATTCATTGAGAAGCACAAGCCCGCATACGCATTCTGCGGCCATATCCATGAGAATTTTGGAAGGCAGGATAAGATAAAGAATACGCCTGTAATGAATCCGGGGCCGTTTGGAAAGATTATCTCAATATAAATCCCATTTCCCATTCTGCAAAAACATCAATATCCAAAAATATTTAAATCTCCAATAAAAAAAAAGAGTATGGAGCTGAAATCCGCCCTAAGCGCACTGGAGAGCCATCCCACCTTCTCTGGCTGGAAATCAAAAAACAAGGACGCTTACTTCTCGCACGCGTTTCGGATGCTGCAGGATGAGCATGCGGATTGGCAGCTTGGCTTCTACCAGAAGAAAAAAGAGAAGATAACAACTTTTGTGGTCACCCTGGATGCAGTGAGAATGCGCGATGCCGAAGAGGTCTTCAAGAGGGAGGAATGCGACATTAATCCGGTGGAGATTTCAGAGAAAACTCTGGATTTGGATGAAGTGGTGAAGCGGGCGAACACCTTTCAGCAAAAAAACTATCCAAGAGACAAAAGCATGAAGATTATCGCGCTTTTGCAATGCCTCCCGGGCTTCGGAAGCGTCTGGAACCTCACCTTTGTCACGCAGCAGCTCAACACGCTGAACATGAAGATCCACTCCCAGTCAGGGGATATTTTGGATCATAAGCTCTCATCAGTATTTTCATTTCGGCAAGAGTAAATTTATTGCAGCGCACATCTCTTATCTCCTCCACCCTCTATGTTTCACTCCAATAGTGTTTAAATATCTCTGTGGCGGAATTAAGCTGTTTTCTATGATCACAATAAAACTCAGAAAAGAAAAAGGCGCGAAGGTTCCGGCATATGCGCACAAGGGTGACGCTGGTGTTGATTTGTATGCGGCTGAGGAGATGCTTATGGATCCGATGAAGGTCTGTCTCATCCCAACAGGCATCTCAATGGCTATTCCCGAAGGGTATGAGGGCCAGGTGAGGCCAAAGAGCGGCCTTGCACTAAGCCACGGCATTGCCCTTGTGAATTCTCCTGGAACAATTGACTCCGGTTATCGCGGTGAAATCAAGATCATTGCCATAAATCTCGGAAAGCAGTCTTATCTGGTTGAGAAAGGAAAGAAAATCGCGCAGATGGTTTTCCAGAAAGTGGAGCATGCGAAGTTTGAGGAAGTGCAGGAGCTTGATTTGACAATGAGGAACGCCGGCGGCTTTGGCAGCACCGGCCTTTGATAAAAAGAGGTGGAGAGATGCAAAAATCAAATATCAGTTTTAAGACCGTGCAGAAGAACACAAAGCTAAGCGCTTTCAGAACAGAGCCGAAAGAAGAGGAAAATGAGAAAGAGGAAAACTCCTAATACTCTTGGTCATTTTTCTTCCAATTATTTATCCACTTAAGAGTGGTTACTAAAGAAACCTTTAAATACCCTTCTTCCTCACCCTTTGCTATGCGCACAAAGAAGGCAGAGGCATGGCTCGGCGCCATTTTTATCATAATCATCATTCTTCTCTTTTTGGCATGGATTGTCACCTATGCCCAGAGGGAGTGCAACAGCAATGAGGACTGCGCCAAGGATTCCTACTGCGGGTCTGACTTCGACTGCCATAGGCACCCCATCATCATGCAGGAGAAAATTATCTCGCAAAATGATTATACCGGAGCGGCATTCATACTTGGCCTCTCATTGGTGGTAGCCGCGCTCATCCTCAGGAGCAGGAACGCAAACAGCAACAATGCCCCTCCCTTCTCAACAGCTCTTACCCGCACGCACCGGCCAACCCAGGAGGAAGGCGACTACGGACTGAAATCAGCGCAGCATTTTGAGCATTATGGAGAAGATGCGCCGGCACAAGGAACCAGGAAACACCATTAAAAAAATCAGGAAATCAAGGCATCCACCACCTTTTTCACTTCCAAAAAGACATTCTTCAGTGGCTTGTTTGAATCTACAACAATGATGTAATCTTGAAGTTTGGATTTTAGTGCCAGAAAATTTTCCCTCAATTTTCCCATGAATGCCAAGTTCTCAAACTTCTCCTTCACTCGTCCAGTAATTCTTTCGAGTGCGATTTTCGGCTCAACATCAAGTATGAATGCTGCATCTGGCCTACGAAAGTTTTTGTTCAGCTCATGGATACGGGAAAATCCGATGCCCTGAGTCTGCTGGAATGCGAGTGTTGAGTAATAATAGCGGTCACATAAAACGATATTGCATCCTCCACCAACCTCTGAGAGGAACGGTTCGATTGTCCTTTTGAGATGGTCTTCCCGATCTTTCACAAACAACCAAAGCAGCTTTTCCGCATTTTCATCCGGGTCATGCTCTTGCGCAAGCATATTCCTGATGTCCTGCCCATAAGGCCCTGTGCTCGGCTCTCTTGTGGTCAGGATCTTGAATCGCTTATCCTTTGAGAATAAGTAGTTGTGCAGCATCTTGATAAGTTCGGTCTTTCCGGACCCATCCATGCCATCAACGACAATGAAAAGGTTTTTCATGGAGAAAGAGGGCAACGGATCATTTATTAAGATTCCTATGGGAAAAATTACCTGCGGCTCATGCTTTCTGCTGACTTGCGCCCTTCATAGAGTTCCTTGATGGCTTCATAGACCTGACCCTGTTCATCCACAGTCATCAGGCGATACGATTTCATGATCCCTACATAGGCATCTTTCGCGTTCTGCAGCTCATGGTTCATCACCATTTTCCTAGTCATTGTGATGTTTCTCATGACGCGCTCAACCTCAGTCATGTTCTCCTGGGCAACCTCATATTCATGCAGATCAGTCAGCTGCTCCTTCGCTTCGCCCTTTCTTGGCATAAATATCCTATTCCAAAAGCTCGGTTTCTGTTGCGACTCCTTCACCCCGGAGATTGCTGAATTGATTTCCTGCTGCGAATTACCCAAAACCTCAAACATCCCCGTAGATTCCGCCTGATGGGAGATATCCTTGTTCCAGGGCTCCTCGATATTGGCGCTTGTAAGCTCCTGCTCACTAGGGATTGCCCGCTCCAGAATATCATCCACATTCTCTTTTGGCCGCTTGATTATGATGGTTGTGCGGGCTTTTGGCTTCCCTTCTTTAGATTCTCTGGAAAAATCCTCATTCTCCATATCCAAATCAGGAAATGGCGGGGGCGGGGGCAGAAGCTCTAGATCAGCATCCCTTCCCGAGCGCGAGAACAAGCCAAAAATGATTGTAACAAACACCTCTTTTTTCACGATACCCTCCTCTTTTCACCTTCCCCTCCGGCTTTTTCTTTATATATTTTGCGCTCGGCGCTTCGGAATTTTTTTAATTGGGAATCGGCAGTTGGCTTGACTTTCCATTGTACATGCCACTTCCCACCATAAACCATAAAAACAAACAAAGAAATGACTTTGCCTATGAACCTCATCATCATTCGCCACGGGCAGACGGCATGGAACGAACGGCACAGAATCCAGGGGCTCTCAGACCAGCCGCTTTCAATTCGGGGAAAAAGGCAGGCGGAACTTCTGGGAAAGCGCTTTGCGGGGAAAAAGATTGACGCAATCTACACAAGCGCCCTCAAAAGGGCGATTGATACGGGAATTGCGATCGCAAAACACCACCCCAAAATCAGGCTCATCAGCAATAAGGTGCTCAATGAGATGGACTGGGGTATATGGGAGGGGCTTACCTTCGAGCAGATTGAAAAGCGATACCCCAAACAGTTTGCCGCACGTAAAATGGACAAGTTCGGCTTTGCCCCAAAAAAGGGAGAGAGCCCAAAAGGCATCAAGAAGCGCATCCTTCCCTTCCTCAAGCGGTTGGTTAGGAAATACCACGGCAAAAAAGTTCTCATTGTTGGGCATGGAGGAATCAACCGGGTCATGATGGGCATCCTCCTTGGCTGGAGCGCTAAGAAGACTGCAGGTGTTTTCACCGATAATGGCTCAGTGAATATCCTTCATGTCAGGGAAGAAAAATCCCGCCTGCATCTGTTCAATTGCACTCGGCATCTAAATCAATGATGGGCAATATGCATTCAATAATTGGCCCCCTATTCATAGTGGCAGTGTAGTGATTCTAAAAAAAAATCCATTCAGAAAAAGACATCTGCAAGATACCCTTTCTTATTGAGTGTGTACATCAGTTTTGCGCCTACGATGAAAAGGATGACGATGACGAAGGGATTGCCATAATGGCTAAATGCCCCGAGCGCAAAGCCAGCAATAAAGCCAAGCATGATGGCAACATACACTCCTCTTGTTTTATTGCGTCTCTCAAAGAGCAGCCGCCCCCCAATCATGCCGGAAAGGAAGACGATGAGGTAGCTCATGAAAGCACTGGGCGCAAGGAACGCGACAATGACTCCAATCACCATGAAGAGAAGGGCTACAATTTCCCCCCAATGCGTTGCAAACGTGCCTCCAGACATTGGTTCACCCAGGCCCTCTCCAGGCCGTCTGCTCGAAGAGAAGGTAGTAAGAAATCCAAAGCACAACGCCGATAATAATCGAAAGCCCAACTGAAAGCAGGATTGAGATGTTAAGCGAGAGCAATATCAAGACGCCAATGATTGCCGGCATGCTGAACGCATAGAGCATTCTGCTTCCGAAATAAACCTTGCTTCCTGCCAGGGGAGGGATAGGGAGCATGGACATCGCGGCAAAAATCACATTGAAGAGGATCGCTTTGTCGACAAAAGTAGCTGGCAGCGCAAAGCTAAACAATTTGATTATGATGATGAGAAGTATGCACGCGATTGGCCCGCCAAGGGACATGATGCCCTGGCCGAAGACATTGATGCCATAGCGGAACCACCCGAGCCGATATCCGGTTAGGTGCTCAACCAAAAATCCAGAAGGAAGGATAAGCCAGATATTCCCATTAGTGATAACACATACCACAAGTCCGATGAGAAGCCCAATGGTCCACACCTTATAGCGCAGGCGATAATTGATGGAAAGCCCAAACAAGCGCTGCCCGGCATCAAATATGAAAAAAGACAGGGAGACAATCACTACAGCCCTTGCAAAATTCACAAGGCCAATGCCCCAGTCAAACTGCTCTGCGCCCCACTCCTTGAACGAAATGATGAATGCCGCGACAAGGATCGCGGGGAGCATGCTGAAAAGCTCCTTGCGGTCTGGCAAAAAGTATCTTTTTAACTTGTCCTTGAAGTCAACCAGCTCAGCCATGAAATCTCATGCTCTCCCTATTCTCAATCCTATTTAAAGATGTCGGCATATAAACACCACAACCGAGCAAGAGGCACATAGGAATACTAAAAAATCTCTATTGGTGGATGGGCAATTCGCAAAATATATAAAACGAAAAACAGCCAAAGCCCCATGGCCGATGCTGCCTCTGTGCTCAGGGAATGGATGCTGCAGTTTCTCAGGAACAGGGATGCGTTCTTTCGGAAGATTGCAGAGATTAAAGAGCAGGCCATTCCAGTAGTCCGCTATAAGGATGGAATAGAGCAGCGCATTCTTATTCTTCCTGATTTCTCCAAGGCGGCTGCCGCGCTCAGCGGAGCAAAAGAGGATGAGCATCTCATAATATCCACTCTAAGCAATAAAAAAAACAAGGAATCCCTTCGGGCTCAGTGGAACGCCCTTGTGCCATATAAGTTCCTCACCCTCTACTTCATCAACCCCCACTCATCTTCAGAAAAAAAATGGGTGCTCATGCCGCATGTGCATCAGAAGGTGTGCGACCAAACCTCCCTCATGCATGGATTCAATTCCTTAAGCGAGATGGTTGAAGACATCACAGAAGAGCAGATGGTGAATAAAGCATAAGTTTGTCCTTACCAGGATTCTTTTTTCCTAAAGAGAGTAATAAATCATCTGCCCGACAAACCCTGCGAAAAGGGGGATAAGGAGGTTATCATCCAGCTCATCAACCAGCGTCTCGATGGCTGTTGCGGTCACAGCCATGCCGATGATGATATAGATGGAAGCCGGAAGCGAATGCAGAATGGCAAACCCGACAATGAGATTAACCAATAGTTCTGCATTGAAGCCAACGAGTGTCTTATTCTTGAAAAGAATTGTGGTGCCCCATTTCTTGCCTGCGAGCGCTGCAATCATGTCGCCAAATGTAGTCATTAAGAGTGCCGCAAGGGCGATATTGCTGTCAAAAACCGCAAGGCAGATGACCGTTGCAGAGAGAAAGTAGATGACCCCATACATGCGGTGCTCTTCCTTTGGGCGGATGAACTGCGAAAAATAGGGGATTTTCCATCCCAGCTCTAGGCGCAGATACTCCATGATGAGGAAAATGATCAGGATGAGCACAAGAAAAATCAGCGCCACCTGCTTGTTGTACTCCTCCTCAATAAAAAAATACAGCCCAAGGACAATGAGTATAGTAATGTGGATAAGCTTCCTTCCAACTTCGTTCCAGAAGAGCCATGCCATGGATATACCATCTTCCGCCCGTTATTTATACCTTTCTATAAGAATGGGGCATAATAAGGCGTCGCCGTCCATAGGGGCGAGCGGTGCAGTTGCTGCGTCGTAGAATGTGGAAGGGGAAGTTCCTAATCTTTTCTTCCCTTCGCCTTCGGCAAGAAAAGCTTCACCAAAAGAAAGGGCTACGCCTACCGTTTCTTTTCGCCAGCGTTTTCTTTGCCCGACCGCAGGGAGGGGAAAGAAAAGGCTGACGTGGAGGGAACCGCATATCTTAATGCAACAACCAAGAGCGAGCAGGACGGCGACGCCTTTCAAGAAAATATACCCTGTAAAAATTTTCTATAGGAAAGAACATCGAGAAAAAATAATGAAAGAATTTATCTCTTGCTCTTCGCCTTGCGCTCATTCACAAAGCGCTCAGGGAAAAAGACCCTCGTCTTCATGTAGAAGCCGATGCGGTCCTCATTGAGCTTGACTTGCTGGACTTGGTCATCGGTCAATTGCGGAGCGGCATAGGTCATGTTGCTCGGCTTCTCCTTGTGGAACTTGAGGTACTTCTCCTTCTTGGGATTGGCCTTTTTCTTTTTCTTGTCTTTTTTGCCCATATCTAGTGGGGAGAAAAATGTTGTTTATAAATTTAATTGTTCATGTGCAGAGTTTCCTTTCGGCAAAGAATATTTAAGGAAGTCAATGCAGATAATTGAATCTGGTAGTTTAATCCATACCATGATTAAGAACGTTAAAGCGGCATACAAAAAGAAGAAATAGAGTTTCTAGTTAGAGTATCTTTTTTAGTGCATTCTAAACATCTTCAGGATGTGTACCAATGAATAAACTACGGTAGCCGGGAATCGAACCCGGATATCAAGCTTGGGAAGCTCGCATCATACCACTAGACCACTACCGTATAGGCCAAGGGTGCCCTGCTTTTCTTTTAATATCTTGCCATTGGACGCAGAAATGGGCTACTTGAGTTATAGTAATCCATGAGGAAACGTATTTAAAGCATCGTGCCGGCTGGAGTGTCATGAGAATACTCGTCCTCACCAGCAGATACACCGCAACACGCGACATCATTTCAGAGGACTTTGGCAGGCAGGTGCGGCTCTTTGCAGCCCTCAAAAAGCGCGGCCATGATATAGATTTCTACTGCGCGGACTATCGGAAATTTGAGCATAAGGATGTGCGGCTGCATGGCATTACGGTGTTTATCAGGCGATGCTGCCCCCTCTCCTTCATCCCATTCTGCCTGGCTCTAAAATCTCAGCTAGAGAAAAAGAAGTATGATGTATTGATTGCCACAAGCGACCCCTTATGGGGTGTCATTGGAAGGTGGGCAGCGCATAAAACAAAGACTCCATTCATATATGATCTCCACGACAATTATGAGACCTACGTATCATACAAAATCCCATTCTTGCCCTTCCTAGAAAAAAAGGTGATAATAGGGGCAGATATGGTCACCACAGTGAGCCATGCGTTAAAAGAGAAGATCGCCAAAATAAGAACTGAAGGGGTTGCAATGATCCAAAATGGGGCAGATATCAAAGTATTCAGGCCATTATCCAAGGGGTTATGCAGAAAAGAGCTCAATCTCCCAAAAGATGCATTGCTCATCGGATATGCGGGAAGCATCCAGCGCGGCCAGGGTATTGACATCCTCATCAGGGTGGTTATGGACATTAGGAAAAAGATGCCAAAAGTGCAACTTCTCATCGCGGGAAAGTTCTATGGCAATGAAAAAAAACACATCAATCTTGGCCAGGAGGGAATTATCTCTCTCGGATCACTTTCCCAAGCAAAGATAGTAAAGCTCATCAACGCCTGCGATGTGGTGGTTGTCCCAAACAGGAAGAACTCCTTTACAGAATTCTGCTTTCCCTACAAGGTTGTTGAGTACATGGCCTGTAACGTGCCAATCGTTGCAACGAGAGTAGGTGATGTTTCAAGGATACTAAAAAAATTTCCCAAAAGCTTATGCGAGCCAGATGATGCAGCAAGCATGAAGGCAGTAATCAGCAGCCAGATGGAAAAAGGCCGCATCCCCTACCGGAAGCACATGATGGATAATACCTGGGATGCGATTGCAAAAGAATTCGACAAGGTCCTGCGCCAAGGCATAAAAAAGGCAAAAGGATAAAAGTACAGAATATCTAAGTGATTGAAATGGCAGACCTACTCGTGCTTTTTGCGTCAATTGGCGATGATATGGCATTTAAGCCTATCATCAAAGCACTTGAAAAGGAAGGAATTCCATATGACTTCAGGATGGCATCTGCCCACAAGACGCCTAAAGACATAGAAATCATCCTAAAAAAGAAATATAAAGTCATTATCACTGGAGCCGGGCTTGCAGCTGCTCTTCCAGGAGTTGTCGCGGCAAGCGTTCTCTGTCCAGTCATCGGCGTTCCCTGCTCAGGCAATCTTGAAGGGCTTGACGCCTTGCTCTCGATCATGCAGATGCCTCCCGGCATCCCAGTACTCACAACAGGTGTTGATGGGGGCAGGCAAGCAGCCGAGAATGCCATTCTTATGCTGGATCATCCTCAAAAAATAGTTCTTGGAGGAGAGCAAGGGCCTGCCATGGAGAAATCTGAAAGGATTCTCACGGAATTTGGTGTTCCCATTTCCCATAGCAAAAAAGAAGAAAAGGGAGCAGTCACAATTCATTTTATTTCAGCAAAAGAGCATCCGATGGAAAAAAAAGGCATTGTGATTTATTGCCCGCTTATCGGCGCAGAAGGTGACTCATCAGGCCTTGCATTGACGCTTCTTGGAAACACTTCACATGGACTTTGGGTCGGGCTCAATAATGGCACGAACGCGGCGATCGGGGCCATCGAGATTCTAAACTTTAGCGGCAAATACACCAAAAAGCTTGTTGAATACCGAAAGGAGCAGGCAGCGAAAGTCCGCGCCTATAACAAGTAGTTCTCCGGCTCGTTTGCAAGTTCATTTTTAGCACCTCATCATCAGATTGTGTGCGAGGCATTTCCCATAGAAGTGCCTCGCTTGTTGTCCGACGCTGCGACCGCGCAAAATGTTACTCATCCCACGTTTCAGCATGCTGTTTGTCGTTTCTGACATTGCGCGTCTGCGATAACTCCTTCCGGGCCACTTCCGACGCAACTGCTTGCGTCGCGCCCCATTTGTGCGCCAAATTGGGACGTTCTTGTGGCGCAAAGGAGAAACTCCTTTGCCTCCAAAAGAGATGATTATCTGATGGAACCTTTCCTCAGCATCGAACTCTGTATCTGCTACGATGCTCTTACCTTGCATCCAATGCCCAGCCATCTCCTCAAAGTCATCAAGACCGTGCCGATGACAATCCTTGTGAATGACAGCGTCTTTGATTCGCAGGCTTCTGGTACCAACCGCAATAGTTGTTTTGCGGTTCGGCTCCCGCAGGATGTTTCACTTTGTCCGCTTGCAGTAAGAGATGCTCGGATTGGTTAGCTGAAAGTGGGTAGGGTCAATCGATATGCACTTGTCCCTTCCACCCCTGCCAGAAAGCTTCACAAGCCTGCGCAAAAAGCGTGGCGGAAAGTGTCGCCACGCTCTCCACATCGTCGAATAATGAGGTGCTCTTTTCAAACAAAGGGCATTCAAATCCAGTATCTTAACCAGCTCACCGAATCGGTCAATAGGCAGGTCAAAGAGGCAGTAGAGCACGAACAAAACGAGCATTTGGTGAGCAGTAAACTGCTCATTCTTTGACTTGCTCCTGTGCTCCGGCACGTCGAAGCGGCGCAGAAGCCGATAGGTTATTTTCACAAGCTTTTTTAGGTCTACTCTATATGTGGCCATAGTGGGTTCTCCCCACCCCTCAACGTTCTTTTTACCGAAATAACGTTGGTGGGGAAACCCACTTATATCTTAACTTGCAAACGAGCCTAGTTCTCCCAAAGGTTTTTAAGCCAAATTGCGCAGATTTTATCTATGGAAACCGCGCGCAGGATTTCAAGGAACACGGCATATCTCGCGGCAGCGGAAATAGTCTCCAGGGTATTGCAGTTCGTGGTGATACTCTATGCCGCCCGCCTGCTTAGCCAATCCGATTTTGGGATATTCAATCTTGCGCTCTCATTATCCTTTATCGCGATGATTTTCTCTGATGTGGGAATAAACACGTACCTCATTAGGGAGATTTCCCGCAACAGGAAACTGGCATCCCAGTATTTCTATAATGCTTTTGTCCTAAAGGGTATGTTAATCGCTTTTGCCGTAGTTATGGGATTTGCCCTCATGGAAATTGCGCAGCCAAGGGCCGGCTCGCTGCTTATCATCTCAGTCATTTGGCTCTTTGCCATAATCAGCACATTCACTGACCTCACCTATTCCGTTTTCAGGGCATTTGAGAAGATGCACAATGATTCTGCGATTAAGATACTCAGGATGGTTCTGCTTGCATCCTCCTCCCTTTTTGTTCTCATTTCTGGCTTTGGGGTGGTGGCATTAAGCATGTGCTTTGTTATTGTGGAGCTTATTATCTTCATTGTGGCTTTCGCCATTGCAAGGAAGAACTACCTTAAGGGCGCATGGAACTTGGATTGGAGTTTCATCTTAATACTCCTCAAAAAATCTCTCCCCTTTGGTTTTTCCCTTGTTTTCGGAAGCATCTACTTTTACATCGGGACAATCATGCTCTCCGGCATGAAGGGGGATGTCGAGGTTGCGCTTTTCAGCAGCGCTTACAACATCACATTGGCACTCCTCTTCATCCCAACCGTCTATACGAATGCCATCTATCCGGTGCTTTCGCGCTATTTCACCTCTTCAAAAGAGTTGCTTGGGCTGCTCTATGAGCGCTCATTCAAGTACCTCTATCTCATCGGGCTTCCGCTCTCCGTTGGACTTTATGCGCTCTCTGAGAGGATAATTCTTTTGCTCTATGGTGAGCACTACCTTCCCGCAACGCTTGTGTTAAAGATTATCTCCGGCTATCTTTTCCTCAAGTTCCTCAACTTCCATTTGGGAATCACGCTCTCCTCAATCAATCGGCAGAAAGAGCGCATGATTGGGCAGGGGATAACCGCGCTTGTAAACATCGGGCTCAATATACTCCTCATTCCCCGCTACGGAATTAATGGGGCCGCTTTCTCAACTCTCATTACCGAGGTTGTGCTTTTTGGTATCTATTACAATTTTGTTTCAGGGGAATTGCACTCTCATCTATCCATTGGAGGGCTCCTAAAGCCACTTCTCGCGTCTGCAGCACTTTTTGGAGTGATAGCATTCACCCATTTACCCCTCATCTTCCTTATTTTGGCAGGAGCTCTTTGCTATGGGGCAATAATCATTCTGCTCAGGACACTTGACAAGACGGATTGGCGCATCATCAAAGGGATAATGGATGGCAATGGCACAGCAAAAAAATAACCCGATTGAAATCGGACTCAAGAAATTCATCCTCCCGCAGCAGTATGTGGATGAAAAATTGGATAAGGAAACTGATGAGGGCTACTTAGGGGATTTTGTGAAAAATGAGACGCACCAGGTTCTCCAGTCCTTTCTCAATGGCGGATTCTCCAAAGCAGGATTTGCGCTCTATCCATTGGTGCAGGATGTTTCTTTTGAAAACAGGGAGCGGCTTGAGCGTATTAGGAAAGTGGTGTGTGTTATCAGGAAGCGTAACAAGGAATTCAAGTTGAGCTCTGCATTCTCCTATCCCCTCAAGAGCCCTTTCTCGTGTGCGCAATTCCTCGCGCTCCTCTCCAAGGACTTCTCTTCCCTTCAAAAGGAAAAAACCATCCAAGCAAGGAAAAAGCCCTGCGATCCATTTGACATCAGCGGTTATGACATAAAAAACCATGGCTATCTGCGTCCCGTAGTTGATCTCGCGGAATATGCGAAGAAGTATCTCTCAGAGGACATCAAGGGATTTTACCTTCATGGAAGCATTGCCACGAATGATTTTGTCAGAGGATGGAGCGACTGCGACACTTTGCTGGTCATAAGCAGGGAGGCATCAGAAGACCCTAAGAGGATTCTCTCGCTTCGGAAGAACATTTTCCTGATGCGCAGGTTTTTCTTTCGAATTGACCCCTTGCAGCACCATGGATGCATGATCCTTGCTGAGCATGATCTTGGCTCTTACCCGCAGTCATATTTTCCCCTCCCCCTCTTCAGCTACTCAAAGGCACTCACTCATGACAGTATCTCAGTCATCCACGAGCGCAGGATGGGCGCAGAGAAATATGAGAAGCTTTTCTGGCTTGTCGAATGGTTTAGGGAAATTAGGGAAAATGGCACGCATGGGTTAAGCAGCTATGAAGCGAAAAACCTCCTTCACATCATTGCGCTCTTTCCCTCGCTCTATCTGCAGGCAAAGGATATTTTGGTCTACAAAAAGTTCTCCTTTGAGATGGCAAGGAAGGATTTTTCAAAGGATCTCTGGAAGCCAATCGAGACCATGACAACCCTTAGGGATAACTGGAGGACATTCCCGGAAATTCCAGGTGTGCGGCTCAAGGCGCTGGTGAATCCTGTTGCTTCCTATCAGGCGAATGCATTTTTGGGAGATGCAATCCTCGGGATGAAAAAGAAAAACACCATCCCTGTGAAAGAGCTAATCAGTCAGATGCACCAACTGTCGGAGGACGCATGGTCGAAGATATCAAAAAGAATCTAGGGTGGGCATTCTTCAATGAGCCGCGTGAGCTGCGGCAGGCAGATTACACGGAAGCGCTGCAAAAAATAACCTCCAAATACTCTCAAAACAACGATATCTTATCAATCTACGACTGGGGAAATCCCTCCCAGCCCGGCATCTCAGATCTTGACGTCCTTTTTATCATCAGGGAGAGCGCCAAAAGGCCATTGCCATTCAACCAGCGAAGCTTTATGCTCCTCGAATCCCAATCGAGATACATCGCAAGGCACCCTTTTCAGTTCATCACTGAATCCGATTTCAGGGATATTGGCCATATCTACCCCTCTGGAAACCTTCGCCGCATTCACGGCAAGGAGATAAGGAGAAACACTCTTGGCAACTCTCAGAAGGAGCACATCCTGCGTGCCCTCTTAAATGACATTATCGTTCGCCACTACCCAAGGGATTTCCTGGAGCAGCAGCTCTCCAAAAGGATGAATGTGCGTGACAGCATGCTCCGGCTCAATTCCCTCAAATACACATTCCAAACAATCGCCAATCTGATCAGGAAAAAAAACGGGGAATGGGGTGCGTTTGCGCGCGATGTCCAAAATCTCCGCAAGGATTGGTTTTCCTCAAGGGATCACGCCTCTCTTATTTCCTTATGCAGCCGATCCATTGGCATCATGATGGACATCATTGGGATTGCAAAGGATGAATCCTCAAAGCAATATAAAAGGCAAGCAGGACAGCTGTCTGAAAAAATTCAGTATGCCGGAATAAAAAACAAATCAATGTTCATTAAAAACTGGAATAAGGAAGATGCAATTGAAGAAATGGAGAACACATTAAAAAAAACCGGCAGGCACACAAGCATTCTCCCCCTCGAGCTTGCCCCTCAATTGGTTTTTTATGCCAATCAAAAGGGAAGAATGAGCAGCTACATCAAAAGTCACTTGCGTCCATTCCAAAAAATTCAAATGGAAAATGAGATACTGGAGAAAAGAATGAAAATACTCAACAGCCAAGCAGAGCTCACCCAAACCCTTCGCCATTCAGACTTTCCGGCTTTTTTCGATTTTGGCTACCGCAGCACCACAGGCATCAATAATATGCTCCTGAGAATGGCAGATAAAGTGAGATTCTGATTGATGGGTGCTTTACTGGCTAAGCGTTCTGAGAAGAAAACCATTCAATCGTTAATGTGAGGCCTTCCCGCAATTTCACTTTTGATTCAAAACCAAGCTCTTTTTTTGCTTTCGTGATGTCAGGCCTTCTCTGCCTGGGATCATCCTGCGGCAGCGGCTCAAAGGTGATGGTGCTCTTTGTCCCTATCAATTCCTGGATGATTTTCGCAAACTCAAGGATAGTGTATTCATCAGGGTTGCCAATATTTACAGGATTATTTATGTTAGAAACCATAAGGCGATAAATCCCTTCAATCAGATCAGACACATGGCAAAAACTCCTGGTCTGCGATCCATCACCATACACGCTCAGCGCATCTCCTCGCAGCGCCTGCCCGATGAGGTTAGGCACAACCCTCCCATCATCAAGGCGCATCCGCGGCCCATAGGTGTTGAATATCCTCACGATGCGGGTGTCAAGCTTGTGGATGCGGTGGTATGCCATCACCAGGGCCTCTGAAAATCTCTTCGCCTCATCATAGCATCCTCTGACGCCAACAGGATTCACATTGCCCCAATAGGATTCTGGCTGCGGATTGACAAGGGGATCGCCATACACCTCTGAAGTGGAAGCAAGCATATACATAGCTTTCTTTGCGAGCGCAAGTCCCAGTGTATTGTGTGTTCCCAGGCTTCCGACTTTGAGTGTTTGGATAGGGATCTTTTGGTAGTCGATGGGCGATGCCGGGCTTGCGAAATGGAGAACATAGTCAAGCGCGCCATCAATTTCAATGCGCTCGCACACATTATGGCGGACAAACGAAAAGTGGGAATTTTTCTCCAGATGGGCGATGTTTTTTGTGCTTCCCGTGATGAGATTGTCCATGCAGATGACTTCATACCCCTTTCCCAGCAGGTAGTCGCAGAGGTGGCTTCCTAAAAAGCCGGCTCCCCCGGTCACAAGCACGCGCTTCATTGCCCCTCTTTCTGCGCGTAATGCCGATTTGCTTCCTTAAGCTGCTCAACAGTACCGATGTCATACCACGGCTCTGTGGTGAGGTGGCAATAGACATCCTCTTTCTTATGGAGCCACTCAAAGAACGATCCGATCTTATCCGTGCTGTAGCCATACTTGACATAGAGTTCAAGGAGCTTGAGGCCATTTTGTGGTAGTATGTAGATGCCTGTCGAGACCAAAGTTGAGAGCGGATGCTCCGGCTTCTCCATAAAATGAGAGAGCTTGTTGTTTTCATCAACCTGTACAACCCCATAGTGGCGCGCGAGTTCCCTATCCCCTACATCATACAAGGCAACAATGGTCTTGCGCTTCTCCTTGGATAGTTTTCGCATCTCTTCAAGGGAGAAATCAAAGAGATTATCACCAGCAATGAGGAGCAGATCCTCCTTGATGTGCTTCTTGCCCGCAGCAAAGAGGATGTCCCCAAGTGCTCCTAGGCGCGCGTCATTGCTTTCTGTTCCGTCATTGATGACCTCAATGCGCTTTGCGCGCGGATTCTCGTATGCATACTCTTTTGCCCAATCAAGGAATTGATAGAAGAATTTGGCATTGGTGATGAGATAGACCGTATCAACTTCCTCCAGGGCGTTGATCTTTTCCAGGATATGCTCAATGATAGGTTTTCCCGAAACGTCCAGCAGGTGCTTTGGCTTCTCCTTGGTCAGGGGATGGAGGCGTGTGCCATACCCCGCGCAGAGCAGAAGCGCTTTCATCGCCCAATACCCTCATAATGAAACCCAAGCGCAGCCATCTCATTTGGCTCATAGATATTTCTTCCATCGATGAGAAGGGGGAATTTCATGATCGCTTTCACTTTGTTCATGTCAAGGTTCCTAAATTCATTCCATTCTGTAACCAGCAGCGCCGCATCGGCGCCGGAAACAGCAGCATACGGGTTTTCCGCAAATTCAACTCCTTTTACCAGTTGCCTGGTATTTTCCTTGGCAACAGGATCAAACACCCTGATGATGGCGCCAAGCTTCTGGAGTTCAGTGATGAGCACAAGAGACGGCGCTTCGCGCATATCATCAGTCTTTGGCTTGAAGGCAAGACCAAGGATGGCAACCGCCTTTCCGGAAAGATCAGGGAAATACTTTTTCAGCTTTGCAATAGGAGATTTCTTCTGCTGTTGATTGACATCCTCAACGGCTTCCAGGATGCTGGTTTCGCAGCCATGACTTTTCATGCTCATGATAAGCGCCTGCACATCCTTAGGAAAGCAGCTCCCCCCATAGCCGACTCCCGCCTGCAAAAATCGCGGCCCGATGCGCCTATCAAGCCCCATCCCTTTCGCGATTTCCTTGATATCCCCTCCAACTTTTTCGCAGAAATGGGAAAGCTCATTCATGAACGAGATTCTGGTTGCAAGCATCGCGTTTGAGGCATACTTGATAATCTCGGCGCTCTTCACGTCGGTAAAGATAAGTGGGCGATCAGTCCTTGCGATACCGCGATACACCTCTTCCATTATCCTTTTCGCGCGATCAGACCCGACGCCAACAATTATCCGATCCGGGATGAGAAAATCATCAATGGCTTCGCCTTCCCTAAGGAATTCAGGATTTGAGACTACATCAAACTCCAGTGGACTCTTTTGGCTCTTCCTTATGGTTTCAGCAACCAGATCAGTAGTGCCAACAGGAACAGTGCTCTTATCAACCACTACCTTGTAGCCCTGCATGAACGTTCCGATCTTCTCCGCAACATCAAGGACCTGCGACAAATCAGCGCGATAATCCTCGCCCATTGGAGTCCCTACGCCAATGAAGATGACCTCTCCATGTTCCACTGCACGTTTCATATCGGAAGTGAACGTGATTCTGCCTTCTTTTTGGTTGCGGTGCAGCATCTCCTCAAGCCCTAGCTCATAGATGGGAATTTTCCCCTTGTTAAGGCCGTCAATCTTCTCCTTCGACCTTCCAACACCCACAACGTCATTTCCCATCTCCGCAAGGCACACGGAAACGACCAGTCCCACATAACCTACGCCAACAACTGTGATTTTCATGTGATACACTCCCTCATTTCAAAAATCCTCTCAGCACAGCATAAACGCGAACCCATAGAGGCACGGAAGGGTGTATTCTTTAAATATCTTACCTTTATCCTACTTTATCCGATAAATTTATATATCAAGAATCCAAAGAAGCATTATGCGCGAGAAGATCTCAATCACTATTGATGGGCAGCTCCTTTCGCAAATAGATGGAGTGATAGACAATATCTATATCAAGAACCGTTCCCAGGCAATTGAGCATCTGGTGAGAAACTCCATTGGGGAGAATAGGACTGCTGTGGTTCTTGCAGGAGGGGATGAGTTGGGACTTGATATCGGGAATGGCACGTATAGTCCCCTGGCATTGGTGCAGGGCAAGACCTTAATTGAGCGCGCGATTCGGAAGCTGAGGGATTCCGGCTTCAAAAACATATATATCATCTCCCGCCACAACCTCATGACCCAGCTTTTTGAGGTTATCAAGAATGGGGCAGATCAGGATGTCTCCATCACCTATCTTGAGGAGAAGAAATCCCAAGGGACATTTCAGTCCTTGCTTCTTGCCAAGGGAAAGATCCGCGCCCCTTTCCTTGTGGTGTATGGCGACATACTCTTCGAGAAGGTGAATATTGAGGAATTATGGAACGATCACATCAGAAATCACGCGCTCGCAACCATCATGCTCACAACATCCGCAGCTCCAAGCGAGAAAGGCACAGTGAAAGTGGAAGGGACCAAAGTGCTCGAGTTCACACAAAAGCCAAGAAAGTCAGACATCTACCTGGTATTCTCCCCGCTCTTTGTCGCAGAGCCCGCTCTTCTTGACTATAGCGGCACCAGTCTGGAATTCGACGTCTTCCCAAAGCTAGCGGAGAAAGGGCTTCTTAATGGCCATCTGAGCAGCGAGAAGGAAAGGCATGTTCATTCTCTTGGTGATTTAAAATAAGAGAGAAAAGGCAGACAGCTTCCCCGAATTCCCGCACACGAGTGCAGTACTCCCGGAGACGGAAGCCTTTTTCACGGCCGAGTTCGGAATGGGATCGGGTGGAACCAGGCTCCTATGGCCGTCCGAGATAGAGGATATTTGAGTGCTTTTTAAACCTTATGATTATAGGTTCTAATGCGAGAAGCAGTTCTCAATTGGATAATTTTTAAATATGCAGACGGATTCCCACCAATCAAAGAGGTTTTTAGTATTACGTTTGGAGGCTTAGATGAGAACTGTCTATCATTGTGTTCCAATTGAGAGGGCGCTATCCAAGTTGCATTCCAGAGCCCTTATCGATATACCGGGAGATGGAAACATTTTGGATTGGGGCTGCGCTTCAGGGGTTTCTTCCCACTCATTAAAGGATCTCTATCCGCAAGCCACCATCATTGGGATTGATGTCAGGAGAGATATAATCTTTGGAAAGAGAAGGGAAGGCATCGTGCTACTCTATGCGGATGGATATCAAATGCCGTTTCGTGACGAATTTTTTGATGCAATCTATTGTATCAACATTCTCTCCATTGTCGCAAACAACGAGACTGTTAAGGGATTGGATGAAAAAGTGGCGGAAATTATGAAGATAGTGAAGGAGGGGGGATATTTGATTGTGGGGGATGATTTTAATAGGGTGATCTTTCGAAGAATGAGGGGGGAATTTTCAGTAGATGATATCGCCACCGAAGATAGTATGGAGATCCCCTTCATTCCTGTGCTAACTCAAATAATCTCTTATAAAGATTATAGACAATTATTCTTTTGCAAAGAAGGCATTGGAACCTTAAGGGAAGAAATTATTCGGCAGATAGGCTAAGACAATTCCACTACCACACTCTTCTCCTTCGGATTGACATCCTTGATAACAGCATGCCCCTTGAGTTTCTCTTTTATCTCCTGCCAGCTGTGCTTCTTGGAGATGATATTGAGCTCATCAAGAATTGCCTTCACCTGCATATAATTAGAATAAATGGCTTCTGCCTTAGCCCGCTGCCCCTCTTCTTCAAGGGTTAGCTCAATGATGGCCTTTTCCTGTTCCATTATGATTCTCCTAAGTTCCTCCATTTTTGAGTCGTAGGAAGATTTTTCTTCAGGGGAGAAATGGGATGCATAATGGCTAAGCGCCTCGCTGAAGGTGGAAAATCCAAGTGAATCTCTTTCTGCAAGTGTCTGAAGGGGAAAGGGAGTGACGTCATTGACTTTTCCATCTTTGAGATAGATAATGGGCGATGGATTTCCCCCTGTCAGTTTTTTCAATGATGTAAGGAGGGCAATGGCTTCTTTCTCGTTGATTTTGGCTGGCTTTGCATTCTTGTCAAGTTCCGCCATTGCGCACGCTTCTTCTGCATACACTCCCCCAAGCCCCATCTCAATCGCAAGGCATTTCACCAGGGATTCTTTTGTCGTTGAGAAAAGAAGTGAGGAGAGATGATCCGCTTCCATTGAGAAGGCATCATAGCGCATCGTTGGCCACTTATAGGTTTCTTTCGGCCCAACTTTCCGATCTTTGAACTCATGATGCGCAAGTGCATCGATGATGAGATTCTCCTTGGTGCAGAGGATGACGTTTCCTTTTCCGAAGAACTCCAGATAGAGCAGCTTCACATCCTCCTTATGCCAAAACTCAAGGCGGACAATGCGCTCGGGCTCAACTTGGGTAATTGAATGAAGGGTGGAATTTCCCAAATATTTCCGAAGGAGCATGCAAAAGCCGGAAAGCGACTCCATCTCCTCTTTGAGGGACGCAAGAAACATCATCTTCCCGACAAGGATGCGAAGCAGCTTTTTCCCCTCGCCGCTCTTGTGCATCTGGATAAGAAACTCCTCTTTCCCTTTCTGGTAGATGTTGTCCACCCTGCTGCCAACAAGCCCCTGCAGTTCCCGAGCCAGGTAATGCACATCAATGGAAGAGAGCGATTTCATAGGGAAGAATAAGAAAAATCAATTTATAATCCTATTGATAAAATCAATCAGTTATCCCAAGAATCCCCTAATGAATCCCGCACGGACAATGTTCTCAGAAAGCATCGCGTTGTTCTTCTGCCGATAATTGTCAAGAATGATGCCGGTGATTTTCTTGTGCCTCTTATCCTCTTCATAATCAGTAAGGGAGAAGCACTTCTCCACTTTAGCAAAGATATCCGGAGCGAGCTGCTTAAAATTGTCCTTGTTGAGCCACCTAAGCGAATCTTTGAGGTCCTGGTCAAATGAAGGGGAGATAGTCCTCACATAATCAATGTCGCTCTCGCTTAGGGCGTTGAGCCCCAATAATTCAGGTGGAATGCCAACAGAATGCAGGGCCGCGCAGAACTTTATCGCACGAGGGAGCTTTATCCCGCCAAGATTACGCGAATACCCAAAGAGCCCGATGTGCAGCTTCCTTTTTCTGCGTGAAGGGACAAAAGAGGAGATTTCATTGATGAGGGGGGCAAGCGACATGACTTGTTTCTCATACTCTACCGTCTGCTTTTCGATGAGCTCAAGGCACTTCTGCTCATCAACTAGTGTAGGCGTCTTTCTCCTTGCCTTGTTGATGGTGTCAATTCCCTTCTCCACCTGCTCAACCGGGTAATCGTACTTGAACGCCGATTGCAGGGTGAAGGTATGGATGCTCGGATAGCCCTTAATCATCAGATCCACATTGTCAGGCCGAAAATTGCCCCGAAACGGAGCAGAGCCGCACCCAAGGATTGGAAGGATGTCAACTGATGTCTCTTTCTCTACTTCCGCAAGCTGCTGGAGGGCAATCTTCTCGATGAGAACGCAGGCAAGAGAGCCGTAATTGAGCGCAGGATCGCTTCGCGCAAGCCACACTCTTTGGTAGTCCTTAACACCCTCTTCCTTGATAAATTTTCCGACTTCTCGCGCGGAATTGAGCATACCTTCTTTCTGCTCGAAGAGCGGAATCACCCGAATATTCTCCGGCCTAAAATCCCCGATCCATTCAGAGATTTTTGTTTTCCCGATTGATTGGTGTTTCTTTCCAATGACATGCTGCCGATAGTAGCGGGAGAGAAGCAGTAGTTCCTCTGCAGTTGTCGTCATCGGCAATGCAATCTCAAAGATGGGGGCGATGTCCTCCCCATAAAATAGCTTTGCGGTGTCAAAATTGCGCGGGATGCTTTCAAGTGTTTCAAGCAGTATCTTCGCTTCTGCCCTCTCCACAGTTGGGTTTGGGACGCGCAGTGTGAGAAACTTATCTTTTCCAAGCTTGTGGCTCTTGAAATAGGGCTCATACCCGGTGAGAAGCTTCTTGACAACATAATTGTCCACCTCCTTGCCCTCGCAGTCCCACAGCTGCTCCTCGCAGTGCAAGTGTGAATAGGCATAGAACGCCTCCTTGATTTCATCATCGCCTGAAAGCTCCGGGTTATCTGCAAAGAAGGGGGTTGCCACATTGTCCGGATGCTGCGTGGACATCGTCTTTGGGACACGGTATTCTGGCATGGGCAGAGGGAAAAATGGTGGTTTTTAAGGATTGTGTTAGGGGAAATACAAAAGAAATACTACGTGTTTTTTCCGTTTTAATGGCTAAATGATGGAATTTCATGCTCGCTTCGCTCGCGAAATCTTGTCGCGCCGCATTGCGCGAGTTCTATTGTAAAATTTATAGACGTTTCACCCACCCCTCCATCCTCTCCATTCCTTTCTCAATCTGCGCAAGAGAGCAGGCGTAGCTCAGTCGAACAAAAATATCGTCTCCAAAGGCAATGCCAGGAACCACCGCGACCTGCGCTTCATCCAATAAGCGCGATGCAAAATCCAGTGAGGAAAGGCCAGTCCCAGAAATGTTTGCCCAGCAGTAGAAAGCGCCTTCTGGAAGATGGCAGGTAATGCCTTTCATTTCGTTCAATTGTTTGTGCATGAAAACCCTTCTGTTATCAAATTCCACCCGCATCATCCTAACAGAATCCTGCGGCCCATTCAATGCCTCAACAGCAGCTTTCTGCGATATGGAAGTGGGATTTGAGGTAGTCTGCGACTGTAATTTTGCAATCCCTGAGGCGATCTCCAAGGGAACGCCGCAATAGCCAATCCTCCATCCCGTCATGGAATAGGATTTTGAGACGCCGTTTACCGTGATGGCCTTCTTCCTGATCTCTTCGCCAAGTGAAGCGATGCTGATATGCTTATGATTCCCATAGATGAGATGCTCATATATCTCATCCGCAATGACATAGAAATCAGAAGTCACGGCCAAATCCGCTATTTTCTTCAGCTCAGTTGGATCGCAGACCATGCCTGTTGGGTTTGAGGGGCTGCTCAGGATTAGTGCCTTGGTCTTGTCAGTAATCTTATCAGCGATCATATCCGCGCGGATTTTTGCCAACTCATCGGTTTTTGCAAACACCGCTTTGCCTTCTGCAAGCTTCACCTGCTCGGAATAGCTCACCCA
>CAYTKI010000015.1:0-29229 GCA_964438385.1 uncultured Methanosarcinales archaeon | reverse complement strand
GAGGACACTTTCGCGAGAAATTCGTGAGGAAGATGCGCCCAGTCCGCGGTCATGGCGTCTTTTGATGTCACAGCCCTCAAAGAGACGACGTACGCGTATGTCCTCGCATCGCCCATCACGCCAACGCTTTTCACCGGAAAGAGCGCTGCAAAAGCCTGCCAAACGTTGTCATAGTGCCCATCTTTCTTCAGCTCTTCAATGAAAATGGCGTCTGCTTCTTTCACGATGCTCAGCCGATCTTTTGTAATTTCCCCTAAAATGCGGATGGCTAATCCTGGACCAGGAAACGGATGCCTGCCAATAAGCTCTTTTGGAATGCCAAGCTTTCCCCCAAGCTCCCGCACTTCGTCCTTGTAGAGTTCTTTGAGGGGCTCAATCACCTTCAGCTTCATCTTTTCTGGCAAGGTCAGATTGTGATGGCTCTTTATTTTTGACGCCGCCTTTGAGGGCTGCCCGGACTCTATGCGATCGGGATAGATGGTTCCTTGCCCGAGGAATCTGATTGTTGGGTGCTTCTTTTCCAACTCCGCAACTTTTTTCTCAAAAACTTCAATGAATGTGTGGCCTATGATTTTTCTTTTCTCTTCAGGATCTGTGACTCCCTTGAGTTTTGATAAGAACAATTGGGAAGCATCCACGGAATGGAAATGCTCGAAATGAAGATGCCGCCTGAAATACCCTGATACCTCCTGCGCCTCGCCAAGACGTATGAGGCCGTGATCAATGAAGACGCAATGCAGTTGTTTTCCGATTGCCCTATGCAGGAGAGTTGCCGCAACCGAACTGTCCACTCCCCCTGAGACGCCCATGATAACGCCGCTCTTGCCGACTTCACCCTTAATCTCCCCGATGAGTTTTGGAATAAGGGAGGAAATATTCCAATTTTTCTTCGCCTTGCAGATCGCGAATGCAAAATTTTTTAGGATGGCAATGCCGCTAGGGGTATGCGCGACTTCAGGATGGAATTGCACTCCATAGATTTTTCTCTTTCCGCTCTCCACCGCGGAATATGGGCAATGATCCGTTGACGCCAAGATCTGAAAATCATTTGGGAGCTTGGCCACAAGATCGCCGTGATTCATCCATACTTGCTCCTTTTTTGACAGCCCTTTGAGAAGGGTTCCCCCCCTTTTCACCATGATGATCTTCTTACCATACTCCTTGAGCAATCCGCCTTCAACTTTTCCAAGATAATGCCCAATGAGCTGAAGACCGTAGCAGATCCCAAGAATCGGAATTCCAAGCGAAAGGATGGATTTATCCATGTGCGGAGAGTCCTTCTCGTATACTGAGCTTGGCCCACCGCTGAGGATTATACCTGAGGGCTTTGCCTTCCTGAGGACAGCAGCTGAGATATCATGCGGAAAAATATCAGAATAGACTCCCAATTCCCGGACACGGCGCGCGATGAGATGGCAGGTCTGGCCTCCGAAGTTGATTATTGCTATCATTGTCCAATGTTTTCAATTGAATACTGATTTATTTTTTATCATGCTCGCCTGCGGCTCGCAAACAACAGGCCCGCTGCAGCGCGGGCATCCATGGGAGAAAAATTTTCCAACCAAAGCGCGCACTGGGAGCGCGCCTCTTGTCCGCCGAAGGCATGATGATAATTGATAATTATTATTGGTCAATGGTGGAAGAGGGTGAATATTTTTTTGCGTTTGCATTACTACGTGCAAATCTTGCCCAATTGCCCGGTCTCTGAAGCCTTCTTGATCTCCATTGCAATCCGCTCTCCGTAGCTGATGGCGTCTCCATACAGGTAAGCGGAATAGGGAGTGAACATGGCTCCTGGGCTTCCGGGGATTCGCATTGAGACATCAAAGATGACTATATCCTCCTTGCCATCGTCTGCCACAACCGCCCCCTGCAGGGCAAATGGCCCGATGATTCCGATCGGATGCTCCTTTTGCGTTGCCGCGACGAATTTCTCACCAAGATCAAATATTTTCTCAAGCAATGATTCCTTAACAGTCACGGCCACATGCCCAGTCTCTATCATCTTTGGCTTCATATACTGGAGGACTTCCATCTGCTCGGCTGCGGGCAATCTTAGCAATCCGTCAAGATTCGTCTGCCTGCGCATGTCGGTTCCCATCAGCTCCAATTCACCAGTCAATGGGCTGTAAAAGAAATTGAGGTTCACCTGCGCGCCAAGCACATATTCCTCGATGATGGCCTTCTTGAGCGCCTCTTTGGTGATTGTGCCTTTCCTGAGCAGCTCCTCTGCCTTTGCATTGAAGTCCTTTTCAGAGTTGCACAAAAAGAATGCGCGCTCATAGCCACGCTTGGCTTCGGAAACCTTGACAATCGAGAGGCGATCTATTTTTTTTGGATTTTCAAATATCTTTGGAGTCCGAATATTTGCTTTCCTGAGCAGGTAATACTGGTTCTTGGGAACATCGCGCTCCTCAAGCTTCACCATGTCCCTTGTTCCGAAGATAGGAACTTCAAATTTTTTCTCAATCTCTGAAAAATCACAATAGACCCAGAAATACCTGTTATGGACAAAGATAGTGTTTTTTTCGCGCAGCTGGTGCTGGATATCCTTCTTCACTATATCAGCAAATTTATTCACAATGATGGTTTCATCAACAATTCCTTTTCCATCTCGGGTCCTGAAATATTTTTCATAGGTCTTTTCGCGCCCCTTCTGGCACACCGCAAGGGTGCGAAAGCCAAGCTTTTTTGCCCCGCGCAATACATCAAGAGCAGAATGCCCTCCCAAAACCCCAATAGTGATGTTACCAGGCGTGTATCCTTCAATTATTTTTTCAATTTCTTTTTGGCTGATTCCCTTTCCAAGTATTTTTCTGATGATGCCCATTAGGAAAGCACCTCCTTTAAGCGGTTCTGATGAATTGCGCTCTTTATCTCCCTTGCGATTCTCCTTCCGGTGGACATCGGCTCGTTGTACTTAAGAGCGGTGTAGGGAGATCCGTCAACATAAGGATTGGTGCCCGCGACAATCCGTGCCGATATCTCAAAGACCTTGATGTCCTCATCAGGTGTGAGGACGGTTTCCAGGCAGAAAGGCCCAAAGAGTCCAGGGGGAGCAATTTTTTTGGATTGCGCAACCACATTCTCCCCCATCTCTATGAGGCGCGGAAGGAATGATTCGCGGATGACAATAGGGATATTTCCCACAATCACGTAGCTGGGATCAACGTTTTTAAGCACAATCTGGTCCCTTGCTGATATCCTTCCAATGCCATCAACATTGCTCTCATAGCGCTTATCAAAGCCCATAATCTCAAGCTCCCCTGTCAAAGATGAGTGGAAATAGTGGACAAAGATGGGTACGCCGATGATGTATTCCTGGATGACATAATTTTTCAGGTTGGAGTATGGCTTTATCTTCCTCTTGAAATCCTCCTCATCGCATGCAAGAAAATATCCCTTGCCCCCTCCTGCGCCGTGGAACTTGACGATGACCGGACGGTCAATCTCGCTTGGCTTGCGAAAGATGCGCGGCAATGAGAGGCCTGCTGCCTTGAGCCAGTTTCGCTCGGCATTCCTATCAGACTCCCATCGCAGGATGCGCTTATTGCCATAGTACATTACCTTAAACTTCTCCACTTCCTCAAAGCCCATGTAGGTGATGAAACTTGCATGCGGGATCACAATGGCGTTTTTCTTTATGAGGGATTCCTCAATGCCTGGAAAATCAGCAAATGTGTCCACGGAAATTATTTCATCGGCAACGCCAAACATCGTGTAGGGCTTCTCCTGGCCCTTCTTGCAGATGACAATGGTCTTGAAGCCCTCATCGTGGGCCCCTTTTAGAATCTGAAGGGCAGAATGGGAGCCGAGGGTTGCAATCCGGTAATCCTTCAAAGAACGAGATTTCTGAACTTTTTGTTGCGCCATACATAGGAATAAGGGAACTGCTATTTAAATTTTTGGGATTTGTGAGCGGCAAAAAACTAGATTATTCGCAAATGTAATTCGAATGATGGAACGGTGAAGTATAATTGACTCACGCTACGACTTGTTCTGCTTCCCATTATCATTTCCCGAATCAGTCCCTGCCCAGAGCTTCTCAAGGTTGATGCGCGTGAGATTATAGTATTTCTTCAGCTCATAGGGGTCTGCCATCTTGAGCACGTCTAGCTCAGGGTCAAAGAGGTCAGAATAGCGGTCCCTTCTCCTGATGAGCTTTGTTGTGCCATCCGTGCGAATCATGACAATGGGCGGCCTCTTGAGATTATTGAAATTCGAGCTCATGACATAACTATACGCGCCGCAGTCCATGATGGCAAGGAGGTCATTCTCCTCAAGGATTGGGAGCTTCTCGTAATCCTCGATGATATCGATGCAGTCGCAGGTTGCGCCGACAATCTCATACTTGTGCGTTCGGCGCAGGTTCATGTCTGTTGCAGGCAGGATGTCATAGGATGCCTTGGAGACCAGGATATCGGGGAACATGGAATAGGTCGAGGAATCAGTGATGGCCACATCTTTCTTTCCGAGGTTCTTGATGGCGATGATTTTTATCACGCCTACTCCCGCGGTTGCGACAATGGATTTTCCCGGTTCGAAAATCAGCGTTGGCTTCTGCAGCCCCTCCTTTTCGAATAGGGCGGTGAAGAACTTCACGAAATGCGGGCCAAAATCCTCCGGCTCGAAGTATTTTCCCGGGCGATACACCTTTGGCGCTTCAGGGGGAAAGCCGCCTCCCAAGTCGAACATGTCAATTGTGACTCCCAATTCATTCGCATATTTCACTAGGTTCATCATCTTCTTCGCCGCGAGGTAATATCCCTTAGGGGAGTGGGCGTATGAGCCATGGAAATGGAATCCCCTCAGGCGAACATACGGGCATTTCAAAGTCTTGTCAATGGCGCCACGCAAGTCATGGTAGGGGATGCCGTATTTCTGGGTCTTGGTTGAGAAGCGGCCATCCTGGATTAGGGGATTGACGCGGAGCATGATAGGTATCTCCTTGCGCTGTTTGCCCGCCACATTGATGACTTTCTGCAGTTCCTCCAGTGAATCAACGGTGATTGCCTTGACCCCAACCGTTGCCGCAAAAAAAATATCCTGCTCAGTCTTGTAGAGGTTAGTGAAAGATATCTGGTCCGGCTCGAAATCCGCAAGCAGCCCGAGAATGATTTCCCCAACACTGCTCGCGTCGAATTCAAAGCCCTCCTCGCGCACAATCCTTAGGACTTCGAGGTTAGAGTTGCACTTGCATGCATACTGCGGCTTGAATTTTGGATAATCAAAAGATTTCTTGAACTTCCTGAGCCGGTAGCGGATCTCCTCTTCAACAAAGACATACAATGGGGTGCCGTATTTTTTCTGGAGCTCCCTCACGGAAACTCCCTCTATATGAAGGATGCCCTCCCTGTCCTGGGAGAGAAAATGCCTCCAGCGCTTCTTGTTGTAACGAGGAGATATTGACCTTAACTTGATTGGGATTTTTGGTGTCACGCAAACATCACTTTATCCCATTTTAGAATTTCATCAGGTATAACAAAGGAAACATCAATGGACTTGGCTTTTCCCTCTTGATAATAAAAATCCAGATAGTGCATTCCTGTATATCCTCTTGAAGAATCATGAAGAAAAATGTATATTTAAATGCTTTGGTTTTGATACTCTGTGAAGAAAATGAAAAAGCAATTGATAGCTGGCAACAATCTTTATAAACAATATCGCAAAGGGTTTCACGATGGCGTTTCCGGTTCTTCCCTCTGCTGATTTTGCCATAAGCGCAACAGTGCTTGGGATCCTTGGCATTGCGCTTGTGATTGCATCTTTTACTGACCTCAAAACGCGCGAAGTTCCGGACATGCTTAATTACGGACTAGTATTTGTGGGGCTTAGCCTCAACGGATTCCTAAGCATTGCCTTCTCTGATTATCATTTCATTCTCAACAGTCTTCTAGGGCTTGTCATATGCTTTGCGATTGGCTGGCTTATGTTCTACGCCGGGCAGTGGGGCGGCGGAGACTCGAAGATGCTCATGGGGCTTGGCTCGGTGCTTGGCCTTCCTTTAGCGTGGGGCAGCTCATTTCTGCTTGCGCTGCTCCTCAACATTCTCTTTGCAGGCGCAATCTATGGCCTATTGTGGAGCATTTTTCTCGCTGTAAAAAACAGGAAGAAATTCCGGTCTGCTTTCATTAAGATAACCAAGGGAAAAATACACTCGATTGCACGGATTCTTATAGTCCTTGCCCTTATTTCCGTTCCTGCGCTTTATTTCGTGCGGTTTGAAAATAGCCAAATGTTGATGGCACTGCTTTGGCTCATTTTACTTGGTCCATTGATGTATTATGTCTGGCTGCTTGTCAAAGCCGTTGAGAAATCCTCCATGCTTGTGCTGCAGCCCATCTCCAAACTGACCGAAGGGGATTGGATCGCAAAAGATGTTTTCATCAAGGGAAAGCGCATCACCGGACCGAAGGATTTGGGGATTTCAAAAGCGCAAATTTCCCTTCTTAAAAAATATGAAAAGAGGCACCTCATCAAAAAAATATTGGTAAAGCAGGGCATCCCTTTCATCCCAAGCTTTCTTCTGGCGTTGATTTTTACCTTGCTGTGGGGGAATCCGTTTATTTTGCTCGTTGGATTGTTGTAATCATCTCATCCTCGTTGGATGCACGCCCGAGTCGAATCGTTCGATATTTTTTTGCAGCAACGCATTGCAGTGCGCCCAATAAATCCAATTAAAATCTAAACAAAGGAGAACTCAAGGAATCCTTCTCAACTGCAAGAGCACATCATCATCCCCGCTATCCCATGCAGGTGCAAAAGGTTTCTGGCTTGGGGTTTTTTTTGAAACGGAAGAGGACGATTCCCTGCTCACCCCTGTTCCCTTCAATTCATCCTTGAGCTTGAGCTCAATAGTTGCCGCCTCTTCCTCATCGAGCTGCTTGGGCTGCCACTGCAAGTTAAGACCGTCATTTTGCTTTCTTGGGATAATGTTAATCATGAAATGCGCGACTGTCTGGCCTGCCGGGATTCCATTTGAGACGAAGATGTTTGTCCCTTCCGCTCCCAAGTGATCAAAAAGCGCAACTGAGAGCTTGTTTGCAAGCGAGAACATGCCTGCAAGCTCATCATCAGGCACCTGCTCAAGGATTGGGTAATGCGCTTTTGGGATGACAAAGCAATGGCCCGGGTTTGCCCCATTGAGATCCAAAAGGGCAACCGCTTTCTCATCCTCGAAGATCCGAAATGAGGGAATCTTCTCCTCGACAATCTGGCAGATGAGGCAGCTGTCTTTCTTCATTTTTTAGCCCCGAAAAGTTTTGCGATGTCATCAAGGTTGATGTCTCCTGCGGGCTTCTTCTCCATTTTCTGCCCTTCCTGATGCGGCTTTTTTCCTTTCTCCTGATGGGAATACCTGTTGTCATGTTTCTCTGATTTTGAAGGGTTTTGATTCTTTTGGGACTCCTCATGGCTCTTTTTGCGCTCGTGATGGCCCTTGTGCTCGGCTTCCTTTATCTTCTGAGGTATGCTTGGAAGGAATGTTGGTTCTTTCTTTGGCTTTTGCGAACCGAGCGCTTTTGAGAGGACATCCGCGATCTCCTTAAGCTTGCTTTCATCCTGCTGCCGCTGCGGAAGCTCAAAGTGCACGCCGTCCTTCTCTTTTCTTGGGATGATATGAACCATGAAGTGCTGCGCCTTTTGTCCAGCCGCAACCCCGTTTGCCACGAGAATGTTCGAGCCGCGCGCATCAATTGCCCGAAGCAATGCGTTTGAGAGCTTTTTTGCGACCACAAAGATATGCTCAAGGATGTCTTGAGGCAATTGAGGCATGATGGAATAATGCTCTCTTGTCATGAGAAGGATATGCCCTGGGTTTGCGGGGTTGATGTCAAGGACTGCAAAGGAATGCTCATCCTCATAGACTTTACGCGACTGCACTTTTCCAGAGATAATATGGCAGAAGATGCACTGCTTTTTTTGGAACTCCTTGAGTTCATCGGGAGACATCTTTGCGATCTTCTCCTGCAGTTCCTTTATCTGCTCCGGTGTGGGCTGCTGCTGTGACATGTTCTTTTTTTATTTTATTATTTTTATGTAGGCCTTATTTAGCCCTTAGTGGCCATCGGCTTTTAATCTTTAATGGTAATTGGAGAGTGATACTTCGGCGCCCTCTGTGCCTTGGGAGGGGGATCAGACGACGCGCAATTCGGGGACTTGGCGGGTTTCATTGACGGTGAGGGGGAGTGATTCGAGCACTTTTCCGTTCCTTGAAATTTCCCTCGCGATGCCGCTGCCCTCGATGAGCCCCACGCATTCATCCGTTGGGGATTTGCTTAGAGTGTAGGAGACCTCCTGTTCTTTTTTGAGGCTTGAAAAACCCCACATCATAATCGAATCCTGCCCCACGCGAAGCACTCCATTTTCCGGCTCCCTGATATCGATGACATCCTTAAGGTTCTCAACGCATTGTTTTGGGATCGACTCAAAGTAGCGGAAATCGCTTAACACAACGCCAGCTTTAGGCCTGAAGAGGATATGAACGCTCATCTTGCCGTCACAGTAGCCGTAGCTGCGCAGGATGTCCATGTGCCTATAGAGCAGCTTTGCCTTTTTGGCTTCTTCGGCGAGCGGAACGATTGCAGTATCGATGCACCCTTGGCAATTCGCCTTATCGCTTTCCTTGAATACCCTCACAATCCTTTTGGCATCGAATGATTCAGGGATCTCATCGCAGGTCTTTTGCTGGCAGAGAGGAGTGAGTGAAACAGCCCTGCCTAGGCCTTCAAGAGAGAGAGTTGATTTGCCGTTGGATGGCACAAGACAGGCAAAATGAGGATACTTCAGCTGGAGGTTTGGCGCCTCAAAGGAATGGAATACTTCGTTGCTTTTCATCAAAAAGATGTTTTTTGAGGCATTGCCCGCGACACTGTCCTTGAGCAGGGGATAATCAGAAAACCACTCTGCTTTCGGTGCATCCTGCGTGTCCATGATATAGATGCGCTCTGCCCCGCATGGAATGCCAAAAGAGCCCTTCTCGGCGCTTCCCGGGCGCATGCTTTCCGAAAGCCCTGAAAAGTATAATTGGAATTCTGCAAGCTCTGCCTTGCATGTTCTCTCCCTCACGCTGTTCACCGCACTTATGCCGACAAACGCAATGGCGATGATTACAACCGCTGCGAGAACAAGGATAAAGGCATTCGCATCAAACGCTTTTTTGTGCATGGCAACTTCTCAATTCCTTGTTTTAAATAGGTTTTGATGGGCGAAGTGGGAAAAGGTAATCGTGTTAATGGTTAATTAAACTCCCCCTATCATCATCAACACGTTTATAAATAATCCGTGAAACAAATCAGCTATGGAAATTACTCTCTTTATTGGAGAATCGCTTGAGGAAAACGCTTCGCGCTATTTTGAACGGGCGAAGAAGGCTGCGAAGAAGATTGTAGGCGCGAAGGATGCCTTGTCGGGAAATCGGGTTAAGCTTGCAGGACTTGGGAAGAAACGCGAGAAGGAGCTTGATAAGAAAGCGGAGCATCATAAGGCGGCGGTACGCAAAAAAGAATGGTATGAAAAATTCCGCTGGTTTCTCTCTTCCGATGGCATTCTTGTGATCGGCGGAAGGGATGCCACATCCAATGAAGTTGTAATCAAGAAGCATACTGAATCACATGATGTGGTACTGCACACCGACATGGCCGGATCCCCTTTTTTTGTGATCAAGACAGAAGGCAAGGCGCCTGGCGAATCGACGATTAGGGAAGCCGCGGATGCCACGGCCTCATTTTCGCGCGCTTGGAAACTTGGGCTATCCAATTCCCCTGCCTTTTGGGTGAGCCCTGAGCAGGTCTCCAAGAAAACACAGTCAGGAGAATACATGGGAAAAGGGGCATTCATGATTTATGGCAAGGCGAATCATATCGAGAACCAGGTCAATTTGGCGGTTGGTACCCTTGAGGATGGAAGAGTGATGGCAGGGCCAATCTCTTCAGTGAGGAAGCATTGCACAACTGTTATTGAACTCATCCAGGGGGATGAGAAAAGCAGCGATATTGCAAAGCTCATCCAAAAAAAGCTCAAGGCAGGGACTCTTGATGAGATCATACGGGCATTGCCCGCTGGAGGGTTTCGGGTGAAGAAATCATAATTCCGCAATTGGAACCTCTATACTCCACTTCACCCTTTCCAAGAAAAGTTTATAAACTCCCAAAGCATATTTTTCATATGGAACATTGCCCTAGCGATCATCATCTTTCTTCACCAATCTCTTGATTTTTCCAGGAAGGTCTCTCTCACAATAGGACATAGGGATGGCTTGACTGTACCTTATGGCTTTCAAAGGGAATATGCTATGCTAACCGCGCAACAGATGAGGGAACTTGAAGCGGCGTCCGGAATTTCCGGGGTGCAGCTCATGGAGAATGCAGGCAAGGCATTTGCAGCGGAGCTTCTGAAGAATTATGATGTCAGGGACAAGAAGGTGCTTGTGGCATGCTACCATGGCAAGAACGGAGGGGACGGACTTGTCATTGCTGATTTGCTCGCTAGGCAATCTGAGGTAGATTTGTTGTTTCTTGGCGATGAGGAGAAAATGGTGAAGGAAACCGAGCATTTTTTCCACCATGTCAACAACAACGCGCTCATTCAGTTTGTGACTCCCGAAACCGTTGATTTTGATGAATATGACTTCATAATCGATGCCATCCTTGGCATCGGGCTGCACCACTATCTCAAGCCGGAAATCTCCTCGGCTATAAAACTCATCAATGAGAGCAAGGCGCTCAAAGTCGCGGTTGATATTCCGACAGGGGTAAATCCTGACACCGGAAATATTGTTAGTGTTGCTGTGAATCCAAATTTGATTATCACATTTCATGACCTTAAGCCAGGACTTTCTCAGTTTGGGGAGAAGGTGAGGGTTGTGCCGATTGGGCTTTAGGATATTGAATTCAGTTAAGAGTTAATGACCTGATCGCTTCTTTTACGCCTTGGACATCTCCTTTTTCCAAAACCAGATAAGTTTTCTTTCTATTTTCAAGACCCACATATAATTCAGGCCGCGTTGGAACCGGAAGAGCTGCTTCCTTAATCACATCCTCAAATTTCACCGCCTTTGCCGTTTCCAGGAAAAACATGGGCACATCAGGATCAAGTTTCCTTAATCCGACTGTAACCGCATCTGCAGTGTGTGTATCGATGAGCCGTCCGCTTTCATAATACACTCTTTGCATGGTGGCAATCCTTTCCAGATGGGTTGAAGAACCGGAATGAATCCCGCTCATCTCAACATTCCGCCAATAGCCATTGCCGCGAAAATTAAACCTGCCATTTGAAAAATGCTTATTGGTCATGTGTGGATCCTGATTAAGCATCTCATAGATAAATCTCTCGAAGTTAGATGCCCTTGAGATGTCCATCGATGGGCTTGATGTCTGGATCACCTCACTACTTTCTCTCGGATTATAGACGCCTGTCTTGAAGAATTCATCAAGCACATTGTTCTCATTGGTCGCAAGGATTAGCCGCCTGATGGGAAGTCCCATCCTCTTCGCATACCAACCTGCAAGGATATTCCCAAAGTTTCCGGTTGGGACAGAAACATCAATTTCCCCAAGGTTACCCCTATTCAACTCAAAATATCCCTTGAAGTAATAGACAACCTGGGCGGCAATCCTTGCCCAGTTTATTGAGTTGACCGCTCCAAGGGATTGTTCATTTTTGAAAGCGGCATCCCTGGTTATTTCCTTCACCAAATCCTGGCAGTCATCAAATATCCCATTTATTGCGATGTTCACAATGTTTGGATCATCCAATGAGTACATCTGCGATGCCTGAAAGGGGCTCATCCTGTTATGGGGGGAGAGCATGACAATCCCCACACCTTTCTTTCCCCGTACGGCATATTCTGCCGCAGATCCGGTGTCCCCTGAAGTGGCGCCAAGGATTTT
Organism: uncultured Methanosarcinales archaeon; assembly: GCA_964438385.1. Classification (GTDB taxonomy): domain Archaea; phylum Nanobdellota; class Nanobdellia; order Woesearchaeales; family GW2011-AR4; genus GW2011-AR11. The sequence goes on along the minus strand of CAYTKI010000015.1, from coordinate 17,341 downwards.
AATGGTCTTTCCTTCTTTCCCAAGAACATGCTCAAAGAGGTTGCCGAGAAGCTGAAGCGCGACATCCTTGAAGGCAAGAGTCGGGCCTCTTGAGAGATCAAGGATATACTGTCCTCTTCCAATTGATTCTAGAGGGGTGATTTCATCGGTTCCGAATGCCTGAGAATTATACGTTCTGATGATGATATTATCCAGTGTCTGTTGAGTTATCTCACCAGGATCATTGGTTAAGAATTTTGAGAGGATTTCGCATGCAAGATTGGGATACTCAAGAGAAGCCCATGCCTTCAATTCATCCGGAGATACCCTTGGGATCCTGCTTGGGACAAAGAGACCCCCATCGCTTGCAAGGCCTGAAAGAACGGTCGCTGAAAATGAGCTAAGCTCCTCTCCCCCGCGCGTGCTCACATATCTCATTGCCGAGGGGACTCTCGGGGGGAATATAAATGTTTCTTCTTTTAAGTGGATACAAAAAGATCATCCGGTGAGCGGTCCAGAATGGTTAGAGTAACTCCTCTGCTTTTTCTTTGAGGATCTTTTTCAGTTCCGGCTGCCCGTATTGGTAGATGTCTGGCACCTCCAATGAAAGGATGCGCTTTTGCATATAGGCATCAGGGAATCTCTTCGCAATCTCTTTTCTTTGGGCGACTTCCATCACTATGATTGTATCTGCCCATTGGAGCTCTTTTTTGGTCACAGGCCTCTTATTGTAGAGTCCTGCGGATCTGGTCGTGAACCTGCTTTTGAACATTTCTTCCGCTGTTTTGCTTCGGTTCTGGTTCTGGTTGCAGATGAAGAGGAGGTTCATGGGGATTTTACGATGAGAGCGGATTTAAATGTTTTCTTATTCCATCAGGAACTGCTTGGCCACTTCGACCTCGGGGACATGCTGCATCAAAACAATAAGCAGCCATAATATGATGATGAGTGCAAGAGAAATGATCACTATCATCGCGATCTGCCTGGGATCCATCTTTGGCTTTGGTATGCTCTTCTCTTCTTTCGCCTCGAAAAAGAGATCTAGTATCCCAAGGGCGCCGATGATGACAAAGAGCCACAGGCCAGCTTTTATGGCGATTAGCAACGCGCCTATCATGCTCACAATGAGGAGGGCATATCCGACCCTTGAATGCAGGGAAAAGGCGATGGACTTGATGATCCGCCCGCCATCGAGGGGGTTGATTGGCAAGAGATTGATGATGTTAAGGAAGGAGTTCACTCCAGCCAGTGCCGCCCAGAGGGGATTATCGGTGAGAATATAGACTGCTGCAAATACGGCAGAGACCGCAAAGCCCCAAATCGGCCCCATCAACGCGACATACGCTTCAATCCACCTTGTCTTGAACTGGTTGTCCGCGACCGCCGCTGCGCCAAGGAATGGGATGAAATAGATCCCTTTGACTTTCATCTTATATCTTTTCATCGCCCAGACATGGCCAAGCTCATGGATGAGGATGCCCGCGACGATCGCCAGGGCGAACTGCCAGGTGAAGAAGTAGCTGTAGGCGGCAACGGACGCGGCCATTAAACCTACCTGGCCAACTTTCATGCCTTTGATGAATTTGACGATGAAGAGGAATATCTTTGGGAGGATCTTGAATGCGAGCCCTAGGAAGCCTGCGCCGATTTTCATGGGTGGGTGGATTTTTTCTGCTTTATATTGGTTGGGGGGGCCACTGGACATCCACCCGGCTCAAGTTTAAAAATGAGCATTTCTTAAGAGTCCTTTATGTTGATCAAAGAGATGGCCTCCGAATGCAGGCCGAGGGAGAGATATTTGCGCCATGGAGTGTCGGTCTTAAGCGATGCCGAGCTTCTTGCATTGATACTTCGCAATGGAACCAAAGGAGAAAATGTTGTGGATATGTGCCAGAGGGTACTTTCGCTCTCTGCCGGGCGGAGATTGGCCGCTTTTTCCTTGAAAGAGCTTCAGGAGATCAAAGGGATTGGTGAGGCAAAGGCCATGCAGATAGTAGCACTTTTTGAGTTTGCCAACCGTCAATCTTCTTTTTTGGTTTCTTCTCCTATCCGATCGGCTAAGGAGGTGTATTCCTATGTACGATCAAAGCTTGCCGGCTCTGATAGGGAGAAGTTCATGGTGCTTCATCTCAATACTAAGAATAGAGTCATTAGGGAAGAGATTGTTTCTTTAGGTACACTCAATTCTTCCCTTATCCATCCGCGCGAGGTCTTCAAGACCGCTGTTAAGGAGAGCGCCCATGCCGTCATTTTCGTTCACAACCATCCTTCGGGCGATCCCACACCTTCAGCTGAGGATCATCAGGTGACCAGGCAATTGAAAGATGCAGGGGAATTATTGGATATTCCGGTCTTGGATCATGTGATTGTTGGCGTCAATGGGTACTATAGTTTTAAAGAGGAGGGGCAATAAAAAAAAGAAATATCATTTACAACCTCAGATATCCAATTCTTTTAGTGCCTTAAGAATCCCATTCTCCAATTCAATGATTTTCTTCTTGATAACCTCAGGCTTTTCATACTTAACTTCTTCGTATTCTATCTCCTTGTATTTGGAGATGCTTAGATCATAGTTGTTTCCTTTGATCTCCTGGAAGGGGACAAAAAAACACTTTCCTTTTCGGTTTGTCGGCCTCTCTTTTTGTCTGGATTTGAATTTAGAGATGATATCGGGAATGTCGTTTTTTTCTGGTTGCTCTGTTCGCTTATCATCGAGGCTAAAGCCATCGGCCTCCATATCATAAAACCACACTTCTTTAGTGGGCTCCCCCTTGGTGAAGTATAATACGGCTGTAGAAACTCCGGCATAGGGCTTGAATACGCCAGAGGGCATAGAAATGACGGCGTCCAGCCTGCATTTTTCAAGCAGTAGTTGCCTGATGTTTCGGTGGGCATTGGAATTTCCAAACAGGACACCATCTGGAACAATGACTGAGCATCTCCCGCTACCGGTGAGCAGATTAAACATCAGCTCCAGATAGAGAAGTTCAGTCTTTTTCGTTGATGTGCGGAAGTTCTCCCCGATCTCAGACATATCGATGCTTCCCTTGAAAGGGGGATTTGCAAGGATTACCTCGTAGCAGTTGGATTCATCGAATCGTTTTGAGAGGGTATTCTTCTGTTCGACATTGGGATTGTTTATCCCATGCATCATGAGATTCATGAGGGATATTTTGAGCATGACATCATCAAAGTCATACCCATAGAGTGTCTCTTCCTTAAGGATTTTCCATTGGTTATCCTTGAGCTTATCGCCTGCAAGGTTTCCTGCTTTGATGAGATCAGTTGAAGTGTTGTTCCTTAGGATATGCTCAAAGGATGCAACCAAGAATCCCGCAGTCCCGCACGCGGGATCGCAGATTCGCTCTCCGTACTTGGGATTTGCTAATTCTACCATCATCTTGATTATATGCCTTGGCGTTCTGAACTGGCCGTTTTTGCCTGCGGTAGCAAGCTGCCCTAAAAGGTACTCATAAAGATCCCCTTTTGTGTCCCGATTTTGCTCCTTGATGTGCATATCGTTGATGATTTTTACTGCTTCTGCTAGAAGAGAGGCTGTAGGGATCGAGAAGCTTGCGTTCTTCATGTATTTGGAGTATACTGATTTTTCTCCTCCATTTAGTTGCCTTAGGAAAGGAAATACTACATCCCTTACATGCTCAAGCATGGTATTGGCAGGCATCTCTGTCCATTTGGACCATCGGCAATTTTCTTTTCCTTTGAAAAGCGAGTTATGTTTCTCCCCCATGAGCTTTGCATTTTGTTCTTGAGTAATATCCTCATCTTCTAATCTTTTCATAAAGATTAGATACGACATCTGCTCTATGGCCTGCAGCGGATTGCTAATGCCTCCGCTCCAGAACTTGTTCCAGAGAAGGTTTATCTTTGATTTTAAGTTTGCGTCGAGCATGGTAACTCCCTCCTCTCGGTTTTTATCTCAGATTTGTGAATCATGATTTTTTTGTCAGGCCAGTCGTCAACATCATAACTAATACTCTCTTGGAATCTGCAATTAAGATATCCTAATTTTTCAATCAAAAACCAGACGATCTGAGCATAAAACTGAGGTAAACACTCGATTGTGTATCCTACGCCTAGATAGTCATATCCTTTTATCTCCTTACCCATCAGGCTCTGCGCAAACTCTTTTGCCTTGAGTAGATCTTTTTCAAATTCTTCCCTTTCCACTGCTTTGCCAAGTAAAGAAGAGTTGTATTCTCCTTCGACCCAATGGTACTCGACCTTGAAAAGATTTAGTTCGGCATTCATTTAAAATCACTCCTCCAGAAGCCTCTTGATTTTATTTACGAACTCCACAGTTTGCTTTTGGAGCATATTGGCTAATGAGATATTAAACACCTCATCTACGCCATAACAGGCCCTTTCCCTGAATCCCTTTGATTCTATTACAAAATCAATTTCTTTTTCTTCAAGATTCACCTTTTCCAAAAGAAAATCAATGTCTTGTTTTTTCAGCACATTGTCCCTATGATAGTAGAATAAGGTTATGGTCGCAAGCGTTGCCAGATGACTGTTTGATCTATAGCCCAATTTTGCAAGCAAGGCAAGTGAGATGTGATAGATTGAGTAGTAATAGATGGTGATGCACCAGTCATAATATTGCCTGTTTGGGAGCTTTTCCTTTATTGAATAATTGTGCTCTTCAAAGAGGAAGTTTGCAAGTTCAATATTGGATATGGCCTTGCTAATGTGCTTCTTATAATCGGGATTTGTGTTTCTAATGGCTTTTGTTTTGGTGTAATGACTGAATAATTCTTCGCAATAGCGCCTATCTTTTACCAATCTGCCCGTTTCAAATTTCATTCCAAAAACCTCCAGAGAAGAGAGTAATAATGCTCAATCCCCAATAGGATTATCACATTCTTCCTGATCTCATTTGAGAACCCGTGGTTTTTATTGAGGAAGTTTTTCTCAAAGCTTGCATAATCCTCATACACAGGGCTTAGTGTTGTGTTTGTCCTCATGCTCACCCTTTTTGAGGTGTTTTCGATGTCATTTTGATCGGTAATTTTTTGGTAAACAAGCAGGATATCAATATCTGAATCGTTTGTTTGATCCCCTTTTGCAAATGAGCCGAAAACCAGGGCAATAAGGGGCCTATCCTTGAGCTCATTGAGAAATTCGGCGATTGGGCCAGATATTTTTTTTGGTAATTTCAGGAAATGCTCCACATGCGCCTGCTTGAGGTAGGCTATGGAAAGAGGGCTGTTTTTTAATGTAATTTTAATCAGATTTGCTTCTTTTTCTTTTTTTAAGATGTTCTCTTTTTCAAGCAGGTGTATGTTCCTTACAGTATTATTGTAGCTGGTATCCACAAGGCGGGCAAGCTCCCTTATATGCACTCCTTTCATGTGCTTATCCAATGCGTCAATGATCCTTATCTTTGTTTCCATTTTGGTATCAATTGATACTATAATAGTATCATTTATAAATGTTTTGGGTGGTGTTGAATTTGCAGCTCCTGTTTCCATTATTCAAACAATTGTTTTCATTTTTCAAACATGCCCAAAATTATGCAATCTCCCCCCTAAACGCCTTCTGCATGAGAGCATTAAAGAGGCTATCCAGATGCTCTTTTGAGTGCTTTTGTTTCTCCTTCATCGCCTCAACCTCTTTGACTATTGAGGCGAACTTCTGCTGGAGAGGGTAAGGGGGGAGGGGTATTTCAAATTCAAGTAATCTGGATTTTGAAATATTGGGCATGGATCCTGCGCTTCCTGTTGCCAATTTCTGCATATCTTTTCTAATCCTGATATCGCTTAATAATTTCCAGAGGAAAATTCCATTGACTTCCGCAGGTTTGTATCTTAATTTGAATATAGTGTCTGGTAAAAATAAGTTATTGTAATCTTTAAAGCAATAGGCAGTTGCACCTACAAGCTCTAACGTATTTTTTCGTGAAAACAAGAGATCTCCCTTTTCAACAGGAACTTCCCTGGGAATCTTAAGGGCGGAAGGTAAGCATTTATTCTCCAAGTGATCAAAATATCCATACGTTACTGCACCTAACTTTAAGATTGCTTTTTGGTTTTCATTCTCCCGAGGGAATGATTCACAAACGGGACTCCATCCACTATCAATATTTTCTAATATTTCCGTCATTTTTATTTTCCTTACCTTTGAATCCATTATTGCGTGTCCAAACATCCCCTCGAAAACCGCCCTCAAAAACTCATCCGTGAGCGCATCGGCTTCCTTCCGCATCTCCTTTGCCCGCTCGGCCTTCTCAAGAATTGCGACGATCTTCTTTTGGGTCGGGAGAGGGGGGAGAACGAACCTAAAACCTGCGTATTGTTGGGCATTTATATTTGATATTGTCACAGATTTTTGTGTATTCTCTATCCAAATCCAGTAAAAACTAGATTGAGTGATGTAGTAGAGGTATTTTGGTAATATTAGTTTTTCATCAAGTCTGAATCTGATGAGATAACCAGCATACTGGTATTCCCCTTCTTTCTTATCATGCAGATATGTCCTTCCGACAGATCCGGATCTGGCGAATAAAAAATCACCATACTCTAAGTAATATTTTTCTTCTACTTTACTCGGTGACCTCAAATCTTCACCCTTTAGGATTCCATCATCATCGATGTCGGTAATTCTTACATACCTTGGTTTTTTTGAATTGTATTCTATAGCACTAGCACCTGAGCCGTATTGACCCTTGCCTATTGAGACCTCCCCCAGCTCAACCTCCCTCCACCCACTCGGCAATTTATCCATCATTTCTCCCTCTTTGAGAGCATCATCGAGATCTTTTTCTTTGCTTTCTTGGAATGGAAATCATCAAGCAGAGGCATGATGACATCAAGCCCCAAGGTGATCCCATCAGCGAATGTATTGAAGCCAAAATTCTCCTTATCTTTTTTCTTCAATATTTTCTCCCCATAAGAATCAAGCAAAGGCCCATAGTAGGCTCTCGCAAGCCTCTCAGCGGTTATTTTATTCTCAGCCCATGTTGCACTAGTCTCTTTATCTGAAATCATCCTCTCTATTGTTTTTTTGGAAGCCCCTTGCTTTAAAAGAAAAGAGCAATCTTCACAAGTATCCAAAAGAGATCCTTTTCCGCAAATAGAGCAGTGTTTACCCTTCATCATACTCATACCTCAATTTTTTCAAATGCTCGCGAAGATAGCTCTCTGTAAGATCATACACGCCAGTAAATAAATAATCCTCATCCCACTCCCCAAAAGAAGAGATGTTTTTCTGTATTGATCCTATCAATGTCAAAGGTGCAAGGGTTTTCGGCAAATGAAAGAAAAAGAAGAAGAGTGTATCATACACCTTGACCGTGGGATCGATGAGCTTGTATTTTATAGCAACTGCGTTAAGAGCGCTTCTCAGCCCCTCTTTGTTCTCTATACGAGAATCATTGGATGTCCTGTGGAGGTAGCAGTTCCCTCCCTGCGCAACAGAATGGGCAAACTTATACAACGTCCTTCCGTTCTTGTCAAATGTTTTTTTTACCATTAGTCTCTCCCAATGACATGCAATGTCGCTTTGCAAAAAAGCCTTGCTTTGCGAAAATCTGCGTTGCTAAGGGGAAATGACCCCTGAAGATGGGAAGGGATCTCATCGAGGATGTTTGCGGCAATGATCTTTCCCATTATATCCTGAAGCTTGACAGCGCATTTCCTGTTGCTGATGTCTTTTTTGCATTTTGGGCAGATGATGGGGTCCTTTACCAAGATAAGTGAAGAGTTGCGTGCTTCATAAACGAGCGCTCCCAGCTCAAATTTCATCGTCCCCTTTCCACATTCCAAGCACTTGATATCGCACTCCATGCTAAATCCTCTTTGCCATCAATTTGGAAGGGAAAGGAACAGAGTCTTTTTTCTCTTTCTTAAGAAGTGTGTTTCGCTCATCAACTGCTGTCTTGACAACATCAAAGAGCTGCGCGACATATTCGGCAGGCAGGTCTTCTTCAATATCGACCCGATTCCCATCATCAAGCACGACCCTCCATCTGAAGTTATCCTTGAAGCGGTTATAGAGAAATACATTCCTTCCCGCAAGCATGTGAGGGATTGGAGTTTCAATTGCCCCCATGACTGCCTTCCTCACAATCGAATTGACAGATTCACCAGTCAGCTCGCAATGCTTCTGCAACTTGATAAAATCCTCTCGCGGCAGCTTTGCCATCACTACCTTATTTTCCTGTGATCGTATCGGTTTTGATGAGGTCATAGGGAAGAAGAACAAAAGGAAGTATATAATGATTTCCAAAAAATTAAAGAAAAGGGTAAACCTTAGGTAAACCTATTTAATAAGCCATTATCGGTTTTTCAAGGGGAACTGCGATCGTTGCAGGGATGTTATTTTTGTTCTTCGCCTTGAGCAGAAGGGAGATCACTATCCCATTTGGCTTTACGATGGCATTGAAGTCGGAGTTGATGATACTGCTAAGGATAAAATCCTCGTTATCTTTCTCGACAAAAGAACTCAAAAATGAAGTGGCATTGAAAATCTCTATCCCTCTGATCTTTCCGGCGGTGGACATATCGAGCACGAAATCCCCCACATCGATGTTTCCCTTAAACTTCTCATCGGAAGAAAAACCCTTATGGACTACTAAGATGTCGTTTTCCTTGTCATAAGAAATCGCCCCGTCCATCTGCTGATCCTATTGCGCAGATTATATAAATTTTGTCTCTTGGGACCTTTCGCCGCATAAAATACCTAAAAATAGGTAATATTCTACCTAAAAATAGGTAAATTTAAATACTCACGCCCGTTCATGGGCACCATGCTCACAGCAGGACAAGTCAACATTTTCAAGGCGTTTTCCAAAGACCCCTTTGCGCCCCAAACCTTCAAGGACATCAAGAAGATCTCGGGGCAGAATTCCAACAACATGGTCCAAATGGCAATTAGGCGGTTCGAGGATCATGCGATGGTCACATCCCAAAAGGTTGGAAACGTGACAAGGTACCTTCCCAATCTCGCGAATGATCTCACCGTCTCGACTTTTAACCTCATCAATGCGCTCGAATGGCAAGAGGAAAAGGATATCCCAAAGGATCTCCTCCGCGACCTTGTGGAGAGGATCTCCAAGCAAACCTATTTTTTCGTGCTTTTGGTGTTTGGAAGCCATGCGGAGCATAAGGCGAAAGAAAAATCAGACCTTGATATTGCCCTCATCGTGGATTCACCCAAGGCCAAAAAAGATGTCCTGCCTTATATCGAGACCATAAAAAGGAGAGAAATCATCCCCCTCGATGCCCATGTGTTCACCAAAGATGAATTTCTTTCGATGCTTGCCGATGAGGAAGCAAACCTTGGCAAGGAGATTTACCGAAAGAGCAAGATTTATTATGGCCTCACTCCTTATCTTCTGATGATATCGAGAAGTCCCTATGGAAATCCTCACTGAGATTTATCTTTCAAGAGCGGAAAGCGAGATAGTTGCGGCTCGCATCCTCCTTGAGATTTCAGACAAAGAGGAGCTCCAAAAGGAAGAATTCAGTCTTGAGAAGAGGTTCACCTTTTACAGCAATGTCATAAGCAGCTCCTATTATGCGATTTTCTACTCGGCAAAAGCCATACTGAACGAAGAAGGAGTCAAGACAGATTCCCCGAACGTTCATATCAAGACATTGGAGGCTTTCGAGAGCAGGCTTGTTAGGAGCGGAAAGCTGGATGTCGAGCTTTTGCGGCTCTACAAAAGGGCAGTTGTGCAGGCCGATGAGCTGATGGGAATTTACTCGCAGGAGAAAGTGAAGAGGGGGACATTCACCTATAAATCTGTTCCCCAAGCCAACCTTGAGCCTGCAAGGGAATCTCTCAATCACGCGTCATTCTTCTTCAAGCACATCCTTGGCGTTTTGAAAAAGAGGCCCTGAGCGCCCTTTTGCAATCACGGCATGAGGGGATGGGGCTATTTCATCCTAATATTATTGCACTCCGCAACTATCGCTTCAAGCTCAGATGCCTGGAACTTGTCAAGTGGTCGCTCGTTAGATAATGGCGGAAGGGTGAAATCCCTCAGCTCAAGGCGCTTTGTGCGCACAAATACTTTTTTCAAAACCTGAAGAAATTTAATTTGTTCGGAGTTATAATTCTTGTTCTTTTGGATGATGTGCGCATCAAACTCCCTCTCAATCAAGACTGACGGATCATACTCCTGAGTTAGGCCGACAATCTTTCGAAGAAACAAAATAAAATCTATCTTCAGGATCCGCTCGACATTCTCAATGGAATATTGGGGTTTTAGTTTTCTAATCTCAGATTCGACTTTTAAAATCTCTTTAGAAGTGATGCCTTCTCCATTTCTAATCTTCTTGAGAATAGGATCGGAGTTGACAAGATAGTCCATGCTCGCATCCTCCTTGACAACTTTGCGAAAATTCTCAACCTTAAGCACCAGATCAGGAGCATCCACCTGCAATATTCGACGGGGGTTCTTTTCATAATGCACCATAAGGAGGGCCAATTCCCTTATCATAAACTCCACATCATCAAACGTAAGTCCATCCCAGAACACATCCTCAAACACCTTCATGATCTGCTCTTTTTTCTCCTGGATGCTCTCAAGATGGTCTTTTTGGAGAATATTCTCCATTCTCTCAATGACATATTCCCGAACGCCTTGGATAAGGTCCTTATCATCCTCAAGTAAATAAGAGAACAATTTCTCAACCTGTAAAATGAAGGAGGTAACGGAAGGATCCTTGCCGGGATTGAGGGACATTAGAGGAGCGATCTCATTTTTTAGCTCGTTCACATACTCTTTGAGATCAAACTTGCGCGACACTACTTTTCTGATAAGTGGAAGCTTCTCTCGAACTATGAAAGACTCCTTGTTCAACGCATCGACATCAGATATAATCTTATTCTCGACAAAAACCTTCTGTTTGGAGTCAAGATCCTTCTTCAAAAGATCGACCCGATTAAGGAAGATTCGTGTAAGAGCATCAACACCGACTTTCCCCTCCTTAGCCTCCTTAAGATGATGGTGGCGAACATTCGAGTGGCCACCAATAGTGAAATCAAGAATCAAAAAATCATTCTTCTCCCTAATGGGCAGCCATTGCCTATGCTTGCAGGAAGCAAGATTTCTCGTCCCCCTTCCAAGCATCTGCCAAAACCTTATAGGGGAAAAAACAGGTTTTGCAAAGACAAGGTTGCACACCTCTGGGATATCCACGCCAGTATCAAGCACTCCTACAGAGAGAGCTATTCGTGGATTGGAATCGAGCTTAAAGCGAGCTATCTCATCGGTATAGCGGTATATCTCGGACACGATAATCTGGACATCGGCGCTCAGCTTGGGATTGAGCCTATTGAAGATTTTCTTGATGTGTTTTGCATGTTTGACACTCACACAAAAAAAGATTGTTTTTGCTGGCTTGCCTTCATCAGAGCGATAGCATCGGTTGAGAAATTCACGGACGATTAATTCATTAGTCTTATCATCCATGAATACCTTGGCAAAAGAAGACCCCGGAAGCATAGTATACTTTGGATTCTCTTCCTGCTTTTGAAGCGCAAGCTGCAAATCTTTGGAGAGTGTCTTCCCCTCGATTCCCAAAGACAGCACTTGAGTATCAATCATCTGCGCATTATAGGGTACAAGAACACCATCCCGAATCGCGTCATCATAAGAATACTCAACAGTCGCCTTATCTCCTTGGCAGCCAAAGAGCTCAAAGGTGTTTCTGGATTCTGAAGAAGAAGGTGTTGCGGTAAGACCAATCCGGATGGCATCAAAATAGCGATGGACTTCCCGGTTTGGATCGTAAATAGACCGATGGGCTTCATCAAAAATAATAAGATCGAAAAATCCTGGACTGAATTTAGTATAATATTTCCCCTGTTTACCGCTTCTCAATGTCTGAACCGTAGTTACATACATCCCATTCGGGAAACTTTTAGGGTTATCCCTAAGATCCACTACAGCCTCTGATGGGAAAAACTCCTTGAATCCAGCCGACTTTGCCTGATTGGCAAGAGGGATCCTATCAGCAACAAAAAGAACATTTCGCACCATACTTGCTCGAAGCAAGACATCAATCATAGACATCGCAACCCTTGTTTTTCCAGTTCCTGTCGCCATGGAAACAAGTGCAGATCGATGGCCTTTGTAGAGGTGTTCCATAAGCTGCTTGACAACGAGAATATTCCGCGATCGATCAACTATCCGATCAATATTGATTTTAGTGGGATCCCTTTTTTTGCGATAGAGTTCAGCTCTTCTCTTAAGATCAGATTGGGAAAATGGGCCGCTTACCTGCCTCTCAATTCCATCTTGATCGATAAATAGCCATTTTGTCCCATTGGTCAGAAAAACAGGGAACTTCTCTCCGGTTTGGTTTTCAACATCTTTGACGTAGGTTCTGGCTTGGGCCCTTCCTTTATCCTCTGATGCAGAGAATTTCTTAGCTTCAATTATTGCAAGAGGCGAGTTGTCCTCCGCTAAAAGTAGATAATCCATGAATCTTCCGGAGTTGTCATTTGAACCTGAAGAGAAGACATACTCTTTTTCCTTAAAATCAGATTTGACTGAGTTTACCTCCTCTTTCACATAAGTCTTGATCCAACCGACTGCCTTAAGCTGCTTCTCAATTTCAACCCTAGTTTGTTTTTCGTTCATTTACGATAACTCTACCTTTTCAATATATAAATCATAGTGTTGAAGAATAGAATCATTAAATAATCACGCTTAAATTTTTTATAATCCCCATTCCCACCACTGGACAACCACCTGATGAAAGTTTATAAACAAACTGCCCTCAATGCATGCCATGGATGAGCAAAACGCCCTGGTGGTCTTTCAGGACAAGAATATCAGGAGGATCTGGCACAATAGTGCATGGTGGTTTTCAGTAGTTGATATCGTCTCCGTCCTTTCTGAAAGCGCTGATGGTAGAAATTACTGGAAAGTGCTCAAAAACAGACTAAAGGAAGAAGGCAGCCAGGTGGTTACAAACTGTAACCAACTGAAATTGCCCGCTTCCGATGGAAAATACTATGAGACTGACTGCGCAACTACGGAAACTATATTCAGAATAATCCAATCCATCCCTTCCAAAAACGCTGAACCCTTCAAGAGATGGCTCGCAAAGGTCGGCTATGAGCGTGTGCAGGAAATCGAAGACCCAGAACTCACCCAAAAGCGCATGCGCGAACTCTACAAGGCAAAGGGCTATTCTGATGAGTGGATAGAGAAGTGTGTCAGGGGCATCGCCGTAAGGGGAGAGCTGACAAGCGAGTGGGACAAGCGTGGTATAAAAACGGACAGAGAATTTGCCATCCTCACCTCAGAGATCTCAAAGGCGACTTTTGATCTCACTCCTAATGAATACAAAAAGCACAAGGGGCTCCAAAGGGAAAATCTAAGGGACCACATGAACGATCTTGAGCTCATCTTCACCATGCTTGGAGAAGCATCCACCACAAGGATCGCAAAGAATAAGGACGCCCAAGGATTCCAGCCAAACAAAGTGGCCGCAAAGGAAGGCGGAGAGGTAGCGGGGATCGCAAGAAAGGAACTAGAAAAGCGAAGCGGTGAAAAGGTAGTCTCAAAGAAGAACTATCTTGACGCGCCTGAGAAGCAAAAACGGATTGCAGCAAGAAAGTAGAGTTAAATTCTGTATACGGTAAAATTCTTACTAAGGCTGGCGTTCTCTTTTGGTGCGAGTGCTATCTCGAGCATTTTCTCGATGTTTGCAGGCATGTTTTTCTCTGAGATAGATTTGGATGAGGAATTCTTGAGTTTCAAATATTCATCAGCGCTGCAAAGTGAAGTAAATTTGACATTCTTGAAATCAACACAAATTTTTATCGATTTTATCCTTTCGATCTTCCTGAACAAAGACCGAATACTATTCCTGATGATAAGATTTGCACTTATTTCCTGTGCGACATAGACGATCTCCATACTTAGATTTTTCATTAAGGGTATTAAATTCTTTCTCAAGAAAACGATAGTTCCCACTACCTCTCAATTTTTCTCAAATAAATCAAGACGTCCCTCTACCCCATCAATAAAAAATCAAAATATAAGAAGAAAAAAAAGACCATGCATAAACAAGCAAAAAAACAAGTGTGGGCGATTAGTAGCAGCATGCTGAACACGTCGTTGCCTTCGTGCGTACACACCTGCTCTATCAAACGGCTCTTTTCGCCGAGCCCTAGATGACTCTTTTCGAGGAGGGTTTCATGCTTAGATGCTTTCAGCATTTATCCCATGGCGCGTAGCTGCCCGGCTTGCCCTGTCGGACAACCGGTGGACCAGAGGCGCCGAAGCTTCCGTTCCTCTCGTACTAGGAACTCCTTCCTCTCAGTCATCTGCATTTCCAGTAGATATCAAACAAACTGCCTCACAGCGTTTTGAACCCAGCTCACGATCCCTTTTAATCGGTGAACACCCGCACCCCTGGACGCTTCTGCACGCCCAGGATAGGAAGAGCCGACATCGATGTAGCAAGCCTCGCCGTCGATTTGAGCTCTCGGGCGAGACGACTCTGTTATCCCCGGAGTAACTTTTCGGTCATTCCTAGCCCCCACCAAGGAGGACATAGGAGTTCGCTAGGCCTCGCTTTCGCGTCTGGTTTGAATCTTGTTATCAAGCCAGTCAGGCTGGCTTTTGCCCTTGCACTCTACTGAGGATTCCTGACCCTCTTGAGCCAACCTTTGGGCTCTGTTGATATCTTTTCAACAGAGTGCCACCCCAGCCAAACTGTCCACAAGCTGCTGTCCCAATTTCTTGGTGAGCAGTGCAGATTCCGGAAAATGGTGTTTCATCGTTGCCGACTCTCTTGCGATTGTCTAAGCTCCCATCTACGCTACATACCGGAACCCGCACCGCAACAACATGCTACAGTAAAGTTTCACGGGGTCTTCGCTTCCCACTGGAAATCTCTGGCCTTTGCACCAGAAGGGAGTATTCGGAGGATTCTAGGTAGGGACAGTGGGGACCTCGTTACGCCACTCATGCAAGTCGTCAATCAAACGACAAGGTATTACGCTCAATATTGTTACTGGCTTCTTTTTTGAGAAACCGGATTGGGCATTT
The DNA here is from genome assembly GCA_964438385.1 of uncultured Methanosarcinales archaeon. Classification (GTDB taxonomy): domain Archaea; phylum Nanobdellota; class Nanobdellia; order Woesearchaeales; family GW2011-AR4; genus GW2011-AR11. Next base: position 2,325 of record CAYTKI010000015.1, on the reverse strand, counting down.
CTGCCAACCTCATGACATCGCTGCCATGTTCGGACTGGATCTTGCGCGATTGCGCTCTGGCATACAGTCTCTGAGGATTCTTCTCAAATTGAGAAAGTCTTTCCTGCTGATTGTCTCTCATTTCTTGATTTTCAGGTTTTGTTACAAAATCACTTTTGTAATGGCCTACAAGAAATTCAGCGAGATGTCCCAGCAAATGGCCAGATTGGTTATCCCAACTTTTTTTTGGCTCTTCTGTTTAACACACTTGGGTCTTAAGGCAACGCAAATCACCTTAAGAGAGTTATAGTTACCCCCGCCGTTTACGCGCTCTTAGCCCGGTTGAACCCGGGTTTGAAGTACACGCACTGGGCAGACGTCACCAACTATACACAGCCTTGCGGCCTCGCAGTTAGTTGTGTTTTTGTTAAACAGTCGGGCCCCCCTAGTCATTGCACCCTGCAGTCGCAGACATGCGCCCACGATTGCAGGGACTCCTTATGCCGAAGGCACGGAGCTATTTTGCCGAGTTCCCTTACCTACATTAACTCCTTCACACCTTAGGCTTCTCACCCAGGGGCACCTGTGCTGGTTCTGGGTACGAATGCTGCTGATTTATTTCTGCTTCCTTTTCACGGGCTCCTGGGATCATCCAAACAGCCCAAAAGGCTGCTCGTCTGAGATTTCAACAGGTTCTCGCGATGACGGCTCTCCCCTGATGTATTCTCATTAACACACAAGACGATGTGTGTTGAACTACCCGGAAGCGTCGGAAACAAAACTTGTGTCGCCACGCATACAGCAGCAGTACAGGAATATTAACCTGTTTCCCTTTCCCTTCCCTCCAGTTAGGAGTTCGGTTAGGATCGACTACCCCTTGGCTGAACTGCATTGCCAAGGAACCCTTGCCCTTTCGGTGGTGTTGATTCTCACAACACTAAGGTCCTACTACCACCAGGATTCTCAATTATGCACGGTCCATATGTTCTCCCGAACATACTTCTGCCCGAGCATGACGCCTACCTACCACAATCCTTTCGGATGTCTATAGTATCGGTACATTGCTTAGCCCCGACCATTTTCAGGGCCTATCGTCTTGAAGAGTAAGCTGTTACGCACTTTTTAAAGGGTGGCTGCTTCTAAGCCAACCTCCTCTCTGTCTATGACAATAGACACCTTTCTCCCGTTAACACTGAGCAATGATTTAGGGACCTTAACTATAGTCTGGGTTGTTCCCCTCTCGGGAGCGAAGCTTACCCCAACGCCCCCCGTTTCTTGGCTTCTTTGACATGAAGGCATTCGGAGTTGGACAAGGGGCCGAACCCTTTCGGATCCTAAGCCCCAAATCCGTCTCTCTACCGTCTCCACAATCTCTGCCAAGACTTGACTACGGCCAACTTCGGTAGGAACCAGCTATTACCAGGTTCGATGGGCTTTTTACCCCTAACCCCAAGTTAGAAGAACGCTTGTCCACAGAACCTCTTCAGGCCTCCACGAGATATTACTCTCGTTTCACCTTACTCAGGGCTAGATCACCTGGTTTCGGGTCGTATCCGAGTGACTCCAGGCACTTTCATACCTCGCCCCTCATGAATTGCGGGCTTGTTGCTTTCGCTTCGGGTCCTTCCGTTTAGGAATTACCCTTGCCACTCAAATACACTTCCTGGTCCGTTATTCTAAACGTACGTTACAACCCCTAAAGGCCGTAACATTCCATAGCTATAAGGTTTCAGGCGCTTTTAACTTCCTGCTAAGGGTTCTTTTCAACGTTCCATCGCTGTACTTATCCCCTATCGGTCTCAAAACGTATTTAGAGTTGGAGGTTGATGTCCCCCGATTTCCCGTTCGGTATTCGGCGAACGGTACTCAGGATACTTCCAAGCCCACTCAGTTGCCCTTACGTGGCTCTCACACTCTGTGGCGGCGCTTTCCAGCGCGCTTAAGGTTCCCGAGGGAGGGCCGAGAGGAAGTCCTGTAACACCACATCTCTAATGGCTTTCACCACCAGATTCAGTTTGCTCTATGCCGTGTTCAGTCGCTCTTACTAGCGGCATCCCAATTGGTTTCTTTTCCTGCAGGTACTAAGACGTTTCAATTCCCTGCGTTCGCCATCCTTTCGGATTTATTGCTGAAGTCGCATTGAGGGATCTCCGGTTCAACGGCTGCGTGCGCCTCGCCGGAGCTTTTTGCAGCTTGCCGCACCCTTCGTCGCCGTCTTGAGCCAAGTCATCCACCTTATAGCCGTATTTTGTAGTTGTGCAAGTTTATGCATGGTCTCATGAATGTCAACCAACCCATTAGCAACGTGCGTTGCCAGTGAGCTATCATAATTGCTTATGACTGTGA
>CAYTKI010000014.1:0-33351 GCA_964438385.1 uncultured Methanosarcinales archaeon | reverse complement strand
ATGTGCGGCTGCTCTCTGCAAATATCACCTACAACATGAGCGGAGTCATCACCTTTGCTAACTATACCATAAGCGGAACATCCGCAAGCATACACAACACCACCGCAATTACCGGCTGCACAGAGACCTGCGTGATCAACTTCACCATGTATGCCACCGACACGAGCAATAATGTGAAACAGAACTCCACATTAATCATCGTACAAGACAGAACCCCGCCTGCCGCCAATACCACATTTAACGTAGTAAGCCCTGTCATAAATGATGTCATCAACTTCAGCGGCAACATCACTGATCGTGTCGGCCTGCTCAGCGCGAATATCACCCACAATATGAGCGGATTCATCACGTATGCCAACTACACCATCTCAGGCACTTCCGCTCAGGTTAGCAACATCACCACCATCACCACAGACGGCGGCTCTGTCATCAACTTCACCATGTACGCGACAGACACGAGCAATAATGTGAGGCAGAACTCAACATTAATCGTTGTGGCTGACCGCGCTGCGCCAACCGTGAACACCAGCTTCAATATCTCCTCCCCCGTTTTCAACGATGTCATCAACTTCAGCGCCAACATCACAGATAATGTGGCATTGCTCAGCGCAAACATTACCCATAACATGAGCGGAACCATCACGTATGCCAACTACACCATTTCGGGCACCTCAGCGCAGATAAGCAACATCACCGCGATCACTACAGAAGGAGGATCTGTCATCAACTTCACCATGTATGCCACTGACGTGTACAACAATGTTCGGCAGAACTCAACTTTAATCATCGTGGCAGATCGTACAAACCCCGTTGTCAAAACCGCATTCAATATAACAACCCCCCTCATCAATGATGTCATCAACTTCACCGCAAATGCCACCGACAATGTGCAGCTGCTCTCCGCGAACTGGACATACAATCTTAGCGGCTCACTCTCAAAACTGAATTACTCACTATTCGGAACATCCGCCCAGGTCAGCAACACCACCCAGTTAGGCTGCCTAGAGACCTGCGTTGTCAATTTCACCATGTATGCAACCGATACGAGCAGAAACGTTCGGCAGAACTCAACATTGATTACAGTAGCAGACAGGACAAATCCCACTCTGGATACCGCATTTAATGTCACTTTCCCCGTATTTAACGAAGTCATTAACTTTAGCGGCACTCTAACAGACGGTGTTGGCCTGCTCAGCGCAAACATCACCTACAACATGAGCGGAGCCATCACTTACGCCAATTACACAATTTCCGGCACAAGCGCAGGCATACATAATGTAACTGCAATAACCGGTTGTGTAGGAACTTGTGTCATCAACTTCACCATGTACGCGACAGACACGAGCAACAATGTGAGGCAGAATTCTGCATTGCTTGCTGTGGCCGACAGGACTGCTCCTGCTGTGAATACCAGCTTCAACGTTTCAAACGCCGTGTTTAATGATGTCATTAACTTTAGCGGGAATTTAACTGATGGATCTGAATTAAGCACAGCAAGTATTACCTTCAATATGAGCGGCTTTGTAACGTATGCCAACTATACTCTAAGCGGTGCAAATGCCAGCATCCATAATGTGACTGCGATTACCGGATGTGTAGAGGCATGCGTAATCAACTTCACCATGTATGCAACAGATATCCACAACAATGCGGGACAGAACAGCACCTTGCTAGTTGTTGCCGACAGGACTGCGCCTGTTGTGAATACCCGCTTTAATATCTCATCTCCCGCAATTAATGATGTAATCAACTTTTCAGGAAATATAACTGATGGAATCGGCTTACTAAGAGTAAACATCACCTACAATATGTCCGGAGCCATCACTTACGCCAATTACACCGTATCAGGCACTTCTGTGCAAATACACAACATCACAACGATCACAACAGAAAGCGGCTCTGTGATTAACTTCACCCTGTATGCAACTGATACCAGCAACAATGTGAGGCAGAAAAGCGCTTTGATTGTTGTTGCTGACAGGACTAGGCCAGTTGTCAACACAACATTCAACATCACAAATCCAGTAGTAAACGATATCATTAACTTTTCAGGGAATATATCTGATAATGGTCAGTTATTGAGCGTAAATATAACCTATAATATTAGCGGAGTATTGACGAAAGTTAACTTCAGTTTGTCAGGAACAAAAGCACAGATACATAATGTCACTAAGCTTGATTGTGCAGAGACCTGCGTGATTAACTTCACCATGTATGCAACAGATACTAGCAATAATGTAAAGCAGAACTCTACATTAATTAGCATCCCAGACACAACAAAGCCCGTTGTGAATACTAACGTACACGGATTGTCAAGCATCATCTTCAGGAATGATATCATCAACATTACCGCCAACATGACTGATGGGGTTGGCCTAAGCTTCTGCCAATTCATAGACAACCAGAGCCTGCCAAACGGGCAAAAGACTTATTTCAATAAATCTGTTGCAGGCACAAGCGACCAATGCTCACAGAACTATACTATCAATGGAGCAGCTGGAAATGTCATCAACTTTACTGTCGTTGTTAATGATACGTCCAATAACATAAGAACCAATGATACTATCGTTACCGTTGTATTATCAAATCGGCCTCCAATAATAAAAATCAATAATGAAAGCGGCTTTGCTGTTGACCCCGTTGCAGGCGGGATTTCAGCAATTTTGATTTCATTTAATGTTACAGATTCAGACGGATCAGAACTCATTAATGGAACCAGTGGCGGCAGGGCACTAATTAATTTAACATTAGGCAATCCCAGCATAGCCCAGTTTAGAACCCAAAATACCTGCGTAAATACCACAGTGAGCCCATTCAAAGTAATATTCAACTGCTCTGTCATCATGAAGTACTATGACAATAGCAGCAATGCCTGGGTCATTAATATCACAGTAATAGATTCAAACAGCATCACTGCAAGAAACGACAGCGCTCTCTTTACCTATAACTCTTTAGCCGCCTTTAGCCTTGTCAGCACTTATCCCACAGAGAATGCCTACTTGAACTTCACAACACTCGACCTAGGCCAATCAAATGCGCAGGCAAAAGCCCCCCTATTGCTAAACAACACCGGCAACACCGACTTTGACCAGATAAACATCACTGCAGCCGCATTGATTGGTGCAACAATACAGGATCAAACAATACCAGCATCCAGCTTTACAGTTAATTTAACTAACAATACAGCCGGCAATGGCCTGCCATTAAGCAACTCTTCACAAGTGATACCGGGCATCGGCGGCACCTCTAATGCAACCTTGCTGCACGGGCCAGGAGTTTCCGGCGACTCTGTCCCCTATCAGGGAGTAGCTGGCTTCCTCAGTAAAGGAAACCTGACATTACTTTTCTGGGTAGATGTTCCAGCATCCGGATTAAGCGCCCAAAACTACAACAACACCTGGAATTTGACTGCCGTGGACCTGCCATAAAGCTTATATAGGATAGATTGATAATAATCTCAAAATGAAAGAGGTGATTTTGATTTTGTTGTGCTTATTATTAAGTTCAAATGCAAAAGCTTTGGCTGTTGCCTCAGACTACCTGGAAGACAACACACTTGTATTGGCAGAAGGCAATTCTGCCCTCTACAGCATCAGGCTGCAAAATCCTGATTCCTATGAATTGAAAGTTAAGGTAGACTACGACAGTCACTATATGAAAGCCATTAATGCAATGGAAGAATATACTTTGCCGCCTCAATCCTCAACAAGAATCGAATTTAATGTTACCGCCCCAGTATACGACAAAAAAAATGATTTATTTGCTGTTAGTTACACTATTCATCAACTCACTGGGCCGTCAGGAGGGGGAATACCATTCCTAGCTAAGATAAATAAGCATTTTAAGCTTAAATCAATAAAAAATCCCAACAGACCCCGCATACATTACGGATATGGAGCATCTGCTGTCATCGCATTGGCATTCTTATTGTATGTTTTATTGTATGTTTTTTGGAAAAAGCATAAAGTGAAGCGCTCGCGTACCATCAAAAATCCATCAAACTCAGTAAAATAAATAAGTATTAACCCCGATTAAACCTAATTAACCCCCACTATGAGGAAAAAATTGTTATGAGGAAAAAATTGCTATTGCTGCTGCTGCTTCTTTTCGCACTGCTAATCTATCAACTTGTCATTGTAAATAGCCAGCGCGGTGTGGGGGTTATTATCACCATTAGAGACACCACCCCCCCGCTCATTAACATAACAAAACTTGCTCCCACTCCCGTTGGAAGTGTTACACTTACAGGAACCTTTTCAGATGAAACTGCATTGGCAAATATAACGATAGAATTCAACAGCTCATATAAGCGGAAAGCCACCATTAACCCTTTTTTAAAAACATGGAGCGTATCTGCAAACCTCTCAGAGGGATGGAACAAATTTTATGTTTTAGCTTATGATACATCCAGAAACTTTGCCAATGTGACCTCATCATCGCAAGGGGCATCTGTTCTTGTAGATACTACCAAGCCAACAATAAGCCTTACAAATCCGCAAAATAAATCATCAGTGGCAAATAACTCACAACTCTCCTTTAAAATATCTGATTTATCCTTAGCCAATGCATTTTATACCCTTAATAGCGGTGCAACTACATCATTTAATTCGGTATATGAGCTAAAAGCAGGAGCTTCCGGCTGGGTAAACGGGATTAATTATATCATAGTAAATGCAACTGATTTTGCAACCAATGCTGAAAGAAAAAACTTCACTTTTATATATTCAAACAATTATGAAGTTGTATTGAATAATTCCATTGCAACAGCACAAGACGTGATAAACAATACCAATGGATCCCTTAGCAATCTTCAGAATTCCGCTGCCCTCCAATCACTCGTTAATAACTTTGCTGCCGCAATACCGGTAACTGAGTATAATAAGACCCTGCAAACTTTTAATGTGGTAGCTAATCTTAGCAATGCCCTTGGTTCAATTCAATTATTACTTCAGGGGATGAAAGATGCAAACTCCAGCGGCCAAAATAATGGCACTAAAACCTCAACAATCAATGCCAAATTAGAGGAAATAAGCAACATAAAAAATACAACAACCCTATCTATTGATGTAAATTCATATGATCCTAATGTAACTGTCGTAGTGGAACAAACAACGAAAACCAATGTAACAAACCAGATTTTCGCCACTGTTGCAGGATTGTCCGAAGCAGACAGGGAGTCATTTAGAAATGCCTCAGAAGCATTGCAGAACAAAACAACAATCACCAATAAAGTACAGACATTGACCCAGACGTTCCTTAATGGAAGAACTGAGAATATAACCTTATTTGAAAAGAATGTGTCACTCTCCGAATCACAGACTGGAGTGTTTTATGTTAATGAAATCATCGACAAGAACATCACCGGGGAAAATAACCTGGATGCAAATGCGGACATAACCAATCAGGTATCCAACACCATGACCGTTGTAGTGGCAGATCCGACAGTTAGCTGGTCTTTTAGTGACGCTACTGGAGCTGTCATAGGATACAGCGTAAATGCCAATGTCCCATCTGACAAAGTTTCGCAAAGCCAGACTGTACTTACCACGGTGCCGACTGCAGGAACTGGAACAGCAGGAACTGGAACAGCTGGAACAACAAATGCCGGTGCTGGAAGCGGCGGCGGCGGAATCCCGGAGGGTGAAGCAGGATTAGAAACCCCTGTTGTCATGGATTTTAGCATAGACAAAACCAGCATTAAGGTCACCCTAAAGCAAGGGGAAACCAAAAAAGAGACGCTCACCATCAAAAACTTGGGGACAGCTATTTTTGATGTGAAAACCGCTTTTGAGGGAGTTGGGAATTTCCAATTGTCCCCTGAAACGGGCGAACTAACAACTGCCTTAAGCCCAAATGAGGAAAAAACAATCGAATTTGAGTTCAAAGCCCTGGAAAATGAGAAGCCGGGGATTTATCCTGGAAAAATAACTTTCAAAAGCCCTACAACATCAAAGGAAATTGCAATTGTCATTGAAATAGATTCTGCGAAGCCATTGTTTGATGTGGATGTTGAAGTGCTGCCTGACTCCAAAACAATCTTTCCGGGACAAGAGCTGTCCTTAGAAGTCAATTTATTCAATATCAGGGGATTTGGAAGGGTGGATGTTGAAGTGGAGTACTCCATAAAGGACTTGAAAGGCAATGCAGCAGTTACAGAGCATGAAACACTCGCAGTTGAGACGCAGGCAAAATTCACGAGAAGCCTGCTTGTCCCAAGCGACTTGGCGCCTGGAAGCTACGTCGCTTTTGCACAGGTGACGTATGCAGACTCAATTGGCGTAAGCTCTGACTTATTTGAAGTCAATGCCAAGACCTTGAAGTTATACGCAATAAAACTTAGCAATTACAAAACACTTTTGCTGATAGGCATTATTGTATCAATTGTGATTGCCTCCATTTTCTCCGCTTATAAATTTGTATATTCCAAAAGGAAGCTTCCAACAACAAAGGTAGAAGAGCAGAACCAGCTGAGAACGGAAGGGAAAATGCAAAAATTAAAGAAAGAGCTTGAAGCTTTGGATGCAGCGTATAAATCAGGGTTTATTTCTGAAGAATCGCATGGAAAAGGCAAAATAAGAATTGAAGAAAAAATAAAATACTTGAAAAATATTAAGTAAGCTGAAAATACTAAGAACTTAATTTAAATAACGCTCGGCATCAAAGCCTCAATTCACACAACACACTTTAAGCGCGTGCGCTCCTCGGGGAATCATTGCCCCTGCGGTGCTCCGCTAACTTTTTCTCAGCTCTGAAAAAGCCCGTTTAAAGTGACGTTAAACGCAACCCAGAACCAAGGACATTCTCCTACAAAATAACGCAACATTTATATATAAGTATATACTCATTAAGTATAAATCTATATAGATTAGGTATACAATGTCCGAAACAGTGCACATGAAGGAAAGGGAAAGATTATCGCATTCTCCTACCCTGAATACTATCCTGATGGTTGAGGAAACATTGAAGGTTAAGGGAGAACTCATAACTATTGCAGAGCTGAAAAAAGAATTGCCCAAGCAAGTGATGCACCAGACATTGCTCCAAGTTTTGGACTACTTGCAATTAAGCGGAAAAATCCTCATTGGCACCAAAGGAATTCTCTGGATTTTTGCAGAGCGCAAGGAATTGAATGACCTCATCAAAAGGGGAACAGAAATATGAACAAGCCCACAAAAGTCATCCTTCTTGATGAGGCTGATTCCGAATACAAGAAACTTAATGAGATAGTCGGCCAGCAAACCAAAGAAGGCAGGGAAAACACCGAAGAGATGCAATTGCTCCGCTCCATAAGGCAAAAGACAAAATTCATCAAGGCCAACCCGTTTTATGGGGACAATATCGGGAAAAACCTTATTCCGAAGGAATATGCCACTAAGTATAATGCAAAAAATCTTTGGAGAGTCGAACTCACAAATTATTGGAGAATGCTCTACACCATCAAAGGGGATCAGATAGAAATCATCTGCTTTGTTCTTGATATTCTGGACCATAAAGAGTACGACAAGAAGCTTGGATACAGGAAAAAATAAAGAAAAACTACCATCATTTCTTGTTTCTGGAATCTTTTGTCCTCAAAAAATATAGATATAAGAAAAACAGCCCCTTACCTTCTCATCCACACAAGAGAAGTCCAAGAAGGGGCGAGGACTTTGTTGAACTATAAATTTTCCATCCAACACTGCCATAAAACGAGCCCCGAGCGAGGGCAGTTCTCTTTACTGAATGAGGGCAATCCTTGGAAATCCAATTGAGATCAGATGATCATACACTGGCTTTTTCATTTCATAATATGCTGATTTAATCCTTTCGCCCCGGGCAACATAGTGGTCAGCACGATCCCAATTTTTTGTCCTTGAAGCTTCAACTATTTGATTTATACACTTATCGACAATACCTGACAACCGTAGGTATCTTCCTGTATCAAAGCCAGTTTCCGCAATAAACACATCAATTGCGTCTACAACGTCTCTTCTGGTTATTTTTTTATTATCATAAGGAAGAGGCGTATCAAGCTTATCGGGGCTTCTATACATACCGCCCGGCAAGAAACCATGAAAATTATTCAAGTCTTCCATCTTCCCATCTAGTTGGATTTTCTGCAAATAAGAAAAAATTCCCCTTACCTTCTCATCTTTACAATCAACGCGCCAGCCATCGTGATGACAATCAAGCTGAGCCCTGCAAATGCAGAGATGAGCAGAAGCGCATAATTATCACTCTCCTCGAACTGCTGCCAGGTAGTCTTCTTTACTTTCTTGATAAGAGGAGCCTGCTGCGGCTTTTGCACGGATTTCTGCTGCTGCACCACATCCACCTTTGGAAGCTCCGCTTTCGGAGCGGATGGCTGCGTCGCGCTTTGCGTCTGGATACATTCCTTTTTCTCAAGAGAAATGGTCTTGGTTTCACTCACCTTGCTTGTATCGTAATATGTGGCGACTTCAATTGGATATATCCCTTCTGCAAGGCCTTTAGGAATTGAAACTGTGAAATCCTTCTGGAAGGTGTTGTCATCTGAACCTGAATCAATATCTGCCTCCACTTTTGCTGCATAATCTAAAAATGGGATTCTTACCTCAATTATTGCCTTATCCTCATCCTCTTGGCCAGTATTAATAACTTCTACAGGGAGGCGGATAGACTGCTCGCAGCGCACAATACCCGGCAATGCCTCTGCATTCAGGATGCGAAGCTCATGCTTTTCCTTTTCCACCTCAAGGAAGAGTGCCCATTGGACTTCCCGGACGGTATCGTTCTCATCTTTGCCTTCAACCGTGATAACTACATCATAGGTGTCTTCATCCACCTCAAGAGGAATATCAAAGGGTATGCTCACGGTCTTGGATCTGCCCTGATCGAGATCAAAGCTGTCCGCATCATCATCAAGATCGTCCCCGTCATCAACATCCTTGATATCCACATTGACCTCAACATCATTGATATCGAGATTCTCCTCATTGGTGAATAGATTTGCAATCTTGACCTTGAAGGTCACTTTTGAGCCAGGAACCGCTTTCTTGGAGATGAAGCTGTTGTTCTCAAGATCATTCCTTGTTTTGCTGTCAACTTTGACATCCACGCTCTCAATGGCCATTTTTGGCCCATTGGTCACGATGAGCTGGAAGCCCTGAACGCTTGTGAGGCCTCCTCCGTCGCTTACCCGGACTGATACATTCTGCACGCCAATCTGGCTTTGCGATGGAAGCCAGCTGATGACTCCGCTTGAGGAGCCGACGCTCATGCCTGATGGGGAGGCAAGAAGACTAAAGGTGAGCGCATCCCCATCCGGATCAGTTGTGCCAACGGCATAGGTGTACACAACGCCAGTTTGCGCGGCAACCTTTGCATCAGAACTTATGTTCGGCGCAGCATTTGTGGCGTTTGTCTGCGTAAAGAATGTGGTGAAATGCGCCACGTTAAAGTTGAGCTTGCCAGTTGATGGATTGTAGACAATGCTCGTGCAAATCGTTACTGGGCATTGGGTTCCTCCTGTTGTGGATTCAAAGCCGGAAGCCATGAAGATGAGAGGTGCTTTTGGGAAGGTGAGGCCCTGCATGACTAGTGTTGCCGACCTGTTCAATCCTGGGTACTGATCGGTGTTCACGGAAATTTGGCCTCTGCTGATGTTGAATGCGTCTTCCAAATTCGAGATGCCGCTGAAATTCAAGGTGTTAGACCCAAAGTCAATGCTGCCGATTGAGGAGCTGTTGATTGTGACATTTGTTGCAGACTGCCTTGCGCTCTCACTGAGCGAAAGCACGGGGCTTGTAAGCGAACTACCACCGCTGATGTTCCCACTGACCGTGAGCACCCACTCAAAGCGTGCAGATGCTGATGCGTTGTCTGTTACGATGACGCTCACATTATAGGTGCCTGTTGCGAGATTTGCGATGGTGACATTTGACGCATTAGCAGGCGCAATGGATGTCCCATTCCTAAACCAGGCAGAAGTTGGTCGATCCCCTGAATCCACATCAGCAAAAGTCATGTTGAAGACCTGGCTTCCAGATTGCGAGGCGATGGAAGGGTTTGCGCTTGGCGAGACTGAGATGACTGCAGGGGCATCGTTCACGTTCTGCACCGTGAGCGTCACGGTATTGCTTGTTACACTGCTTGTGCCGTCGGTTGCATTGAACACGATAGTAACGATATCACTGAAATTAGCCCTTGGTGTTAGGGTGACAACCCCTGTTGCCTGATTAATGGAAACGGTGATATTGCTTGGCAAGGTTGATCCGAACGTCAAGCTGTCCCCATCCCCGTCCTGGAAATAGTTCAGGAGGACAATTGAGCTATTTGAAGTTTCCTCAAGCCAAGTCACATTAGGAATTGACGCATTGTTAATTGGCGCGCGGTTATTGACCGCGGTAAACTGGAATGTTGAGGAATTTGTCCCATTGAGCTGACTATCACTTGAGATTACTTTCCAGTAATAGGTCGCTCCCTTGGTGAGGTTATTCACAGTGATATTCCTGTCTGAGGTTGTGGCATTGGGAGCAGGGCTTGAGGTGTTTGAGAAGAACACGAAGTAGCTTACACTATCGCCATCCACATCGGTTGCCGCACTCCAGTTCAGGATAATCGAGCTTGAGGAAGTATTTGAATTATTTGAAGGAGACAGAAGCGTTGGGGCGGTTGGAGCGTCATTGACTGCCCTTACCGTAACCGTCACCGCATTGGAGCCGGTCTCAAAGATGCCATCGCTTGCGAGGAAGAAGATGGTTTCCTGCCCGTTAAAGTTCGCAACGGCGCTTATATTCACTATTTTTGTTGTCTGGTTGATTCTCACGATGACGCTACTGTTCCCGATGGTTCTCCAGGTGATCTCCTCATCCGCATTGTCGCCGTCTGATACAAAGTTGCTGAGGTTTACCGATGCGTTATGGCTATCTTCGCTGATGTTGAAATTTGGAATTGTAGAGATGATTGGCGCGAGGGTGTTCACAAAGGTCACATTAACGAGAATATTGCCTGTGCTGTTTGAGCCGAAGCCATCAAATGCGGTGAAGGTGATGTTTTGCGTTCCGAAGAAGTCCTGGTCGGGATCAAGGATTGCAATGCCTGTACTGTTGCTGATGATAACCGTTATGTTCTGCGGCTTTAGGGCAGAGAAATTGAGCCGATCGCTGTCCGCGTCGCTGAAAATAGATGAGAGATTGATGGATCCGTTCTGATTCTTCGCAAAAGTGATATTTGCTGGAGCGCTGAAAGTTGGGATCCTATTCTGCACGCCAAATGCCTGCTGGACCATGCTGTCATTGAGCTTGCCTGCCGCATCGAATCCATAGGCCTTCCATCCAATCACTGCGCCATTGGTAAGCACAGAAGTGTTGATTTTGGCGGTGAAATTTGTTGAGGAAAATGAAGTTCCTGTGATATTCTGCCTTGTCCCGGTCGCGTTGTTCTCAAAGAGGACAGAGGAGATGCCATTAGTATCATTGAACGAGGCAGCCAAGGTGACATTGAGGGTATTGAACACGATACCTGGGCTTGAGGAGAAGGTAAGAAGCGCAGGGAAGGTGTTGTCAACGGTAAAGTTGAGAGACTGGTTATTTCTATTGCCTGCATTGTCCACTGCGGTGAAGAGGAGCGAACATCCCCCGTCAGATGGGCAGCCGAGCTGGGCTGTTGTGTTTGTGGTAAGCCAGAGCGTGCTATTGGGCTGCTGCACAAGGAATGTCCCATTAAGGGTGACTTGCGACACATTGAATGTGTCAGTCACGTTCGCGGTGAAATTGACTGAAGCAGAGGATGCGAGGATGCCATTGTCATCGCTAGTATTCACTTTTACAAATGAAGGCGATGTCTGATCGATTGTGATTTGGAAAATCTCGGAGCTGTTTATGTTGCTCACGTTATCCGTTGCGGTAATTCCCAAGACGCAGATTGCATCAACCGTACCCTTGCAGAGCTGGCTTGTGGCATTTGTCGTAAACCACAGATCAGAACCGGAATTGAACTGTACCAAAGGCGTGCTGTTGATGGAGACACTTACGATTGTATTCGCATCCGTCACATTAACGGTAAGGTTCAATACTGTATCATTTCTCACGATATTATTGCTGTCATTTGTAATGAACCTATTAATTGACGGCGTGGCATCATCAATGGTGAACTCAATGACTTCGGAACCATTTATATTGCCCACGATGTCTGTTGCAACCAAAGTGACCCTGCATGTTCCCAAAGATGCATTGCAGCCGAGTGCAGTTGCGGTTGTTGCCACAGCCCATACTGAGGTTGAATTTACTGAGGATTGCAAAGCGAGCGAAACACTGGTGCTGTTTCTCACTGCGACTAAGGATCCGGAATCGAAATTCGTGTCGTTGATGGTGGCATTGAAGAGGATGCTCTGCGCGCTTCTCACTTTCCTATCGGAATCATTTGCGGTGTAAGAGAAGATTGCAGGTTTTGTGGAATCTGAAACTATGCTCAACATCTCAGTAGTGTTGCTGTTGCCTGCGGCATCAGTCACATTGACGCTCAAAGTGCAATTGCCATCTATTGCACAACCCAATGAGGAAAGCGGGGAAACTACCTGCCAGACATTGCTACCGATGAATGCCAATTGAGTGGTAAACGATCCGTTTGAGAGGGCCACATTGCTCACTCCTGAAGCGCCATTGGTAGCATTCACGCTGACATTAAGAACATCAGAGGAGCGCGCTTTCCTATCTGTGTCATTCACTAGTATAGTCTGGATTTTCGGGGTGATTGCATCAATTGCGAAGCTCCATGTATCCTGCACGAGGTTGCCTGCGAAATCCCTTGCATCAACACGGATGGAGAAGTTCTGGCCGTTTGAGTATGGCCCAACGGCAAAAAAGCTTGTCAATACTCCGTTTGTGGAACTGTCGATAGTTGTCGGCGCAAAATTAAACCCATTGATATTGAAGGTAATGGAAGAGGTATTCACTTTAGCGATGCTATCATTGAGCGTCACTGTGATGTTGATATTGACTACCTTATTGATGAAGGTGAGATTGGCTGGATTCTCCTGCGATGCCCGAGGCGCATTATTATCCAATGTGACGTTAATCATTGCTGAACTATTCACGTTGCCTGCGGTGTCATTTGCAAAGACTGTGAGATTATAGAGACCATCGCCAAATGAACCAGAGGAAAGAGCTGCTGTCCAGAAGCTTCCCACTGTGTTTGTCGCATTGAGCATTGCTACTGTCCCTGAACTGTTTGTGAGGTTGAATTGGACGGTGTTCACTGCGGTTGCCGCGTCGGTGATAGACACATTGATTATCCTTGCTCCTGCGATATTCGCGCCCGCGATGACAAATCCGTTGAAACCAATTACATTTGGCGCAAGATTGTCAATGGTGATTGTGATGAAATCAGGATTTGAAACACTACCTGGGGTTGCGGTGGCATTTGCGATGAAATCACCCGGCAGGTTAGTATCCTGTCCAACAGGAGTCCGTATAATTGTCCTGTTTTCATCTGCTGTGATATTCCATCCCGCATCATTGCCCCAGGCGACAAAATCAACGGCACCATTGTTCTGGTTCCTCAAGGTGAGGTTTCCGCCGCTATCGGTAAGCGAAAAGGTGCTGTTTTGATAGACCGCCACTACCCCATACGTTTCGTTGAAAAACGTTGCATTTTCCACGATAAGGATGGAAGATCTTGGAGAGAGGAGAAGCGGCGCATTGAACGTGTAGAGGGAACTGCCGGTTGTGAGATCCCATCCGGTAAGGTTTATCGTCTGGTTGGTTGGATTGTAGAGTTCAACCCATTCATTCCTGATGTTTGAATCTGCACCAAGGCCATTGAACATGACTTCTGAGATGAGCACATTATCCAGCCCATCATTGCTTGCGAAATCAGATGCTAGGGCTGTAATATTATAGATGCCATCGGGGAGCGTTGCGGTGTTAAAGGATGCGCTCCATTGCCTTGGCGTATTGTTTGCCGCCGCGACTAATGTGCTGTTAACCTGGAAGCGGAAACTCCTGATGTTGCTAATTGAATCATTTGCCGTGGCATTAAGGGTGACTATTCCCCGAAGCGCCCCGCCATTCTGTACGTTTCCTGAGAATCCGGAGATTACCGGGTTTGAATTGTCAACAGTTATGGATACAAATTCTGAGCTGTTGGAGAATCCGACAAAGTCGGTTGCGTTGAATGACACATTGAATGCGCCATTTGTGAGCGCTGTGGTGTCCAAAAGCGCACTCCAGTTTCCATTTGCGGCTGTTCCTTCGAGGAATGAGAGGGAGACAACATTTCCGCCCGTGCCATTTCTCACTGAGACCGACTTGACACCTGTCTGCGCATCAATTGCTGTGACGGTAATATTCATGCTGCCGGAAATATTTGCCAACGACGCCGGAGAGAGCACGACAAGAGAAGGAATGATATTATCAATAGTCAGATTGATGAAGAATGGATTAAGCACTCCGCTATTCGATCCTGCGAAATCACTCGCGTTGATTCCAAAAACCCTGTTTCCATTGGAGAGCGTGCGCGTATCAAGCTGCAAGGTCCAATTTCCCCGAGACGCATTGCCTTCGAGAAGAGACATGCCCAAAAGATTGCTGCTTATTCCAAGACTTCCATTTCCCAAAGTGACATTTTTCACTCCGGTAAGAGCATCGGTTATCGTGACTGTGATATTAATGATCCCCGTGACGTTTGAAAGGTTGGAAGGAATTACCAAGGCAATGACTGGCGCAGCATTGTCAATTGTCACGCTCTCAAAGACGGCTGCATTCTGGTTTCCTGAGAAATCGGATACATTGAAAGTAAATGTTGCTTGCCCATCACTTAGACCCAATGTATTGAGCTGCCCGGTCCAATTGCCATTGGATGCGGTCCCATTAAAGAATGTTAAGGGGGTCCAGTTTCCTCCTGTGACATTCCTGACCTGGACACTCTGAACTCCTGACGTGGCATCGATCGCATTGATGATGAAACTGATTGTCCCTGAAAGGTTTGAATTGTTGGCGGGGGATTGTATAGAAACTGCTGGCCTTGTGTTATCAACTACCGCTGTGATATATGTCTCATTGTTCACATTCGATGCGAAGTCAGTTGCATTGATTGCAAAAATCTGGGAACCCTCAGAAAGCAACGCTGTGTCAATTGCCGCTGTCCAATTGCCGGCGCTCACATTTCCTTCAGTCAAAGCCATCTGCACCCAATTTCCATTGGTGCCATTCCTGAGCATGACACGGCTTACTCCAGTTGTTGTATCGGTCACGTTAATTTTGAAATTCACTATTCCTGAAATATTTGATGTGTTAAAGGGTGTGAAAATGGAGATATTCGGGCGGATATTATCGAAGGTGATGGTGATGTTTTGGCTCAGATCTGAGTTTCCGGAGAAATCAGTTGCATTCAAGAATAAAGTAATCTGACCGCTAGGAATTCCCGTAAACCCCGGATAGGCAACGGAATTGGTGATGACATTCCACATCCCTATGAAAAATGTCCCTGAGGTGAGATTAAGATTTTCCGACAATCCCGTTCCTTTCCTTATTGAAACTGATTTTACCCCTGAAAGTACATCACTCACATTCACATTAACGGTGAAATTCCCTGAAATATTGGCTCCGCTCAGCGGAGTAATAAAAAATGAAGAGGGAGCAGTGTTGTCGACCACGACATCCAGCAGCGTGTCCGTCCTTTTCTGCCCGTAGGAATCGTTGAATGAGACTGTGATGTTGTATCTTCCATTCGCATTGAGCGAAGTGTTCCATTCAAAATAAGAAAGATTGCCATTTTTACTCATGGTGAAATTCGTATTGTTGAAATTGACAAATGAAGAATTTATTGGTGTTGTGTCATCTGTGAGATTCACGGTGATGTTCACCAAACCAGAAAGATTGGAATTATTGATCTGCGGGTTGAGCCACCTGACGAGAATTGGCGCCTGGTTGTCGTTTCTGCCAAGAGGGGAGAGCGTTGAGAGGTTGATGATGTTGCTGCTGCCGTCGGGGTAGCGGCCGATGCTGATGTTTTCCCCTGTCGCATTGTAAGTAAAATTTTCTATGTCATCGCCGGAAGAATTCCTAAGCGTAATTTTTCCTCCTGTATTGCTGAGACTGAATGTGACCACCTCGCTATAAGCGACAATTTGGCCGCTCACATTCAAATTAGGGAAACTCTGATTGAATATGCTGAAATTCTTCACGAAGACCCTATAATTATTTGCCGGGATGAGGACATCAAGGGCGAATACTGCAACTCCATCATCAAGGCGGAGAAACCACCCGTTAAGATTTTCAGATGAGGTGCCATTATTATAGATCTCTATCCACTCAGATTCTGGTTCAAGAACGCCATTTGGGAATACCTCATTCACAAGAACAGCAGCAGAAACCGCACCAGACAGAAGGACGCCAAGCAGAATAAGCGATAGTATGCTCCCTATTGTCCGCAATTGCATCACCAAACCCCAACTATACTTACAATAACGTAGTAACAATAAATGGTATTTAAAGGTTTCTAAACCAGAATGGATATTTTTTACCTTCTACTCTTCTTTCTCTTGATTACCATCATTTCGCTTTTTGGCACTCTTCGCCACCATTTTTGCCCCGAAATAGATGAGGACAATAAGAAGAATGACATTTCCGCCTATGAGAGCTGCCCTCCCATACCCCGTCTTTAGGAATGGCTTTTCAACCGATGAACTCACCTGCTCCTCTCCGCTCTTGTTAACTACTGGCTGAGCTGCAGTCTCCTTTGGCGGTGTGAGAATTGGCTGTGATTCTTCACTTTCATTCTTGGTGCTTTGCTTTGGCACTTGCGGATTTAACTCTACAGGATTTTCCTCTTGCGCAGGAACCGCTGCCCCGCAATCTTTTATTAGCACATGAAGGGTTCGCTTGTCCATCTGCACTTCTCCCTTGAAGAGCGCGCGGATGTCGATGCTGTAATTGCCCGCTTTTATGGAATTTGAAATTGTGAATGGGACGGTGAAAGTGTATTCTGACTCCTCATTAAATGGATCCTCGCTAAGCACAATATCCTTTTTTTCCTTCACAAGGCCAAGACCATCGGAACGGACATCAATTCCCGCATCCGGCTCCTCATTTCTCCCAAGGTTTGCCATAGCCGCTTTTACGACAATGCTCCGATCGCAACTTACCTGCTCAGGAATCACCGAATAGGAAATGAGCTTGAGGTCGTGGCTCTCTTTGAACACATCCATCTTGAGGTTGAGCTCAATGCGCTGGGTTGAGATATTTCCCTCGCCCTCAACCACTATCTTCACATTGTACTCCTTTGCCTCTACCTTAGTGGGAATGGGAATTACTATCCTCACGCGGCCATCATTTCCCGCCTCCAAATCAAAATCATCGCTTTCCTCCTCTACATCCTCTCCGTCATCCAGCTCTTCAACGGTAATGGTCGCAAAAATGTCATCAATGTCATTCACCCGATCATTACTGCCCGAAGGATAGGTGTTCTCAACATCAAAAGTGAATTCCACAAGCGATCCTGGGTAAATGTCTGCCTGGATCTTCCCTCCATCAACAATGTCGCTGTCCAAATCAACCCTATCAGAAAAGCGGTCGTAGGGCTCGGGATAGGTGATACTCACTGCGATATCATTGACTGAGAGATTCGCCGCCTGAGCAGCGCCAAGGCAGAGCAAAAGCATCAGCACGATCGGAAACATTTTTGCGTTCATTGGGTATCTCTCAAAGTGTAATTATCATTAAGTGGTTAAAATAAAGGAATGTGGGTGCATTTGGTTTAAAAACTTTTTGCTTTGCCGCTAGGAATATGCATACTTTTCGCTTCCGGAGATGACAAACCAAATCATAAAGATGGCGAAAGTTGCGCACAGGGATGCCAGATAGAATTTCATGCCAAGAATTGAGAAAATTGGAAAGAGATAGCTTCCAAGCCGCAGGGGAATCGCAGCTGCCTCAATGAGCACCATGGCTGTTGTGGAATAGAGGGCAAGCGCGAGCGCCGAAGGATAGGATTGGCTCATCTTGCGGTAGGAGCCAATGGAAAACGCTATTGTCCCCATTATCAGGGCAATGAGCGCCGCCTTGATCACTACGCCTAAGAAGAGAAGGATTATCACAGATGGCATGATAAGGGCCACGAGGAGCAGCACTCCTTTCTTCACCTCTTCCTTTGCCGCAGCCTCTGAGAAATCAGGAAACGCGACTGACGAAGGGGAATCAATCTTTCCATAGATCACTTCCTTACCGGTGATGAACACCTCGCCCACGCGCTTTGCCTCCGGAGATGTATCGATTTGGATGAGGGGATTCTTCTCTGGAATTAAAATCGGCTCATTGGTTTTAAGCGCTCCCTGGAAGCTTGCCTTTGAGAATTTTGAGGAGGCATTCTGCATGCTGTCGTACATATCAATGGCAAGAGGGATTGCGAAAACCATCTTGAGAAGCATGGAAAAGAGCACGAGCACAATGACATAGGAAGCGGCTTTAAGCGGCTCAATGTCGCGCAATTTCCTATAGCCGGAGGGTGTTATGCTCTGGAGGAGGATAGTGAAGAAATGCTGCTTCTGACCCGTCATTTTAGAATCTGCTTTTCCAATGCCTTATAAATTTTGTTGCCTGGATAAGAGCACCTTTTCTTTTCGGCATACAAAAATGCAATCCATCGCATCCTCAATTTTTCCCTCCACCACTACATTTTCCCTAATGCAACCCTCAATTTCCCTGAATGATTTTGCCTTCCTTAGCACGCCGATGATGACTTGCTTTTTCGCGACGCGGCGCATTTCCGCAATCCCCTTCCTGAAATCTGAAAAGTTATGAAGCGCGGTGAGCGATATCACCACATCAAAAGAGCAATCCCTGAAAGGCAATGCTTCCCCCACTCCCATAATGGCTGGAATTTTTGCCTGTTTGAGAAGCATGATGCTTGGGTCAAGCCCAACCACATTTCCCAGCATTTCCGATAGCCCATTTCCGCAGCCAACATCCAGAATCCTTGCTGATGGGGGGATGAACTGGCTGATGATTGCGAGCTTTCTTTTCTGCTCTTCACCATGCAGCTCGCCATAACTTCCCGCGATTTGGTCATAGTAGGAATCCATCATGAAGAGGTGGCTGCTGCCCTATAATAATATATAGCAGTCCTTGTTTTTTCAGCCATCTCTCTATGCACCATAGAAAAGCATAAAAATACACCATTTCCCACAATGCATAAGCCATCATGTCCAAAACACCATTTTTCATCGGAACCCTGCTGCTCGCGATTCTTATCGCCGGATGCTCGCAGCAGATCTCCAGTTATTCTTCCGGAGTTTCTCAGATGAAGGCCATACAGGATAAATACGGCGTTGATTTCCTAAGCTCGCCTCCAAGCCCCTCTTCCATCGAATCGCTTTCCTCTGAGCTAACCTCACTTCAGCGCAAGATCATTGAAAATGAGAACACCAAGCCGCTTCTCATGCTTTTTAATTACCGCATCCAACTCCTTGAATCAGACCGGCTTCTCATTGAGGGATTTAAATGGGGAGCGGCATCAACAACTGAATTTGGCTTTGGCTGCAGGAAAGGAGAGAATAGAATCCTGAATTCATCACGGCTCAGAAACGGCTCGGCAAATGCGGGCTTTGCTTCTGCTTTGGCACTTCAGCAGTTCATTGAGTCAAGTCCCGATAGGGCAAGCGCCCTAAACCTAACCCAGCACACCTTTATTTCCCTGACGGCAAACTCCGCAATTGTCCAAAAGCAGGCGGAAAGAGATTACAAAATCGTGACTAACTTCTGCTCTGAGGAGATTACCATTGAGCAAGTAATTGATCTCAACTTAAGCATCCCCATAACGGGAACCAAAGAGCAATAATTTTTTCCAGAAAAATAACCAGCATGGCATTGAAACGACCCGAGAGCATGGATGAGTGCTTCTATTTCTCGAATAGAACTATCGGCGAAGGAAAGGCAATGGCGTGGGCGCTTCGCCCCCTCTGCGCGAAATGCGGGAAAGCGAATCTTGGAAGGCCCATCAAGAAGAACGGGAAGCCGGATAAGAAAGCGGAATATTATGAATGCCCATCGTGCAAGCACCGGGAGAGCGATGAAACATTATCATCAACACTCATGGTGAGCGTTGAATACACCTGCCCGCACTGCAGGCATCCAGGCGAGACTACAACTCCCTTTGTGAGAAAGAAATTCAAGGGCGTTTTGGCTTTTGTCTTTGAGTGCGGGAAGTGCAGGGAGCTGATACCGATAACGAAGAAGTTGAAGGATATTTCAAAAAAATCTGACGAAAAAGATCCGGAGTTAGGCAAAATAGCACCCTAGCATCAACGGTTTCTACATCCATTTGAGTGGCCATTAGGACCGATAGGAATAACCACATAAAACCTAGATCCCACTCCAAATTCAGATTCTACACCTGCCTTACCACCAAGCAATTGCGCAAATTTCGCTACGTTATTGAGACCTAGACCTATTCCCTGAACAGTCCCTAAACAAGTTGACCCATCTTCCTGATTAAAGCGGAAATAAGGGGCAAAGAGCCTGTCAAGGTTTTCTTTTTTAATCCCGGGCCCATAATCCTTTACACTGAAAATCCCCCAATCCCCTCCTGGCGACCTAGGTTTAAAATGTTCCCCCAAATAGCCGAGGACTTCTGAATCAGAGAGCACCTTATAACCCACATCAATTGTATCCCCCTTAGTGTATTTTAAGGCATTTGAAATAAGATTCACAAAAATACGAACAAGCTTGCCTTTGTCCGTATTTACCGTATCGGGATTGTCCCTTTCCGAATTTTTTCCCTTTTGATACCTTACCGTAACAGTCGTATTTTTTTGCAACATATAGAGGAGGCCGTCAACCTGCCTCTTGACATCATCAAACAGCAGATCCACAGGCATCATTCTTTTTTTTGCCCGCATGGTCCTTCCAGCAAAACCATACGCCTGCCTAGCGTCATCCAACACCTCTTTGGACATAGTGATCCCATTAAGCACATTCCTTGAATACTCAAATACAACTCGATCATCCCAATGGTTAGTTTTTCTCGCTTCCCCCATAAAACCCCTGATATTCCTTGTAACTTCCCTTAAAGGATTTCCGATTTTGTCAACAGCATATCTCGTGTAAATCATTCCCAAACTTTCCTTTACTTCGGCAGGGATATCCACCGGTAACTGATCATTGAGCCAAACTGTCTGATGCGCCTTCTTTGACTCTTCCAGTATGCTATCGGCTTCTCCCACCGCAATATCCACCAAAACAGATATATCCGTTAACCGACTACCGCCATACTTGCCTGCTAATCTAGTTTGTAACATATCCGCAAAACCTTTTACAGAAGTCAGTGGGGACCTCACATCATGAATGGCTGAACTTAGCAAACTCCTGTCCATGAAAAATCCATATTTCCCACTATCAATGAGATCATCAAGAGAGTTCCTTGCATTGGCAGCAATCAATCCTCTCTTTTCTCCCTCCTTAAGCGCTTTTTTCAGATCCGCTTTAAGCTTCTCATCTGCCATATCATCTCCAATTTGACGTGTATTTATAAATATTACTATTTTTTACTCTCATTTAGTAGTTACATTTATGTGCGCACTTCTTTCCAACCGCCCAACGCAAATGTTTTTAAGCCATTTGGTTTTCTTCCAATCAGGTGATTCTCTTCACAAAAACAGCACACAAGGAACAGAAGAAACTCATCATCACCTCCGCCCTCCCCTACGCGAACGGCCCCCTCCACATAGGCCATCTTGTGGAGTACATCCAGACTGACATCTATGTGCGTTTCCTCAAGCTGAGAGGTGAGGATGTTGTGTATTGCTGCGCTGATGACACGCATGGAACGCCGATTGAGCTTAAGGCAAAAGAGCTTGGGATTGCCCCGGAGCAATTGATTGCAGATGTCTTCATGGAGCATACAAGGGATTTCTCAACTTTTCTTGTTGAATTTGACAGCTACTACACCACAAATTGCAAAGAGAACAAGCACTTCTCCGACCTTATCTTCGAGCGCCTCAGGAAGGCAGGTCACATTTATCAAAAGGACATCGAAGTCACCTACTGCGAGCATGACAAACGGACTCTTCCGGATAGGTATGTCAAGGGCAAATGCCCGAAGTGCCAGGCACCCGACCAATATGGGGATGTGTGCGAGAAGTGCAACTGCGCCTACAAAACCATTGATCTGATTGACCCGTACTGCACGCTCTGCAAAAACCCCCCCATCAAGAAAATATCCAACCATTACTTTTTCAAATTGGGATTCTTCTCAAAGCAGCTGGAAAACTGGCTTACCAACAATGAAGATCTCCAGCCGGAAGTCGTGAATTTCGCGCTGAACTGGATTAAAAACGGTCTTGAGGACTGGAACATCTCACGGGACGGGCCATACTTCGGCTTTAAGATTCCAGGAGAGAAAGACAAGTACTATTATGTGTGGCTTGATGCGCCCATCGGCTACATCGCAAGCTACGCCCATTTGAGAGGGGATGTTGCCAAGGCAGAGAACGAATGGAAGCATTCCGACATCATCCACTTCATCGGAAAAGACATCATGTATTTTCACCTTTTGTTCTGGCCGGCGATGCTTCTCGGATCAGGCTTTTCCGCACCGAAAACAGTGAATGTGCACGGCTTTCTCACGGTGAATGGCGAGAAGATGTCCAAAAGCCGCGGGACGTTTCTCACCGCGCAGGACTTTTCGCAGAAATACAATCCTGAGTACCTGAGGTATTATTATGCCTCGATGCTGAGCAAAAAGCTCGCGGACATCGACCTGAATTTTTCCGCGCTGAGGGATAAGATAAACAACGAGCTTGTCGCGAACATCGGCAATTTCTGCCATAGGGTGATTAGCTTCACGAATCGGAACTTTGGCGGGAAAATACTGGGAATTGAGCACAATGCTCCACTTGAAAAAACCATCATAGAAAAAACAGAAAGAATCGGGCATCATTACGAAACCCTGAATTTCAACGAGGCGGTGCGGGAGATCCTTGCAATCTCAGACCTTGGCAACAAGTATTTCCAATCACTTGAGCCGTGGAAACTCATCAAGGAAGATCGGGAGCGTGTGCAGAAAATTTGCGGCTTTGCGCTCAACATAATCAAGAATCTAAGCATCCTTATTGCCCCGATCCTTCCAACCATCTCAAAAGAGCTCCAGCACCAATTGAATGCCAAACCATTAACATGGCAGGAAATCAATTTCAGTGTATCCAATTATACCATTAACAAGGAAAAAATCCTTGTTCAGAAAATGGAAGAGAAAGAAACAGGGAAATTCCCGCTCAACCTCAAGGTGGCAAAGATACTCTCGGTTGAGGACCATCCGAACGCAGACAAGCTCTATGTGCTTCAAATTGATCTTGGCTCAGAGAAGAGGCAGCTTGTCGCGGGATTGCGGGGCCACTACACCAAGGAGCAGCTCATCGGGAAGAACATCATTCTCATATCTAATCTCAAGTACGCAAAACTGCGCGGGGTTGAAAGCCAGGGGATGCTTCTTGCGGGGGATGATGGGGAAGAGGTTGGGGTGCTGACCACAACTGCGGCCCAAGGAACCCAAGTGAGATGCGGAGAGCTGGAAAACGCCACTGAGCAGATCGCATTTGAGGATTTCCAGAAGATAATAATTACTGTCAACAAAGGAAGGCCGAGCTGCGAGGGGAAAGAATTCCTTGCTGGGGATGAACCCATCATTGCGGAAAAAGTAAAGGATGGGGCGCGGGTGCGCTAAACCCGATCCATATCTTTCCCCATAAACTGGCATTCCTCCACAAACATTTCCGCTATGATATTCGCTTCTTTTAACCTATCCAAGGCAGCAACCGCGTTGGGATCGATGTTGTTACCAAAAGCAATGTCAAATGGACCAATTCCCTTTGCCTCCATCATCTTTTGGCGAGCCTCATACAATACCTTTCCCAATCCAGTATTGATTCCCCTTCTCGCACATCCATTATTTTTAGAAGAAAATTCGGCTTGCAACTCATGATACTTTGCATGGGTTTCTTGCCCACCCATATAATACAATCCTGCGCACCTGGCATGATCTGCCACATCGATCGCTGCCCTGCATGCCGCATCCGTATTATGCAGAGATTGATATGACACTACACAGAGGGCAGCTATCCCTAAAACTGAGCTTCCCACACGCATAATGCAATTCCCCATCCCCCTCTGGAAACCACTTTCTTCTCTTAAACTTTTCCTTTCTAACCACTTAAAAGTAGTTCTTAAGTTCCGAAGGGGGCGTGAAAGCCAAGAATTCAAAAAGAATTTTGTTGGGGATTTTCGCACTAACAGATGTAATAATCGTTGTTATATGATAGTGGTAAAATAAAAATTTTTATAAAAAAGCGGACGATTCCTCCCGATATGGCAGATCCCCCCATCCAATTGATTGATGGACCTTCATATATCGCCTCACTCTATGAGACAGCACTTCCCGGTACGCCCATTAGGCAAAACACAATAGTGATGGAATTTAACGGATATGATAATATCACCAAAAGAATTCTCACTGCGAGAAATTTTTCAATCATCGGAGGCACCAGAAAGATTGATTCGGACCACATCATGGCAATGGTCTTAACAGATCCTGGACTCAAACCATTCCACTACCTTCTCCTCGCGGCAGGACAGCTCGAAATCAACCAAGACTGCTTTGATGATCCCGGAATGATGAAACAAACAGAGCGAAAATTCAATGATTACCTCTCTAAGGCAATAAGACTCAAACCTGAATTTGAGCTTGCACAATTAACCGATAGATATACAATAGCCCATATCCCACACACGCCTTTTTTCTTTCAACTACCTCCTGCAGAAAGATATGCAAATGAGAACTGATTTCTCCTACGAAAGCCCCTTGAGCGCATTGCAGCTCTGCCTCAGGTTCTCATTGACAATCTTCTCGCACACCGAGTAGTCTTTATAGTCAAGGACAAATGAGAGGTAACAGGAATCTTTGCGCTCCTCGCGCACCACATTCCCGCATATTGATGAATCAAGGGCAACCTTTGCAACTTCAGAAAAGCAGACATCCTTTATGCGCTCGTTAATGATGGGCGCGCAACTGTTGGAATCCTTTGAGACCTTGGCAACGCTTGAGAAGCAGGAATCCCGATAGTCTGGAATTTCCTGTTTTGCACATTCCTGCATGGCTTTTTTTGGATCGGTTGTTGCGGTGAACCGTATCTCATCAAGCGTCACGGACTGCTTCAGGCCCGGAGTTGCCTCCAGCGCATTCTGATTTGGGCAATCGGCCATGCAGAACTCATCCTGCTCGCAAAGGCCATTCCCGCAGCAGGGGGCAAATGGCTCAAAGGCGCATTTTCCCTCTCTTGAGCTATCGATTGTGCAGGGATTGGAATCATTGCACTCTTTGGGTTCGCTATTTTGGCCAGCACCCTCTTCCTGATTATTTTTAACCTGCTCACTCTTATTATCACCCTCTTGATCATTGCCTAATGTTTCCCGAGTATTTTCCTGAATAGTGTTTGGGGTAACGGTAACCCGCAATGAGGCAACCGCGCGCTTGCCAGAATATTCTGCAATGGTTCGCAGGATGTACTCCCCCGGCAGGGTTTTTGCAGGGACAAGCAAGCGCGTTTGGGTTGAGCCAATAGTCTCAATGGCCCGAGTCTCCGTCTTTGAAGCGGCAATCGAGCCGGTTTTTGGATCAACAAGATCAGTTTGCAGCTCCACATCAAAACCCCTTAATGAGCCCATGTTGGTTACTTCCTTGAGCACAATAAGCTCCTCTCCGGGAGCCGCAGACACCTGCAAAGGCTCCAAGTTGAGGTCGAGAAGAGCTGAGGGCTTCCCAACAGCATTGCTTGAGTATATGAAATAGCCAAAACCGAGGGCTGCGATGAGGACTGCCACCATTAAGCCAATGAGTGGAGGAGAAAAATGGAAATGATGATGCACATCAATACGCTGAGCTTCCCGAAATGCCGCCTCTACCTGCTCGGGAGGATAGCCGCTTTTGAGCAGCGCTATCCGAACGCTGTTCGCATCGCCTCCCCTGAGAAGCGCGCTTCTGATGTATGAGACAATGTTTTTTTCTGCCACCAACACTTCTGCCTATTATAACGTTTATAAATATTCGTTGTCATTTTGGAGCGATTATGCGGTAATGCTGGTTTTCCCCATTTTCCCAACACTACTCGATCTTTTTTTCATACAATTGGATGGCAGGAACTCTTTGATATAGAATCTTATTAATATGCAAATTTAGTATAAATAAAGTATAAATAAAGTACTTATGAGGCATATTTTTTACTTTACATCTGAAATTACACCTAAAAATACTAAAAATAGCATAAATAAAGCATAAAATAGTCATAAAATCCATAAAATTTATAAATAGTATCATCAAATAGCCATCATTTAGCCAAAATAATGGCTATAGACTGCCTTATGAAAACTATCCAGATACGCATCACTGTTTCTCCGGAAATAAACAAGCTGCTCGAAGAAGTCGGGAAAAAGCTCGGCAAGAAGAAATCCATGCTTGCGCGAGAGCTGATGGAGCAGCGCATGTATGAACTGAATCTGATCCAAAAGGAGCTAAAGGACGATTAGCGCATGGCCAAATTTCCATTCCCGACGGATTCTTGCAATTCAATTTCAAGAAAAGCGCAGATCTCGATTTTTATGATCCTTGCGCTGCTCATCATCCTTGGAGGTGTGGTGTTTTTTTACCTGCAGGATGAGGAGCAGAAGGCGGGAATTTCCGCAACGACAACCGAAGCTGCGAGCACTATCCCTCTTGAATTCTCGCCGGTGAAATCCTTTGTGGAAGGATGCCTCATGCAGGCAAGTGAGGAAGCGCTTGTTGCTGTTGGTGAGCAGGGAGGTTATGCGAGCATTGCCTCACCCAAGCGCGGCATTGAGCCATTTAGAATCTCCACTCAGCCAACAGAATCCGACGCCATCACGCTCGGTGGTATTACACCTCCACAAACAGCCATCCCTTACTGGAGATATCTCAAGTCCGCAAATAGCTGCACTGGAACCTGCGAACTCTCATCGAGACGGCCACCGCTTTCCAATTCGCCCCAATCCATAGAGCAGCAGCTTTCCGATTACAGCAGTGAATGGATCATTGAATGCCTTGATTTCTCCGCTTTTTCCGAGCAGGGCTTCCACATCGAAATGCTCGGTGCGCCAAAGATTTCTGCAAAAATCGGGGAGCAGGATGTGCAATTCACACTTTCCTATCCCTTGCGCATGTCACGCAATTCTGCAACCCATGAGGCAAATACCTTTGTAATCGTTCAGGATGTGCGGCTTAAGCAGCTCTACGACCTTGCGACGCACCTCACAAACCTTGAGATGCAGTATGGCTTTTTGGAGCGGCACGTACTCAACTTGATTGTTGCATTTTCCGGGCTTACGCGGGATAAGATCCCCCCGATGTCAGAAGTGCGCTTCAAGTTCGGCGAGACCCTAAGCTGGAGCAAGCGGGATGTTCAGAATAAGATAACCGGATTTCTTAGCGGCTACACCCAGCTCTTCCAAGTTGTTGGAACCTCTAATTTTGATCGCAACACCTTTGGCGATGATCTGTTGCAGAAATTGTATGATTCGACACTCATTCCAAACCTTCCCGGCACCCAATTTAACGGTATTGACGCTGAATTCACCTACCTGGACAGCTGGCCCATTTATTTTGACCTCAATTGCGACGGTGATGTGTGCAAGCCCTCATCCGTAAATTCCCTTTTATCAATCATCGGATTGCAGACCTACAATTTTGCGTATGACCTTTCATTCCCAGTCCTTGTGGAACTGCGCGATACAACCGCCCTCAACGGCCGCGGCTACACATTTCGGTTCGGGCTTGAAGCGAATATCCGCAACAATGAAGTCATGAAATCAAATTTTGCCCCGCTGGAATTGGCAAGCTTTGAGGAAGCATCGCTCCTTTGCTCTGAAGAATCGCGCACGAGCGCAAATATCACAATCAAAGTGACTGATGGCTCAAAATTACCCATTCAAGGCGCGAATGTGCTCTACACCCTTTTGGATAGCAGCTGCTTTATCGGAACAACAGGTGAGGAAGGCCGCCTGGTTGCGCAATTCCCGGGAGGCGTTGTTGGAGGAGCGCTAACCGTGGTATCTGAACATGCAGTGCAGAAATCCATTGACTATACACCGACTTCAACTCCTGAAACAGTCACTATTGCTCTCTCTCCCATTGCCACAAAAAAAATAATGGTCCTGAAAAAACAGCTTTTGAAGTCTGGAAATTCGTGGAGCTTTAAGGACAGCGCGGAAGACCTTTCCCAGGACGAGCAGGCGCTTGTGACGCTGAGGCGCATTCCTGGCGAGGGGGAGCAGGAACTGCTCGCGGTTGCGCAGGTTGATTCCAAAAATCCGTTTGGAGAAGTCAAGCTTGCTCCGGGCACTTATGAGGCGGATGTGCGCCTGCTACTTAAGAAACCGGTGAAGATTTTGGCGCAGACCACCTGCAGCAAGCCCAGCTTCTTCTCCCCGGAAGTGTGCTATACCATCCCTGAAGTTGATTTCTCCAAGGGAGAGGCAGAGCCACAATTCCAGGGAGGCGGATTTTTGGCAAACATCACCCTCACCGCGCAGAACCTTGCGGCTGCGGACACTCTAGTATTGTATGTTGTTGCAGTTGATCTCCCCTCCACCATCGATGACTTGAATGTGGCGCAGGATGTTGATGGCCTTTCCCAGACCTATCTTGTCGCGCTGCAGCCAACCTTTACTTCAACCACAACAATAACTTGAACCAATGACACTCAATCGAGAAAAAATGGCAATGGAAAAATTTCAGGGAGGGCACAATCAGAGTGCGCCACAAGTTATATTTTTGCCCTCCACGCACCCCTGCAATCTTTTCAATAGGCGCACATACAACTTTCCCTCTTTCCAATAATCAACCAGAATAAGATTATACCAAAAAACCATGAAAATCATCACCCAACACAAGGACTTCGCAGCGATGTTCCTCATCATGCTTGTCCTCACTTTGCCTTTTTACTCCGCAGATGTGCTTGCGGATGGTGCGGTAGGAACTATTAAGGCAAAGGGCAAGGATAATATTGAAGGGATTGTTAGGACAACCGATGCAGTTACCATAGAAGCGCTGATTTCAGGCCTTACAACAACAGCTCAGCCAATCCATGTGCGGCTCGGTTCATCACAAAATTTTGACTCCTGCTCCCTCAATCTCAATGGCTCGCTCTGCAAGGTGCGCTTTCCCGCAACAGGAGAGCAGACCTTTGATGCGAAGGAGCTTCCCTTCACTGTAACACTTCTTGATTCAGATTCTTTCAATACCTTAGACTCCAAATCCGGAAGCGTGATAGTGGACAATCGAAAGCCCACATTATCCTTTGGCTCGGTTTTCCCACAGAATGCAGGCAGGGAAGATCTCACATTTGTGTATGGCGCATTGGACACTGCATGCCTGGACACTTCCTGCTCTGGAAAATGCTCCGGCATAAAAAAGATAGAATTTTTCCCGCTTGACAACTCATTTTCCGATACTGTTGAGGTGAACACAAGAAGCTGCTCATTCAATTCCACATTTGTGAAGAATTCCGCTGCATTCCAACCAGGACAGCTTGCCCTCTTTGCGCGCGCCACAGATATGATTGGGCAGGTCTCAAATCCAGTGTCAATCAATTTTGCTGCGGATACCACCGGACCATCCTTCATCCCAGAATCTTTTAAGATCTCCTACAAGGGGAATGACCTTTCTCATTTTGTTCCCGGAAAAGCAATCCCAGTTGAGGTAGTCATCAGGGCTAATGATAGCTCCTTTGATTATTCAAGCGTCACCGCAAATCTTTTTGAGCTTAATCCAACAGATAATTCCCTGAAGAATGTGAGGGGAACCTGCAGCCCGTTGGACAACACGGCGAGATGCGTCTTTGCAATCACCCTCAAGATAGATACCGCAGGAACAAAGCAGCTCTCCTTCAACGCATCTGATACCAAGGGAAATGGCGAGAATATAGCCATCACCCGCACATTTGCCGTGGACACTACCGGGCCAACGGTTAGTGCGCTAACAAGTTCAGGCCAGGTTTTGGCAGACACTTCCTATGCCCCTGCGCTTGCGAACCTTCGGGCGATAGTCACTGAAATCGGAGCAGGCATTTCATTTGGAGAAATGTTCCTGACGCTTCGCGGGCAACAGATTTCAGCAACAAATTGCAATGTGACCTATTGCCTTTGGGAAAATGTGGCCCTTGGGCAGGGGAATGTTGAGGTGACTTTTAGCGACGCTTCCACGGATATCTTGGGCAACAAGGCAATTTCCTTTTCTAAGACTTTCACTGTCAATTCCGATCCGCCCATCATCAGAAAGGCAACGCTGGGGGGCATTGGCGGGCTGAGCGGGCTTGCCACGGAATTCATCGGGGTTGGCGATCGGATCCTGATTGAGATGAACGTTTCCGAGGACACATCCATCACTAGTGCTTTGGCAGATGTGAGCCAATTCATTGCCGGAGCGAGCGCTGTTCCCGGAAGCTGCATCAACGAGGAGGGCAACACCTTTCTCTGCTCGATTCTGACAACTCCTGTGGAAAAGGCAGCAATTGGGAAAGTGAAGCTAACGGTTACCGATGCCGCCGGAAACAATGCCTCAATTGAAAAAAGCCTCCAGACTTATGCAGTCCTCTCAAATCTCACCCCAAATTTCTGGACTTCGGCTGTGTTGTGCTCTCCACAGACGCTTGATAGGCAGCTTGGGCCGCTAGTTGGCCAACGATCCTATTGCGCTGTCACACTTGCTCCGCGTGCCATACGCGGCTCTCTTAAGACGGCCTCAATCACCCTTGCGGGCTGCACTGGCGATGCTGTGGCTTCCTCAAATGGCACAACGGCGAATCTCATCCAGAGCGCGGAGCTCTTTGGCGCAAGAGCGGGGTCCATCTCACCGTTGATCAAGCTGACGCTGAAGAAAGATGCGCTCAAGGTCAATGAAATCCGCACAACCTGCACGCTCAATATTATCTCCCTAGCCGATGGGGCAATCACCAGAAACCCTGAGGAAGAGAAAGTGCAGATAACGCTGAATTTCTTTGACCAGCCCCTTGGCACGCTTGGCTTGGGAGTGCAGGCGAAGATAGATGAGGCGATGGAGGCGACTAAGGGCGTTGACAAGTTAATTGGCACTCTCAATGAGGTCCTCAATGTACTTAAGAATATCTGCAAAATTTTCAATGTTCTCTACTCAATTGTAGGTTTTCTCTATTCGGCTGCCATCTCTCTAAAGATTGCGTCTGCTACTTGCCAAACATTCCTAGTCACCACTTTAGGAATTCCCTGCGCACCTCTCATGGCGAGCGCAGAAGCAACCTGCACCGGCAAAGAAACCACCGACAAAAGAACTAGCGAGGGCTTTGCACATTATGGCAGCCAGGCCTGCAAGCTTGTCAATTGCCAATGGAGACCTGAACTTGTGAACACTATCTTCCTTGGCGTTCCGGAAAAGTGGATAATTTCATCAATAGTCTTCCCTTATCGGATTCTCTTCCTCAAGTGGACAAGGATGGGAAGCCGGCAACTGCTCTTACCAAAAAAAGCGACATTGACCAATCAAAAAGCGGATTTGCGGGACAGATGAACCCGCGCTCAAGCCTCACCACTTCAGTTCTTTTCGGCTGCATTCCCGGTATTTTGGAGAATCTTGACAAATGGAGGCAGATTAACTGCCTCTATGCCGACTGCCTCCAAAGCGCGGTGAAGGAAGATAATGTCCCTCTCTCGGTCTGCGAAAGCCTCAAGTCGCAGGCAACGTGCAAATATGTCACAGGTGAGATCTTTGCCGTTATTCCCTATACTGCTCTTTTCGATAAGTATGTGGGCATGCTCAAGGGAGCGCTCTCTGATCCGTTCTCCGCGCTTGGGCTTGTGATTGGTACCTATTGTATGTTACCCTGCAGCGACCAATCTCCAGCTTCTGCAACAACCTATTCGCTCTGCTCCGCCCACGCTACCGCCTCAAAAATCGGAAACATCATCGCAGAGGTCAAGGGAGTGATCGACAACGGCTTCTTCCCTCCTCGACGCGATGATTACTGCAAGAGGCTTGAGGAGAAGGCATGAGTAGAAGGGGAGTTATTGGAATGGTGAATATGACCAAAGAGAGAACCAGCAAGGTTGGGGGCAAGATAATGAGTCAAACTGCTGCACTCTGCACGGCCATCATGCTCATTTTCTCAATTGGATTTTTGCTCTCCGGCATAGAATTTGCAGCAGCCCAAGCAGAAAACCTGCCAGCAAAGGTAGCGGTCAAGTCTATTCATCCGAGAGACCAGCCACAAAAAGCGACAATTATGGTGGATACTTTCGGACCCAACAGCTATTATGATGTGTACTTTGACCAGAGCGGAGCGATAATAAGATACTATGACCAAAAAAACAAAATAGACCTAAGTAAAACAGATTTTGACAAGGCAGTAAGAAACCACTTTACTACTTTCAATGTAAACTATGTGGGCATTCAAGGGTTAGGAACTGAACTTGCCAGCAAAGCAGCACTCAACTTGCTCGATGACACTTCCACGACATTTTTTGGGAAAACAATCAACAAAGGCAGCATCAAAGACAAGCCCTTTGAAGAATTAAATAGAGAGCTTCAGCAGCAGGTTATTGTTGGGTTTGAAAACCTCCAGCCAATAACCGAATACTCTGTCGGAGGCAGGATAGCCGAGAGAAAAAGCTTTGTTGACCAATTCGGCAATGCGATCGAAGGATTCAGATACACAAATGAAAAAGGAGAAGCGCGCTTCATCTCTCTGGAAACTGGGGCCGAATATGAGTTTATTACAAAAAGGATATATGAGATCCCCTCTTCTCAACCGGCAGCCACCACCCAAGCCCAATCTCCTGAAGCTGCCACAATTCCTGCCTCCACTTCGCAGCCTTCAATCATGCTCCCAAGCGGAACATCAATTTATCTAAAAAAAGGCGACAATTATATCCAAGATAAAATAGAGGGAAGCTTAAGATCAATTGTTACACAAAAAGGAGACATACTATTTGTTGATATTAGTACCGGGGAAGCAACCCACTACGATTCTGCAAGCAGAGCATGGAAGCATGATTCCGGCGATGGGACATTAAAGGTCATTACTGAAGATCAGGCTCGCTTGATTAATAATAATATATTTGATCGGACTCTTCCTTTGGATGCATCTGGGCCATCAGTAACTGCTACACCTCCTCCAGCCACTCCGAGATCTTATGAAAATCTTCCAGGAGAACCACAACCCACAGCACCTCAAGTCGCAACTACCGCACCTGCATCTCCGGCCCCCGTACCCATTTCAATTCCAACATTTGGATCTCAACCTAAAGAACCTGCAACCGCCGTCCCCTTACAAATGCCTCCCCCCCCATCTCCAACCCCCCC